>CADBYT010000010.1 GCA_902798975.1 uncultured Bacteroidia bacterium | reverse complement strand
GTGCTGGTGAAGCCCCGTAACATTGAAACGCCTTTCCGCATGATGTCAGCCTATGTCAATCTGACTCCTACCGTAGGACCCTGGAATATGAATTATACAATTGGAGTCCTGCCTCAGTGGTTCACGATAAATGCTCCGGACCCCCGTGAAGCATCCGGCATTCGCGTAACTACGTTCAACAATAAGCCCATCTTCTTTGCCCAGCTTTTCAATACCTTCACCGTGAAGGGCGGATGGCAGCTTGAACTGGGAGGCGTGTTTATGAGTCCCGGCTATTCCCGGAACCTGTATATGACCAACTGGTTCGTTAACCTCACGGCCGCCGTGCAGAAAACGCTGCTCCGTGACGGTTCGCTTGTTGTGCGCCTTGAAGGAGAGGACCTTACGCGCAACGCATTTTTCAGTCCCTATTCCGACTTCGGCAGCCATACCATCATGCAGACCAACCTGCTGGATACGCAGAAAGTTAAACTCTCTATCCGCTACAGCTTCAACACCGTCCAGAGCAAGTACCGCGGCAGCGGAGCCGGCGCCGATAGCAAGGCCAGAATGTAATGTACTTTTATTATGAAGACATTGGTTTTAAATACATTAGGTAAAGAAGCCCTTGATCAGGTAAATGCTCTGATTAAAGACAAAGAAGTGGAGGTTGTCGATACTTCAGACATGAAGATCGCACATTGCATGGGTTGTAACCAGTGCTGGCTGAAGACTCCGGGCATTTGCGCCATCAAAGACGATTATGAAAAAATCATAAAAAAACTGGTCGAGACAGAAAACCTGTGGATTGTCTCCGATACACGCTTTGGTTTCCTGGACTATAAAGGCAAACGGGTGATGGATCGCATTATGCCCATGCTGAATATGACTGTCTGTTTTCGGGATGGCTGGATGCGCCATAAGCTACGTTACCACGCATTGAATATCGGATTGCTGTACAAAGGTGCTGCCGACCAGGCAATGATGGAGGACTGGTGCAAGCGTACGGCTGCGAATATTGGCGGACAATCGTTGGGCGCGATAGCCCTGGATCCCCAATCTGCCATTTCGAGCGAAGCCAGGGAATCTCCCGTTATGCCCGGCCCGATCAAGCATCTCGTTATCATCAATGGCAGCCCACGTATGGCGAAGTTCAGCAACACGGACAAAATAATCCATTCATTCGTCAAAGGGCTGGAAGAAACTGGCATCACCTGGGAACTCCACAATCTCTCCAATCGTAAGGAATGGGATGCTGCTCGTGAAGCCTTTCTTACCCACGAACATATCCTTATAGCCTTTCCGCTCTATGTTGAATGCATACCCAGTATGATGTTGGAATTCCTTGGAACGCTGCCATCAGAGCGTAAGCAGCCTGCCCAGTTGTCTTTCCTTCTTCACGGAGGCATGGACGAAGGAAATGAGTTCCGCTTCTGTGAGCGAATCTTGCAAGGGCTGCCCGAACAATTAGGTTGCAGCTATGGCGGCACGCTGATAAAGGGCGGTAGTTTTGGCATCCGCACCAGAGAGGACGCTGTAAAAGCCAAGATCGTTGCGCCTTATGAAAAAATGGGACGCATGTTTGCGCAGAGCGGCAACTTCTTCATCCCAGAGGCTAAAAAGTTCACTGGCCCGGAGCAATATCCCTGGCTGGCACGTAAGATGGTGAGTCTTTTATTTATGAAGAAGGTCAACCAAGGCTTTGAAGACTTTGCCAAGAGTTGGGGATGCACCCGCCCGCTGGAAGATAAAACGTATTGTTAAAAATGAATATGGAAAAAGAAATGAGATTCTGTCAGAGTTGCGGAATGCCGCTGACTGACGAAGTGCTCGGCACTAACGCCGATGGTAGCAAGAACGAAGATTATTGCATGTACTGCTATAAAGACGGTAAGTTCTTGCAGGAGTGCACCATGGACGAAATGATTGAGCATTGCGCCCAGTTCGTAGACGAGGTGAACAAGGGCCTGCCCCAACCAATCACCAAGGAAGAGTACATCGGCCAGATGAAGATGTATTTCCCGCATCTGAAGCGCTGGCGTAAGGAGTTGACAGTCAACGATGACACTGCGGTGAACCCGGCTTTGATGGGCGTTAAGGACCTTATCGCGCAGATGGCCGACACGCTGCCCATTGCCTATATCTCATCAATTGATAACGAGGGCTATCCCTGCACCAAGGCCATGTTGGCACCTCGTAAGCGTGAAGGCATCAAAACGTTCTTTTTTACCACCAACACCTTCTCTCTCCGTGTGGCTCACTACAAGGCGAATCCCAAGGCCAGCATCTATTTCTGCGATGCCGAGGGTTTCAAAGGTATGATGCTTCGTGGCACAATGGAGGTGCTTACGGATGCCGAGAGCAAGGAGATGATTTGGCGCGAGGGCGATACACAGTATTATCCTGGCGGTGTGACCGATCCTAATTACTGCGTACTGAAGTTCACCGCCACCGACGGCCGTTTCTACAGCGATTTCTACCCCCGCAGTTTCGTTCTTTAGATTCAGCAACAATCTAATCATATGGGTTATAGAAAAGAGGCTATAGATTATAGAAAAGAGGCTATAGAATGCGTTAAGAATCATGTCCTCCCATTACATAAGCAAATCTATACCAAGTATGATGGGGATTTCGACAGGATCTACTCGGAAGGGTACAACAGCAAGTCGTATCAAGGCAGGGTGATTGAGCCGGGGAAGGTTTATGAACTGAGTTATCAGGAATGTTCCTGCCCCAAGGTGAAGTGCGGGCTCAGGAACAATCCGGAGCAATGTGAGTGTTCCCGGCAAAGCATATTATTCATTCTTTCGCAGCTTGAGCCTGAAAGTCGGTTCGATGTCCGGATTGTGAATACGATACTCCGAGGGGGCGAACGATGCACTTTCAGAATAGTAAGACATCCAGTATGAAGCGATTGCCGAATGTCATATCGGCGCTCAGGATAGCAGGCTCTTTCTGCCTGCTGTTTTGCGATGTGGCCGGATGGCTGTTCTGGGCGCTCTATGCGCTGTGTGGCATCAGTGATATGGTTGACGGCCCTCTGGCCAGGAAACTCCAAGCAGAAAGCAAAACGGGAGCCGTCTTGGATAGTGTAGCCGACATCGTATTCGTGGCATGTTGCGCCATTCGCTTGTTGCCGGTACTGGAGATTCCCGTTTGGCTCTGGATTGGGGCCGGTATAATTGTCACCATCAAGATTATAAACCAGGTATCAGCCCTGGCCGTCTTCAAACGATTCTGTTTTCCTCATACATTGGCCAACAAGCTGACCGGTTTCCTGCTATTCCTGACGGTGCCGACAATGTTCTGGTCAATGATTCCGATTTCCATCGTTGCTGCTCTGGCTACGTTTGCCGCCGTCCAGGAGGGGCATTATATCAGAGCGAAGCAAGTTGAAAATCGGGGAGTTTTCCCGCCTGGGTAACAAATCGAATATCACAAGGATAGAAAGCGTTCTTTTAGGCAAGGAGCTGATTGATAAAAGGCGTGAAGGCGTATACTTTGCCGATCCTGTGTTCGCTTATTGGTTCCATAGAGAGTACTGTATATGATGACGGGTGGCCAAAAGTGACCAAATTTGGTGAATAGAAAAATTAAAGACTTTGTAAGTGCTTGAAAATGAATTTCGGAGGCCGAAGGCCGACCCAGGGGGTCTGGGGGATTAGGCCCCCAGTCTATCGAAGATATTAGGCACGAAAAAAGACAGCTTTGGCGCTGTCTATTTTCGTGCCTCGGATGGGACTCGAACCCATACGGCCGTTGCGGGCCAAGGGATTTTCTTGCCACTATGGCTTTCGCCACCAGTCTCTGTTTGTGGTCCGGACTATTCCTTCACCATGGATCCAGGATCTTTAGGTGTGTCGTGTCTAGTCTCTGCACCTTCCTCCTTCCGGAGGCTTGGCTCAAGATTACCATCGGCATTACCCGTTAAGGCTTCCTTGACTTTACGACATTCTACATCGTTCTTTTCGGAACGTGCACTCAATTTAGTCTAAGTCCCTCGTGTCTACCATTCCACCACCAAGGCGTGGGTGCAAAGGTAGCGAATTTTTGATTCAACTGCAATTTCAACCATACCAGTTGGGGAAGGTCTCATTTTACGTGGCAGACCTTCCCCACTGAATCCCTGTTCTACGGCATTTCTAGCATGTTTTGCCGGGGAAGGTCCCGACCCTGAAATAAGACCTTCCCCAAAAAGAAGAGAAATATGAAAACCTAAACGGCCACCAGCGCCTCGCGATACGCGGCTCGGCGCTTGCCGCGGGACGCTGCGCGAGCTCTTTGGCGGGCTCGCTCGCGCCCGCGCCTGTCCGGTCGGGACCGGAATCGGGCAAAAACGATGCGACCCCTAAAGAATTTTCCGGGGGTCGCATCGAAAAGGGGCGATATTGATGCCGAGATTCGCCGGTCAAGCCGGCGAATGACGGAAAGGATTCGGAGCGAAGCGACGCAGGGGGTCCGGGGGGTTAGCCCACCGGTCGTTAGTTCGCCGGTCGCGCGGGAGCGTTGTGGAGGGCGGAGCGGAAATTGGTTTTTCGGGCTACCGCACGAAAAATAATTTCCGGCCGCCCGCGAGGGAAGACCGGCAAATGACGGGTTAGCGGGGGCGGCCGCCGCCCATGCCGAAGAAGCCGCGCTGCTCGGTCTTGGCGTTCGGGTCGATGGCCTTGGCGACGATCTCCGCAATCTTGCGGGCACCCTGCTGGGTCGGATGGATGCCATCCTCCTGGTAGAGGGCCTGCTGGTCGGCAAAGGCCGTGTGGAGATCGATTACCTCGAGCTTATTCTTCTTGGCGGCCTCCTGGATGGCAGGAATCACCTCCTCGGCGATGAGCTTCTCGTTGATGGTCCAGCTGTCCTTGAGGGCCGGAATCGGCGTGCAGATCAGGATGCGGGGCTTCGAAGGCAGGGCCTTGAGCGCATCGAGCATCTTCTGCAGGTCGGCGGAGAACGCCTTCCTGTTGGTCCAGTTCTGCGTCTTGGTGTCGTTGGTGCCGAGCTTGATCACCACCACGTCGGGCTGGAATGCAAGCGCGTCTTCCCAGGCGAGTTCGTTCGTGTACGGCAGGTCGCCGGAGGACATCACCGTGCGGGCGCTCACGCCGAGATTCTTCACGAAATAGCCGTCGCCCAGCATCGTCTGCATCTGGGCGGGGTAGCCGTTGGTCGTACGCAGGTCGATACCGTGGCCGTCGGTGATGCTGTCGCCGATGCAGGCCACGCGGACGGCGTCCTGCTTCGGGGCCTTCAGGTTCTCCAGCCAGGAAGAGAGGTCGGAAACCATCTGGTCGTGGTAGGCGAAGAAGGGCATGAAGCCATAGCCGTGGCCGCCGGTGGGATAAATGTGCAGCGAGCAGCTGTTGCCGGCGTTGCGCATCGCGCTGTAATACGCGATCGCGTTCGGCACGGGCGGGACGAGGTTGTCGTCGCTCGAGAGCACGATAAAGGCGGGCGGGGTGAGGTGGCTGCGCACCTGGTACTGGTTGCTGTAGAGGCGCACCAGCTCGGTATCCTTCTGGTTGTCGCCCAGCAGGCCGTCCAGCGAGCCCTGATGCGTGCCGGGACCCATGGTGATCACGGGATAGACCAGGATCTGGAAATCAGGACGCAATTCGTACGGCGTGTGCGTGGCGATCGTGGAAGCGAGGTGCCCGCCGGCGGAAGAACCCATGATGCCGATGTCGCGGGGATTCAGTTTCCAGACGGCAGCGCTGTCACGCACGATGCGGATGGCCGTCTCGACGTCCGTGATGGGAAGGGTCCGGTCCCCGTGGGGAATGCGGTAATTCACGAGCATGAAAGCGATGCCGCGCTCATTGAAGAACGGCGCCCAGGCCGATCCCTCATGAGTATTGGACAACACGGCGTAGCCGCCGCCCGGGCAATCGACCACGGCACGGCCGCTCGGCTCCTGCGGCAGGTACACCACCATCTGGGCGGCTCCGTCCGGAGTCAGGTCTAGCGTAAACTGACGCGCCGGCTTGGCGAGTCCTTCGGGTTCAGCGGCCTGCCCGAAGGGAAAGCCACCCGGCTGCGCGCCGGCGATCAGCGCGGCCGCCAGCAGCAAGGAAACGAACAGAATCTTTTTCATATCCGTAAAGTTAGAAATATTTCTTTTCCTGACGGTTCAGCGCGATGAAAATAAACAGCATCACGGAGAACGCCCACAACGACGAACCGCCGTAGCTCAGCAGCGGCAGCGGAATGCCGATCACCGGCATGAGACCAATTGTCATGCCAATATTGATGAACAGGTGCATGAACAGGCATGCAGCCAGGCAGAAGCCATAGATTCGCGTGAACGGCTCCCGGCTCCGCTCGGCGTCGTTCATAATGCGCCAGATCAGCAGCACGTAGAGCGCGATGACCGCCAGGCAGCCCAGGAAGCCCCATTCCTCGCCCACGGTGCAGAAGATGAAGTCCGTGCTCTGCTCCGGCACGAAGCCGTAGGTCGTCTGCGTCCCCTGCAGGAAACCCTTGCCCGCGAAGCCGCCGGAGCCGATGGCAATCATCGACTGACGCACGTTGTAGCCCACGCCGGACGGGTCTTCCTTCATCCCGAGCAACACCTCGATGCGCTTGCGCTGGTGGTCCTGCAGGACATGGTCGAAAACGAAATCCGTCGCAAAAATCACCACCAGGCCGGCCAGGAAAGCCAGCAGGGTGCGGAACAGGGCGCGGCGCCGCAGCGAGAGTTCCTCGCGCCGGCTGGTACGCAGCACCTGCACGAAATAAGCCGCACACACGACGAACAGCACGATCGCGGACACCCAGCTGTGCGTGACGAGCGTCAGGATGAAAAGCAGGATCGCCATCCCCATCAGGAACAGCCACCAACCCGACAGGCCCTCCCGGTAGAGCACGAAGATGAAACCGACATACACCAGCGCCGAACCCGTCTCGCTCTCCCCCAGAATCGCCAGCATCGGCAGGCCGATGATCGCCGCCACCGCCAGCAGGTACCTGCGGTTGGACAGGCGGAACGACGGCTTGCCCATCAGGGCCGCCAGGACCAGCGACGTGGTGATCTTGGATATCTCGGCCGGCTGGAACTTGACCGGTCCCAGCTCAAACCAGGAATGCGATCCTTTGACGTCCTTGCTGACGAAAATCACCAGGATCAGCAGGAAGAGCACCGCGATGTAGGCGTATGGAGACACCACCTCCCACAGGCGGGGATTGATGATGAACAGGATCAGGATGTCCAGCGCGAAGGCCGTCATGATCCAGATGGCCTGTTTGCCGCTGCGCGCACTCCAGTCGAAGATGGAAGACGGCTCCGTGGAATGAATCGAGGCGTAGATGTTCAGCCAGCCGATGAGCACCAGCAGCAGATAGCAGCCGATGAGCCACCAGTCTATTGTCTGTTTCAATCCCCGGTCGAGGGCGCCGGGCGTTCCGTCCACTTTCAGCATACTCAGAAGAATCGGGTGGTCATCAAGCGGTCTTCCAAATACTTCCGTTCCGGAGAAATCTCCCCCGTGAGGTATTTCTCCAGCATCAGCGAAGCCACCGGCAACGCCCAGGTGGCGCCGAAACCGGCGTTCTCAACATACGCGGCCACGGCAATCCGGGGATTGTCCTTGGGCGCGAAACAGATAAAGACGGAATTGTCCTTGCCGTGGGGGTTCTGGGCGGTGCCGGTCTTGCCGCACACGTCCAGTCCCGGGATGCGGGCGCTGAAGGCGGTGCCGCCCGCCGATCCGCCGCCGTTCACGGCCATATACATACCCTGGACCGCCGTCTCGAAGTGCTTCGTGTCCACTTTCGTGTACTGGCGCTCCTTGAATTTGGGATCGATCTCGACACCCTCGGACTCCTTGACGATATGGGGAATGTAGTAAAAGCCCCGGTTGGCCATCGTCGCCGCCAGGTTGGCGATCTGGAGCGGCGTGGCGCCGATTTCGCCCTGCCCGATGGACAGGGAAATGATGGTCTGGAAGCGCCAGCGGCCCTGTCCGTACATCCGGTCATAGTAGTCGGAGGTCGGGATGTTGCCGCCCAGCTCGGAAGGGAAATCGCTGCCCAGCTTGTGGCCGAAGCCGAAACTCAACACGTACTCGCGCCAGGCATCAAAGGCCTCTTTCGTGCTCTTGTAGGCCTTGTTGTCCAGGATATTGCGGAGGACGTAACAGAAGTAGCCGTTGCAGGAGGTGGCGATGGCGCTCAGCAGGTTCAGCGGCGAAGCGTGACCGTGACAACCCAGCTTCCGGTTGTTTCCGTAAGGGAATCCCGAGTTGCAGGGATAGCTGTTCTCCGGCTTCAGGACCCCTTCCTGCAGGCCGATCAGGCCGTTGATCAGCTTGAAAACGGAACCTGGCGGATAGGACGCCATCACCGTGCGGTTGAACATCGGCTTGCGCGGATTCTTCGCGATTTCCGCGTAATGCTTGCCGATGTCGCTGAGCACGTCCACGTCGATACCCGGGCTGGACACCATCGCGAGAATCTCCCCGGTGGACGGCTCGATGGCCACGACGGAGCCGACTTTTCCCTCCATCAGACGCTGTCCGTATTGCTGCAGGTGGGCGTCGATCGTGGACACGATATCCTTGCCCGGCTCGGCCTCCTTGTCCTCCGCCCCGTCCATGTAGGGCGACTGGACCCGGTTGCGCGAGTCGCGCAGATAGATATGAAAGCCCTTCACGCCGCGCAGTTCCTGCTCCATCGCGGCCTCCAGGCCGGTCTTGCCGACATAGTCGCCGGAACGGTAGTCCGGGTGCTCCTTGATGAAGTCCGCATCCACTTCGGAAATGTAGCCGAGCAGGTTGCCGCCGGCATTGAAAGGGTACTGGCGCACGCTGCGCACCTCCGCCCGGAAACCCGGGAAACGGTAGGCCTCCTCCACGAACCGGATGTAATTCTCCTGCGGGATATGCTTGAGGAACGATAGCGTCTGGTACCCGATGCGGGTGCGGTACTGCCGGTAATAGGCCATGCGCTCGCGGATGAAATCCGCTTCAACGCCCAGGGCGCCGGCCAGCGCCAGCGTGTCAAAGGGCATCACGTCGCGCGGCGTCACGGTGATGTCGTAGCAGACCTCGTTGCCCACCAGAATCTCGCCGTTGCGGTCGTAAATAACCCCGCGGGGCGGGAAGATATAGTTGTAAACCAGCGAGTTGTTGGATGCATCCCGCTTGTACTTGTCATTGATGATCTGGATATAAAACAACTTCGCCAGCAAGATGCCGGCGACGACCAGCAGGCCGGTCACCAGTCGGTTTTTGCGGTTCATTTCCATCGCTCGTCGGATTCTTCAAGCAGAAGGAACGCGGCGGCCATCGACACGGCGGAGCTCGCCAGCAGGGACAGCAGGAACTTCAGCGTGCGGAAGCCGGAAGAATACATCCCGGCGCAGTCCACGGGGATGTAGACGATCAGGTAGATTCCCGTCAGCAGGAGGATGGCCCATAGGAATTTCACCCAGCCCTGCCGGTGGAAGGAAAGCGCCTCGTCGCGGATAAAGAATTCCTGTCCGAACACGATGCGGATCACCCTGCGCCGGAAGGCGGCCACGGGCACCAGCGCCAGCGAGGTCAGGCCCATCTGGCCGTTCACGAGGAAATCGGCAATCAGGCCCAGAATGAAGGCCAGGATCATCACGCGGACCGTTCCGCGCTCGGCAGGCAGGCAGAGCAGCATGGCCGGCAGGAACACGATGAAGACATAGGGCGTGAAATTGAAATAATTCCACAACGCCGTCTGCGCGATGAACAGCAGGATGAATTTGAGGGCAGGAGATCTCATCGCGTGACCTCCCCTTCGGCCTCCAGGGCCATGATAGCCGCCCGGTCAAGGTTTTCCACCACCGTCACATAACGAAGTCTGGAAAAATCCTGGAACAGTTCCACGTCCACCTGGCGCGTGGATCCGTCCACGAGCCGGCTTTCCCCCGTGATGCCGATGGGAATGTCCGGCGGGAAGATGCTCGAAAAGCCGCTCGTGCGCACGGTGTCACCGGGTGCCACGCTGAAATGCGGCGGCAGATTGCTCAGGATGGCACGGCCGGAATGGCGCCCGTCCCAGGTGAGCGGCGCCACCAGTTCGGAACCGCCAATCCGCGCCCCGATACTCATCTGCGGATTCATCAGCGTCAGGCCGTAGGAGTAGTGCTTGTCCACGGCCTGTACGATTCCCACCACACCCAAGTCGGAAATGATGCCGGACTGGGGATGGATGCCATCTTCCGAGCCCTTGTTCAGAATGATGTAGTTGTGGGAGCGGTTACGGCTCATCTTCACCACCGTGGCCGGCATATAACGGTAGTTTGCGGCATTCCGCACCGCCATGCGATCCAACTCCTCCCGTTCTGCGTCCATGGCTTCATAAGCGCGCAGGCGCTCCTGCAGGCGGGCGTTTTCCGCCTGGAGCGTCCGGTTGAACTCGTCCATCTGGAACTGGCTGCGTATCGTCTCTCCGCTTCCCCACAGGAATGCCATCGTGCGGTGCGAAGCGCGGTTCATCCAGATGTTCTGCAGGGTGGAGCTGCTGCGCAACAACAAGAGCGCAGCAAGCTCCAACAGGATGAAGGTTGCCGCGCTGACCAGTAGGGAAGATGGCTTCTGACCGGGCATCCTATCGCATCAGGAAGGAATAACGGTCAGTATGTTTGAGCGCATCGCACGTGCCGCGCGCCACAGCGTGGAGCGGATCGTCGGCCACGTGGAATTGGATGTTGACTTTGTCCTGGAAACGCCGTGCCAGGCCGCGGAGCAGGGCGCCGCCGCCGGACAGATAGATACCGTTCTCCACGATATCGGCGTAGAGTTCCGGCGGGGTATTCTCCAACACATGCAGGATGGAAGCCTCGATCTTGGCGATGGACTTGTCCAGGCAGTGCGCGATCTCCTGGTGGGTGATCGTGGCCTCGACCGGGTGCGCCGTCATGAGGTTCGGTCCGCGGACGATGAACGGAGCTGGTTCTTCTTCGGCCGGAAGGTCGGGAATCACGGCACCGATCGCCATCTTGATCTTCTCCGCAGTAATCTCACCCACGCGGATGTTGTGCTGCTGACGGAGATAATACTGGATGTCGCTCGTGAACACGTCGCCGGCCGTACGGATACTGTCCTGCTGGACCAGGCCGCCCAGGGAGATCACCGCGATCTCCGTGGTGCCACCGCCGATGTCGACGACCATGTTACCCTGCGGCGCCTCCACGTTCAGGCCGATACCGAGCGCTGCCGCCATCGGCTCGAAGATCAGGAAGACGTCGCGGCCGCCGGCATGCTCCGTGGAGTCACGGACGGCACGGATCTCCACCTCCGTGGATCCGGAAGGGATGCCGACCACCACCTTGAGGTTGGGGGTGAAAAGCTGGGAGCGGCGCCCGCCGGCCTGCCGGATGAAACCGCGGATCATCATCTCCGCCGCGTTGAAGTCGGCGATCACGCCGTCGCGCAGCGGGCGGATGGTCTTGACGCCCGGACTGGTGCGCTCATGCATCAATTTGGCCTGGGTACCCAGGGCCATGCATTTGCCCGTATTGTTATCGATGGCCACGATACTGGGCTCGTCCAACACGATCTGGTCATTCTGGTAAATGACGGTATTGGCGGTGCCGAGATCGATAGCCAGCTCCTGATTCAGGAATGAAAAAGCCATATTATTTTCGATGTTTGTTTGAATTACAAATGTAAATAAAAATCCTTAATTTTGTGGAAGAAATCCTCCATTTATGCGCAGAATTATTTACGGTATTTTCGTGGCCGGCGGGACCGGCACCCGTATGGGTGGCGATGTCCCCAAGCAGTTCCTTTTGCTGGACGGCCGGCCCATTCTCCAGTGCACCATCGAGCGCTTCCTGGAGGCGGAACCGGACATGAAAATCATCACCGTTCTGCCCAAAACCCACTTCCAGACCTGGAAGGATCTCTGCGCCATCCATTCCTTCCATTGCCCGCAGGTGCTCGTCGCCGGCGGACTCACCCGTTTCCACTCCGTCCAGAACGCGCTGAAGAAGGTGCCCGACAACGCCATCGTATCCATCCACGACGGCGTGCGGCCGCTGATCAGTGCGGCGCTGGTGCGCCGCATGCTGGATCGCATGCAACGGGGGGAATGCCACGCCCTGCTGCCCGTCCTGCCCGTCGTGGATACGCTCCGCTCCACCGACCCGGCCGTCCCGGATCCCGACCGCTCGAAGACCGTGGCCGTGCAGACACCGCAGATCTTCCGCTCCGAGGACATCAAGGCCGCCTACACGCAGGCCTACGACCTCTCCTTCACGGACGACGCCTCGGTCGCGGCGCGCAAAGAAATACCGCTCACCTTTGAGCAGGGCGAGCGGTTCAATCTCAAAATAACGACACCCGAGGATCTTATTCTTGCGGAAGCCTTGTTGTCTTGTAATCCTTGACCCACACTTCGCGCTCGAAGGACTGGTCGAGGGAGATCATCGTGTCCGTTGACTGGATGTACGGGATGCGCTGGATGGTGTTCAGCAGGATGCTCATCAGGTGCTCGTTGTCGAAGCAGTACACCTTCAGGAAAAGGGCGGCCTTGCCGGTCACGAAGTGACATTCCACAATCTCGGGAATGTGCTTGAGTGCAGCCACGACATCCGGGTACTTGTTGTCCTCCGACAGGTTCACGCTGATGAAGGCGCAGACATTGAGTCCCAGGGCGCCGGGCTTGACCACCATGCGGGAGCCGGTGATGACCCCGTTGCTCTCCATTTTGTGGACCCGCTGATGGATGGCGGCTCCGGAGATGCCGCATTCCCGGGCGATTTCCAGGAAAGGCATCCGGGCGTTGTTGACCAAGTAGGAAAGAATCTTCCTGTCGATCGCGTCAATCTGGTAATTTGCCATATATGCTACTAACTATTGTTTCCTGAATCTACGGGCCTTGGGGGCACTCTCCTGGGCGGGAGCGGCCTCGATGATCTTCCGGCAGGCCTCCTCGGTCAGCGCGGCCGCGTCCGTTCCGCGCGGAATGCGGAAATTGCGGTTGTCGTACTTGATGTAGGGACCGTAGCGGCCGTTGAGCACCTGGATGCCCGCTTCCGTGAACTCTTTGAGCACCGGGGTCGCCGAGGCGCCCGAAACGGCATCCTGTACCAGCCGGACGCATTCTTCCGGGCTGATACGCAGGGGATCGGCCCCGCGCGGCAGGGAGATGTTCTTGTCGCCGTATTTGATGTAGGGACCGAAGCGGCCCTTCAGCACCACGATGTCCGCGCCCTCGTACTGGCCGACCCGGCGCGGGAATTCCAATAGCTTAAGCGCCTCTTCCAGCGTCAGCGTCTCGATGAGCTGACCCTTCGCGAGGCTGGCGGACTGACGGTCGTCGCCGTCGCCCTTCTGGACGTAGGCGCCAAACTGGCCGAAGCGCGCCACCACGGTGCGCCCGTCGGCGGGATCCACGCCCAGCACGCGCTCCACGTGGGTATATTGGCCGTCATGGAGGGAAGCGTCCACCTTCTTGTGGAAGTCGCCGTAGAACGAAGCGATCACCTCGTTCCAGACCATCTTGCCTTCCGCGATGCGGTCGAAATCCTGTTCCACGTCAGCCGTGAAATCGTAGTCCATGATGCGCGGGAAGTTCTCCACGAGGTAGTCCGACACCACCAGGCCGATCTCCTGCGGGACCAGTTTTCCGCGCTCCGCGCCGATGGTCTCCGATTTGCTGGCCGTAGTGATGTTCTCCCCCTTCAGGGCGAGGTTCGTCACCGGCACCTTGCGGCCCTCGATGTCGCCTTTGAAGATATAACCGCGACCGGTGGTCAGCGTGGAAATGGTCGGCGCATAGGTGGACGGGCGGCCGATGCCGAGCTCCTCCAGTTTCTTGACCAGCGTGGCCTCGGAGTAGCGGGCGGGAGCCTGGGTGTATTTGCATTCGGCGGTGATGCCCTTTTCCGTCAGGACGTCGCCGACGTTCATCGGCGGCAGGATGGTGTTCTCCTCCTGCGTCTCGTCGTCGCTGCCTTCCATATACAGCTTCAGGAAGCCGTCGAAGAGCACTTCCGTGGCCTGGATGCCGAACTGCTCGGGCCGCTTGTCGGACGACACGCGGATAGATGTGCCGAGCACCTTGGCCTCGGACATCTGCGAGGCGACCGTACGCTTCCAGATCAGTTCGTAGAGTTTCTTCTCCTGGGCCGTGCCTTCGATCTCGGTGTTGGCGATGAAGGTCGGGCGGATGGCCTCGTGCGCCTCCTGGGCGCCCTTGGAATGCGTTTTGTACTGGCGCGGGTGGGAATATTCGGAACCGAAGTTGTCCAGGATAAACTGCTTGGCCGTGCCCAGCGCGAGGGCCGACAGGTTCGTCGAGTCCGTACGCATGTAGGTGATCAGACCGCGCTCATAGAGCCCCTGCGCCAGGCGCATCGTCAGGCTCACGGGGTAGCGCAGCTTACGCGCCGCCTCCTGCTGGAGCGTGGAGGTCGTGAACGGCGCAGCCGGGAAACGGATGGCGTCCTTTTTCTCGACGGAACCCACCGTGTAGGACGCGCCGATGCTGTCTTCCAGGAACTTCCGGGCCTGCTCCAGCGTCTCGAAACGGGCGTCCAGCAGGCCTTTGACCTTGACTCCGCCCGCGATGAACTGGGCCTCTACTCTATAATAAGGTGTAGGGGTGAAGTTCATGATCTCCTTCTCGCGGTCCACGACCAGGCGGAGCGCCACGGACTGCACGCGGCCGGCGGACAGGCCCCGCTGGATCTTGCGCCAGAGGATCGGGGAGAGCTCGAAGCCCACCAGGCGGTCCAGCACGCGGCGGGCCTGCTGCGCCTTGACCAGGTTGTCGTCAATGTCGCGCGGGGCCTCGATGGCATGCAGGATGGCGTCCTTGGTGATCTCGTGGAAAACGATGCGGCGGGTGCGGGTGCGGTCCAGGCCCAGGGCCTCGACCAGGTGCCAGGAAATGGCCTCTCCCTCGCGGTCCTCATCGGAAGCCAGCCAGACCAGCGACGCCTCTTCGGCGGCCTTCTTCAGCTCGGCCACCACCTTTTTCTTGGCGGCGGGCACGACGTACTCGGGCTTGAAGCCGTCAGCGACATCGACGCTGAGCTTCTTGTCCTGCAGGTCGCGAATGTGCCCGAAGCTGGACTTGACCGTGAATTCCTTACCTAAATATTTCTGAATGGTCTTCGCCTTGGCCGGCGACTCGACGATTACTAAATTCCCCGCCATTTTCTTCTCTTTTCAATTTCGAACTGCAAAGAAAAACAGAAACTCGGTAAAATTCAAAATATAATCGTTAATTTTGCGCTCGTTAAGTTGGGGTCATAATTATATTATGACAAATTTTTTGCCGATGAAAGAGACTACCAAGAAGAAGATTGTCAAGTGGTTCTGGATCCTGGTCGCGGCTCCTTTCGCACTGGTGTTCCTGCTCCTGCTGCTGGTCGGCATCTTCGCAAAGATCCCTTCTTTCGAAGAGCTGGAGCACCCCGACAACAAATTGGCTACCCAAGTCATTGCCGAGGACGGAGAAGTCCTCGCGACCTTCCATATCGAGAACCGCACCTACGTCAGCTACGACGAGCTCTCCCCGCACCTGGTGCACGCCGCCGTGGCCACGGAGGACGCCCGTTTCTACAAGCATTCCGGCATCGACATGAAGGGCCTCGCCCGCGTGCTCGTGAAGACCCTGCTCATGCGGGATTCCAGCCAGGGCGGCGGCAGTACCATCACGCAGCAGCTCGCCAAGACGCTCTACCCGCGCAACGAGATACGCAACAAGTTCCAGATGATCGTCATCAAGCTCAAGGAGTGGATCACCGCCGTCAAGATCGAGCGGGACTACACCAAGAACGAGATCGTGGACATGTACCTCAACTCCATCTTCTTCGGCAGCAGCGCCTACGGCGTCAAGGCCGCCGCGGAGACCTATTTCGCGAAGGAGCCGGCCGACCTTACGGTCGAGGAGGCCGCCCTGCTGGTGGGCATGGTCAACAAGCCCACCCGCTACAATCCCGTCCTCAATCCCGAACGCTCCCTGGAGCGCCGCAATTTCGTGATCGGCCAGATGGAGAAGAGCGGCTACCTGACCAAGGCGGAGCGCGATTCCATCCGCCAGGTCCCCATCACCCTCAACTTCCAGGTGCAGGACCACAACGCCGGCCACGCGCCGTATTTCCGCGACATGCTCCGCCGCGACATGCAGGCCCAGCGTCCCAAGCGCTCCGACTACCAGTGGCCGGAGGACTTCACGCACGACTCCCTGCGCTGGCGCGACGATCCCATCTACGGCTGGCTCAACAAGCACAAGAAGAGCGACGGCAGCTCCTACGACCTTGACCGGGACGGCCTGCGCATCTATACCACCATCAACTATAAGATGCAGCAGTACGCCGAAGAAGCCGTGGTCGAGCACATGGGCGGCAGCCTCCAGAAGGCCTTCGACCGCGAGCTGAAGGGCAAGCGCAACCGTCCGTTCGCCAACGACGTGACGCCCAAGATGGCCGAGACCCTGATGAACCAGGCCCGCCGCTGGAGCGACCGCTACCGCCTGCAGCACCGCGCCGGGAAGAGCGACGCCGAGATCATGGCCCAGTTCTCCAAGCCCGAGAAGATGCGCGTCTTCTCATGGAACGCCAAGGGCTACATCGACACCACGATGACGCCCGACGACTCCATCCGCTACTACAAGAGCTTTCTGCGCTGCGGCTTCATGGCCATCGAACCCAACACGGGCTACATCCGCGCCTACGTGGGCGGCCCGAATTACCGCTATTTCAAGTATGACAACGTCCGGCAGGGCAAGCGCCAGGTCGGATCGACCATCAAGCCGTACCTCTATACCCTGGCCATGCAGGAGGGCATGACCCCCTGCGACCGCATCGTGCTGCTCCCGCAGACCTTCGTCCTGCCGAACGGCGACGTATGGACGCCGCGAAGCACCGACAAGGCGGAGATGATCGGCCAGACCGTCACCCTGCGCTGGGGTCTCGCCCACAGTTCCAACAACGCCTCGGCCTTCCTGATGAAGGAACTCGGCCCGGCCGCGCTGGTCCGCATGGTCCACCAGATGGGCGTCCAGACGCACCTCGACGAGGTGTATTCCCTCTGCGTCGGCGCGGCGGAAGTGCCGGTGTTCGACATGGTCGCCGCCTACAACACCTTCCCGTCCCACGGCACCTACATTACGCCCCAGTACGTCTACAAGATTACGGACAACGACGGACGCGTGATCGACGAGTTCACCAACCAGAAGCGTGACGCCATCTCCGAGCAGACGGCCTACCTCATGGTGAACATGATGCGCGGCGTGGTCAACGAGGGCACGGGCAACCGCCTGCGCTCCGTCTACGGCCTGCGCGGCGAGATTGCCGGCAAGACCGGTACGACCAATGACAACTCCGACGGCTGGTTCATCGGCTACACGCCCAACATCACCGCCGGCGCCTGGGTGGGCGGCGAGGACCGCAACGTCCACTTCACCTCCACGGCCCTCGGCCAGGGCGCCAACGCCGCGCTCCCGATCTGGGGTATCTGGATGAAGAAATGCCTCGCGGACCCGACCATCGGCTGGTCCATGGACAACGATCATTTCCTCGCTCCGACCGGCGGCGCGCTCGAGTACAACTGCGCCACGGACGGCACCTTCCTCGGCGGCTACGGCGACGACTATGCCGGCCAGGACGGGGACAATGCGCGCAACCAGGAAGAAGATTATTATTTCAATTAGGATATGAGCAAGTACAAGACCATCGCCGTGGTGTACGGCAGCGACTCGTCCGAATGGGAAGTGTCCTGCCGCAGCGGCGAATTCGTCGCTTCCCGCATCGACGGCAACGAATACGACGTTTATGAGATTTTCGCCCGTTTCGGCCGCTGGCAGCTCGTTGCCGCCAAGAAGCGCAATTCGATGCGCGTCACCTTCCCGGAAGGCGCCCGCCCCGAGGTGGAGAAGAACGATTTCTCCGTCCAGGTGCTGGGCGAGCATATCAAGTTCGACTTCGCCTACATCGTGCAGCACGGCGCTCCGGGCGAAACGGGCCAGATCGAGGGCTATCTCGAGATGCTCGGCATTCCGTGCAGCACCTGCGATTCAAGCACTTGCTCCATCGTCTTCGACAAATACGCCTGTAAGTGCTACATCCGCGAGCTGGGGCTCGCGAAATGCGCTCCTGACGTCTTCATCCGCCACGGCATGGACCACCAGGAGGCGCAGGACGAAGTGGCGCGCAAGCTGCAGTTCCCCGTGTTCGTGAAGCCCACGCAGGGTGGTTCCAGCTTCGGCGTCACGCGCGTGACGCGGCCGGAGGATGTCGGCCCCGCCGTGCAGTTCGCTTTCAGCGAGAATCACACCGTGCTCATTGAGCAGGGCGTCAAAGGGCGCGAGCTGACCTGCGCGGCCTATTTCGACGGCAAAGAGGTGCGCACGCTGCCGCTGATCGAAATTGTCACCGACAACGAGTATTTCGACTACGACGCCAAGTACAACGGGCACAGCCAGGAGATCTGCCCCGCTCCCGTCTCCGACGAGGTCCGGGACCTGGTGCAGCGCACCACGGCCAAGATCTATTTCCGCCTGGGCTGCCGGGGCGTCGTCCGCATGGACTGGATCCTCGCCGAGGACGGTCTCTACTTCCTTGAAATCAATACCATTCCGGGGATGACCAGCGCTTCGCTCGTGCCGAAGATGGTCCGCACCGCGGGGCTGGACATGACCGCTTTCCTGAGCACCATCATCGAGAACTGCTAGTGCTGCTGTCCGATTTCATCCGCGACGGCGCCGCCCGCCTCGAGAACCTGTACCCTTCGCCTGAGGCGAGGGGTTTGGTTTTGATGCTCTGCCGCGAACTGCTGGGCGTGACGAATTATACGCACATCGTCGAGCCGCAGACGCTGGTGCCGGCGGAACAGGTGGCGGAGCTTTCCGATGCGCTGGCGCGCCTGTGTGCCGGGGAGCCGATCCAGTATGTGCTGGGTTATACGGAGTTTTGCGACCGGCGGTTCGCCGTGGGGCCGGGGGTGTTGATTCCGCGGCCGGAGACGGAGCTGTTGGTCGCTGAAGCCGTCCGGACGCTGCGGGAGATGGATCTCGACCGGCCGCCGCGGGTGTTGGATCTCTGCACCGGCTCCGGGTGCATTGCCTGGAGCATTGCGCTGGAGATCCGCGATGCCGAGGTCGTCGGCGTCGATTTGTCGGAAACTGCGTTGGACTACGCGCGGAAACAATTCCCGGTTAACGTCGAGGCGGCGGAGTCTTCCAGACGGGGCGGCCCGGAATTATTTTCCGGACAGGTTTGCCGGAAAACCAATTCCGGCTCCGCCTTTCCGCCGCCTTCGCCTACCTTTCTGCAGGCCGACGTCCTCGATACGGAGCAGGAGTTCGAGGGCGGGCAGTTCGACTTGATTGTCAGCAATCCGCCGTATGTGATGGAGCAGGAGCGGGCGCAGATGCGTCCCAATGTCCTGGAGTGGGAGCCGGAGCTGGCTCTTTTCGTTCCGGACGACGATCCGCTCCGTTTTTACCGCGCCATTGCCCGCTGGGCGCAGCGTTTTCTCCGGCCGGGCGGGGTCGGTCTGGTCGAAATCAACGAGGCGCTCGGGCCCGATACCGCCGCTGTCTTCAGCACCGCGGGATATAAAAACGTACAAACGCTGCCCGATTTCTACAAAAAAATACGATTCGTTCGGTTTTCCGCCTGACTGCGCCGCAGGCTGCTCCCCGACAAAACTTCGCTTCGCTCATCCCTCCCAACCTGCGGTTGGGCCCCTCCCGCTTACGAAGCCGCGGGTGGCTACGGTTTTGCTGGGGGGCAGCCTGCCGGCGTCAGTAAGACAGGCGGAAAAAAATTAAACGATTAATCGGAAATGTAATCGGATAAATGTCCGTCACTTTGCAGGCAGAACCAAACTGTTTGCAAAAATGAAAGCGAATCAACTGTTATCCGGGCTGCTGTGCGCCCTTGCCCTCGCCTCCTGCGCCGGGCAGAAAGACCAGCTGGACCTTTCCGAAGAGACCCAGGATCTGTTTTCCCTGTCGGACGTCGCCAAGATTCTCTCCGACCTTCCGCTCGAGACGGAACATCTCGACGAGGTCTTTGATGCCGTAAGTTCCTCTTCCGGACACGGTTACGACGAAGAATACCGCCTCACCGAACTCTTCACCGCACCGGGGGCGGGCGTGGGCGATTCGCCGCAGACCCGTGCGACCAAGGCCGCCGGCTACAAGACGCCGCTGCGGGACCTGCTCTCCGATTACCTCGCCAACCGATACGGCACCAAAGCCGGTGCGGCCGATGTGGAGCGATATATCAATGCCCTCAGCGAATCCGATATGCAGATCTACTGGCCCTATTCCGAAGAATG
Source organism: uncultured Bacteroidia bacterium (assembly GCA_902798975.1). Classification (GTDB taxonomy): domain Bacteria; phylum Bacteroidota; class Bacteroidia; order Bacteroidales; family UBA932; genus Cryptobacteroides. Next base: position 59,318 of record CADBYT010000010.1, on the reverse strand, counting down.
GGACGGCAAGAGTTTCCCCATCGTGACCTTCGACCCGGGTTACGGCGCCGAATCCAATTACGGCTATGAAGTGCGTATCGACGCGCAGGGCGCCCATGTAGTAGACTCCGTGATCGTGACCGAGCAGGTGGCGATGGAACGGCCCGTCTGGGTAATCAACCGCAACGGCGACGCAGCCTTCACCCCGCTGGAGCTTTTCGAGGAGCCCATCCCCACCAAGGGCGGCAAGGACAAGACCCCCGTGGACGAAAAGGAATTCATCTTCAGCATCAAGGATTTCAAGATGCTGCGCAACTATGACTCCTGGTTCGGGGGCGCGAGCGAATTTTTCATCAAGACAGGCGCCGTGGACGGCTTCAAGGCCACCAAAGATGAGGACCTGAAGAACTATTCGCCCAGCCTGACGGACCTGATGATCGTCGTCAAGCGCAGCCAGGTGGGCAAAAAGATCCCGTTCAACGCCATCCTGCTGACGAATTTCACGGAACAGATGGAAAAAATCGCCTTCATGGTGATTGAGGACGACGGCGGCACGACGACAAGCTGGAAATGCAGCGCCGTGGTCAAATATAACTCCAAACAATATGGCTTCGAGCTGGAGATTCCCTACAAGGACAAGGACGATATCGTCTGGCGCGGCCAGCTCACCCGCAATTACTTCAAGGATGTCATCGAGAAGGGTGGCGGCACCCTCTGCGGCCGCCTCGGCGACGTCGAAGTCACCTTCTCCCTGGAATAAAAAAGATTATTCATTGCTTCTTTAGCGAAAGGGGTTGCTAAATGGTAAATTATTATATACCTTTGCCGTGAAAAAATACAAAGTACGGCAGGTAATAAACCTGCTGCAAAAAGACGGCTGGAGGCTTAATCGTACAAGAGGCGACCACCGTCAATTTACAAATGAGAATAAGCCCGGAACGGTAACCGTTAATGGAAAGCTCCGGGACAATTTGAGCCAGGAGCTATTGAACAGCATTTGGAAACAAGCCGGATGGAAATGAACGAGTTGCCTATGACAACGATTGATATCAATATTGATTGGGTGGACAAGAACTTCGGAGCGGCGGTTGCCGATGAGCGGATGGCCTGCGTGGCCACCGGGAAAACGTTGGATGAGGTGGAGCGCAATATCATCGACGCCTTAAAATTCCATCTGGAAGGTATGATCCTGGATGGCGATCCTGTCCCCCCTGGGTTCCTGGAAGACTGGACCCCGGATTTCCATTTGACGACCCGGGCGCAACTCCGTTACGCGGATGCTTACATCACCCGCAAGGCACTGGCGCGTGAAACAGGTATCAACGAGCAGCAGCTCTGCCACTACGCCAATGGACGGAAAACACCCCGCCCTGACACCCGCCGCCGCATCCTCGAAGGAATCCAGTCCATCAGCAAACGCTTGACGCTGATTCTCTGACACTCATGCGGTGACAGTCATTTCGCAGGCGGCGCAGTCGAAGTGAAGGGCGAGGCGGCGGCCGTTGTTCAGCAGGAAGAGTTCTTGCGGTGGTTTCGCGCCCTGGTATTTCGGGCAAAGGCCGAGTTCGTAGCGGACACAATACTTGGATCGCATCAGAGATGCGCTCTGATACGCCTTCACCCCCTGCGCCCCCTCAAGGGGGATGGCCGGATAATCGCTAACGCGATCCGGCGCCCACGCACCAACCTCGCGGGACCGGCAGCGGACATTCGGTTGCCTGCTGACGCCGACCTGATCTAAGTCATCGGCGACAAGGCGGCGCATTGCGTTGAGGGTGGCGGCGCTGAGGAGCGGAAGCGCGCCCCCCGCCGTTTCGATCAGGAGTTCCCCGACAGAGAAGCGATACACGCCGCTGCGCTTGCCCAGTTGCTCCCGCAACATCGCCTCGGCACGCTCGCGGTTCTCGGCCGTCTCCACGTCGGTGTGGAAAGGACTCAGCACCTCGCGGCCGTCCTGCGTCACGGCATGCAGCTCCAGCACATATTTCCCGTGCACCCGCACGGAAAGCCGCACCGGGATCTCCCGGCGGCAGACCTGCGTCTCGAGCGTCTTCTCGAAGGCCGCGCTGATATTGCGGTAGAGCGTCATCCCCTCGCGCAGGTCGGGCACGTCCTTGCAGCGCACCTGCAGGCCCTCGCAGACATCACCGCGGAAGCCGGTCACCCCGTCGGCGGTCGCAAACGCGAAACCGTCGCCGTTGCGCAGCTCCACTCCGGCGCGGGTCGGCTTGACGGAAAACTCCATCGTGCGGGTTGCGGCGTTGCGCCGGATGCGGGAGACGGTGCCGACAGCCTCGCCCATCGACTTGGGCGCATCCATCGACGACCACCTACCCCGCTTGCCGTCTAGGAACAGCTCCGTGTAGCCGCGGTTGAAGGTCTTGCCGGTGTCGGGCACGAAACCGCCCATCACCTCGCCCCAGGAGGCGCGGCAATAGCGCTCGGGATACTTCGCCACCAGCGCGTCCAGCGCCAGCGAATAGTCCCGCACCACGTTCTTGACATAGGAAGCGTTCTTGAGCCGCCCCTCGATCTTGAAGGAGGACACGCCGGCATCCGCCAGCTCCTCCAGCCGGGCCTTCAGGTTGAAATCTTTCAGCGAAAGGATGGCCTTGTTGCGCAGCAGCACCCGGCCGTCCCCGTCCACGAGATCGTAGAGCGAACGGCAGGCCTGGATGCATTCGCCGCGGTCGGCGCTCCGCCCGTCCAGGTACTCCGACAGGCGGCAGTCGCCGCTGTAACAGACGCAGAGCGCGCCGTGCACGAAGAATTCCACCTCGCACTGCACGGCGGCGCAGATGGCCCGGATCTGCTCCAGCGAGAGCTCGCGCTCCAGAATGATGCGTTCGCAACCCAGCGACTCGAACCAGCGGGCGCGTTCCACGTCCCGGATGGCGCACTGGGTGGAGGCGTGAATGGGAATGGTGATGTCTTCCCACGCGGCGATCCGGGGTTCCCGGATGATGAACGCGTCCGCGCCGGCCTCCTGGGTCCGGAGCATCTGCGCGTGGGCTTCCTCTTCCTCGCCGTCCCGCCACAGGGTGTTGTAGGTCACAAAAACCTTCACCCCGAAACGGTGGGCGTAGGTACAGAGTTCGCCGATATCCTCGAAGCTGTTGCCCGCCGCCTTGCGCGCCCCGAAATCGGGACCCGCGATATATACGGCATCGGCACCGCAGTCAATGGCTGCGATGCCGATTTCCTTGTTTCTGGCGGGAGCCAGCAGCTCGAGCGCCTGCATTACTTGAGGGCGTCAAGCATCTTCTTGGCCTCGGCGCCGTACTTGGGATCGCTCAGGGCCTTGTTGTAGAACTCCTTGGCCTTGGCGTTGTTCTTCGCTCCCTGATAGAGGGCACCCACGGTGTAGGCGACGGCACCGGCGTTGCTGGCAGTCGGGGCGGCCTCCAGGTACTTCTCGAAGTACTTGATGGCGTCGTTGTTCTTGCCGGCGAGCTGGGATGCCTGTCCGGCGATCTGCCATGCCTGGGCATCCTCCTTGTAGTCGTTCACCTTGGTGGCGGCGGCCACGGCGTCGGCATATTTCTTGGCCTTCAGGGCATTGGCGGCATCGTTGCGGTAGATGTTGCCGATCTGCTGGTTGGCCTTGGCCTCCTGGCCGTTGGCGGCAGCAATCTCGAAAGCGGCGATGGCCTCTTTGTTCTTGCCGGCGCCGACCAGCGCAGCGCCCATGTAGAAGGCGGCGTTGCCGTTGGTGGGCTCCTCATCGAGGATTTCCTTGAAGGCAGCGGCGGCGGCCTCGTAATCCTTTGCCTTGTAGAGGTTGTTCGCCTTGGACATCTTGATCTGCGGAATCAGGGACTCGGCCTCGGCCTCCACTTCCTCAGCGTCATACGCGTCGGCGACCTTCTCGACCTCCTTCAGGGCCTCGATGGCCTCGTCGAATTTGGAGGCCTTCACGAGATCCTTCGCGATGGAGAGCTTCAGGTTGGGGATGATATTCTTGCAGTTCGCCACGACCTCCTGGCCTTCCTCGCCAAGAGCTTCGGCTTGCTTGAGCGCTTCTTCAAATGATTTCAGGGCACTTTCCTTGTTGATGGAGATAGACTCGGCACCAGCATTGTAAAGTTCAGTCACCGCAGCCAGATCCTGGGCAAAAGCGGAACCGAGAGCAACAGCAAGCGTTGCAAGAGTAGCAATCAACTTTTTCATAATGCTATTAGTTTTTATTGGTTTCAAAACGCGTGATTGCAAATGTAATCATTTTCTTTTTTACTTTTGCAATTGTGATGCGGAAGTTAATCAAGCACATATCGTGCCTAATCCTCCTCCTTGTTTCTTTTATGATGCACGGACAGGAGCTTCCGTCCCTTGGCACCGCTCCGGAAATCAAGCGCGGCAGCCTGCCGGACGGCATCCAGTTCTACCTGGTCACCAACCCGGACAAAAAGGGTTACGCCGATTTCGCGCTGGTGCAGCGCGGCCGGAGAAATGCCGCCCAGACGCGCGACCTGCTGCGGGAGCTGCCGCATTTCGGGAAGCGCGCCCCCTACCGTTTCCTGGCCGAACACGGCATCGGCTATGGCGAGCAGGGCTTCATCTCCCTGCCCGCGGACGCGGCGTTGTTTTCCTTCCACGACGTACCCACTCACGACGAGAGCGTCGCGGACTCCACCCTGCTGATGCTCTTCGATATCGCGGCGGCCTACCGCAAGCCGCAGGCCGTCATCATCTGCGGCGACATCGACGCCAAAAAAATCCAGGAGCGCATGGGGTTGCTGTCGATGATGGTTCCCGCGCTGGAATACAATTTCCGCGGCGACGGCTACGCCTGGACGCCGCAGGATTCGCTTTCGCTGCTCGTCTCGCAGCAGTCGGGCGGGAACGTGGCCGCCATCAACGCCATCTACCGCACCGAACGGCTGCCCCGGCAGATGATGAACACCCCGCAGCCGCTGGTCACGCAAGCCTACGCCGAACAGCTCGGCCGCATCGCCGGGCGGCGCGTGGAGCGGGCGTTCCGCAGCGCGGGCATCCCCCTGGCCGATTTCCGTTTCCGCTACGAAGACAGCGCCCAGGGCCCCGGAGACGAGCGCTATATCCTGACGGTCTGCACTGCCGCCGGTCAATTGGAAAGTGCCCTGCGCTGCCTTGCCTCCGCGCTCGCCGGCCTGGACCGGGACGGTGCCGCGATGGACGAATTCCTCGAGGCGCGCGACCACCAGATCGCCGACGCCCGCCGGGACGCGACGCGGCGCCTGCACAATGACGAATACCTCGACCGCTGCGTCGCGTCTTATCTGTATGGCGCCCACCTCGCCTCCGGCGAAATGCTGAGCGCCTTCATCGGCACGCGCCGCCTGGACGACGAGCGCGAGCTGGCCCTGTTCAACGGCTTCGCCCGGGCGCTGCTGGATGCAAACCGCAACCTCATCCTGCGGCTCGACCTGCCCGGCCGGGAGGTGGTCGACCGGCAGCAGCTCAAACAGGCCTTCACGGAGGCCTGGGCGGCGGGCGACAGCCCCGCGCCGGCCGTGGCCGGATTGCCGGAGCTGCATTTCCCCGCGCGACGGATCCGCCTGAGCAACGAGGCTTCGGAGCCCCTCTCCGGCGGCCGCCTCTGGACCTTCTCCAACGGCATCAAGGTCATTTTCAAGAAGATGGATACGCCGCACGAGTTCCATTACGCCCTGCTGCTGCGCGGCGGCGTGGCCGACGTACCGGGGCTGCAGGCGGGCGAAAGCGCCTTTGTCGGCGACATGCTGACGTTGAGCGGCGTGGCCGGCATGAACGCTGCCGAATTCCGCGAACGGCTCGACGCGAGCGGCATTACCCTGCAGGCAGCCGCCTCGCTCTCTGACCTGCGCATCACCGGACGCGCGCCGTCCACGGAGTTCTCCCAGCTCATGCAGACCCTGCTGGCGCTTGCAAACGGCCGGCAAGCGGATCCGGACGCGTTTGCGGCCTACAAGACGGAAGAATCGCTGCGGCTGGACCGCGAGGCCAGCTCGCCGCGCGACGTCAATGCCCAGATGGACAGTCTCCTGCGGCCGGAGTTCTTCTACCCGGAGCGCAAGCGCATGGACCGCCTGTCCGACGACCTGCCCGCCCGGGCGGAGCAGTATTTCGCTTCCCTCTTCGACAAGGTCGGCGACGGCATCCTCATGCTGGCCGGCGACCTCGACGAGGAAGCCGTCAAGAAGGAACTCCCCCGCATCCTGGACGCATTCGGCACGTCGAAACGCTTCTCCACCCGTCCGCGCGTGGAGAGCCGTTTCATCACCGGCAGCGTCTCGCGTATGGAGCCCGCGGCCGCGGGCGTGACCGGCGGCCGGGAGATCGGCGTGAACGTGGCCCGGACCGCGGCCGTTCCCTTCAAGCTCGACACGTACCTGTCGTTCCAGGTGGCCTGTTCGCTGATCCGGCAGCAGCTGGCCGGCGCGCTGGCCGACCAGGGTGCCAGCGCGGACCTGAGCACACGGCTGGAGCTCTTCCCGGACGAACGGTTCACGATTTATATCAACTGCCATCCCTGCCCCGAGAGCGGATTGCCGGCCGGCGTCAGCCCGGGCAGCCAGGCCGAACTGCTGGACGCCGTGCGCAGCGTCACGCGCCGCCTGGACGCGATTCCCGTGACTGAAAGCGCCGTCCGGGCCGCCAGGGCCAGCCTGCTCAAAGAGCTTGAAAACCGCTACGCCGCCCCGGAAACCCTGATCGAGGATGTCCTGATCCGCTACAGCGAGGGCAAGGACCTGGTCTCGGATTACAAGGCGGCCGTGCAGCGCGTGTCCGTGGCAGGTGTCCAGGAAGTACTCAAACTCCTCTCCGGCGGCGGGGAGGTCGAATACACGATTTACTGATGGGAAAGGGACGTTTCGGAACGATTATCCAGATTGGGGACATCCTCGTGTCGGAGGATGTCGTGATGGAGTATTTTGCCTGTGATTATGCCGTCTGCCGCGGCGCCTGCTGCATTGCGGGCGACAGCGGGGCCCCGCTCGACGAAGCGGAACTGGAGGGTCTGGAGCGGGCTTACCCCGCCTACAACGGCTTCATGACGGACGCGGGCCGGGCCGCCGTGGACGCGAAAGGATTCTTCGAGGTGGACCGGGACGACGACATCGTCACGCCCCTGATGCCGCCCCTGCCCGATTCGCAGGACTGCCCCTGCGCGTTCTGCCATTTCGGCGCAGCCGGGGAATGCCTCTGCTCCATCGAGATGGCCGGGCGCACCAAGCCCGCCTCCTGCTCACTCTATCCCATCCGCATCACCAAACTGACCGGCGGCGGACTGGCCCTCAACGTGCACCACTGGGACATCTGCAAGCCCGCTTTCGAGAAAGGCGCCCGCGAAGGGATACGGGTATATCAATTTCTGAAAAATCCCCTCACGAAGGCATTCGGAGAGGATTTCTACGAGGCGCTGAGCGCCGCCGCTACACACGTTCTTGGGTAGCGTCGAGCGCGGACACGATGCGCGTGAGGTCGCGCGTCAGCCCCTCCACCTCCATGCCTCCCGCCGAGGGCGAAATCGTGATGCGGTCTTCGCACATCTTGAGCACCCGGGACAGGGCGGAACGGCGCCGGAAACAGAAGGTGCCCTCTTTCTCCGACTCCAACTTGTAACCCAGCACCTCCATCACCCGCAGGATATCGGGGCGGAGCTCCTCCGGAGAACCGGTGATATGGGCCATGCGCTTCGAGAAGCCGAAACGCGGGTAGATCAACGCGAAAGCCAGCATGATCAGGGCGATCTGCCAGAGCGAGTCATAGCCGTTGACGAACATTTTGGACAAGTCGGCCTCGACAAAACCCGTCAGCACCAGCGCCAGAATGATGAGCGCCAGAATGATGATCAGGTAGCAATAATACTTCAGTGAGCGGATTATATATTTCATAATTACAAAATTAGCATAAAAATTACTATTTTTGCTTGATTTTATAAAACTCAAACAAAATGGAAAGAGAAGATCCTATCGAGAAACTGGAAAGACAGCAGGCAGAAAAGAAGGCCAACGGTGGTCTGAGAATCATCATGATCGTCCTGGCCGTCGTCGCACTCGCGCTTGCCGCCGCCCTCTACTATGTGTGGAGCTCCAAGGGCAAACTCGTCAATGAACTGAATGAGGAGAAGATTGACCTCACCGAGCAGATCCAGGCGCTGCAGAGCGATTATGAGAATCTCTCGTCCGAGTACGATTCCATCAACGCCCAGCTGGATTCGTCCCGCGAGGAGATCGCCCAGCTGCTCGAACGCGTCAAGAAGTCCGAGGCGACGGACCGCGCCAAGATCCGTCAGTATGAGAAGGAGCTCGGCACCCTGCGTTCCATCATGCGCGGCTATATCAACCAGATCGATTCCCTCAACACGCTGAACCATCAGCTTGCCGAAGAGGCGGCGACCGCCCGCAAGGAGGCTGAGCAGACCAAGCAGATCAATACCCAGCTGACCCAGCAGGTCGAAACCCTGACCAGCCGCGTGACGGCCGGCTCCATCATCAAGGCCCATAACTTCGTGATGTATGCCTACAACAACAACGACAAGATCACGGACAAGGCCAACCGCGTGGCCCGCTTCCTGGTGAACCTCACCCTCGTGGAGAATGAGCTTGCCGAGCGCGGCCCGGTGCGCGTCTACGTGCGTGTGACGGATCCGGAGGGCAACCTGCTTTCCGACGGCCACGGCACCACCTTCCAGTTCAACGGCGAGACGCTGGAGGCCACGGCTTCCCGCGAGGTGGACTATCAGGGCAAGGAAGTGGATCTGGGCATCTATATCAACAATATCGGCTCCTTCCAGAAGGGTGTCTATACTGTCAACGCCTACACGACGCAGGCGCAGCTCGGCCACGGAGAGCTTCTGCTCCGCTAAATGATTTATCTGCACGTCCCGTTCTGCAGGAGTTTCTGCACCTATTGCGATTTCTATTCGGAAATCGCCTGTCAGGGACGGGATGCGCAATTGTTCGAAGCCTATACGGCAGCGGTTTGCGCCGAGGCGTCCCGGCGGCGGGACGAGATCGAGGCGACCCGCGATCTGAATACGCTCTATATCGGCGGCGGCACACCCAGTGTGTTGCCGCCGGTGTTTTTGCGCCGGCTTGTAGCAGCCGTTTCTTCCATAGCGGCGCAATCCGCCGCGGCCCGGCGGGCGGACGGACTCCATGACCGTGGGGCGTTCCCCCCGGACCCCCTGAGTCACTTCGTTCCGGACAGGCTTGCCGAAAAACCAATTTCCGCTCCGCCCTCCACGACGCCTGCGCGCGGCGGGGAGGCGTTTTCCGAGTTTACGGTCGAAGTGAATCCGGAGGATATCGTGGAGAAGGGGGAGGCGTATGTGCGGGGGCTGCTGGAGCTGGGCGTAAACCGCATCAGCATGGGGGTGCAGAGTCTCGACGACGGGATCCTCCGCTGGATGAACCGCCGTCACGACGCAGCCCATGCGCGGCAGGCCTTTGAAATCCTGCGCCGGGCCGGGGTGGAAAACATCAGTGTGGACCTGATTTTCGGGCTCTCGCAGCTGTCGGAAGCCATTCTGTCGGAGACTGTCCGGGAAATCGTCGCCTGGCGGCCGGAGCACATCAGCGCCTATCAGCTCAGTATCGAGGAGGGCAGCACGCTGGGGCGCATGGTGCGCGAAGGGCGCTATGCCGAGGCCTCCCAGGAGCAGTGCGCGGCACAGTACCGGCTGCTCTGCGATGCGCTCCGCGAAGCCGGATATCTCCATTACGAGATATCCAACTGGGCCCTCCCCGGCCGCGTAGCCATCCACAACAGCGCCTACTGGTCCCGCCACCCCTACGTCGGCCTCGGCCCCGGAGCCCACAGCTTCGACGGTCACACCCGCTCCTGGAACGCTGCAACTCTCCGTCCAAGCGGCCTACTGCCTCCTGAAACGTCCGGCTGCGCCGGACCCCTCCCATCTGACGATGGGCCCCTCCCTCTTACGATGCCGAGGGTGGCACGGTTTCCAGAGGCAGTTGCCGCTTGCGACGGAGGCAGTGAACAGTTAACTGAGGCGGAGGCGCGGGAAGAAGAGGTGATGCTGGGCCTGCGGACGGCGCGGGGCGTGGCGGAAGGGCTGCTGGACCCGGCCGCTGCAGCAGAAATGCTCTCGGACGGGCGCCTGGTGCGCACCGGCGAAGGGCGGCTCCGCATCCCCGAAGACCATTGGTTCGTCAGCGACGACATCATCGCCGATCTTCTGTGATCTGTATTTTATTAGTTTTCAGATATTTATCGTTTTATACTCCCCCGAAAACAGGGGGAGTATATAATTGTTACTAACTAATAATCATCACTTTACAGCTCACAACACGTTGAGCGACGCCGGCTATTCTCCTACGGCGGCGAGGGTGGCGACGGAAATGCGGACCTGCGGGCCATAGGCGCTGCGCAGGGCCCGGTGACAAGCCGCCAGCGTCGCGCCGGTGGTGAATACATCATCCACCAGCAGGATATGCCGCGCGGCAGGGACGGACTTCGGCGACAAGCCAAAAAAGCGACGGAAAAAGGCGCCCGGGCCGGAGGCGCGCCGCAGGACGAAGGCGCCGGTCACATTGGCGGCCTTGGCATCGCCGCCATGCAGGTGCGCCTGGCTGCGGGTGCGGCGCCGGCGTTTCAGCAGCCGCTCGGCGCACGGTGCCCCCAGCACCCGCGCCACCTCGCGGGCGATGACCGCCGCCTGGTTGTAGCCCCGCTGCCAGCGCCGCGTCCAGTGCAGCGGAACGGGCACCACCAGGTCCACGTCGGCATAAAGCGGCGAGGCGGACAGGCGTTCGCCGAGCAGCTGAGCCGCCCAGCGTCCCGTCCCGAAATCGCGGTGGTACTTGAGCGCCTGGGAAATCTTCTTGTAGCCGGACTCCGCCCGATAATGATATAGAGCCGCAGCATACGCATACGGCTCATATTCATCGACCTGAATCTTCGCGTTGAAGCGGTCGGCCATCGGATTGTGTCCGAGGGGGGCATAGCGGGTCTCCGGCAGATCGGCCTGGCAGAACATGCAGAGATGCTGCTCCTGCGGGATCAGGGGGCGTCCGCACACCACACACACCCTCGGCAGGACGAGGTCCAGCAACGCCGAGAGGGTGGCTTTCATACTAGCAGTTCATCGCACCGCAGCAGTGGATCACCTGTCCGCTGACATAGGAGGACAGATCGCTGGCGAGGAAGAGCGCCACCTTGGCGACGTCTTCCGGGGTGCCGCCGCGGCGCAGCGGAATCTGCTTCACCCAGGCCTCGCGCACCTCCTCGGGCAGGGCGGCGGTCATGTCGGAAATGATGAAGCCCGGCGCGATGCAGTTGGCGCGGATGCCGCGGGGACCCATCTCCTTGGCGATGGACTTCGCCAGGCCGATCAGGCCCGCCTTCGAAGCGGAATAGTTGCACTGGCCGGCGTTGCCGCTGACACCCACCACGGAGGACATGTTGATGATGCTGCCCCCGCGCTGGCGCGCCATGATGGGCGTGACGGCGTGGATATAATTGTAGGCCGACTTGAGGTTGACATTGATGACGGCGTCCCACTGGGCTTCTTCCATGCGGAGCATCAGGCCGTCGCGGGTGATACCGGCGTTGTTGACCAGGATGTCGATGTGGCCGAAGTCGGCGAGGATCTGCTCCACGGTCTCGTGGGTCTGCGCGAAGTCGGCGGCGTTGGACGCATAAGCGCGTACCTTGACGCCGAAGGCTTCCAGTTCCTTGACGGTCTCGTCGATGATCTTGATATCGGTGAATGCGATGTCAGCTCCTTCGGAGGCGAACTGCAGGGCGATGGCCTTGCCGATGCCCCGGGATGCGCCCGTGATCAGGGCGACTTTTCCTTCCAGTAAACTCATTTCTATAGTTGTTCGTTTTGCATAATGGTTTCTATCTCGTCCGGGGCGATGGGCAGACGCCTGGCGCCGAGCCGGCGCGCGCCGCCCTCCGTCACGAGGACATCGTCTTCGAGACGGATGCCGCCGAAGTCGTAATAATCTTTCAGCTTCGCGTAATTCACGCGGCCGCCGTCCGTGCCCTCGCGTTTCCACTGCTCGATGAGGGCCGGGATGAAGTAGATGCCCGGCTCATCGGTGACCACGTGGCCCGGTTGCAGCACGCGCGCCATGCGCAGGCTGCCCAGGCCGAGCTGCGGCGAACGGGTCTGGTCCTCGTCGTAACCGACCAGGTTCTCGCCCAGATCCTCCATGTCGTGCACGTCCAGGCCCATGTTGTGGCCGAGTCCGTGCGGCATGAACAGGCCGGCGATGCCGTCCGCGACCATGCCGTCGAGGTCGCCGCGCACGAGGTCCAGCTGCCGGAGATTGTCCAGCATGTGGGCGGCCACGGCCAGGTGCACGTCGCGGTATGCCACGCCCGGACGGGTCATGCTGAATGCCAGTTCGTTGCACTCATAGACGGTCTGGTAGATATCGCGCTGCCGCTGCGTGAAGCGGCTGGCGGTCGGATAGGTGCGGGTGAAGTCGGAAGCGTAGTGGTCGTTCGCCTCCACGCCGGCGTCCACCACCATCAGCTTGCCCGGCTCGACGGGCATCTCGTGGCTGTGGCAATGAAAAATCTCGCCGTGCTGCGTGAGGATGGTGGCGAAGCTGACACCCCAGCCCTTGGCGAGGGCGAGGCCTTCCATTTCGCCGACAATCTCCTGCTCGATGCGGCCCGGGCGGATGCCGCGGCGGGCGATGGTATGCATCTCATAGCCGAGGTTGCAGGCTGCGTCGATGGCCGCGATCTCGCGCGGCTCCTTGACCAGGCGCATCCCGATGACAGCGCGCACGAGCGCTTCGGAAGCCTTGACGCAGCCGGCCTTGCCGGCAATCACCGTTTCTTCCGGAGCAAGCCCGAGGAGCCGGGAGAGCAGTAGCTGGTTGTAGTGCCGGGATGCCGGCAGGAAATGGACCTGGCGGCCCTGCAGCGCCTTCGCGAGCGCGTCGTACGGGGCGGTCTTCGCCACGCCGACACGGTCCGCCAGCGAGCGGACGGACGGCATGGGACCCATCCAGATGATGTCATCAATGCCGAAATCGTCGGCGTAGAGGGTCTCTTCCCCGCTCTCGAGGTCGATGGTGGCCGCAAAGCGCGGCTCGTCGATGCCGAAGTAATAGATCCAGTTGCTGTCCTGGCGCCATTTGTAGCAGTTGTCCCGGTATTGGGCGGGAGATTCCACGTTACCGAGGAAGAGGGCGACGCCCTGCTGTCCCTCCATGCGCTTCAGCAATTCCTTGCGACGCGCGATATAGACTTCCTTCTCAAACATAGTAAAGACAAAGGTAGTAAAAATCTGCGGATCTTACCGCACGCGGAGACGGTCGCCGAGACGGATGACGGATTTCTTCGTCAGCCCGTTCATCTCCAGCAGGGAATCCACGGAGACGCCGAATTTCCTGGCGATCTTGGCGATGGTGTCTCCCGCCCGGACGGTGTAGAATTCCGCCGAGGTGGCCTCCTCGCTGCGCCAGGTTCCGTCCGCATTCAGGATGAAGTCGCGGTCGCCCGCCGGCTCGGTGTACTTGCCGTCCTCGCCGACGAAGGCCCAGGTGCCGTCCGGGAAGAGCACCAGGCGGCGCTCCTGCACGGCATTCAGCACGGAATCCCGCGCCGCGCCCGTCTTGCCGCCGAGCAGCTCAAGCAGGTTGAAATGGCCCCGCTGGGCCCGCTCCTCCGGCGGGAAATCCGGCAGGATGCGGCGCACGCCGATGAAGCGCTGCGCGTAGTACGGCTCGTCGCTATGGGAGATGGTCACGCCCGAGTTGCAGGCGTGGATGAAGGTGAAAGTCTTGTTCAGGCTGTCCGCGGCAATGAAGATGCCCACGTGGCCGGGGCTTTTCTTGTTGGCGCGGCCGCCGAAGATGATGATATCGCCTTTCTGGTATTTCTCGATGCCGCCCCTGATCTCGCGTCCGTCATGCGCCTGGTCGGCGGAGGAGCGGGAAAGCTTGTAGTCGAACTTGTTGAAAACATAGCAGGTAAAACCCGTGCAGTCGAAGCTCTGCGGGCCGTTGCCGCCGTACAGATACGGCTTGCCGAGATGCTTTCCGGCCTCCTTGATGATGGCGTCGGCCACCTTGCGCGGGTTTTCCTTCGCCGCGTCGGGATGCTCCTGCGCGGCGGCAAAGGAAGCGGCCCCCCAGAAGCATACAACAGCTGCAATCAAACGGATCAGTCTCATCAATTGCAAATATACTAAAAACATACCACGTTTTTTGTATCTTTGTTCCAATCACATTTTGATACCTATGCCTATGCGCCTCTTTTCCCGTTTGGCAGCCCTGCTGGGCGGCGCCTGCCTGATCGGATTCGCCGCCAGTGCGGCCAACCCCTACCTTCCCCTTTGGGAATACATTCCCGACGGCGAACCCTACATCTTCGAGGACCCGGACAACCCCGGGCAGTACCGCGTCTATGTGTACGGCTCCCACGACATCGAGATCAGCGCCTACTGCGGCCGCAACCAGGTCGTGTGGTCGGCCGCCGTGGACGACCTGCAGCAATGGCGCTACGACGGCGTGATCTTCTCCTCGGTGTACGACGCGAACGGGAAGCCGCTCAATCCCGACGGCAAGGGCGACATCCTCTACGCCCCCGACGTGGTCGAGCGAATCAGCCCCGACGGCAAGAAGACCTATTATCTCTATCCGAACACCCAGGCGCCGGGCCGCAACTCGATGATCGCCCGTTCCGACCGGCCGGACGGCCCCTTCACCGTCTGCAACTGGGATCCCAAAGACCCGACCCGGACCGTCGGCACGCTGGGCTTCGACCCGGCGGCCTTCATCGACGACGACGGTCGCGTTTACGGCTACTGGGGCTTCCAGGAGTCCTGGGGCGCCGAGTTGGACCCGGAGACGATGTGCACGGTCAAGAAGGGCACCCAGCCCGTCAAGGACATGGTGTCCAACCTCAACCAGCCGGGCGAATTCCGCTTCTTCGAGGCCTCCTCGATCCGCAAGATCAAGGACAAATACGTCTTCGTCTACAGCCGCTGGACGGCCAACGGAGACTTCGGCCTGCCCGAGGCCAACAACACCCTCGCCTGGGCCTGGAGCAACTCCCCGCTGGGTCCCTGGACCTACGGCGGCACCGTCATCGACGCCCGCGGGCGCGACGTGGACGAGGCAGGGAATCCCATCTGCACAGCCGCTCCGGGCGGCAACACGCACGGCAGCATCTGCCAGATCAACGGCCAGTGGTACATCTTCTACCACCGCCAGGCGGGCCTCGGCGGCTTCGACCGGCAAGCCATGGTGGCCCCGATCGAGGTAAAGGTCACGGAGGGTCCGGACGGCAAGGTGGAGATCTCCGAGGCGGAGTACACCTCCGAAGGTTTCGAACTCGCCGGCCTCGACCCGCGGGAGCGCCATTCCGCCGGCATCGCCTGCTGGTTCACCGGTCCCCGCCCGGCGGAGAAGGATTACCTCGGCAACAAGTACTCCGGCTCCTACGTCCAGCCCACCCGGGCTGAATGGAACGGCACGGGCGACCCCTACGACCTCAGCATCAACCACAATCCGGTGGTGAACAACACCGCCGGATCCATTGTCGGCTATAAATACTTCGATTTCGACCGCCTGTACCCCGCCCTGGCGATGAGACGCAGTCCCCGCCTGGCGGCAAACAAGCTGCTGGTGCGCCTGCTGCCCCGGGGCGTCAAGGGCCGCATCGTCATCATGGCGGACCATCCGCGCCACGGCACACGCCTCGGCGTGATCAAGCTCAGCGGCCGCGAACCGCAGGAAATCGTGCAGAAGTGCGCCCGCGTGCCCAAGGCCACGAAGATGACGGGCAAGCACGCCCTCTATTTCGTCTTCGAATCGGACACGCCGGACCAGTCGCTCTGCGACCTGGAAGACTTTGTCTTCGCCCGTAAGCGGCGCTAGTTCGCGAAAAGCGGATTATTTCTCCGCGGCGATCTTGGAGAGCCAGATGCCCAGATCGTGCATCCAGGCCTCCCGGTAAATGAAATCCGTGTGGTCGGCCCAGCCGTGGCCGCCCTCGGGATAGATGTGCAGGGCGGCGGAGACGCCGTTGGCCCGCAGGGCCTCGTAGTAGCGGATGCTGTTCTCGCACGGGACCGCCGTATCGTCAGAATTGGCCATGATGAAGGCGGGCGGCGTGTGGGAGCAAACCTGCTTCTCGTTGCTATAGTAGTCTATCAGCGCCTGCGGGGGATTCTCGCCCAGCAGGTAGAAAGAGGTGCCGCCGTGGGTGATGGCCGGATCCATGGAGAGGACCGGATAGAAGAGAATCTGGAAATCCGGACGCTCGTCGAAGGTCTTGAAGTGCGTGGCGGCCGTGGCGGCAAGGTGCCCGCCGGCAGAGCAGCCCGCGATGCCCAGCTTCTTGAAACCGTATTCGTCCGCATGGGATTTCAGGATACGCATCGCCTCATGGACGTCCTCCAGCGGGACCTGGTGATGTCCGTTCGGGAGGCGGTACTTAAGCACCGCGAAGACGATGCCCTGGTCGGTGAACCATTTGGAATTGAGATATCCTTCCGTCTTGTCCCAGACGTCCACGTAGGCGCCGCCCGGGCAGATGAGGACAGCCACCCCGTTGGGCTTCTTGGGCAGGAAGACGGCCAGGGTGGGCCTGGTCACGTTGGAGACATGGTTGCCGTAGTCGATCTCTTCGCCGGTCAGGCCGTTGTCGCTCGGAGCCCCGTCGGGCCAGAGGTCGATCAAGATGTCCGGTTGCGGGAAACGGAAGGCCGGGCGCCCGTTCTGGGCCAGGGAAACGGCTGCGCCAAACAAAATTGCCATGGAAATGAGTATTGCTTTTTTCATGATTGGTTATATGTAGAACTATCTATCCTTTACCATTAAGTGAAGCAACCCCGACTCTTATTTGAACAATTCCGAATGGGAACCAAGGCGAACGAGGGAAATGGTTTTCTCGGCCGCATTGATCCAAATAAGAAGGAAGTCATTCTCAATGTGGCATTCCATACAGCCAATATACTCTCCCGCCAAGTGATGTGGCTTATAGGATGCTTGTACGGTTCCCGTCTGCTGAAGCTGTCCCAAAACAGTCTTTAACGCTGCCAATTTGGAGGCACTCCTCTGATAGCGTTTCAGGTCTTTTTTGAACTTGGTGGTATA
This sequence comes from uncultured Bacteroidia bacterium, assembly GCA_902798975.1. Lineage (GTDB taxonomy): Bacteria > Bacteroidota > Bacteroidia > Bacteroidales > UBA932 > Cryptobacteroides. The sequence goes on along the minus strand of CADBYT010000010.1, from coordinate 42,285 downwards.
GTTAAGCTCCCACATATCAGAGGGCGGCTACAAGATCATCTAACTTGTCCAGATTGAGTCGCTCCAAGTTCTTGCCGCTCTTGGCTTCGCGGATAGCCTCGATGGTCTCCTCGTTCGGCTCGTCATAGACCACATCCATCAGGACAGTCTCCACATAGTTGTTGAGGCTGCGATTCTCCTGCTTCGCCTTGATCTTCAGGCGACGGATCAGTTCTTTGTCAAACCGAAAAGCGGTCTGAACTTTAGTGGTATTCGTCAGAGTAGGCATAATCGTTATATTTTGTGTTGCAAATGTATAACACTTTTATGACATGTGCAAACAAAAACGAGGGAGATAACAGCTATCGTTTATTTTTTTAGCGCTCTTATTATGCGATCTTCTTGAACAAGAATATTCTCTACAAGATTTCCACGTGTTTTGATCTGCCGGGCATTGCACAAATCAGTCAGCGCCTCCGGGGAGAATAACTCCAAGACGTCCCTGGGCATAATATTAAAGTCATATCACAAAAGTGTCATGGCGGCAAGGTACGGATACGTCTTGCCTCCTTTTGACTCTCACATGACAACTTGTGGACGCAAACATGACACTTGATTGGGGAAATCTGCCTATATTTGAGGTGTTAGATAGGAAAAATGTATTCCCATCAAGTGAACAATAGACTACCCTACGAGGCCCCGTCTGTCGAGGTCCTCGAAGTGAAGTATGAAGGCATCATCTGCGGCTCCGGAGGCACGCAGGATTACAATGTTCCCAGCACTCCTTACAGTTGGTAACCCCGCTAAACGAAGAAAGCATGAAACAGATCTACAACATTCTGAGCATCGCCGTCCTCGTTCTCGCGGGCGCATTAACCACCGGCTGCACCGATCAACTCAACGATCCGCAGCACCCGCAGGACGGCGGCAAGACCGTCACCCTGACCACCACCGTCGGGCTGGAAGGCGCCACGAAGGCGCTCACGGCGGGCGGTGTAAAGACCTTCGCCGCTGGCGACCAGATCGCGGTCATCTATAAGAATACAAGCGGCCAGACCAAGAAGGTTTTGAGCAATGCCCTGACAGGCATAGGGACAGACATCAGCACTGACGGCCATTACGCCACTTTTTCCGCAGCGTTGACTGACGCGGCAGCCGGTGGCGCCGTACGCTACATCTATCCCGCCGCAATGGCCCTGGCCGCGGTGGCAACGGACGCGACCGTCAACAGCGATGCTGCGACCGTCGATTTATCCAAGCTCGCTGCGCAGGATGGGACGCTGGCCACGCTTGCCGAGAACTACGACCTGGCTGTCTTTGACGGCAGTCTTACCGGCGGCGGCGAACTGCCCGCCACGGCGACGCTCTCCAACCGCCTGGCCATCGGCGAATTCACCGCCAAGGTCTGGGGCGGCACGGAAATCAACAAGAAATTGACCAGCCTCACGGTCACTGACGGGACAAACACCTACACCGTCACACCCGAAGCACCTGCAACGGTCTTCCCCGACGCACCCATCTACGTGGCCATGCTTCCCGTGGCCGACGACAAAACTGTCACTTTCACGGCCACCGACGGCACGAACCACTATTGGAAGGAACTCACCGGCCAAGCCCTGGAGGCGAACAACTTTTATCCCGCCGATGTCTTTATGTTCCACCTGATAACGATCACCGCCTCGACAGGAGATCTTACCCTCGTGAGTGGAGATGCCATCACCGGGACGGGCGGTTCCGTCACCCACATCAGTGTAGCTGACAAAGCGATAGTGGCACTGCTCAATGTGGACATTACCAATCTTGCGAATGGCAGCGAATACCCAGGCATCACCTGCCTGGGCGACGCCACGATTTTCCTGTATGGAACAAACAAAGTGACAGGAGGCATGGATTCTTCGGGCGACGGCAAGTGGCCCGGAGTCTACGTTCCCTCTGACAAGATGCTGACCATCAGCGGAAAGGGTTCGCTCGACGCCCGCTGCAACGGTGATGAGTATTATAGACACGCCGCTGGCATCGGCGGCGGCCAAAACCTCAATTGCGGAGCCATCACCATCTCCGGAGGAAATGTCACGGCAATCGGTGGCGCCAATGCTGCCGGTATCGGCGGGTGTGAAAAGACAACGACCGGTAATATTACCATCAGCGGCGGCACGGTGGAGGCTCATGCCGGTACCGGAGGCGCTGGCATAGGCAGCGGCGGTGACACCAACGGGAGTTACAACTCGAGTTGCGGCAACATTCTCATCAAGGGATCAGCCAATGTGACGGCTTATGGCGGTTATCTGGCGGCCGGAATCGGCAGTGGTCGTCGGGCCAGCTGCGGCACCATCACTATTAGTGAATCGGCCAGCGTGACCGCCTATACCCACGCAGAAGGAGGTGCCGGAATCGGCAGCGGCTGTCAAACTATTAATAAAACCTGTGGCGACATTTGCATTTCGACGAGCGGGACAGTGACCGCAACGGGCGGAAGCGATGGAGCGGGCATCGGCAGCGGTGGCTCTGCTGATGCCATCTACGGCAAATGTGGAAAAATCACCATCAGTTCCGGGATCATCATTGCTACGGGAGGAAGTTTTTCAGCAGGTATCGGCCTTGCGGCTGGGGCAAGGGCCTGCGGCGAGATTAAGATTGAGAGCGGCGTTACCAGCGTCACAGCCACCAAAGGCATCTACAATACCCACGATTGCATTGGCTACGGTGGTAGCAGCACCGATCTCAGTGGCATCACCCTCGGCACAATCACCATCGACGGCGTCACGAACCCTACCCCCGCGAGCATGTTCGAGCACTTCAACTCCACGCTCAGCGCCGACGGCAAGACTTGGATGCTGACGCATAAGTAGGGAGGAGATCCCGAAAACAGTGTTGCGAGGTTATTATTTTGTGTGGAAATGCTTATCTTCGTTTCGACAAATCGTTGGTTAGTATGAACGGCAAGACCCTGTTTACCTTTTTCGTCTCGTTGCTGACCGGCTTCAGCGCCTGTCAGCCCCATATCGAATCCTGTACCGTCAAAGGCACCGTCCAAGGTGTCAAGGACGGGGCTGAACTCGTTTTGCAGGACGAGTGGAACGAATGGAAAACCATTTCTACTACTACGGTCGAGAATGGGACCTTCGAATTTCATCCCCGGATCGCGGCTCCGACCCACGTGTATCTGTATGCCAGTAATCCCGACGATGTATTTGCCAATCCGTATGACGGGGGCCAGCTGAAGGATTTCTTCCTGGAGGCCGGCACCATCATCGTCGATGTCCATGCCGAAGATGAGCGTGACATGGGCACGGGCGCGACAGGAACGGCCCTGAACGATGCTTACCATAAGATTCTGGCGGCGGATCCTGACGCCCGGGAGGCTCTTTGGGAAGAGGCGATCGGTGAAGAACGAACGAATCTCCTGGCTTTGGTACATGCTGACGATTACCCGGACGATCTCGCCCGGGCATCGGAAACCCTTGACCGATTGTCCCCGGACCTGGCCAAGACCTATAAGCGGTATATCTCGACCTTGAAAAAAAACCTGGTCCGCAGGGCGGAAGCGGCAGAGCGCCGGGATAAGGCCCTCGAAGAGGAGGTCAATCTCGTTGGTCAGCGTTACATCGATATGGAGTATCCGAATGTGGACGACGTTCCTGTCCGCCTGAGCGCTGTCATTGACGATCCGGACAACCGCTATGTCATCCTGGATTTCTGGGCGACCTGGTGCCTGAATTGCGTAAAATCCATCCCCACGATGAAGGAGGTCTATGCCAAGTATCATGACAAGGGGCTGGAGATATACAGCATATCCCAGGATTCCAAGGCCAAGGAGTGGAAATCCTATGTAGAGGAGAATGGGATGAGCTGGATCAACGTGTTGGCCAGCAGCGACAGCAAAGTTTATAAGGATTATGGCATCGAGTTTATCCCGAGGGTTTTTCTGATCGACTGCCAAACCGGGGAGATCCTGGTCCACGAATCCCAGCCGGACCTGGACGCCATCCTTTCCGGCCTGCTTCAGTAAGTGCCGACAGTTTCAGGATTGCCGGGGATTCCGGAGGCGAGGGTGCCGTTTTGTACGCATGCATAATTAAAGATTGCTATCTTTGGATGACTTGTTGTATTTGGGCACGGAGAACAGCGAAGTGGACGAGTTTTATGTGGTGGACGAAGAAGAAGCGAACGTAAAATCGCTGTTTGTCCGGGGGCCGAATGTGCATATCATCCTCTGCGACGGGGCCAAGCTTCATTTCGAGAAGGAAATCAAGGCGTACGAAGGACATACCATCTATATTCACGCCCAGTCTTCAGGATCCTCTATGGGGAAACTGGTCAACAACAGTGATAACGACGAGTCTGGCGGGCTGGGCGGCAGTGATGATAACATGGAAGTAGAAAGAGGTGGAAACATAGAGATTCACGGCGGAAACCTGGATTTATACGGCGGGAACGATTGTGCGGCCATCGGTGGAAACTATACACAAAGCGTTGGGGATATAAGCATCTTCGACGGCCACATCAAGGTGGTAGGAGGAGATGCCTCGGCAGGTATCGGTGCAGGCAAGAATACGCACAATTATGGAAATATCAATATCTACGATGGTGTGATTGACGCTACCGGTGGTCCTGTTGCCAATATACTCTATGAAGCCGGCGGCGCCGGTATTGGCGGCGGCTGCGGAGGATTAGGGGTTCAAGCTGCTATGATGTGAAATCGTGCTTGCGCACCACGCGGATGTAGAGATACTTCGCGCGGGAGCGGTGCTGGCTTTCCGTGGACCCGATATACAGGGTCGACTGGCCGGTGAGGAAATCCAGGCGCTCGAGCGTGCTGGCTCCGGTGACGTTGCCGTTGCCGCGGATGTCCTTCGTCCAGTCCGGCTCCTGGTCAAACCCGTCGCCGTTGCTCATCCGGAACACGCCGCGGTCTTCCGTCAGATCTCTCTTGAGGCAGAACCACAGGATGTCGGCCGACAGTTCGCACGGCTGGACGCGGTTGGTCTCGGATCCGCGCGTGGAAACCTGCAACCTGTCGATGCCCGTGAGGTTGTCGTGGGCCGGATAATAGAGGAACATCGTGCCGCTGTTCCACTCGAGGTTATTCTTTGAACCAATGGTGAACAGGTTGTCCATGCCTAGGTCGTTGGTAGAATTCGGCGAGGAGCCGCGCATCTGATAGTAGCAGTTGGACACGTCCATGTAGGAATCCAGGAAGTCGCCCGCCGAGAAGTCGAGGTCGGTCACTTTCTGCGGCGGCCAGGATACCTGCGGCTTGTTGGCGGCCGTCCAGGGGCCCGGGTTGGGATCGTAGTGGATCTTGACAAAGTCCATCGACTGTGGATCGTTCAGCAGCACCTTCTCGTTGTCGTTTTCGAGGATGACGTCGAACGAATACCGGATGTTCTCGATCAGCGCGTCGTCGGTCAGCCAGCCCGGCTTCCAGTAATAGGTGGCAGTGTACTCCTGCGCGGGATCCTGGATCGTGACGCGCTCCTCGCCGGTGTCATCCGGATCGTCCAGGTTGCGCCATCTGACCGTGTAATATTTCGCCTTGGCGCTCGCCGTGGAGGCATTGGCCGTGACCTGGATCGGGAAACCTTTGTCCGGATCGTAGCCTTCGCGGATGTCCAAGCCGCCCCGCAGGTTGGAAGCCGCAGTGACGGTCCAGTTGGCACCGCCGGTCACGCTCAATGCCGGGAAATTATACATCGTGCCTGCCGTGAGGGTTTTGCCCGTGCGGGTCAGGGTGTAGATCTCGGTGCCGTCGGTCACCGTGAATTCATAATCGGCAGGCACATCCGGACTGGTGAGCCGTCCTGCGAAGATGCCGCCGTCGCTGTCGGCGATACCGCTCAGCCGGGCACCGGCTTGCAGGACGCTCTCGGTGACGGATCCGTCGACACCTACGCTGGTACAAGCCACGGGCTTGATCTTCGAACAGCAAAAAGTATAAGCGGCCACGCTGCTTTCGATGCCGGCCACGTGAATCTGCACCATATCTGCGGGCTTACCCATCGACAGCGTGGCGCTTACCGTGGTGCCGTCCACGGTGTAGTCTTTGCCTTCTTCAAAGAGGTAGTAGTTATACACCGGTTTGTTGCCGCTGGTGAAGGAGAACTTGCTGTCTGAATAGGTTACGTCCACTGCCACGGGGAAATGAACGGCGGAGAGCTTCTTCGTGCCCAGGCCGCTGAAATCGGTATCCAGCAAGTCGCCTCCGCCCGAGGCATCGGACCAGCCGGTGCCGATGCTGTAAGTCATTACCAGGTATTTGGTCTCCAGTCCGTTGAAGAAGACATAAATCTTGTCGCCGTCGGCCCAGCCGGTCTTGGCTGCCTTGGTTTCAAGTACGGTCACGTCGAAGGTCATGGGAACGCCCTCGTTCCGGGCGCTTTCCTCTTGAGGGTAAAGAAGCCCCTTGGCGCAGGACATCAGGCCCGCTGTCATGCAAAGAAGTAAGATTGCTTTTTTCATCGCACTGTCCTCCTGAAATTAAATGTCTTCCCCGGGCCATTTGGGATAATCACCGCCGCTGGCGCACACCACACCCTCCTGCTCCACCTCGATCAACTGCGTCAAGGGTGATTCGTAGAATTCTTTGGGCTCCATATCTGTTCCTAACCTGCATTGTTGCAAATGTACTGATAATTCAAATAAGGACAAGGATTCACCCTTTACTGGGATGGCCTTGTCCTTGTTTCTCCGGGTGGTGATGCTCCGTAACGGCACATTTCATTGCGCTGTGGGTGGGGCATTGATTCCGTCGTTGTCACTTAATCATCGCGTCTCACAAATAACACATCCTTCCGTATTGGAACCGATAATGGAAGATCTGTTTTTTACCATTGAAATGAAATCAAGAACAGCTTCCGGATTTTTAACATCACCTAACGGTATGGAATCATATCGAGCCCTACTAACCCTCACCTTGATAATTCCATCGTCATCCACAAACGCCTCTGTAATATTTTCAGTATAAACTGCAATATTATAATCACTATCGGTGTATGTAAAGCGGACCAAAGGCATAGAATAAGCAGCTTCTCTATACTTGATACACTCATCCAGACAGATAAAACGATACCTATGTGTAGGTTTGTTTTTGAAATGATTAAGAATCATTGTCAGCGCTTCGAGCCGTAAATCAAAAAGTTCTTTATCAAGAACCTTTACCAAAGCGCACAATTCACTTTGACCGTGCTTTTCAACTTCCGGTAAGACAAAACTACTTCCTGTATCTATCATTAACATGTCACTTTAAGAATATACCTCCCTCAAGGAATTATAAATCAGAGTCCCCGGAGTCTTAATAAAGCTCAATTGTGCTTTGGCCAACTTCGTTCTCCATATAACAACTAAACTACACCAATTTCATCAATCTCTTTCATTATCCTATCTGTTTCCCCCAAGGCATAGATGATGTGCCCATAATGCAGGATGTCCTGGTAGTCAAGAGTACGTCCTTTGCGGTCTTTGAGCCATTTCTGGGCGGGCTGGTAGCCACCGATGTAGGCATTCCAAGCAGTAGCGGAAACGTTGCCAAGGTATTGTGTCTTATTAATCTTGACACGACCACCTTCTTCGGGCGACCAAGTGAGTTCTTCAATTATGTTGTCGCCGTTCTCCGGGAAGGTGACGCTAGTCGGCCAGCGGTCCGCCTCCTTCATCAAGTGAAGGCGTATCAATTCATTGCCTTTTTCGGCAATCATCTGGAACTGTTCTGTACTAGATGGATACGGTACACGTGGAAAGTCTACCTTGAGGAACTCTTTATATTTCTCACGATACTTCGTGCTATAAAGGACACCGTAGATATAACCAAGAATCTCTTCAGGCCTCACCTCTCTACCAACGGATGCATTAATCCTACTCCAGATGTCCTTATCAAGATTAGGGCGCTTTTCATCGTTTTCATAAAGATAAAGCGGAAATACGTTGGCATTATCTTTAGAAGAAAGAAGCGTCTTGTCCATAATATTGTCAGTGACAAAATATGTATGCTCATTATCACGACTATTAATCCGGACAGAGCAGAACCCCACATTCTCTTCTTGCAGATGCCTCATAATGGACATACGTGGCCAGTCAACCATTTCTTGGCAATAATAAATGAATTCGTTGTCAAATGGCCGATATGTTATAGGGATAATAACTGAATTGTGGTCAAAACCTCTGATGCTGTTGCGAGCTTTCGACATACTCCATCCACGAGAATCACCAGGAAGGTATTTCCCTGCGGTTTTGTTGCCAAAGAAATACTGCCTTGTTTCGTCATCAGTGTAATTAGGGTCGGCAAAACGACGTATTCTTTCAAGCAATCGATTGCGATCAGTATCTATCACCATTCGGTCACGAGCTGTTGTGACACCCATAACATTGCAGCAGAATAACTCCTCTACTGAAAAACCTGCGTCATATTCAGTTTTGGCTGAATAATCATTTTTGTTCCAAAAATAGAAAGGAGGAACGGGAGAAACCGCCTGATAATCAACCGAAGAACAACTATTAGCTCTAAGGAAGTCGTATTTAAAATCTCGTTCGCCATAGATGTCAGCATAGCAAACCTCTGCTAACTCATCTTTCCCTTTCTTTCCAGTCTTTACAAAAATGTTAATGCTCGTCCCAACCATAATGTCAAAGATATTTTCATCTTTGCCACCATTGGGAGCTGTCTCTTTTTTCTGACTATTGCCGTGGAGGTTAAGAACGTAAATCTTATCAAAAGAGCGCATAAGATTCCAACGCATTCCACGGAAGGTAGGATTGTCTAGGAAGCCATTGTTGTTTATGTATGCTACAACACCTGAACCAGTGCGATCTACATACATTTGGGCTAAGCGCAAGAATTTGACATAATCGTCATTCAGCCATATTTTACGCTCTTGCAACTTTTCCTTTCCACCAGGTTCTTTCTTATATTCCTCGATTAGATTGGTAATCCATTCGCCATTATTTGACGAAATACCAGAATAGGGAGGGTTGCCAAGCATCACCATCACCGGGCAATCCCGCTTGATGTAGTTAGCCTCAGTTGCTTCATCGGAAAGCCAGGTAGAGAAGAGCGTTCCGGTATCTGGGTCGCATTCTTCCAACGAATTAGTGAGGAAAACTTTAAAGCGGCTATCCTTAACATGATTATAGCCGGTATTCTTAAGCAGCATGTCTAGTTTCAGATGGGCTACTGCATATGATGCCATCAATATTTCAAAGCCATTCAAACGCGGCAACAAGCTGTCTTCCACATAGCCTTGCCACATCCCTTTCATATTCTCGAATTTGGAATAGACCTGCCGAATGACTTCAGCAAGGAAAGTGCCCGTTCCCGTTGCCGGGTCGAGAATCTGAACGCGGTGAAAATCTTTCGAGATGGTTTTGGTCTCTCCCTTCTTTCCCGTGTACTGGTCGTTGACGACATCCCAGTGGATTTTGCCGGAATCAGCCAGTCCCATCGGCAGCCCGAATTCCTTCTGCAAGATTTCATCAACGCTCTTGACGATGAACTGCACGACCGGTTGCGGGGTGTACCATACCCCCTTGGCTTTCCTGAGCTGTGGATCGTATGCTGCAAGGAAGTCCTCGTAGAAGTGAATCATGGGGTCATTGTGGATCTCATCCTTGGAGTAGGTCCCCATAATTTTTTCAATGTCCGTAGACTGGAATGTTGCCACCAGGTCATCTACAATCCACGAAATCCTATCATCGATATTGAAGCCAGCTATACTCTGGAATACTTGCCGCAGGAACGGATTGGACTTGGGTATCAGTGTTGCTGCTTCCATCCTAGAGAAGTCGTCCGGAGTAGTGTCATGAAGTCTCGCGGCAAACATGCCGTAGGCGATAGTCTGGGCATAAATATCGGAGAAGGCATCTGTTGTGAGGTCGTGTATCAGGACCTTTTTAAATGCTTCATATCGTCCTTGCAACTGGCGGTTGTCATAACTGTTGTTCTCCTCGCTGAAGGATTTCTTGATGGTCTCAGCGAGTAGACGAGCCTTTGATGCCATCATGGCAGCAAGCTTTGAAGCAGATGTTATCTTCTGAGGATGAGAGTTCCCAACGTAGGAAATAAGCTCCAGAAACTTTGCTTCGTTCTCTTTAACGAGAACAATCTTGTTCCCACGGATCTCACCTATCCGGACGTTCTCTACCCACTCTCCAAACTCATAGAGGTGAAAATCAAGATAGTCGGTAAAAACAATCGTGTCAAGTGAGTTCTTGTAACGAGAGAACTGTTCTTTGTGAGATTTACGGCCGTCAAGATCGGAATCATCAATATCTTTGGCCTCGAAGAATGCGATTGGCTGCCCTGTCTTTTTTTCTGAAACGATGAAATCAGGTGCACCACAAGCCACCCTTGCCGGTTCGTTTGTCACCACAGCGAAAGGCATCAAAGAAGACAGTAATTGTTGGAGAGCTGGCCTATAGGAGTGTTCTCGCGCTATACCGGTTTGGAACTGCAGGTTTATTGCTGCTATATAATCTTTTAACTCCATATTAAATGATTTCCAATCGTGTAAATTTAGCAAAAATACGCGAAAACCACTACTTCACATCACCGCATACCGCTCCACTTCCTTGCTGCCGCGATAGATCGCCCAGCCCTTCTTGCCGCTGCGCAAGGTGATGCCACCATACCAGCAACCAGGTCTTTTGCCTGCCGCCTTAGCCCGTTTGAGGGCTTCTTCCGGATTCTTGAAGTAATAAGTCGTCATGGCCCGCAAGGTACAAACTTACTGTGCCAGTCTATGACAAACGGGAAGAGTATTTAAAATGTTGTAGTGCATTTGGATTTCTGTGGGATTATTCATTTCTTTACATACCGAATGTGTATTACCGCTTATGACTCTTATGATTACCCAAACAAAAGAACACTACATCTCGCCGGAGTGCGAGGTGCTGGTGATTAAACCAGAGGGAATAATAGCAGCCTCCGGCGAGGTTCCGGATATGCCCAGGGGATGGGATTGGGATTTTTAATCAATCAAAAGAGACAGAATCATGAGAAATACGTTATTTTCCATCGTTTTAATGGCAAGTGCCATCCTCGCTTTCAACGCCTGCGACAAGCAGCAGCTCCCGGTCAGCCGGGAAGGGACCCCGTTGACGATCAGCGCCACGGTCGGCGCGCCGACCAAGACCGCCTATTCCTATGATCCAGAATCCAAGGAGATGGATGATCTCGTTCGATGAATCCGGCATCACTGCTATTGACGATTTTATGTCTACTGGAGAAAACGGCCGCGAGAAAGCTGATTTTATCGGCGCCTGGAACGGTGATCCGGGCGACCGGGTGATCTGCCTTTATCCGGCCCTTTCCACCTCGGCGGGAAGCAAGCTGTTCGGCACCGTCTCCGAGGGAGACGCTTCCATCTCGCTGAACTCCCTGCCGAATTCCCTGGGAACGCTCGTCAAGGACACCCCGTCCAGCCTGGCGGGCGCCGACGTGATGGTGGGCGACGTCGTGATTTCCGAAAGCACAGCTCACGTGGAGCTGGTCCGCCAGATCTGCGTGTTCCGGCTCACGGTGACCTGCTCGACGACGGCGTGGTATGACGACTATTACCAGCGGGTCAGCACCGTCAAGATTTCCGTGGACAACAGCGGCACCCCGGCCGTCATCGCGACCGCCGGCGCGCTCGGCGTGAAGACGGACACTTACACCGGATCGTTCGCCGCTACCGCCTACGGGACCATCAAATACACGCTCAACGACTTCTTCGACAGTGACCTGAACACCAGTGGCGGCCCCAAAACGCAAGTGTTCTATGCCCCAATCTTTTCCGAAGGAGACCTGGAGGAAGGTTATACGCTCCGTTTCCATTATGGCGGCCGTTCCAAGGAAGGATCGGGCACTTCGTGGGAAAGTGTCGAGACGTTCGGCGGCGGATGCGTGCAGAACAAGATCGTCACCGAAAAGAGAACGCTCGAGAAGGGCAAGATTTATGGTTTCACCATGACCATATAGTTTCCCTGACATATATTAATGTTCGCAGCCTCGGAGTTTAGCTTCGGGGCTTTTTTGTACCTGGAAACAAAGTAAACGAGTTCATTAAAGTACTCGAAAACGTGCGCACAAGTACTTTAAAGAACATGAAAACATGTAAACGAGTACAATAAAGAACCTGAAAACAGTGTTTCGGGGTTCTAAAATGTACTGAATACTATGATGCGAGGTTCTAAATTGACCTCATTACTTGGTTACGAGGTCCTGAAAGAACATCGGAAGAACAAAATCCGACAAACATGTTATCCGTGGATAAGAATACAATAGGGCACGTTGTGTTTTAGCGGAACATTCACTAACTTTGCGACACCACATAATTGTCCGCCAACCAATAATAACACTACAATAATGGAGACAAAACAAAAAGAACTCTACGAACCTCCCACGACAGATGTCCTGGAGGTGAAAAACGAAGGCATCATCTGCGCCAGCGGTGACCCTAAACCCTATTCCAATCCATTTGGCGACGAACAGTCCTGGTAACAAGAAGGAGGAAAGAACCATGAAAAAGACTTTATTGTTCGCTGCGGCCGTCCTTGCACTGGCCGCCTGTTCCAAAGAGAACCCCGTATCTGAAGAAGGCCCCATCGATGCCTCCAAAATTGTGTTTGACATCAAGTTAGAGAACGCCGACGCCACCAAGGCCGTCAAGACCGTTTGGGAAAAATATGACGAGGTCTATCTCTTCTTTGAGGACAACACTGCCCAGTATGTCATCATGACCTACGATGGCACATCCTGGACCTACACAGACAAAGACTACGATACCTCCTTCACAGGCCTTACCCTCGCTGCTTCCGGGAAGAAGTTAAGCGCTGTGTTTATGCCTGGCTTTGTCAATTATTCGGCGCCCACTTATGATACTGATGCCGGCAAGTGGACTTTTGGAAGTATTGGTGGTTACTTCCAGACGGCCGAAAGCGTAGCGTACACCGTAACTACCATTTCTGATGTCACCACGCTCAGCGCCACCCTCAGCCTAACCGCACCGGCCGGGATTTCGCAGGTTTTCATTCCTTCCGACGAGGGCTATTCAATGCTCGGATTGGGCAATGAGATTGTCCTTACAGCCTCCCACATCAAACCCATCACATTCAATGGTATCGCTCCGGGTGGTGCCGCCTCCTACACCACGGGCACCTCCGGCTTCCCCTTGACTCCCTATTTCGGCTATTTCGGCAGTGATGTAAGTGGTAACGGGATTTACTGCTGGGGTATCCTGGAAGGTGCCGGCACGTATGATTTCACCTTCCAGCTGGTGGAGCGCAATGCCGAGAAGAAATATGCCATCTCTTCCAAGTCCAAGAGCGTGACCGACAAAACCGTAGGTGACAACGTGGCCATCAAACTCAGCGGCCTTACCGACAACGGCAAGTTCGTGAGCCTCGGTTATGCAGGCGGTCCCCTCTGGGCTACGGGTAACTTGGACAAGACCAACAGCAAGATTGTCGATCCGCTTGAAGCGGGAGAGTATTTCAGGTATGGTAAGACGACACCTTTCTCAGCTTCTGAATCATACTACACGGGAACGGATAATCCTCTTCCTACTTCTGCCGACGTCGCATATGCCGTGACCGATGCCTGGCGTATTCCCACCAAGGATCAGTTCGATGCCCTTATCAATAGCAGCAACACCACGAATGAGTGGGTAACCGGCTGGACGTATATCGGCTCCACCGGGGGCGGTCGTTTCATCACCAGCAAAGCAAACGGCATTTCGTTGTTCTTTGCGGCTGCAGGCAACTACTCCTACAGCAGTGGAAATCTCGTCAATGCGGGTGTCGGCGGTCGCTATTGGTCATCTACACCTAACGGTTCCTACAACGCCTACGGCCTGAACTTCGGTGACGGGGGCATCAACCCGGTCAACTACGACCGTGCCTACGGGTACTCTGTTCGCCCCGTCCAGAATTAACGTGGACGATATCAATCTAAGTACAAAAGCGGTCTTCGGGCCGCTTTTGCTATTTATTAGCGCCAATCAACATGGACAAAGACACATCACAACTTCAACTCTATCAGCACTTTCTTAGCTTCTTTATGCCGGAGGGTATCGTGGACTTCTTCGAACCCGTATGGATGGAGACACAGTCCCTGGACTCACGTGAGAGCAAGAAGGACATCCTATATAGTTCTTCCCTTCACATCTACCTGGATGAACGGGACAATCGGCCCGATGACCTGCAAGAATTGCGTCCTAACGGCTTCACGGAGGTGACAGTCATCAGTGATTTTCCTGTCCGGGACAAAAAACTGACCTTGCACATCCGCCGCCGCAGATGGCTTACACCAGAGGGAAAAAGCTTCACGGCTGGTACAAGACCGTCAACCGATGCACTATACGTGAGGTCAAGTCGGCAAGGGATGCCATCAAGTCCAGGGAGGACAACGTCCTGAACTACTTCATCGCCCGTTCAACGAATGCATCAGCAGAATCTCTCAACTCCAAGATGAAAGCCTTTCGTGCTCAGCTTCGAGGTGTATCAGATCTACCATTCTTCATGTTCAGGCTATGCAGGCTCTTCGGATAGTCTCCCACGGAACTTTGCAGGTGAGCCATAATGGATCTGCTGCAACCTTCCGTGGACTAGAAATCAATAAGCTATCTTGTGTATTCACTGAAGATTCACTACTTTTGCACGGTTTTAAAGAGTTAGTAATGAGAGTCTTTACCTCATACGAAAGCAATCTCTATCATTCCCTCTCAGGTCTTAGGGGAGGGTGTCGTAATGATTTAATATTCAACAGTTTTGACGTGTCTAATAGTGTATTACCATATGGAAGTAACTAACAAAAAAGTCTTCGAATCGGACACGCCGGACCAGTCGCTCTGCGAGCTGGAAGATTTCGTCTTCTCCCGCAGGCGGCGCTAGTCCGGATATTTGCAGAATATAACAGTATATGACCATCAAAGGACATATTCTTGACGTGACCGCCCGGGAAATCTATGACGGGGAAATCACGGTCAGAAACGGGAAGATTGGGAAAATTCGCCGTTGCCCGCTATCCTACAGCCAACGCTGGCCCTATCTGATGCCGGGCTTTATCGACAGCCACGTCCATATCGAGAGTTCCATGCTCACGCCGCGCGAGTATGCCCGCGTGGTGGTGGGCCACGGCACCATCGGCGTAGTCTGCGATCCGCACGAGATCGCCAACGTGCTGGGCGTGGAGGGCATCGACTTCATGATTCGGAGCGGCCGGCAGGTGCGCTTCAATTTCCTCTTCAGCGCACCCAGCTGCGTGCCCGCGGTCGGCGGAGAATTCGAGACCGCCGGCGCCGAGATCAACGCCGACGACATTGAGCAGCTCATGCGTCGGGACGACATCGGCTACCTGGGCGAAGTGATGAACTACCCGGGCGTGCTCGCCGGCGATCCGGAACTGATGCGCAAGATCGAAGCCGCCCGCGCGGCGGGCAAAGCGATAGACGGCCACGCCCCCGGCCTGTCCGCCGACGAACTCCGCCGATACGCGGCGGCCGGAATCACCACCAATCACGAATGCATGACCCTGGATGAAGGGCGCACCAACATCAACGCCGGCCTGAAAGTCATGATCCGCGAAGGCAGTGCCGCCAAGAGTTTCAAAGCGCTGTTCCCGCTCATCACTGAACACCCGGACCGCGTCATGCTCTGCACGGACGACCAGGAGCCGGACGAGCTGTACTGGGGCCACATCAACTGGCTCGTCGGCATGGCCCTCGCCAAGAAACTCAATCTATGGGACGTGCTGCAGGTCGCCTGCGTCAATCCGCAGGAGCATTACGGCGTCCGCTGGGGCCTCCTGCAGGAAGGCGATCCCGCCACGTTCATCGCCGTGGATACCCTGAGCCCGGAGGGGCGCGTGGTGCAGACCTTCATCCAGGGTCAGGAAGTGTTCCGGCATCCGGACGGCGTGACCGATGCCCTCTTCCTGCAGCCGGCGGAAGAATCCCCCGTCAACCGCTTCGAGGCTTCGCCCATCACCGTTTCCGACATCGCATTTCCCCTGAAGGCCGGCGAGCTGCTGAACGTCATCGTGGCGACGGACTATGCCCTCACGACCGGACACGAAAAAGTGATGTTGAGCGAGCAGATGTGCGTTTCCGGCGGATACCCCCTGCCTGACGTGCAGAAAATCGTAGTCCTGAACCGCTACCGCAAAGGCGCCCGTCCCGTCGTGGGTTGGGTGCGCGGCTTCGGGATCCGGGACGGTGCCATCGCCGGATCGATCGCCCATGACTGCCACAATATTGTCGCCGTGGGTTCCAACGACCTGACGCTGGTGCAGGCCATCAACCGCGTAATCGCCCTGAAGGGTGCGCGGGTAGCCGTCAGTCCCGACGGAATCGTGGATCTCCCCCTCCCCATCGCCGGCATCATGTCTGACCGGCCTTTCCCGGAGGTAGCCGAGCGCATGGAACAGTTGCTCGATACGGCCCGGCAGATCGGCTGCCCGATGCAGGCGCCCTTCATGACCATCTCGTTCATGTGCCTTCCCGTTATCCCCGAGCTCAAGATCACGGACCGGATGCTCCTTGACACCCGGACCATGACCAGCGTCACGACGGAGAGAAGGATGTAAAAAAGAACGGCTATCCGAAATATTAGGTTGAAAAACGTTTTTTCCTTCGATGAAGATCGTTGTCAAGGAGTGTTTTGGCGGTTTCCTTTTGAGGATTATCGGAAAGGAAGAGTTTCTTGCGAAGGGATAAGGTTTTGTTGTCAATGATTTTCATTATCATTTCGGTCTCCTGTTTGGGGATCCCGGTTTCGTCGGCGTATTTGGGGAAGTTGTGTATAGCTGTTTCGACGCAGTCGATGATGTGGGCTGGCTTTTCGATGTCGGCTTTCCATGCGACGGCGACGAGGTCTTTGTATTCGAAGTCATCGGATTTTCCGTTTATTGTCATCTGGTGCTTGTTTGCCCACTGCCCGTTGGGGTTGTAGCTTAATCCCATGTCGTAGGCGGGGGAGAGGGACCATTTGCCGTTTTTGTCCATCAGGTAGGAGATGTTCTTGGTGTGGTCGTCCATATTGACGGAAAAGATATTGAAGAGCATCCGCCTGAAGAGCTGTTCCGCTTCGGGGTAGGCGAGGCCGAGTCTTCTCTGCAGGGAAAATGCCTGTTCGTAAGAGTAGGCCCCGGGGCTTCTGAAGTCGAAATGTCCGAGCGCACAGAGAGTCTGCATGTGGAGTTTTCCCGAGTCAGTCCTGTCGAAGCGTTTGGTCATGAAGTGTGCCCGGCCGTTCTCTTCAAGGAGGCGGCATGGGGACATGGATATTCCGGCATCCAGCACGCATTTATGGAAGGCGTATTCGCGCCGACCGTAGTTGGCGGGGTCGACAGGTTTGGCGTTGGAGTCGAATCCGTCGAATTTGATGATCCAGTATTCGAATCCGTCCGGGGCCGCGACCTGTCCGGAGCGGATTTCTTTTGTCGCGGGATTGATGGCGATGACAGCTTTTGCGCGTTGTCCGCCGGCGGAAGTGCCGATCTTGAGGATATCGTAGATGGCCTGTTCCTTGTCGTCGAAGCAGGATTTGAATTTCTCTTTGGATTCAAGTGCCTCGCGGGCTGTGTCGATCAGTGATTCGATTTCGATTCGGGAGCTTTCCTGAAGGTATTGTTCTCTTGCCGGGACGTACTCGAGGGCGCCCATGGCACGTTGTCCCTGGTAGGAGAGCTTTTCGATGACGTTGGCTTCGCCCTCGGACCTTCCCTGCAGGGTGAGCCATTGGTTGAGCAGTGCTTGTCCGAAGCTGTCGGGGAGGGAGTCGGCGATCATTCCGGGCAGGCCGTTGAAGGTCTGCGTATTGATATTATGGAAGGTGTATATCCTTTCTGGCAGAGTGGGCATCATGAGTGGTGCGGGTTGCAGTCCGGTCCGGCAGAACTCCGGGGTGTACTGGAATGCACAGAAACCATCTTCCTTGAGCTGGACTATACCTATGTTCATTCCGAAAAGGAATACTTTGATAGTTTGTATCATCTCTGGTGTTTTTTTGATGCCCTTTGAGGGAACTTCAGGGTTTTCTCGAATTCGTGGTACTGGATGGGAGAGAGTTCACGTTCCTGTACAAAGGGAGCGATAAGGTCGAGCCGGCCGAGGATGCGCAGAATCCGCAGGAAATTCTTGAGGCTTCCGGCTTTTCCGTACTCGAACTTTTGATACGTGATCAGGGCAAGGCCGGTCTGTTTTGCGGCCTCGGCCTGGGAGAGGTTGTTCTCAAGTCTCCATTCCTTGATTTTTTCTCCGATCTTTTGTAGAATTTGGTTGTCGGAAAGCCAGGTTGGGTCGGTCATAATATATGCAATCGTTATGTGTTACGCTACAATATTAGCGATAATATATCATTTTTGCAAATGTTTTGAAATATTGAAAAGTCCGCCAGGGTTTCCTGACGGACTTTGTGCAGATTTCTTTGTGGGATGTCAGTCGCAGAATGCGATGGTAATATTGCCATTATATTTTTTTTGATTACGAATGTTCGGAACGTTCTTTGCGAACTTGTCGATGGGGCATCCGTCGTGGAAGTTCTGCGCTCTACCCTTGTTGGGTGGGATTCCAACTACATATTGCGAAATGAGGGCAAGGCATTTCCTCGTAATTTCAACTTCAAATTGCAATCAAACACCTTTTTCTCTTTCTACGTCTAGTAAGAAATCCAACCATTTTTTGCGGTTAGCCAAAAGAACAGCAACCGACAGGGGATGACCTGAAGGTTGTCGTTACTTTCATCTTATCGTGCCGCGACTTCGGTTAATTAGGGACTATCCGAAAAAGTTAAAAATCAAACAACGTGGGTTCATAGAACCCGTCAAGTTCTTTGTCAATATTGAGGTTAGATTTGTTGAAGAGGTCTTCAAGTGGATGTGCTCTTTCATGTCAGACGGAAAGCGGTCATCATCTGTTTGCGATGGGGATGCTGGCCGTCCGGAGACCCGGAGATGAGACGGTAAGCCGGCATTTGCCAACCTTGCCGGAGTTGCGCACCACCGCAAGAGCTCTGCCCTTCCAAGTTGTATGAAGCGCATCGGAGTAGGATCCCGTATCCTCCAGGTTGGCGTTGCCAACCGCCTTGACGGATCCTGCGCTTGCGGACACGCGTACCTCCACCTGGGCGTCAGGGCAGAGGCGCCCATCCTTGTCAATCACCTCAATGACGATAAAAGTGACATCTTTCGCTTTCGCCGATCCCGGCTCCTGAGAAAGCCGGATGGCATAGGGCTTGCCAGACGTGGACAGTATGCGTGTCTGACCGGAAGCCTCGGCCCGTAAAGTACCTGGCTCGTAAGGGACTTCGAAAACGGCCTTGTATTGCGTCGACCGGTCAACCTGCTTGGTTCCTACAAGGCGGTCATTCAAGTAAAGCTTAACTTCCGGAGCCTTGGTATATACCTCTACAAATGCGGGCTTTCCCTCCCATCCGGGCCAGTCCCAGCTCTCCCATGCAGGATAAACAGCCCAACCCGTGGTCTTTATCTGGCCGTGATAGCCGTCAGGCTCCCTGACACACAGGTACAGATAATCTTCCTTCCCGTTCCAAAGCATTTCCCTATAGTGGCTTATAGGTTTACGCCATCCCGTGAGGTCTATGTCTCCGCAATAAGCGCCGTGATAGGGATACTGGTCCGCAAGATGGAAGGAGTTTCGGGGATCGCCCACATAATAGTATTTGCCTATGCCGCTCTCGCCTAAATAATCCAACCCGGTCCAGACAAAGTCCCCGATAATATAGTCATTGTCCTGGCAGTAAGCCCAATTCCGGAAAGCATCGTTTGGATAGCTCTCCGTTTGCGCTATCACCCTTCGGGGGTCGCGCAGATGGTCTCGCCCTGCGTGTTGGATGAGGTAGTTGTAACCTGCTATCTCAAACACATCCACAAGCGGGTCGTAGATTTCCCAATCACGATCCCAAGATGCCAGGGCTGACGTGATGGGGCGCGTTGTGTCTTCTTCGCGGATTGCGTCAGACAGCCTTCTGGCCGTTGTGATCACACCGATGGACTTGCGTTCGATCACTTCATTGCCAGTGCTCCACATAATGACGGAAGGGTGGTTCCTGTCGCGTCGGACCATGCTCTGAACGTCTTCTTTATACCATTCATCAAAGAAAATGCTATAGTCGTTGGGATTCTTCTGCTCTCGCCAGCCGTCGAAACTCTCATCGATGACAAGGAGCCCGAGTTCGTCACAGGCATCAAGGAATGCCGGAGCAGGAGGATTGTGGCTTGTGCGAACGGCATTGAATCCGGCGTCCTTGAGCAGCCGAGCCTTGCGATACTCTGCGGCATCGAACGCGGCTGCGCCAAGGATGCCGTTGTCAGAGTGGATACAACTCCCGTTAAGCAGGATGCTCTTCCCATTTAGGATGAAGCCTTCGGACGAATTCCAACGAATGGTGCGTATGCCGAAGTGTGTTTCAGCGGTGGCTATGCCTCCTTCGAGCGAGGCCTCGTAAAGTGCGGGGGATTCAGGACTCCACAGGCGTGGAGCGTCTATGGTTATGTCTTCGCAGATGTCTATGGTTTGTTCCGGGCGGGAAGTAACCGGTACCTGGATCCGGGCTACTGTTTCTCCTTCAAGACGCAGTACAATGGCGACATTACCGGTATAGGTGGCAATGCCTTCGTTTATCAGTTTCGACTGGACACGCACCACGGCGCGGTCCGGAGAGGCTTCAATCGTTGAAACAAAGGTCCCTTGATGCTCAAAATGGATCAGAGGTTCTTCCATCAGCCATACGTGACGATAGATTCCTGAACCGGAGTACCAGCGGCAATTAGGCTGGGCGGAATTGTCCACCTTGACGGCTATGGTGTTCGCGCCTTCTTTCAGGTACGGAGTGATGTCGACGCGGAATGAGGTGAATCCGTAAGGGTGTCCACCAGCGAGTTGGCCGTTGACATAAACCTCGGAATTCATATATACTCCCTCAAAGTACAGGAACTTTTTATTTGGGGAAAGCGGATACGTGAAGGTTTTCCTGTACCATCCCAAGCCGGTGGGGTAGTATCCGCCGGCATTCCCGGCGGGTGCATCCTTGTCCGGGACGGCCTCTATGCTCCAATCATGAGGGAGGTCCACATCGCGCCATCCTGAATCATCATAGCCAAGCTCGGACGCCTCCTGCGGGGCGTCAAGTTGAAACTTCCAACCGCTGTCAAACAACTCCCCCTGAGGAGTCGCCTTGGCCGTATAGCAAACCGCCATCCCGGCCAGAGCAAGAATACACGCCATTATTTTCATCACAAATTTTGGTTTATCGGTCTAAAGGTACACATTACCCGTAATAACACAAAACGAATTGAAACATGAAGCGGAGCGGAGTCACCCAGACACAAAAACTGTGATGCGAAGACTCTACAGGACAAATGTTTGGAGAATTCTGCTTATATTTGACGTGATCGATTGAAACAGCATGTGTAGTCTTATGGAAATCCAATCCACCAGGCAACCCTACGAGGCCCCGGCCGTCGAGATCGTGCCGGTGCGCTCCGAGGGCATCATCTGCGGCTCCGGAGGGACGGAAGACTACAACAAGAATTCCCCACTCAACTGGTAGTAACCCGTAAAACGAAGAAAGCATGAAACAGATTAGCAAGATTCTGAACATTGCCGCCCTCGTTCTCGCGGGCACATTGGCCACCGGCTGCGTCGATCAGCTCAACGATCCGAAACAGTCGCAGGATGGTGACAAGACCGTCACCCTTACCACTACCATTGGACTGGATGCCTCCACGAAGGCGCTGACAGCGGCCGGCGTGAAGACCTTCGCCGTGGGCGAGCAGATAGCCGTCTTCTACAAGCAGGAAGGCGGCACGACGGCTAAAGCCGTGAGCGTGGCCCTGACCGACGCAGACATCCGCGAGAGTGGCAAGAAAGCCGACTTCACCGTGACGCTGATCAATCCTTCAGCCGGTGGAGCCGTGCGATACGTCTATCCCGCCGCGATGGCCCTTGACCCCACGAGCGCCGACCCCGCCAACGATAATTATACCATCGCCACGAGCAACCTTACTAACTCGCAGGACGGCACACTTGCCACCCTTGCCGCCAACTTCGACCTCGCGGTCTATGACGGCACGCTGACTGATGGCGCGACACTGCCCGCCAGCGTGACGCTCCAGAACCGCTTGGCCATCCTCGAGCTGACGGTGAAAAACGCATCGGGCACCAGCGTGAACGGCGACGTGACGAAGCTGAGTGTATATGATGGCACGAACTACTATCTTATCAGCCGCACACCGGCCGACGAATCTATCTACGTGGCCCTGTGGCCTGTGAGCAGTGAGCAGACCATTGCCTTCTGCGCCACCGACGGCACGAAAAACTACCGAAAGTCGGTTACGGGCAAGACCCTCGACAGGAACAACATCTACCCCGTTCGCCTCACGACAGCCGAGAGCACCGGCACGGCACTGGAGTTAGTGACCGGAAAAACCTATACTGTGCAGAACGGCGAGACGCTCTCGGGCACGCTGCTAGGGACGACCAAAATCGCAACCGCCGAAACTAAGAAAAACGGTGAACCCATAACGGTGACGCTCGATGGCGTGGACATCAACGTCAGTAGTTCCATCAATGCTCCCGGAATCTATTGTCAGGGAAACACAGACCTCGTGCTGGTCGATGGATCCGTAAACTATGTGACGGCAAACTATAGAGGGAATGCCGGCATCTTCATCGATCAAGACAGGACGCTTACCATCAGCGGCGCCGGCACGCTTACCGCCACTGGCTGCGGCAACGGCGAATACGGCGGCGCGGGCATCGGCGGTAATACTCATGACACTTGCGGCAATATCGTGATTACCGGCGGCACCATCACGGCCCGGGGCGGCAAAGGCTCCGCTGGCATCGGCAGCGGTGCCTACGACAGAATTTCTAAAGGTTCTAGCAAATGCGGCGCCATCACCATCACAGGCGGCAACGTCACAGCCACGGGCGGCCAATTTGGCGCAGGTATCGGCAGTGCTTATGTTTTCTTTAAGATGTCTGATAGTACCAGTGCTTCTAATGATTGCGGCGACATCACTATCACGGGCGGCACGGTGACTGCCAAAGGCGGCACAAAAGCTGCCGGCATCGGATGCGGTTATAACTCTGGTAGATATAATGATTATTTCCGCGCCGGTTGCGGCAACATCACCATCACCTCCGGCGTCACCAGTGTAACCGCCACGAAGGGCTCGGACTCCCCCTACAGCATCGGCGAGGGGGCGACAAATGGTGGCAATCAATTTTGCGGCACCATCACCATCGGCGGCACAGAGACCGGCGAAATCAGCGATAGCCCGTACACCTATCAGCCGTAAAAAGCAAAAAGGACCAGTATCTCACACCGGAGTGCAGGTGTCCCGCCGCTATCCCGGCGGCGTGAGCACCGAGGATGTCTGGACCCCGCTGCGGCCATTTCCGTCCTCTCCTTTTTATGCAAATGTAGCGCGGATCTCTCCACGCTACAATATGCATTTGGTCGGATGCTTACCTCGCGTACAATCACACTGTATTAAGCCCCCCTCCCTATAGGGCTATGGGTAATCATTTCCCTGAGCACTTTTCTCCAGCAGATTTGGAAAAGAATGTTTTCTTAATTACGGGATTCTTGAAGAGCCGTTCTCATCATCGAGGGCGGCTCGTTTTGTATAACCCTTTAATCAAATCATCTATGCAAGAGAACTCTGTTTTCTCGGTGCTCAATGCCGTAAACTGCAACGAGCACGTGGAGAAGGGAGAAGAAGGAAGCGAAAGTTGTTTTGAAAGCGGGTGCGGCTCCTGCTATGCGGCAAGAGCCTTGATTTGTTTTTCCGTGAGACCTGTGAATTCGATGATCTCACCGATTTCTCTATTTTTCGCCAGCATCCGCCGGGCCGTCTCAAGAGCCTGTTGTTCCCGGCCCCGCTGCTCGGCATACTCCACGGTATTCACGTAGTCGTATTTCATCTTCAGCGAATTTCTATATTTCCGTCGTTGCGTCCTGTCCATCCGGGCATACTCAGCTTCACAAAGCAACATCTCGAAATATGGATCATCCCATAGGGCAGGTTTCTTCGCGAAGGTAGGTAAATTCTTCATCATAAACAAGAAACGATCTTCAAAGGATACACAGTCTTCCTTACGCTTTTCAAAGCGCGCCACCTCCAGGAACGCGAAGCGCAAACGATCCGTCAGTAATTCTCCGGTATGCTCGTCACGTAGCGAGAACAAATGAATATACTGTTCCGAATCGGCCAACTCCGGGACCAAATGACGCATGTTGAAATTCAGCAAGCCCATGAAGAATACCGGGGGATAATTATAGTTCCACTTTTTCAAAACACCATTATCCTTGGGAGCAGATTCCGAAATAGGAAACGTCATATAGTAGAGAGACCGCTCCGGGAAATACGGTTGCGACGCTAGCTGCACCTCTATGATGAACTTCCGTTTGTCAGCCGTCATGCAATAGAGGTCAAAGCAAGCACGACGATCCTCCTCTGTTTCACCCGAATGCTCACTCTCCTGAATATCAATGTCGATGATATTCAGGTCAAAGATAACGTTCAGTGGACGCATTAACAGTTCCTTGTTGCCAGATTCTTTGAAAATCTTCTTGAACCCGTAGTCAACCATCGGGTCGATGTAAAGAATGCTCTCTTTTTTCTTATCCATAATCTTTCTCGGACCGGAAATGTTGACACCGGTCACGACGGCGAAGATGCGAAAGGCCTTCCGAACGTCCAAGAACCTGAAAAAAACGCACGCGAAAAATTGTGAAATATTACTCGTTTACAATTATCGTAAACGATTAACGCCATTTTAGGGACGAAATTAGATGACATTTTCGGGGAGGGCGGGAATCCTGCCTGACGCGAGAAGAATCAGATCGATATCATTGCAAATCTGCTGAAACGAATTGATTCACATCTTCACCCTTCATCGTCTTTCTTCGCAACACCCCATCAATGAATGAAAAACATTTTCTATATTTGTCATTGTCCTTCGGGACAAAGACATATTGATGAAAGTGTTTTCGCTTTTATCCTTGCTGGAAATCTGGTAAATTTCAAGTGTTCAGGGATAGAGCAATGCATTCATCACCTTGTTTGGTGTACCGTGCGTTCAGCACAGTCTCCATACGGGTGTGGGGTATTGTTTATTTGTACTAGGGCTTGCCAGAGCCTCGAATCAGATAAACGAATAATGCTCCACACTTTCTTTTTATACATAGGCTCTGGAGTAAGCCTGAAAACTAGGGCTATTGGACACTAATGCCGATGGAATCATTTAACAAAGTGCCTTATGAAGAAGGAATCACACCTTTTTCACGTCCCTTGTCATAAAAACAATAATCAGAGACCGCTGTAAGTCTCTGATTTTCATTTGGTGAGGCTTAGCAGATTTGAACTGCTGACCTCTTGCCTGTCAAGCAAGCGCTCTGAACCAACTGAGCTAAAGCCTCGTTTGGGATTGCAAAGATACAACTTTTTTTGAATATGCAAAAAGATTCGCCGATCAGGTCGGCGAATGACGGAACCGCAAGTCGGCGAATGACGGGGGAGATCCCCGATCAGGTCGGGGATGACTAGTGCGATGGTTAATTGCCACCCTGAGGGCGGAGGGGGTATTCTTTGCTGAAGGTGATGAGGACCTCCCGGTAGCCCATGGCGGACAGCAGGCGCCGGAGCTGGGCTTCGGCGGAGAGCTCCGCCTGGTCCAGGATGCCCTCGCGGATGGCGTCGGCCTGCAGGCGCTGCTTGGCCTGGAGCAGGATGCCCGTCGTCTCCTCGTGCGTCCGGTGGCCGGAGAACAGCTCGTAGTCGGCCGGGTTGAGCACGACGTCCAGGATCTCTACGGGCGGGAGGATCAGGCGCAGGGTGTCGCCGGAGATGGAGAAGTCGCTCCCCTGGATCCGGGTCAGGTCGAAACCGGCGCGCACGCGCCCCTTGCAGATGATGACGAAATCCCCGCTGCCGGTCAGGCGGCTCAGGCCGCTGGCACGCTTCAGCTCGCCGAGGTAAGACTCGTCCCGGTCGGTCAGCACCAGCTCCTCGTAGAAGCCGGCGGTGGACAATTCGCCGATGCTGCGCACCTGCTCCACGACGGCGGCCGTGCGCTCGATCTCCAGTTCACGCTCGCGCTGCCTCCGCCGGGGCGCAAGCAGCAGCACCAGGATGATGGCCAGCAGCAGCGCAAGCGGCAGCAGGTAGCGAAGCGGTATGCGGATGCCCTTGCTCATTCGAAACTGATCTGGACGTTCTCGAAACCCATCTGCTCCAGCATCGGGCGGAAAAACTCAAGCGCATTCTGCTCCGCCTCGGCGAGGATCCCCAGCGAAGGGATGTCCCGCACGATGTCACGCTCCCCCTGCTTAAGCAGGGCCTGGCGCTCCTGATCGCTGAACTTCTGGCGGAAGCCGGTCACGTCCTCGTACTCGAGGCGTATTTCTTCCGGCGGAAGGTTGATGGAGAGGACCGTCGCGTGCGGCAGGACCAGCGAGACGGAACGCGAGCTCTCGTCCACCACGATCTTGTCGAGCGGCAGGCGCTCCAGATTGATGCCGGCCTTGATGTAGGCGGTGCAGGAGAAAAGGATGCGGCGGTTGCCGATCTTGAACCAGTCGCCCTCGTCCCGGGCGCGGACCGCCTTGCGGACGGTATACTCGACCGTCCCCAGCTCCGCAGTACGGCTCAGCACGGAGAGCCGCTGCATGACCTGCTGCTGGAGCGACGGCCCGCGCGAGCAGGCCGCCAGCAGCACCAGGAGTGACGCCAGCAAAGCGGTCCGTATGCGGAAAACCGGCATCCCGGAAATCAATTATTCAGACCAGTAGACGAAGCGGCGGACCTGCTTGACCACGTCGGTCCAAGTCTGCGCATTCTCCTCATCGTCAAAATCGTAACCCTTGGTATTCACGGTCTTGATGCGCTCGGTCCAGTTGCCCTTGGCGTCGAAGGCGGTGTACTCGAAGCTGATTGTACCTTCCTCCGTCCAACCTTCGGCATCGCTCTCGAAAGTGCCGCTGGCCGGATAGACCTTATTGCCGTCAAACGTGTACTCGCAGACGTTGATCCATTCCCAGCCGGTGAGCTCCTCCGAAATGACACGGTTCTGGTCATCATAGCCAAAGCGATAGGCGAAGAAGTGCTCGATGTCAAACTCTTCCAGCTCGTCCCATTCCAGATTGGTGTTGTCGTAAGCAGCAAGCCGGCCCTTCTCATCGCGTTCCAGCTCGGTAAACTCGCTGTCGCCCAGAATGAACTCGCCGGCGTCGTTGTACTCATAGACGCTGCCATACATATCCAGCGTGACACGGCCCTGGGCATCGAAAGTAAACTCCAGGTTCTCCACGCCGGGTTCGTCCACCACCTCATACATCTCGTTGGTGGAAGACAGCGTCGTCTGGGTGAGATACACTTCCTTCACATCGCCGAGCAGGCCGAAGGAACGGGCATCGGAAGGTTTGTTGTCCTGCTTGGGCTGGCAGGCGGCTACGGCCAGGACGGCCAGCAGCAAATAGCTCTTTTTCATAACTATCATTTTTGGTTGATTACTTCAGCGAGCAACTTGATCCCCGCCTCCATGCGCGAAGCATCGAGGAAGGAAAAATTGAGACGCATCGTATTGCGGTGCGAGCCGTCGGGATAGAAGAACGAGCCCGCCACATAGGCGACGCCTGCGGACAGGGCGCGGTCGTAGAGTGCGACGGTGTCGAAGCCATCCGGCAGGTTCAGGAAAAGGAAGAGGCCCCCCTCCGGATGCGTCCAGGACACGCCCTGCGGCATGTACTGCTCCAGCAGGGAGAGCATCTTGTCCCTCTTGGTGCGGTAGAGCGCGATGCTCTTCTGCAGGTTGGCGTCGAGCGCGCCGCTGCCCATGAACTCCGCGGCCATGTACTGATCCAGAATGGGCGGGCAGAGATCCAGCGACTGCTTGCAGACATAAATCTGGTCCAGCAGCTCCACCGGTCCGAGCATCCAGCCCAGGCGGAAACCCGGGGCGAAAATCTTGGAGAAGCTCCCCAGGTGGATCGTGCGCTCCGGCGCGAGGGAATAAATTGTCGGCACTGGCTCGCCGCTGTAGCGCAGCTCCCGGTACGGACTGTCCTCCACGATCAGGAAATCCTGTTCCCGCGCCATCGCCACCAGCTTCTTCCGCTCCTCGAGCGTCATCGTCTCCCCGCTCGGATTCTGGAAATCCGGAATCACGTAGCAGAACTTTATCCTTCTGTCCGGGGGCAATGCGTCTCCGGTGCCGAGCGTGCGGACTGCTGCACGGTAGGACTTGAAAGACTGCAGGGCGCCGAGATAGGTCGGAGCCGTGGTCAGAATGACATCGCCCGGATCCACGAACACGCGCGTGCAGACATCGATACCCTGCTGCGACGAGGTCGTGATCTGGACATTCTCCACCGGGACGCCGTAGCGCCGCGCGATGACCTCGCGCAGCTCCGGCACCCCCTGCGTCGCCCCGTACTGGAGCGCCTTGGCGCCGTATTTCTCCAGCACCTGCGCACTGATGCGGCGGATATCCTCGATGGGAAAAGTCGCCGCGTCGGGATAGCCCCCGGCAAAAGAATAAATGGCCGAGAGATCCACTTTCTTGAAGATCTCGCGCACCGGAGAGCGCATGAAGGACGGAACGTCCGCGGAAAAGAATTTATCGTACTTCATCGGCAGGGCCGGTCAGATAAACGTCAGTAAAGCCCCCGTCGGTCGGACGGAAATCCACCGCCAGCCGCGCGATCCGCGCCTGGATGTCATAGTGGACGGGAGATTCGCCGGTCACGCCGGCGAATGACGGGTCGGCGGATGCGTGCGAGGGCGTTGTGGAGCCGGGGTGTCCGGATATTTTCCGGGCCATTTTGTCTGGCCCGGAAAAATCCGGACCCCCGGCGCGCTGGCCAGCATCCGCCAGGTAGAACGCTATTGCCGAGGCGGTGATGCCGGTGCCGCACGCGAGCGTCTCCCCCTCGACCCCCTTCTCGAACGTCCGCACATGCAGCAGGCCGTCCGGATCGACGGACACGAAATTTGCATTCGCGCCGATCGGCGCAAAAGCCGGATCCCAGCGCGCCCGGCGCCCCTCCTCCTCCACATCCACGGCCTCCACGTCCGGCACAAAGCGCACGAAATGACGCGTGCCCGTGTCCAGGAACCAGCCGTCCAGCGCGGGATGGAACGTGTGCACATCGATCATGCGGATGCGCACGGTCTTGCGCTTGCCGTCCCGGGCGAGGATCTCCCCCGTGTGGGGCCCGTCGGCCGCGAGGAAATAATACGTCTGACCGTCGCGCGGCCGGATGCCCAGCGCGTCGGCGAAAGCCACGATGCAGCGCCCGCCGTTGCCGCACATCATGCCTCCGGAACCGTCGGAATTGTAATATTCCATCCGGAAGTCGTAGTCGTCGTCTCCGGTCAGGATCATCATCCCGTCCGTCCCGAACTTCCCGCAGATGGCGGAAATGCTCGCCGGAGAGCGGTAGGGAGAAACATCCTCCGTCCGCCCGTCGAGCACCATGAAATCGTTGCCCGCGCCTGAATATTTATGCAATTGCAACATCAGCGAAGCAGGTCTTCGAGAACCACCGACCCGGCCGTCTTCTCGTCACGGTACTTGACGATGACCGGGCAATAAAGCGAAACGCCGCTGTCGGCGCCGGGACCGCGTCTGAGCGGCTTGCTGCCGGACACCACCACGGCACCGCGCGGCACGACCACGCGACCGTCCGCATTGCGCGGCACGAACTCGCCCGTCGTGGCGTCAAAAATGGCCGTGGAAGCGGTGATGATGACGCCGGAGGCGATCACGGCTCCCTCTTGCACGATGGTGCCCTCGTAGATGCCGCAGTTGCCGCCCACGAAGGCACCGTCCTCGATGATGGTCGGCATGGCGCCGGCCGGCTCCAGCACACCGCCGATCTGCGTGGCGGCGGAGATGTGGATGTGCTTGCCGATCTGGGCGCAGGAACCGATGGTCACATGGCTGTCCACCATCGTGCCGCTGTCCACGAAAGCGCCCACATTGATGTAGGACGGAGGCATCACAATGGCGCCAGAGGCCACGTGGGCGCCGCGGCGGATGCTCGTGCCACCGGGAACGATGCGCACGCCGTCATCGGCGGAGAACTTCCGCACCGGGTAGCTGTCCTTGTCGAAGAACGGGAACTGCCCCTGGGACATGTCGGCGATGCGGCCGAGCTTGAAGCCCGCCAGAATCACCTCCTTGACCCAAGTGTTAACCTGCCAGACTCCGTCCACCTTCTCGGCGACGCGCAGGCGGCCGGCCTCGAGATCGGCGATGACGCCTTCGAATTGATCAAGCGTTATTTCCATAATTCTGCCATAACTTTCTGCATCAGCGCCTGGGTCGCATCCGACGCGGCCGCAAGCGGCAGGCGCACCGTGCCGCCGATCACGCCGAGCTGCGCGAGGGCCGCCTTGGCCGGAATCGGGTTGGACTCCACGAAGCAGGCCTTGAAGAGCGGGAAGAGGCGGTGGTGCAGGGCGCGGGCCTTCTCCAGCTCGCCGCGCTGCATGGCCTCGACCATCTGCGTGACCTCCTTCGGGGCAATGTTGGACGCCACGGAGATGACGCCGTGGGCACCCGTAGCCATAAAGGCGAGGGTCATGTCGTCGTCACCGCTGAGGACCGTGAAGCCCTCGGGGGCGCGGCGGATGATCTCGCTGACCTGGTCGTAATTGCCGGAGGCCTCCTTGATGCCCCGGATGTTGGGGACATCGTTCGCGAGGCGGATCACCGTGTCGGGCAGCATGTTGGCCCCGGTGCGGCCCGGAACATTGTAGATGATGATCGGAAGGGAGGTCTCGGCCGCCACGGCCTTGAAATATTCATACTGGCCCTGCTGGGTAGGCTTGTTGTAATAAGGCACCACCACGAGCAGCGCGTCGGCGCCGAGGGGCTCGAGCAGACGGATGTTGCCGAGGGTGTCGGGAAGGCTGTTCACGCCCACGCCGGGCATGAGGGGAAGACCCTTGGCGTGCTCCTTGACAAGCTGGTAGATGGCGGTCTTCTCCCCGGCGGAAAGGGTCGGGGTCTCGCCGGTCGTGGCGAGGGGGACGAGGAAATGTACGCCGCTGGCGACCTGACGGTCCACCATGCGGGCGTAGGCTTCATAATCCACGGCTCCGTCGGGGGTGAACGGGGTCACCAGCGCCGTGCCGCATCCTTGCAGGACAAGAGGTTTCATAATGCTACACTATTTAACTAACGCCGTAAAGATACGAAATAATTCTCACAAAATGAGGTCTTTGAATTCATGGACGCCGCTCAGGCCTTCGGTCATGAGGGCCGCGTCCACGGCGCCCTCGGCGAAGCCCTGGCGGGAGAAGGCCTCGTGCGTGAAGGTCAGCTTGTCCACCCCGGAAGTGAATTCCGCGATATGCGTGCCGGGGACCTCCCCGATGCGCTGGGAGCCGATTTCGGGCTTCTCCCCGAGGAAATCTTCGATCAGGACGCCGATGCTCTTGGCCGTGCCGCTGGGCGCGTCCAGCTTGTGAATGTGGTGGATCTCCTCCACGTGCGGGGTATAGCCGTGGCCCTTGAGAACCTGGCAGGCGCGCGCGATGCCGGCGAAGAGGGCGATTACGCCCACGGAGAAGTTGGAGCCCCAGATCATCGGGGTACCGGCTGCCTCGAAGGCGGCGAAAACATCCTCCTTCATGTCGTACCAGCCGGTGGTCCCGACCACCACGGCCTTGAAGTTGGCGGCAAGGGTCTTATAATTGGCCCGGAAGGCCTCCGGGGTCGTGAAATCGATGCAGACGCACTCGCGCGCCACTTCCTTCGGGATGGCGCAGATGTCTTCAGAGGCGCACACGAGCTCGATGCCGCGGCGCTGCAGGACGGCCTCGATCATGTGGCCCATCTTGCCGTATCCGCTAATGATAACTTTCATAGATCTTGACGTAATTGTTGATGGCTTGCTGGAAATCGGACAGGGACAGGAACTCGTCGTCGCGGTGCGCGACGGTGATCGAGCCCGGCCCGCAGATAATCTTGTGCGTGAAATCGTTCAGGTGCGGGGCGTCGCTGCCGAAGGCGACCGGCTTGGTCGGGAAGCCCGGCATCGTGTAGTAATGCGCCGGCGCGTCACCGCCGAACTCCTCCACCTGCAGGGTATCGCAGGCCCGGGCGCGCACCCAATCCACCACCTGCGCGTCGGAGGCGAAGGTGGTGCGGAAATACAGGCGGCAGCTCAGTTCGGGGCTGAGGATGTTCTGCGCGTTGTCGCTGTGCAGCTGTCCGACGTTCCAGGTCGTGTTGCCCAGCTCCGGATCCTCCGGGAAGGCGGCCGCGCGCAGCTCGTTCATGAAGTCGACGAACAGCTCCACGGCGCTCAGCCCATGCTCCGGATAGCCGGAGTGGAAGGCCTTCCCGCGGAAGGTCAGGTTGAAGCGCTTGGTACCCTTGGAGGCGCTCACCATGCAGTTGTCCGTGGGCTCGCCCACAACCAGCAGCGGCGCGTGGAAGCCGAGCCGGGAGAAGGCCTTGGCGCCCCAGGAGCCCGTCTCCTCACCGCTCACGATGAGCAGCGCGAAATCCTGATGGCCGGCCGCGGCCAGGCGCTGGCAAGCCCGGTACATGGCGTAGAACTGCCCCTTGGCGTCGCAGGTCCCGCGGCCCAGCACCCGGTCCTCCAGGAAGGTCGGCGGGATGTAGGGCGGGACGGTGTCCATGTGCGAGCAGTAGACCACGCGGGGATAGTTGCTCCAGCGCAGCAGGACGTTCAGCGTGCCGTCGCCGACATCGAATGTCTGCACGTACGGCGCATCCAGGTGCTCCGCGAGCCACTTGCCCAGCTCCCGTTCCCCGCCGGAAGTGGAATCGTAGGACAATATTTGACGAAACAGATCCATACGCTACATCAGGATGTCTTTGATGATGCCGGTTGCGGCCAGGCGGACGCCCTCGCCCGCACCCTTGATGACGAGCGGGGCGGAATATTCGCTCCGGACCACGGTCACGTTCTCCGTGCCGCTGATCCAGTAGAAGGGGCTGTCGGGCCCGACGCGCTGCATCTTGATCTCCGCGCGGTAGCCGTGCCGCGCGGACGGGTCGCGCCGCAGCGAAGCCACGAAACGCTGGCGCTCGTCCACCGCGTCCAGTTCCGCCTCGCGGGCGATGAACTGCGGCTCGTATTCCGCCAGTTTGCGGTAGAATTCGTCCAGCGGGCAGCCGAAGAATTCCGGGCCGAGCATGGGGGTGATCTCCACGTCGTCCGCCTCCAGGGGAACGCCGGCCTCGCGGGCGAGGATGAGCAGCTTGCGCAGCACGTCCTTGCCGCCCAGGTCGGTACGGGGGTCGGCTTCGGTCAGGCCTTCGTCCTGCGCGCGGCGCAGGAGCGTGGCGAGACTGTCGCGCTTGGCGCCGTCGTAGCCCGTGATGATATAGTTCAGCGTGCAGGAAACCACCGCCTCAATGGCCTCGATGCCGTCGCTGCAGTTGGCGTCGCTGGCGATGGACTCGAGGATCGGGAGGGAGTTGCCCACCGTGGTGTCGTATCGGAAGAAGGCGCCGTTCTGGCGGGCCTCCGCCTTCAGGGCGGCGTACTGCACGAAGGGCAGCGCCAGGGAGCGGCGGTTGGAGGTGACGATGCTGAGGCCGCCGCGGAAGAGTTCCGCGTAGCGGTCGTGCAGCTGCTCATCGCCCGTGCAGTCCACGAACACGGCACCGCGCGGCGCACAGGCGAGCACGGCGTCGATAAAGGCACCGTCGGCGGCGTTCTCGCCCTTCTCCAGCCGGGCTTCGGCCTCTTCCGGATTGATGCCCCGGAGGTCGACGGTGAAGCGGCGGCTGTTGGACAGGCCCATGATGCGGATGGAGCGGGCGCGCCGGGTCGCGATGCGGTCGGCGCTCAGGCCGATCAGGCGCACCAGTTCGTGGCCCACGGCCCCGTAGCCCGCGATAAAGACCGGTATCACGGTCACGGCGCGGGACTCGAAGAATTCGTGATGGATGGCGCCCACGGCCGCCTGCTCGACGGTCGGACGGACGCGGATGAAGAAGACGTCGCCCTCACCCGTGACCTCGCCCAGCGGCTGGATGCCGGCCTCGGACAGCGCGGCGCGGATGCGGCCGGCGGCCGAAGCGCGGGACGCAATGCCCTCGCCGACCAGGCAGACCACCGACTCGCCCCTGTCGGCGAGCGTGCGGCTGGTCACACCCATCCATTCGCCTTCCTTCACGGCCGGACGGCCGGAAACGAGCGTGCCGGGATGGCGCGGATCGAAGGTGTTGCGGATGGAGAAGGCGATGCCCGCCTCCATGGCCGGCTTGACGGTGGGCGCGTAAAGCACCTTGGCGCCGTTCTCCGCCAGGGCCAGGGCGGCCTTGTAGGAAATGTCGGGAATGCTCACGGCGGCCGGGACGACCTTGGGGTTGGCGGTCATCATGCCGGGCACGTCGGTCCAGATCTCAAGCACGGAGGCCTTGGCGCCTGCGGCGAAGAGGGCGGCGCTATAGTCGGAACCGCCGCGACCGAGCGTGGTCACGCGGCCGTCGCCGTCGGAGGCGATGAAACCCGGCGCCACGAAGAGGCGTGCTTCCGGAGCCGCCTGCACGGCGGCGAATATGTTCGCGTAGGTCAGTCCTTCGGCCACCACTCCGCCGAGGGTGCGCACCAGCTGGCGGGAATCCAGCCACTGCGTGGGCACATCCTCGCAGGCGAATTTGCGCGCCAGGATGCGCGTGGAGAAGAGCTCGCCGAAGGTCACGCAGGCCTCCGGCTCCGCGGCGGCCAGTTCCTCGAAGAGGCCGTCCAGCTCAGTGATCATTTCCCGGCGCTCGGCGCCGGTGAAGAGGCGCCGGGCGATGGCGTGGTGCCTGCGGCGGAGCACGTCGATCTGCTGCGCCTTCGCCGCCGGGTCGCTTTCCTTCCCGATGGCGATCAGCGCGTCCGTACAGCCGCTGATGGCGGAACTGACCAGGATGGTCCGGTCGCGCGCCACGGCTGCCTGCACGATGTCGATGACCTGGGACATGCGGGTGGCGTCCGCCACCGAACTGCCGCCGAATTTGAGTACCTGCATAGCCTGTTATTTTCGTTCAATATGGGCTCCGAGCGCGTTCAGGCGGCCTTCGATGTCTTCGTAGCCGCGGTCGATCTGCTCGATGTTGTCTATGGTGGAGGTGCCTTTGGCGGACATGGCCGCCAGCAGCATCGCGATACCGGCACGGATATCCGGGGAGGTCATCCGCCCGGCGCGGAGGCTGAGTTTATGGTCGTGGCCGATGACCACGGCGCGGTGCGGGTCGCAGAGGATGATCTGCGCACCCATGTCGATGAGCTTGTCCACGAAGAAGAGGCGGCTCTCGAACATCTTCTGGTGGATGAGGACACTGCCCTTGCACTGCGTGGCCACGACCAGCAGCACGCTCAGCAGGTCCGGGGTCATGCCCGGCCAGGGGGCGTCGGCGATGGTCATGATGGAGCCGTCGATGAAGGATTCGATCTCGTAGCTCTCCTGTGCGGGGACGTAGATGTCGTCTCCGCGCTGCTCAAGCTTCACGCCGAGGCGGCGGAAGTGCTCCGGAATGATGCCCAGGTTGGCCCAGGACACGTTCTTGATGGTAAGTTCACTCTGCGTGATGGCGGCCATGCCGATGAAGGAGCCGACCTCGATCATATCCGGCAGGATGGTGTGGGTGGCGCCGTGCAGTGCCTTCACGCCGTGGATGGTGAGCAGGTTGGACCCGACGCCCTCGATCTTGGCGCCCATCGCCGTGAGCAGCTTGCAGAGCTGCTGCACGTAGGGTTCGCAGGCGGCGTTGTAGATGGTGGTGGTGCCCTCGGCGAGGACGGCGGCCATCACGATGTTGGCCGTACCGGTCACGGAAGCCTCGTCCAGCAGCATGTAGCAGCCCTTCATCGTGCGGCCCGAGGAGAGGTTGTAGGCCCGCTTGGCGGTGTCGTAGGAGCATTTCGCGCCCAGGCGCATGAAGCCCTCGATGTGCGTGTCCACGCGGCGCCGGCCGATCTTGTCGCCGCCCGGCTTGGGGAAGAAGGCGTTGCCGAAGCGCGCGAGGAGCGGTCCCACGACGAGCACCGAACCCCGCAGCTGGGCGCATTTCTTCACGAATTCCGCGCTGCGGATGTAGAACTCGTTGACATGGCTCGCCGTGAAGGTGTACTCCCCTTTGGCGTGGCGCTCCACGCCCACGCCCATGCCGCGCAGCAGGTCGATGAGGTTCTTGACATCCAGGATCTCCGGGACGTTGGTGAGGGTGACCGGCTCCGGGGTGAGGAGGACGGCGCTGATCACCTCCAGGGCCTCGTTCTTCGCTCCCTGGGGGGTAATCTCGCCGCTGAGGCGGTGTCCGCCTTCGATGACAAAACTGCTCATATATGCTCTACTTCCGGGTGCAGGGTGACGCCGAAGCGCTCCTGTACCCCGTTGATGATGCGTTGTTCGAGCGCGAGGACCTCCTGCGGAGAGGCCGCGCCGCTGGCATTGACGATGACGAGCGGCTGCTTCTCATACACCGCCGCACCGCCTTCCGCCGCCCCTTTGAAGCCGCACTGGTCGATCATCCAGGCCGCCGGCACCTTGACGCTGCCGTCCGGCAGATCGTAGTGCGGGGCGCTCCCGTCCGGGGAAATGCGCGCGAATTCTTCGCGGCTCACGACCGGATTCTTGAAGAAGCTCCCGGCACTGCCGACCTCCTCCGGATCGGGCAGCTTCTGCCGCCGGATGCGGACGATGGCGTCGCGCACCGCCTGCGGCGTGAGATGGCCGATCGGGTCGGCCATGACGGCGGCCAGCGCGTCGCGGACGCCCTTGTACTCCAGGCGCGGGCTGTGCTTGCGCGTGAGGCGGAAAAGCACGCTCGTGACCACGTAGCGGCCCTTGGACTCCGGCTGCTTGAAGAGGGAATCGCGGTAGCCGTAGCGGCATTCCTCGCGGGAAAACTTGACTTTCCTGCGCTCCTGCAGGTCGAAGGCCACGACGCCGGAGATGATGTCCTTCACCTCCACGCCGTAGGCGCCGATGTTCTGCACGGCGGCCGCCCCGACTTCGCCCGGGATGAGCGAGAGGTTCTCCGCACCCCAGAGGCCGTGGCGGCAGGCCTCTTCGACGAAGTGGTCCCAGACCACGCCCGCGCCGACCATGACGGGCACCTCGTCGAGGCCCACGTCCACGTATTTGATGAACTCGATGTTCGAATGCAGGACCGTCCCCGGGAAATCCCCGGTGAAGAGGAGGTTGCTCCCGGCGCCGATGTGCAGCAGCGGCTGCGGCAGGCGGTCGAAATTGAGCCCCTCCAGCTCCTTCACGGTCTCGTACTCGACATAGCACGCGCAGGACACCTTCATCCGGAAGGTATTCTGCGCGAGCAAATCGTAGTTCAGTTGTATCCTCACGGCTGCGGCTCTACGTAGGTGGAAGACAGGCCCTGGTTGTTCTTCGGGAACGCGATGTAGTCGCGGATCGTCTCCTGCCCGCCGAAGAGGGCGCAGACGCGGTCGAAGCCGAACGCCAGGCCGCCGTGGGGCGGGGCGCCGAATTTGAAGGCGTTGATGATGAAGCCGAACTTGTATTCGGCGTCCTCCTTGCTGATGCCGAGCACGTCGAACATGCGGCTCTGCATCGCGGCGTCGTGGATACGGATGGAGCCGCCGCCGAGTTCGGTGCCGTTCAGCACGAAGTCGTAGGCATTGGCGCAGACGCGCTCCAGGTCCTCTTTCCTGTCGGAGTAGAACCACTGCTCATGCTCCGGCTTGGGGGCCGTGAAGGGGTGGTGCATGGCGTAGAAGCGCTGGTCCTCGTCGCTCCACTCGAGGAGCGGGAAGTCCACGATCCACAGCGGGGCGAAGACCTTCGGGTCACGCAGGCCGAGACGGCCTCCCATCTCGATGCGGAGCACGCCCAGCTGGGTCTGCGTCTTGCGCTTGGGACCGCAGAGGATGAGCACCAGGTCGCCGGCCTTGGCCTCGCAGGCGTCGGCCACGGCCTTCAGCTGCTCGGGGCTGTAGAATTTATCGACGCTGGACTTGAGGGTGCCGTCGGCGGCGACTTTGATATAGACCAGGCCCTTGGCGCCCACCTGCGGGCGCTTGACCCATTCGGTCAGTTCGTCCAGCTGCTTGCGGGTGTATTCGGCGCAGCCGCTCACGGCGATGCCGCCGATGTACTCGGCGCCGTCGAAGACGGAGAAGCCGCAGCCCTGGACCAGCTTCGTTACCTCATGGATCTTCATGCCGAAACGGATGTCCGGCTTGTCGGAGCCGTAGAAGTCCATCGCGTCGTACCAGCTCATGCGCGGCAGCGGGTTGGGGATGTCCACGCCCACGGCGTTCTTGAACATCTGGCGCATCATGCCTTCGAAGGTGTTCAGCACGTCTTCCTGCTCCACGAAGCTCATCTCGCAGTCGATCTGCGTGAATTCCGGCTGACGGTCGGCGCGCAGGTCCTCGTCGCGGAAGCAGCGCACGATCTGGAAGTAGCGGTCATAGCCCGCGACCATGAGCAGCTGCTTGAAGGTCTGGGGGCTCTGCGGCAGGGCGTAGAAAGTGCCGGGGTTCATGCGGGAAGGCACCACGAAGTCGCGGGCGCCCTCCGGGGTGGACTTGATCAGGTACGGGGTCTCGATCTCCATGAAGCCCTGGGCGTCCAGATAGCTGCGGACTTCCTGCGCCAGGCGGTGACGCAGCGCAAGGGCGCGCTGGAGGGGCGGACGGCGCAGGTCGAGGTAGCGGTACTTGGCCCGCAGATCCTCGCCGCCGTCGCTCTGCTCCTCGATGGTGAAAGGCGGAACGGAAGATTTATTCAGGATGCGGATGGCGTTCAATTTGATTTCAATATCGCCGGTCGGCATCTTGGGATTCTTGCTCTGGCGCTCGAGCACTTCGCCCGTGGCCTGGATCACGAATTCACGGCCCAGGCCGGCGGCGGTCTCCACCAGCGCCGGGTCGGCGTCCGCCTCCACGACCAGCTGCGTGATGCCGTAGCGGTCGCGCAGGTCGATAAAGGTCATGCCGCCGAGTTTACGGGATTTTTGCACCCATCCCGCGAGGGTGACTGTCTTGCCTTGGTCGGCGAGACGCAACTCGCCGCAAGTGTGGGTTCTGTACATAGTTTGAGGATCTTTTGTTCCAAATTACAAATGTAACAAAAAATCCCTATATGTCCTCGACCCCCGGCGGGTATCATTTCGAACGAAGGGAAATATATCCGCTTTCGTCGATGATGTCCTTGGCTTTCGGGGTAGACAGCCACCGATAGATCTGCCGCTCGAACGAATCTGCCGGAGCGTCGGAGCGGATGGCGGCATAGATATGCGAAAAGAAGGGATAGGCGTCCTTTTTCTGCCCGTTGACGGCGTTCATGATGGACCGCGGCGTCGGGGATGTCCCGTCAACGGCCAGCACCTTCACGCTGCGAAGGTCGCTGATCATCCGTTCGCAGAAGTAATACGGCGTGTAGGCGATCCCCCACTCGTCCATCTCGATCGAGAGATAGGGAGACAGCATCGTATTTCCCTGCATTTCCGGAAGGTCCAGCATTTTCTGGCCCTGCATCACAAGCGTCTCCATCTTCTCCTGGCTTCCGGAATCCGGATCCCGGGTGTAAGCATGGATTTCGTGATCGGGCCCGCCCACCTGTTTCCAATTGGTGATCCTGCCCGTGTAGATATTACGTATCTGTTCCTGTGTCAATGATTTGACCTTGTTGGCAGGATGTACGATGAAGACCAGCGCATCCCAAGCCAGCGGCTTCGTCTCGACCGTCACGCCTGCCTGCCGGGCGTATTGGCTTTCGTTGCGCGAAATGTCGCGCGAATCGATGATCACGCCCGTCGTGCCGTCGATCAGGTTGACAAACGCTCCGTGAGAGCCGCTGCTCCGCCGCAGGCGCATGTTCAGGATATCGGCCATCCTCTTGTGCTCCTCGCTCCCCTGTTCCACCCCTTCGGGCAACAGGAAAGTTACGGCGTATTGCGACCCGCTCACCACATTAAGGCCCCAGGCGTAAGGAATGTCCAGGAGATGATACATGACCATGTCCCGCAGCGGCGACGTGCTCGTCGAGCAGTCCATGAACGGGAAATTGTCCAGGGTCAGCCCCGTGATGGCAAAATCGTTTTCCGCATAGGGATCGACGTATGGTTCCGCAATCTTCCCGCAGGCGACCGGCAGCAAAAAAAGGAATAACAAGATGATCTTTTTCATACCTCCTTCAAAGGTAGCGTTTTTTTATCAATCCATACAACCCTCCGCGCCTCGTTGTCCCCCCGGGCACAGCGCTTCGCCAGTTCCCGCTCGTCCATCTTGTATTATAACTACGCCTCAGCGTAATTACTGCGTCGAAAGTTGTTCGGAGGACAAATATTCTTTCAATTCCGGGACATCTTTCTCCAGGATTGCCCAGACTTTGTTCATATTGACAGTGTAGTAATCGTGTACAAGAACGTGCCGCAGGCCCTCTATGGCTTCCCAATCCATCTCCGGATGCTCCACCACATAATCTCTGGAGAGTTTATAAGCACACTCTCCTATGCATTGCAGGTTGTAGATAACGGCATGGCAGAGCAGTTTATTTGCTACGAAAGCTTCGCAATTTGTCGTGCCGTCAAGAAATGATTCTATGTTGGCAATCGCCTCCCGTATTAAATCAAGCCGGGCTTCGTCGTTTAACTTATCTCTCATAGATCAAGTATTTATCCCGTTCCGCCGAGGCGGCGGCAAATGGCCTGAGGTTACCGTTTTCTACCAAGTCGACCGCCCTGCCTACAATCTTTTCCAGATCCAGGCGCTGCCGGATGATATCAAGCAAGGAGACCTGGCTTTCGGGGAGATAATCGACCAGAAGATCCAAATCACTCGTCTCCGTCTCCTCTCCCCTTGCAAAGGAGCCAAAAACCCAGGC
Organism: uncultured Bacteroidia bacterium; assembly: GCA_902798975.1. Lineage (GTDB taxonomy): Bacteria > Bacteroidota > Bacteroidia > Bacteroidales > UBA932 > Cryptobacteroides. The sequence continues at coordinate 1,460 of CADBYT010000010.1, read as the reverse complement.
CCTGGCAATGGGCGCCTGGGCAAAATATTGCTGGACTCTGGAAAACATCTCTGTCCTTCCGGCATCCATGGAAGAAAGGCAGGAAGACAGTTCTTCCGCCACGCCCCGTCTTGCCGCATACCTGTGCAGGCGGTTCATATTGACGGGATATACGTCCAACGCCTTCTGAAACTCATGTTGAACAGCCAAACGATCATTCCCTGTCCGGCATAACCCATCTATCAGGTTCTTTTCCAAAGAAGGAACGCACAATTCACCATCTTCTGCGATGGGCGCATCGGACACCAGTGCACCTACGATGATATAATCCTCCAACGGAACAGGAAAGCGGTCCGCATCTTTTTGTGACACCGCTTTAGGGAAATGGCCCTTGAGGCTTTCCAAAACCTGATTAATCTCTCTTCTCGGGACCTCTACGATCAGATTGCGCGCCTTTTCGTAAATGCAGTGGTTGATTCCCTCACAAGAATCAAGCAAAACGGCATTGACTCGGAGCATCCAGTCCGTGACAGGAACAGCATATTTGGGTTTACGTACTGCGACATACAACCCTCTGCCTGTCTGGGAAATGACCCCAGCTTGCAGCAGTCCCCTGATTCTGGAATACACGGTAGCCGCAGGAACCCCCGGGCAGGCGCCCATAAAATCTGCAACCGAGAGGACCCTTCCCTGCGCCAGCAATCCAGCCATTTCCTTTTCGACACCAACGCTTCGCATACTTTTTCTTTTTGGACGCAATATAATAATAATTCGGCAATATCCAGCTGGATGTTGCCGAATTATTTAAAATGAGATCTTTCAGTCTAGCGGGCCTTGATGTCCCACTTGGCGTTGTCGTTGTTGAAATCGAACTTCGCCAGGGTCGGGGTGCTGTCAGCCACGGAGTAGAGGCAGAACTTCTCGGGATGACCGCAGCCGGGGATGGCCTTCGGCGCGATGCGCCAGGTGCCGTCGGTCAGCTGCTCGATCTTCCAGAGCTGCTCGTCAGCGCCGGTGAACTCCGGCACGGTGATCAGTTCGTGGCCTTCAGCGGCGGCGAGAGCACGGTTGGTGCCCTGGATCACGATCTTGTAGTACGGGCCACCGAGATAGCCACCGGCCTCGGGAACGGCCTCGATCGTCCATGCCTGGTGCGGGCGGGCCATGTAGTCGTTGGCGCGCACGGGGATGTTACCCTCCGGCCAGCCACCGATCACTTCCTCAAGCTTCTGGTTCTCCACCTTGACGACGGTCTCGTTGGCCTGACGGCCGAAACCGCGCATACCGCCCGCAGCGCGGACGAAGTCGACGGTGAGCTCCAGCGCGTAGCCACGACGGCGGGAGAGGATCTTGTAGTTGCCGTCAGCGAGGATCTCGCCGGCCTCCGGCCAACCGTTCTTCCAGATGATCGGACGGATGGCGAGGGTGCTGCGGCCGCTGAGGTCGAGGTCAGCCTCCCAGTGGAAGGACATCTTCTCGAC
>CADBYT010000009.1 GCA_902798975.1 uncultured Bacteroidia bacterium | reverse complement strand
AAGATCGCGGTCCTCGACCGCACCAAGGAGCCCGGCGCCCTCGGCGAGCCGCTCTACCTCGACGTGCGCGCCCTCTTCCAGGGCAAGGAGAACGCCCCGCTGGTGATCGGCGGCCGCTACGGTCTCTCCTCCAAGGACACCACCCCGGCCCAGATCGTGGCCGTCTACGACAACCTCGAGCGCAAGAGCCCGAAGGCCGACTTCACCATCGGCATCGTGGATGACGTGACCTTCAAGAGCCTCCCGACCAAGGGTGAGATCTCCATCGTGAAGAAGGGCACCACCGAGTGCAAGTTCTACGGCCTCGGTTCCGACGGTACCGTCGGCGCCAACAAGAACACGATCAAGATCATCGGTACCCACACCGACCTCTACAGCCAGGCCTACTTCGACTACGACTCCAAGAAGTCCGGCGGCTACACCTGCTCGCACCTCCGCTTCGGCAAGAAGCCGATCAAGGCGCCGTACCTGGTGGGCACCCCCGACTTCGTGGCCTGTCATGTCCCGTCTTACCTTGAGAAATACGACGTCCTGAAGGGCATCAAGGAAGGCGGCAGCCTGCTTCTCAACTCCCTGTGGAGCGAAGAGGAGACCATCAAGCGCATCCCGGACGCCGTCAAGGCCGTCATCGGACGCAAGAAGATCAAGCTCTATATCATCAACGCCACCAAGATCGCCCAGGAGATCGGCCTCGGCGGACGCACCAACACGATTCTCCAGAGCGCCTTCTTCCGCATCACCGGTATCATCCCGGCTGAGGACGCGGTCAAGTACATGAAGGACGCCGCCCTCAAGTCCTACGGCAAGAAGGGCGAGAACGTCGTCAACATGAACTACGCGGCCATCGACCGCGGCGGCGAGTACATCCAGGTGAAGGTCCCCGCCGAGTGGGCCAACATCAACGCCAAGTTCACCAACCCGAACGCCGGCCGCCTCGCGACTCCGTTCGTCAAGGAGATCGCCGACGTGGTCAACGCCCAGGCCGGCGACACCCTCCCGGTGAGCGCCTTCCTCCCTTACCAGGACGGCACCATGCCCGCCGGTACCGCCGCTTATGAGAAGCGCGGCGTGGCCGTGAGCGTGCCTGTCTGGGACGGCGACAAGTGTATCCAGTGCAACACCTGCGCCTTCGTCTGCCCGCACGCCGCCATCCGTCCGTTCCTGATGACCGAGGCCGAGGCCAAGGCTGCCGCCGCCCAGGGCGTCAAGGCCGTCGACGGCAAGGCCAACCTCAAGGAGTACAAATACGCCCTCGCGGTGTCCGTCGCCGACTGTACCGGTTGCGGTAACTGCGTCGACGTCTGCCTCGCCAAGGAGAAGGCCCTCTCGATGGCTCCGTACATGGACCACGAGGCCGACCAGGCTGCGTTCGACTACCTCAACGCGAAGGTGGGCTACAAGACCCCGTTCGATCCCAAGTCCAACATGAAGGCCGCCCAGTTCGCCCAGCCGCTGTTCGAATTCTCCGGCGCCTGCGCCGGTTGCGGCGAGACCCCGTACATCAAGAACATCACCCAGCTGTTCGGCGACCACATGATGATCGCGAACGCCACGGGCTGCTCCTCCATCTACGGCGCCTCCTTCCCCGCTTCCCCGTACTGCACCGACGCGCACGGCCACGGCCCCGCCTGGCAGAACTCCCTCTTCGAGGACTTCTGCGAGTTCGGCCTCGGCATGCACCTCGGTTCCGACCGCATCCGCGAGACCGTCGCCTCCCTCATGGAGAAGGGCCTCGAGTGCGAGAAGTGCAGCGCTGAGATGAAGGAACTCTACCAGAAGTGGCTCGACAACCGCAAGGACTACGCGATTACCCGCGAAGTGGCCGACAAGCTCGTTCCGATGATGGAGAAGTGCGGCTGCGACGTGAGCAAGAGCCTGCTCGCCCTCAAGCAGTTCATCCCGGCCCGCAGCCAGTGGATCTTCGGCGGCGACGGTGCTTCCTATGATATCGGTTACGGCGGACTCGACCACGTCCTCGCCAGCGGTGAGAACGTCAACATCCTGGTCCTCGACACCGAGGTCTACTCCAATACCGGCGGACAGTCCTCCAAGGCCACCCCGGTCGGCGCGATCGCCAAGTTCGCCGCCTCAGGCAAGAAGATCCGCAAGAAGGATCTCGGCATGATGGCCATGAGCTACGGCTACGTCTATGTGGCCCAGGTCGCCATGGGAGCCAGCCCGGTCCAGTACATGAACGCCATCAAGGAAGCCGAAGCTTACGACGGCCCGTCCCTGATCATCGCCTACGCCCCGTGTATCAACCACGGCCTCAAGGCGGGCATGGGTCTGAGCCAGAAGGAGGAGAAGCTCGCCGTGGAGTGCGGTTACTGGCACCTCTACCGCTACAACCCGACCCTCGAGGAGCAGGGCAAGAACCCGTTCACGCTCGACTCCAAGGAGCCTGACTGGACGAAGTTCCAGGACTTCCTTAAGGGCGAGGTCCGCTTCGCGTCCCTCTACAAACTCTTCCCGGACAGCGCAGCCGAGCTGCTCGCCAAGACCGAGGAGTTTGCGAAGGTTCGCCTGAACACCTACAAGCGTCTGGCTGGTAAAGAATAAAAATTTACAAAATTTTAGTAAAAATTTATTGTTTTTCAATATTTATTGATTACCTTTGCTTCTGAAAAGAGCAATCAATGAAAATGATGAAAAAATTCCTCTTCATTGCAGCAGCGCTCCTCAGCGCTGCTGTTTTGGGGAACGCGCAGCAGCTGCAGCAGCTCCCCCTCGATCCGGCCGTCCGCGTCGGAAAGCTTGACAACGGATTGACCTATTACATCCGTCACAACGAAAAACCCGCCCAGCGGGCTGAATTCTACCTGGCGACCGACGTCGGCGCCCTGCAGGAGCTGCCCGACCAGGACGGTCTCGCCCACTTCCTGGAGCACATGTGCTTCAACGGCACGAAGAATTTCCCCGGCAAGGGCATTCTCAACTGGCTCGAGAGCATCGGCGCCTCCTTCGGCGGCAACGTCAACGCTTCCACGGGTGTGGAGCAGACCATCTATCTGCTCAACAACATTCCCCTGATCCGTCCGACCGTCGTGGACACCTGCATCCTCATCATGCACGACTACTCCCACTTCGTGACCTGCGATCCGGAGGAAATCGACAAGGAGCGCGGCGTCATCCTGGAGGAGAAGCGTTCCCGCAACACCGCCCAGTGGCGCATGCGCGAGCAGTCTTATCCTTATCTCTATGGTGACACCAAGTACGCCACCACCTCCATCATCGGCACCGAAGAGAACCTCAAGACCTTCAAGCCGGAGAGCCTGACGAACTTCTACCACACCTGGTACCGTCCGGACATGCAGGCCCTCATCGTGGTGGGTGACGTCGACGTGGATTACGTGGAGGCCTGCATCAAGCGCACCTTCGCCGACATCCCCGCCGCCGAGAACCCCAGGCAGAAGGACGTCATCGCCATCCCGAACAATGAGAAGCCGGCCGTCGGCATCCTCACCGATCCCGAGAACCGCAACACCAGCGTCGAAATCTACTGGCGCAGCGAGGCCACCCCTGAGCAGCTGAACAGCACCCCGGTGGGCCTGATCACCGACCTCCTCGAGGACATCGTGGGCACCGTCATGAACGAGCGCTTCAACGAGATCGCCGCAAAGCCGGATGCTCCGTTCCTGGCCGGCGGCTTCGGTATCGGCAACATCTGCGAGACCGCCGACGTCACGTACATCCAGGCAGCCAGCAAGGACGGCGAAGCCCTCACCGCTTTTGCAGCCGCCTTGCTCGAAGCCGAGAAACTCCGTCGCTTCGGTCTGACCGATGCCGAGGTGGAGCGCGCCAAGACCGAGATCCTCTCCCAGTTCGAGACCCGGGCCAAGAAGGCCGACACCCGCACCAACTCCGAGTTCGTGATGCCGCTCATCTATAATTTCTTTGACAATGAGCGCTTCATGGAGCCGCAGGCCGAGTATGAGCTCGTCCAGCAGCTCATGCCCATGCTGACCGCCGAGACCATCAACCAGGCCGCCCAGCAGCTGATTACCCGCGAGAACATGGTGGTCATCTACCAGGCTCCTGAGAAGGAAGGTCTGACGCACCCGACCGCCGAGCAGATCCAGGCCGTAATCGACGCCGTCGAGAACGCCGAGATCGAGCAGGCCGCCGGCGAGGAGATCCCGGAAGCTTTCCTCGATCCCGCCACCCTCAAGGGCAGCAAGAACGCCAAGCTCAAGGACGGCATCTACGGCTCCAAGACCTTCACCCTGAAGAACGGCCTTCGCGTCTGGCTCCTCCCGACCGATCACCAGAAGGATCAGATCCTCTTCAACCTGGTCAAGGACGGCGGCCGCAGCCTGATGTCCGACGAGGAACTCTTCTCCTTCGACAGCAACATCTGGCAGCTCTACCAGCAGAACACCGGTGTCGCCGAGTTCCCGGCCACGATGGTCCGCAAGATGCTCTCCGGCAAGCAGTGCAACGCCAATCCGTACATCAGCGAGTACACCCACGGCATCAGCGGCTCCACGACCGTCAAGGATCTCGAGACCGCCCTGCAGCTCATGTACCTCTATTATACGCAGCCGCGCTTCGACGAGACCGAGTACAACCAGGGTCTGACCCAGATCCAGGCCGTCCTGCCGAACCTCATGAGCCAGTCCAACTACAAGCTCAACAAGGCCTACTACGACTACGCGTATGACAGCCCGCGCCGCTTCATGATTGACGAGACCGTGCTGGAGAAGGCCAGCCTGGCCCAGATGGAGAGCACCTACAAGCGTCTCTTCTCCGACATCGCCGGCGCGAACCTGGTGGTCGTGGGCGACTTCGAGGTGAACGAGATCCTGCCGCTGATCTGCAAGTATGCCGGTTCCCTGCCGATGGGCAAGAAGGCCACCAAGTCCGAGTACCGCGGCGATGGCTTCTCCACCGCCAACCGCATCTATGACTTCAAGGCCCAGATGGCTACGCCGATGGTCACGGTCATCCAGAACTACAACGTCCTGAAGCCGTATTCCGTGGCTGACGAGGTTGCCTGCGACGCCCTGTCCTACATCCTTGACATGCTCTACACCGAGACCCTCCGCGAGGACGAAGGCGGCACCTACGGCGCCAGTTCTTCGGCCGACGTGAGCGGCAAGCCCGACGAGCGCCACATCATGCAGGTGGCCTTCCAGACCAACGTCGAATCCGCCGACAAGCTCCGCGATCTGGCCAAGTCCGGCTTCAAGGGCCTGGCCGAGAACGGCCCGACCGCCGACCAGTTCGACAAGACTGTGAAGAATCTCCAGAAGACCATCCCGGAGAACCGTCAGCGCAACAACTACTGGAACAGCGTCATCCGCCAGTACATCCGCTTCGGCATCGACTTCGACAAGGACTACGAGGCCGCGGTGAACGCCCTGACGCCTGCCCAGATCCAGGCCGCCGCCCAGGAGTACCTGAACGGTAACCTCGTCGAGATCGTGATGCGTCCGGAATAATCTGGGACGAAACATAACTCTACGGGATTTTTATCCCTGCGAAACGCCGATTTGTCCGCCAAATCGGCGTTTCGTCACTTATTTTACCCGTCGTTCCCAACTCTTTGCCCAAACCCGCGCGGGACCCTACCTTTGCGTTCCGGAAAATCAACTAAACGCGAAGAAAAATGTACAATCTGACCCTTGAAGACAGTTTCCTGCGTCGCTTTGCACAGTCCGTCAAAGCGTGCTGGGACAAGACCGCTCTCGTCGAATACAACCAGGCCGGCATCACCTACGGGGAGCTGGCCGCCGAACTCGAAAAGACCGTCCTCTGGTGGCGGGCCGCCGGACTTCAGCCCGGCGACAAGATTGCCATCAACGCCCGTTCCAGCGCAGGATGGGCCAAGACTTTCTTCGCCGCCCAGACGGGCGGGTTCGTGGCCGTGCAGCTCTTCAATGGATTCACTCCGGAGGACACGATGCACCTCGTGGCCCATTCCGACAGCCGCATCCTTTATACGGAGAAGGCGATCTTCGAGAAGATGAACTTTGACTCCATGCCGCAGGTAATGGGTGTCCTCGACACCAAGAGCGGCGAACTGCTGGCCGCCCGCGGCGACTTCGCCGCCATTTACGCGCAGCGTGACGCAATCTTCGCCGCCGCTCACCCCAACGGGCTCAGCGCCGAGAACGTGCGTTATCCGGACCGTCCGCTGGATGAGCTCTGTGCCCTGATGTATACCTCCGGCTCCACCGGCAATCCGAAGGGCGTGATGATCTCCATCCGTAACTTCAGCTCCAATATCCAGCTGATTCCCCACCATTTCCCGTACAAGCGGGAGGACAACTACGTCAGCGTGCTCCCCTACGCCCACATCTTCGGGCTGGTGTACGACCTGATGGCTCCGCTCTGCTACGGCATGACCCTCTGCATCCTCTACGTCCCGCCCGTGCCGTCCTATCTCAAGCCGGCCCTGCGTGACTACAAGCCCTATGTGTTCTTCGCGGTCCCGCTCATCATCAACAAGATGATAGACGACACCATCGGCGAATTCATCCGCAGCAAGAGCGGCGCCGCCAAACTCTCGGACTACAAGAACAATCCCGACTTCTGCGAGGCCCTGCGCACCATCTTTATGAACGCCTTCGGCGGCAATCTCGGCCTGCTGATCACGGGCGGCGCCGCCATGCCGGAGCAGCTGGAGCGCCTCTTCCTCGAGCAGCTCAAGGTTCCCTTCGTGACGGGCTACGGCATGACCGAGTGCACCCCGACCATCACCCTGGGCCACAAGGAGACCTACGTCATGAAGGAGTGCGGCGAGCCCGTTCCCGAAGGCATCGAGCTGAAGATCGACTCCCCGGATCCGCACCACGTGGCCGGTGAGGTCCTCGTCCGCGGCCATGTGGTCTTCTCGGGCTATTACAAGAATTCCGAAGCCACCCGCGCCGTCTTCACGGACGACGGCTGGTTCCGCACCGGCGATCTTGGCACCATCGACGAGCTGGGCCGCACTTTCCTCGTGGGCCGCAGCAAGAGCATGATCCTCGGCGCCAACGGCCAGAACATCTTCCCGGAGGAGATCGAGGTTGTCCTTAACCAGCTTCCCTACGTCCAGGAATCCATCGTGGTGGGTCGCAATGGCCAGCTGACCGCGCTGATCGTTCCCAACCAGGCGATGCTGGAGGACCAGAACATCGACGCCGACACGCTCAAGAGCATCATGGACGCCAATCTGGCCACGCTCAACCAAAAGATCCCGGCCTACTCCAGCGTCCGCGGCTACGAGGTGCAGTTCACCCCCTTCGCCAAAACCCCGAAAGGCAGCATCAAGCGCTTCATGTATAAGTAGACGCTTGCCTTCCCTCGCCCTACACACGCTCGCGCACAGCAAGCGTTCGTCATTCGCCGGCTCCGACCGGCGAATCTCGTTTTTTTGTTATCTTTGCAATAAGATAAACTTATATGTTCGAGGATTTCAGATTACGTGTATTTGAGCGGGTCGCGGAGCTGGGGAGCTTCACGGCGGCCGCCAAGGCCCTGGGCATTTCCCAGCCGGCCGTCAGCCAGCATATTTCCGAATTGGAGAAGTCCGTCGGCGGCGCGCTCCTCGAGCGGGCCCGCGGCCGCGTGGACCTGACCGCGCGCGGGCGGCTTTTCCTACAGCACGCCGAGACCATTCTGAATGATTATAAGCAGCTGGACAACGAGTTCCGCGTGCCGGAAAGCATCCTGATCAGGCAGGTGCTGCTGGACGGGCGCAAGACCTGCATCCTGATCCGCCAGGACCGTTTCGCGGACCTGGACGCGCCGGCAGATACCCCGGCCGACCGCGTCATCGAGGCAGACGGGCTCGCGATCCTGCCTTCCTTCTTCAACACGCATACCCATGCCGCCATGACCCTGCTGCGGGGTTATGCAGACGATAAACCGCTGCAGGAGTGGCTGGAACAGGACATCTGGCCCTTCGAGGCCAGGATGACCCCGGAAGACATCCGGCACGGCAATGAACTCGCCGCCAGGGAAATGGCCGCCGGCGGCACGACCTTCTTCAACGACATGTACTTCGATCCCGAAGAAGCCGTCTCCGCCGTGGAAGCTTCCGGACTGCGCGCCGCCATCGGCATCACCATCCTGGACGGCCATCCCAAGTCGCAGGGCGACGCCCTCAAGGACTACATCATAAACTGGAAGGACCCCACCGGCGGCCGCATCCAGCTCGTCATCGCTACGCATTCCGTTTACACGGTCAGCGGCGAGAACCTCAAGCGCTGGGCCAATTTCGCCCGGCACCACGGGCTGCTGCTGCACATCCACCTCAGCGAGACGCGCAGCGAGGTCGAGAACTGCATCAAGGCGCACGGCACTACGCCGGTGCGCTATCTCGAGAAGATCGGCTTCCTGGGGCAGGATGTCATCGCCGCCCATTGCGTCCACGTGGACGCCGAGGAATGGAAGATTCTCGCGAAGCGCGGTGTCACCGTCGCGCACTGCCCCTGTTCCAATATGAAGCTGGGCAGCGGCCGCTTCCCGTACGAACTTGCGCTTGAATCCGGCTGCCGCATCACCCTGGGCACGGACGGGACCTCCTCCAACAACAACCTCGACATGCGCGAGGAGATGAAGTTCGCCGCCCTGCTGGCCAAGCTGTCCGGCGACGCCTCCCTGCTCCCCGCCGGGGAAGTCTTCCGATGGGCCACGAAGAACGGCGCCGATTTCTTCGGCATCGACGCCGGCGAAATCGCCGTCGGCAAGCAGGCCGACGCCGTCCTCATCGACCTCAGCGCCCCGCAGATGCAGCCCTGCCACAACCTCATCTCCAACTGGGTTTATTCGGCCGACACCTCTGTCATCCGCTACCGCCTCTGCGCGGGGCGGATACTCCGCCCGTAAATCCTACTGAAGTGCGGTAGATGGTCCAAAACATGGACCATCTACCGCAAAAACGGCCTAAAACGCGGGAGACATCCCAAAAACTGGGACGTCTCCCGCATATAAGAACTTGCTTGCCGCGCGTAGGCGTCGTGGAGGGCGGAGCGGAAATTGGTTTTCCGGCAAACTTGTCCGGAAAATAATTTCCAGCCGCCCGCGGGGGAAGGCAAGCCGGCAAATAACGAAAAAGGGACCCTCCGAAGAGGATCCCTGTAAAAAGTAACCGTGCGTTGCGGACTACTCGGCCGGAGCGATGGCGCCCATCGGGCAAGCATCGGCGCAGGTGCCGCAGTCGATGCACACGTTCGGGTCGATGGAGTAAACGTCACCCTCCTGGATAGCGCCGGAAGGGCATTCACCCTGGCAAGTACCACATGCCACGCAGGTGTCAGGATTAATCTTGTAAGCCATTATCAGTAAAATTTAGTGTGTGTTCGGTCCGTTATTTGCAAAAACCGGGACAAAAGTAATCATTTTTTCGTAAATTTGCAGTTATGAAGACAATTTTGACAATCTTGCTTGCTGCAGCACTCGCAGCACCCATCCAGTTTGACAAGACTGTGCATGACTTTGGCGAAATCAGCACCAAAGCCGGCAAGCAGACCTGCACCTTTACCGTGACCAACGACGCAGACGAGCCCCTCTCGATCTTCGCCGTCGTCCCTTCCTGCGGATGCACCGACGTCGTGTGGCCGCGCGAGGCAATCGCCCCCGGTGCAAAGGGCGTGATCACCGCCACGTATTCCAACGACGAGGGTACGGGCACCTTCGACAAGACCCTCACGGTCTACACCTCCGCCCAGAAGAAACCGGTCATCCTGCACCTCAAGGGCTCCGTCACGAAGAATGCCAAATAACAACTACACTGACGACAACATACGCACCCTGGAAGGCGTACAGCATGTGCGCCTTCGTCCGGGTATGTACATCGGCCGCCTCGGCAACGGCAACAACCCCGGCGACGGCATTTACGTCCTTCTGAAGGAAATCGTGGACAATTCCATCGACGAGTTTGCGATGGGATACGGCAAGGAGATCCGCATCACCATCCAGATGAACGACGTCACCGTGCGCGATTTCGGCCGCGGCATTCCGCTGGACTCCGTGGTCAAGGCCGTGAGCATCCTCAACACCGGCGGCAAGTTCGACGACAAGGTCTTCAAGAAGTCGGTCGGACTCAACGGCGTCGGCACCAAGGCCGTTAACGCCCTGTCGGAGAATTTCTATGTCTGCTCCTACCGCGACGGGGAGTGCTCCTGGGCGCGGTTCGAACGCGGCGAGCTCAAGGACAGCGGCAAGGACAGCACCAGCGAGAAGAACGGCACCCTCGTCACCTTCACCCCGGACAGGATGATGTTCGGCGAGTACGCTTACAACATGGACTACGTGGAGACGATGGTCAAGAACTATTCTTACCTCAAGAAAGGCCTGACCCTCAACCTCAACGGCACCCCATACAAGTCCGAGAACGGCCTGCTGGACCTCGTCAACGAGAACCTGCTCAGCGACGAGCCGCTCTACCCGCCCATCCACCTGGAAGGCGAGGACATCGAGATCGTCCTGAGCCACTGCAACGCCTACGGCGAGAACATCTCCTCCTTCGTCAACGGCCAGAACACCCGTGACGGCGGCACGCACCTCGCGGCCTACCGCGAAGCCATCGCCAAGACCCTGAAGGAATTCTTCAAGAAGAATTACGACCCCGTAGACTGCCGCCAGGGCGTGGTCGGGGCCATCAGCATCCAGATCCAGGAGCCGAACTTCGAAGGCCAGACCAAGACCAAGCTCGGATCCAACTACATGTGGGAGAAGCAGTTCCACGACGAATCCGGAGCGCTCAAGACCGACATCGGTCCCACCATCCGCTCCTACGTCAACGACTTCGTCTCCAAGAACCTCGACAACTACCTGCACATCCACAAGGAGATCGTGCCCGTGATCGAAGAGAAGATCAAGGCCTCCCAGCAGGAGCGCGAGGAAATCAGCGGCATCCAGAAGAAGACGCGCGAGCGCAACAAGCGCACCAACGTCTACAACCGCAAGCTCCGCGACTGCCGCTTCCATTACAACGACAAGGTCACCGAGAAGACGCAGGAGAACATCGAGGCGTCTTCCATCTTCATCACCGAGGGCGACTCCGCAAGCGGTACGATCACCAAGGCCCGCAACGCCAATTACCAGGCTGTCTTCTCGCTGCGCGGCAAGCCGATCAACTGCTACAAGGAGAGCCGCAAGAAGGTGGCGGAGAACGAGGAGCTGAACCTGCTCATTTCCGCCCTCGGCGTCGAGGACGATCTGGAGAACCTCCGCTACAACAACATCATCGTGGCCACCGATGCCGATGATGACGGCATGCACATCCGCATGCTCGTGCTCACCTTCTTCATGAAGTACTACCCCGACCTGATCCGCCGCGGGCACGTGCACATCCTGCAGACCCCCCTCTTCCGCGTCCGCAACAAGAAGGAGAACCGCTATTGCTACTCCCCCGAGGAGAAGGAGAAGGCCGTCAGCGCCCTCAAGACCGGCGTCGAGATCACCCGCTTCAAAGGTCTCGGCGAGATCAGCTCCGAGGAATTCGTACACTTCATCGGTCCCGAAATGCGTCTGGACCTGGTAAAACTGGCCGAGGAAGAGTCCATCGCGGACATCATGTCCTTCTACATGGGCGACAACACCCTGGAGCGCCAGAACTTCATCCGCGCCAACCTCCGTTCCGAAGAGGAACTGGAAGATGTAAACATCTGAGATTCTCCGGTCAAGCCGGCGAATGACGGGACTGCCTATGAGTATATTCGGCCTATTCAAGAATATCAAGCCGTTCGTGCGGCCCTACCGCTGGCTCGTGGTCATCACCCTCATGCTGACGCTGGTCGGCTCCCTGATGGCGCAGGTCAACGCCATCGTGCTCGACCGCACGGTGGACGCCATCAACGCCCTGATCGGCACGGATTTCACCTGGGCGCAGGCAGCCCGCATCCTCACGATCATCAGCGTCGTGCTGCTGGGCAAGGAAATCCTCTCCGCGCTCATCACCTTCGCGCAGAACTATTTCGGCGAGCGCATGCGCATCTTCGTATCGCGCGACCTCTCGCAGGCCGTCATCGAGAAGGTGCTGACCTTCCGCATGGCCTATTTCAACACCGATGACAACGCCACCGGCAAGCTCCAGGCGCGCATCGACCAGGGCGTCAGCAGCCTGTCGCGCACGGTGCAGAACTTCTTCATCGACCTGCTGCCGCTCTTCACGAGCGCCGCGCTGGCCCTGATCCTCATGTTCGCCGCCAACGTCTACGTGGGCCTGGTGGCGCTCGGCATCGTGCCCTTCTATTTCTGGATCACCTACCGGCAGGCCAGGCGGCTCAAGGGCTGGCGCCGGGAGATGCGCTCCCACCTGGAATCCAAGAGCCAGGGCATCAAGAACATCATCGATTCGATCAACGTCATCAAGAGCTTCAACCGCGAGCGCATCGAGGCGCAAAAGCAGCTGGACATCCAGAACCAGGTCACGGAGAACCAGATGAAGACCCGCCGCGTGGCCTTCTACTACAACGGCCTCAAGAGCTTCGTCAAGCAGGTGGGCACCGTGCTGGTGATCATCCTGACCGCCTACCTGGTGCTGAAGGGCTACCCGGGCATGACCATCGGCAAGATCATGTACCACGTGATGCTCTTCAGCAACGTCATCGCCCCGATCACGCAGCTCCAGCGCATCTTCGACGACGTCAACGACGCGCTCATCTACGCGGAGGGCTTCTTCGGCATCCTGGACTCCGAGAAGGAGATCGAGCCGAGCGGAAGCTACCGGCCGGAAAAGGTCCTGGGCAACTTCGAGCTCTCCCACGTGGACTTCACCTACCCCAACGGCAACAAGGCGCTGCACGACATCAACATGAGCATTCGCAGCGGCCGCATCACCGCCCTGGTGGGTCTGAGCGGCGCCGGCAAGTCCACCATCGTGAACCTGCTGGACAAGTTCTACGAGCCGGATTGCGGCAGCATTATGCTGGACGGCGTGGACCTGCGGAAATGGGACACCCGCTACCTGCGGGAGAACATCGGCCTGGTCCTCCAGAAAAACCACATCTTCGACGGAACAGTCGAGGAGAACATCCGCTACGGCCGGCCGGACGCGAGCTTGGAAGAAGTGGAGGAAGCCGCCCGCAAAGCCTATATCTACGACCAGATCATGGCCCTGCCCAAGGGCTTCCAGAACAAGGCGGCCGACCTGTCGGGCGGCCAGCAGCAGCGCATCGCCATCGCGCGCATGTTCCTGAAGAATCCGCCCATCATCTTCCTGGACGAGCCCACCGCCTCGCTGGACGCCATCGCGACCGAGCAGATCAAGGCCAGCATCGACGCCATCAAGAAGGACCGCACCGTCATCATGATTTCCCACTCGATCTCGCAGATCATCGATTCCGACATCATCTACGCCCTGCAGCAGGGCCGGGTGGAGCAGAGCGGCCACCCGGACGAAGTATATCGCGCCGGAGGCATCTACAAGGAGATCGTAGACGCTTCGGCGCGCAGCCTCAACATCGAGAAACTGGCACAGACCCTCGACGCCGACGGGGACGGAAAATTCTTCAGCTAAGCCTTTACTTGTTCTTCGCTTCGACGAGCTGCATCTGCGTGACCACGCAACTGAGCAGTTTCTCCATGATAATCGGCTTCATGATGAAGTCATTCGCTCCCTCGTTGAAGCCCTTTATCACGTCTTCGTTGGAGTTGAGCGCGGACAGAATCACGATCTGGATGTCCGCCGTGTCCGGATTCGCACGCAGGCGGCGGATCACTTCGAATCCGTCAATACCCGGCATCATCAGGTCCAGCAGGATCAGGTCCGGCTTCTTGGCGGCCACGGCGTCCAGCGCCTGCTGTCCGTTGGCGGCAGTCCGCAATTCAAAATTGAACCGGGACAGCATCTTCTGCACCAGCAGCAGATTCAGCGGAATGTCATCCACGGCCAGGACATTGTACTTCGAATAATCGTGATCTTGTGCGTAAAACGGAACCATAGTTCTATTCTGTTTTTATTTGTTCTTCTTGTTTTTGTTCATCCGGATGCAGGGGCAGTTCCAGCACGAAACGGGCACCGCCCGCCGTGTAAGTCGTATCCAGATACACGCTCGCGCCCAAACGGCCGGCAATATCCCGGCAAATACTCAGGCCAAGGCCCGAACCCTGCGTGAATTCATTCAGTTTGGTGAAACGGGAGAAAATCTGCTCCGCCTGCTCCGGCGGCACGCCAGTACCCGTGTCCGTAACGGCATAACTCACGAAGCCGGGGCGGCTGGTAAGCGAGCTTGTCAGGCGGATCTCCCCTTCCATCGTGTGCTTACAGGCGTTGGTCAGCAGGTTGATCAGGATCTGCTGCGCCCGGCGGGGATCCGTCCGGAACGGAATCGGTTCCTCCGATTCCGGAGCATAGTACATGCGTACGCCCGGCTGCAGGCGATGTTCGGCACTGCTGATGGCCGACTGGGCGATGAAGTGCACCTCTCCGTCCTCGTAATTGATCTTATAACTGCCGGCATCCATCGCGGACGCGCTGAGGATGTCGTCCAGCAGCATCGTCAGCATATTGGTATTGTTGATGATGTGATTCGAGAACACGTTCTTCTCGTCCTCGCTGAACGACCCGTCCGGCAGCGACAGCAACTGCGAGAAGCCCACGATGGCGTTGAGCGGCGTACGCACCTCATGGCTCATGTTCTGCACGAAACGCGTCTTGGCAGCGTCCGCCATGCGGACCTTCTCGTTGGCTTCCTTCAATTCGGCAATCCGCAGCTCGTCCTGCTCCTTCGCCTGGCTGAGTTGGCGGGTATAGAACAGGAAGAACGACAGGGCAATCACCAGGATGATCGCCAGCAGGATGGCCACCAGCCGGGAGATGTTGAGCATCTCCTTGTTCTTGTCGGCCAGGCGGGCGGACAACACCGTGTTCCCCAGCCGGGCGTCCAGTTCCGTGATCTTGGACTGGTTGCTGTTGGCGAACAACTGTTCAAACTTCCGCACCAGCAGACGCTCGATTTCGAAGGCCTGGTCCTTGTAGCCGTAGACTTCAGCGACGTTGGCGATATACTTGACTTCGCGGGTACGGGAGAGAGACAGCGCTCCCACGGCATTGCCGTCGAACGTTCCTTCGATGATGGCGTCCAGGGTCTCGAACAGGCGCACCGCCGTGGTACTGATGGACGATAGGGACGGGTCCTTCAGGCAATAATCCCGATGCCGCTGGTACTCCTCGACATTCTTTTCGTAGGCGGCGATCTTGGCCAGGTGGTACTCGCAGCGAAGGGTGTCCAGGTGCTGCTTGGAATTCTTCACGGCCTTCTCCACGTTGATCCGCACCGAATCGTTTCCGATGAGGTAGGTATCCGACAGATCGCAATACAGCCGGGCAACGCTCTGTCTGCGCACGACGGGGTCGGTACTCGATTCGTAAATCTTCAGGGATTCCAGGATATAGCGTTTGGCCGTGATGTAATCGCCCTGCGCCACATAGAGCGAGACCATGTAGCGGTGCCCCATCCACAAGCCGTAGGCGTCCTTCCGTTCCGAAGCAATCTCCTGCATCTCCTGCGCCAGCTCAACCGTACGCAAGGGCAGACCCCGGTTGTAATAAAAGTTTTGGAGAATCTCGTAAGCGTAATAGAAATACTGCGGATATCCGAAGCGGTCGGCCACCTGTTTGAGGTCCTCGAAGGCGGCAACCACCTTAGCTTCGTCCTGAGGCGAGGGAGCCTGTTTCGAAGGAACGCTCCGCGAAACGTGCTTGAGGCGCTCTACGTAATACAAGGTCTGCGCCTTCGTGTCGCCCTTGGTTATGGCAGTCCTCAGCAGCGCGGCGTTGCTTTCTTCGAATCCGGGTTTCCCGACCAGCAACTCTGTCTCGCTGAAATACTTAAAGCACTCGTCATCTATCTCATACGGGTTGTTCTGGGCGGTCAGCGGCAGAATGGCCGCAAACACCCAAAAGACAACTGAGATCAGAAAGTGCTTCATTTCGCCTCGATAATCTGCATCTGCGTAGCCACGCAGTTAAGCAGCCGCTCCATGATGATGGGCTTCATGATAAAATCGTTCGCGCCGGCGTCGAACCCCTTCACCACATCCTCGTCGGAATTGAGCGCCGACAGGATGACAATCTGGATATCCGCCGTGGCGGGGTCCGCACGCAACCGGCGGATCACTTCGAATCCGTCAATCTCCGGCATCATCAGATCCAGCAGGATCAGATCCGGCTTCTTCTCAGCCACGGCATCGAGCGCCTGCTGACCGCCGTCCGCTGTCCGGAATTCGAAATTGAATCCGACCAGCATCTTCTTCACGAGTATCAGGTTCAGCGGGATGTCATCCACCGCCAGGACATTGAATCTCGAGTAATCGTGATCTTGTGCGAAAAGAGGTGTCATAATATCATGTGGTTTTAACTAATTCTTTTCCTTCCGGCTCAATCGGCACATCCAGGATAAAACGGGCGCCTCCTGCCGTGTAGCTCGTGTCCAGATAGACTTCCGCGCCCATCCGGTTGGCAACGTCCCGACAAATGCTCAGGCCCAGGCCCGTGCCCTGCACGAAATCGTTCAGCTTGGTGAAGCGTTCGAAAATCTTTTCCGCCTGGTCCGCCGGAATGCCTGGACCGCTGTCCGTAACGGCATAGCTGACATAGCCCGGCCGTTTCGTAAGCGAACTGGACAGACAGATCTGCCCTTCCTTGGTATGTTTGCAGGCATTGGTCAGCAGATTGATCAGAATCTGCTGCACTCGGCGCGGATCTGTCGTGAACGTGAACGGCTCTTCGGATTCCGGCGCGTAGAACATCTTCACGCCAGGTTTGAGCCGGTGTTCGGCGCTCTTGACCGCCGCCCGCGCGATGTAGTTCATCTCTCCCTGCGCATACGTAATCTTGTAATTGCCGGAATCGATTGCGGACGTGTTGAGGATATCGTCCAGGAGCATCGTCAGCATCTGCGTATTGTTGATGACATGCTCGGAGAATTCGTTCTTTTCCTCCTCGGAGAAGGATCCGTCCGGGAGCGAAAGCAACTGCGAGAAGCCCACGATGGCATTCAGCGGCGTTCGCACCTCATGGCTCATATTCTGGACAAAACGCGTCTTGGCAGCATTCGCCAACTGCACCTTATCGTTCGCCTCCTTCAGTTCGCGGATCCGCTCCACGTCCGCTTCGCGTTCGCGGCGGAGAATGCGGATATGCACCAGAGAGAATGCAAGTCCACCCAACAGCATGACGACCGCCAGGATGGCAATCAGGTGCGTCGCGAAGGCCACTTCCTCATCCTTCTCGCGCAACTGGCGGTTCAGGACGAAGTTCTCAAACTGGCCGGAAGCTTCCTCCAGACGCAGATCGTTGACCTTGGACAAAATGCTCTGCAGATCCACGTAGCGCTTCTGCATCATGTAGAGGGAGAGGTCCGGCTGCCCCCACTGGGCAGCCAGGCGGCCGATGTACAGCTGCTGGCGGGGCAGGAACAAGGTATCGAGCAGCGCCTGGGACGGCCGCTCGTTCCGGACGATCGCATCCGTGCACTGGAACATCTCCGGACCGGTCCGGAAGAAGGAACGGAAGGCCGGGTCATTGAGGCAGAAATCCCGCTTCTTCTCGTACTCGGAAAGCTGATTGTCGAAAGCGGCCATCTGCGCCTGGTAATACGAGCAGCGCAAGGTATCCAGATGCGCCTGCGCGGCTTGGAACGCCTTGTTGTAATACAGACGGTTCGAATCGTCCTGGAAATCGTAGGTATCGGCCAGGTCGCAGTAGATGCGCGTCATCGGCTGCCTGCGGATTGTCGGATCCTTGGTCGTATTGTAGAGTTCCAGGCATTGCTTCAGGTAGCGCCGGGTATTCACGGCATCCGATTGCTGCTGGTACACCTGGGCCAGGAAGCGCAGGGCCTGCCACAGACCGTACTCATCATTTTCCTGTTCAGAGTCTTCAAGCATCCTGTTCAGCAGGGAGAAGGCCTTCGAGACCTGCCGGCTGCTGAAATAGTAGTTCTGGGTCAGGTCGTATGAGTAGTAATAGTATTGCGTCAGGCCGGTCTCCCGGGCGACCGCCTTCAGGATTGTAAACGCCTCGTCCACGGCCTGGTTGGCCTCTTTCCGACGCTCGGGCGGAGCCGCTTCCCCTTTCCGGCACTCACGCCGGAGTGCGAAGACATAGAAGAGCGTACGGGCTTTCTCGTCATGCCGCACGACAGCTGACTCCAGCAGGCGCGCATTGACCTGTTCAAATTCGTCCGTGTCCAGATTGTCTACCGTCAGCTCCGCCCGCTGCAGGTATTCATAGCAGACGTCGTCGATCTCGTACGGGTTGTTCTGGGCCGCCAGCGGCAGGGATACCGACAGCAGCAAGAACAGTGACAGGACTTTAGCAAAAATCTTCACGACTTCAAATATAATATTTTTTTGTTATTTATCGTCATTCCCGACCTTCCTACCGTCATTCCCGACCTGATCGGGAATCTTTTTGTATTTACAAAAATAATCCCTATCTTTGCAGCCCCTTTGTGAAAGGGACTACGTATTTACTTATTAATTATTAACAAAATGATCAAACAGTACGAAACCGTTTTCATTGCAACTCCCGTTTTGTCTGACACCCAGATGAAGGAAGCGGTTGCCAAGTACACCCAGCTGATCCGTGACAACGGCGGCGAGATCGTGTACGAAGAGGACTGGGGTCTCAAGCAGCTTGCCTACCCCATCCAGCACAAGACGTCAGGATTCTATTACCTGATTGAGTTCAAGGCTGACCCGCAGTTCGTGGGCACCCTCGAGACCCAGTATCACCGTGACGAGCGCATCCTCCGCTACCTCACCGTAGCCCTGGACAAGAACGCCGTCGCTTACGCCGAGCACCGCCGCCAGACGCGCGCCGCCAAGGCCGCCGCTGCCGCCGCCGCTCCGCAGCAGGAAGAGGCCCCCAAGGCCGAAGCCGAAGAGATTGAAACCGAAGAATAATCAGGAGGAATCATTATGGCAAACAACAACGAAATCCGTTATCTGAACCCTCCTACCGTAGAGGTTCGCAAGAAGAAATACTGCCGCTTCAAGAAAGCGGGCATCAAGTATGTCGATTACAAGGACGCCGAGTTCCTCAAGAAGTTCCTCAATGAGCAGGGCAAGATCCTTCCCCGCCGCATCACCGGTACTTCTCTCAAGTTCCAGCGCAAGGTTGCCCAGGCCGTCAAGCGTGCCCGCTCCATCGCGTTGCTCCCGTATGTCACCGACCTCCTCAAATAATTGAAGCGTTATGAAGATCATTCTTAAGAAAGAAGTTGCCAATCTCGGCGAGGCCGGAGATGTGGTAGAAGTCAAGGCCGGTTACGCGCTCAATTATCTCGTCCCGCAGGGCTACGCCACTATCGGCACCCCGGCTGCGCTCAAGCAGCACGCCGAGACCCTCCGCCAGCGCGCCCACAAAGAGGCCAAGCTCGTGGCTGACGCCCAGGCTGCCGCCGCCAGGATCGAGGCCGTGGAAGTCAAGATCGCTGCCAAGGTCGGCGAGAGCGGCAAGCTCTATGGTGCCGTGACCGCCGCTCAGGTGGCCGAGGCCCTCGCCGCCGCCGGCGTCGAGGTGGACAAGAAGAACGTCATCGTCCCCGAAATCAAGGAGACCGGCGAATTTGAAGGCAAGGTGAAGTGCTACAAGGGCGTCTTCGCAAAAGTCAAGGTCCTCGTTGAGGCCGAGGCTGCCGCCGAGTAATCAAATTCGATTCATTTTCTACGAGAAACGGACCAGACGGTTCGTTTCTCGTTTTTTATTTCTATATTTGCCGCAACCACATAAGCACAAAAACATGGACAGACTCAATAAATCGAACATATTGAGGAAGTCGCCTCTTCTCCAAGACGTGATTTTATCATGCCTGGGGTCCTTTTTCGCCTTCCTTCTCGTCCGCTGGTTGTCCAATCCAATCTACGGTTTTTCCCTGCACCTGATTCTCTTCGTCGGCAGTGCGCTGGTCCTTACCCTGCTGGGCATGCTGCTTTCCGGCAGTTTCCGCAACATGAGCACCGGAGCGACCTACTGGTCCACGGACCGGCTCATCCTGACCATCACGATCAAAGAAGTCGGACTGGCCGTGCTGATGTTTCTGGACAAGGGCGGCTTCAACGACACCGTCCTCATCGTCCTGGCCATCATCGCCGATTCCCTGTTCTCCTACATGCTGATCTTCTCCACGCGGGCCATCCTGTCCCGCATGCAGGAAGAGGTTCAGACGCTCAGAGATTTGTCCGACCGGCTCAACGCCCTCGTGTTCGGAGAAGACGAAGCCGCCGCCCTGTTTGCAGACCAGGCCAAGGAATCCGGCCGCTACAACGTTCTGGGGCTGATTACCCGCGATCCGGAAATGAACCGGAGGGTCATCAGGAACTACATCATCTACTACGCCCCGGACGACGACTCCCTCCAGGCGCTCCAGTGGCAACTTGGCGGCATCGACTGCATCCTGTTCCCGAAAGGCAATTCCGGAGGGAACGGTAGCGGGGACGAGGGAGACGAGACGCCCGAAAAGGTTCCGGTAGACACCATCCAGAAACCACTTGGCAAGTTCCTCAAACGCAGTTTTGACATCGTTCTGTCCACTGTCCTGCTGATATTTTTCTTGCCCCTGATCCTGATCTGTGCCCTTGCCGTCTTCCTCGAAGACGGCGCTCCTGTTATTTATTACCAGGAGCGAATCGGGCGCGGAGGAAAGCCTTTCCTCATCCTGAAGTTCCGCTCGATGCGGCGCGACGCCGAGGCCATGGGCGTCCCGCGGCTCTATTCCGGCGAGAACGACCCGCGCCTCACCCACGTGGGCAAGTTCCTGCGCCAGCACCATCTGGACGAGCTTCCGCAGCTATGGAACGTGCTGCGCGGCGACATGTCCTTCATCGGATACCGCCCCGAGCGGCAATTCTACATCGACCGTATCATGGAGAGAAATCCGCGATACCGTTTCCTCTATCAGATCCGTCCCGGGGTCACCAGCTACGCGACCCTCTACAACGGATATACCGACACCCTGGAAAAGATGCTGACACGCCTGGACCTCGACCTCTACTACCTGCGCAAGCACTCCGTATGGGTTGATTTCCGCGTGCTGGGCCTGACCTTCTTCCGCATTGTTTCCGGCAAGATTTTCTAATCCTGAACGACATGGCACTCCGCACCAATCAAACCTGCTGGTTCGCCGCGCACACACGCTGCGGGGCGGAGCTGGGTGTGCGCGAGCGCCTCGACCGTCTCGGGACCGAAAACTTCCTACCAACTGAACTGCGCTCCCGTACGCGCGGGCGCACGAAGTATGAGAAGCCATTGATTCCGGGTATGATTTTTGTCCGGACAACAAAACAACAGGCCTGCACCCTCGCCAACGAACAGGGGGTTCCGGTCAGATACCTGATCGATCCCGCCACGAAGACGCTGCTCGTCGTGCCGGACAAGCAGATGGAAGACTTCCGGCGCGTACTCGACCTCTCCACCTCGGAAGGCGGACTGCTGGACCAGCCCCTCGAACTCGGCGACCGGGTGCGCGTGACCAAGGGCGCCCTGAACGGCGTCGAAGGACGCGTGCTCGAATTCCACGGACGCACCTACGTGGTCGTGGAGCTGCTCGGCAGCTGGTTCGCCCGCGCCGATGTGCCCCGTGCCTGGCTGGAAAAAATATAAACGTCATCCCCGAGATCGGGGATCTCAAACAACAGTGAAACTTTTTTGAAATAAAAAACGTATATAAATATTATGACTACCAAGAAAGTGAACTACACCGCCCCGGCCGTCATCGACGACCTCGCACTGGAACTCGAAGCCGAGATTCTGGGCGCCTCTGCCGTGACCGAAGACACCATTGTCGAGTCCGAAGGCCAGAAAATCGAGACCCACGATTTCACCGATTCCAGCTTCAACCAAGTCTGGGAGTAAAACTAACTAACTGCTTATTGCCATGAAGGGATCCAAACGTTTTCCTGTCCTTGCCGCATTCTGTATCCTCGGCGTCACCCTGATGACTGCAGCTTGTGTCAAGAACTCCCCCGCCGCCAGTGACGATCTGCAATTCTCAGCGGAATCTTCCATCTCGACGAAAGCCATCTATGGCGCAGACGCCGGAGAATACCAGCGCATCATCTGGCAGGGCGGCGACGAAGTCACCATTGCCAGCGACCAGGCCGAGACCCTTTGGGGTCGCAAGTTCTGCGATTATATCGTTACCCCCGAAAGTGGGGACGGATCGGCATCGACAAGAGAAAGCAAAGGCCGGATCAGCCGGAAACCCACCATTGTGGACAAGACCGAAGACAGCGGTCTGCGTTGGAATGAAAATGCTTCCGGCACCGCCAATTTCTGGTCTGTCTATCCTGCCACGACGGACAATAGCATTCAGAACGGAAACGTGCGGATCTCCATCCCGGCGGCCACGTCTCCCGCCCTGTCCGTCAATCAGCCCAGCGGCGACATCATCAAGATCCTGGACCCCGTCAACGGTTCCTATCCGATGGTAGCCCACGCGACCGCAAGCGCCAACAACGCTCTGGTCAAGCTCCAGTATTATCCGGCATTTACGGCATTCCAGGTCACCCTGCTCAATAATTCCGGCGGACAGATTACGCTGGCAAGCTGCTCGCTGAGTTCCACGACCTCCGACCTCTGCGGCACCTTCACGGCATCGATTGACGACCTGGCCATGGACAATCCCCAGAGTCCGGTCCTTAGCAACCTTACCGGTGCTGGCAAGTCCGTCAGCGTCGGCATCGGGCAAGTTCTTGCCGACGGGAAAGGCATCACGTTCAGCATTTTCTGCCTGCCGCAGGATCTTACCAACATGACCTTCAGCTGCACCTACGTTGATGCATCCGGCGAGCAGACCCGGAAGCTTCAGCTCAAGAAGGATGATGCGCCCATTGTCTTCGGCGCATGCAAGCAGCACCGCATGACCCTCACCCTGCGCGACGATCTGAATTTCGACATCTCCATGGTGATGAAGATCATTCTCGCCAATGCTTTCCCGAACCTTTTCGATATGAACTGGAGCATCGGCCGCCTCGAGCTCCTGTATAAGGGCACGACAACGCCCGTTTCCGAGGAAGACATCAGGAAAGCCATCCTGGAGGCGAAGGACGTCACCATCACCAACGACTACGGCCAGCAGAATCTTCCCTATACCGCTGCGGACATGGCAGTGTTCAAGAATCTTGAGCGCTTTGTGATCGACAACACCCACACGATTTCCGACATTACCATCGATGGCCTGCAGCACTTCAAGACCTTCGATATGATCTATGCGGACAACATTCATAATGTAACTATCACAAACTGCCCGATGACGGAGACCGTGACCATTAATTCACAATCTCTTAGCACACTTGATTTCGAAAATCTGGCGGAGTTGAAGTACCTCACAATCAACGAAGGTACCGCAAATAGCAACCTGGAAACGCTGACTGTCAAGAACTGCCCGGACCTGCTGGTTGCCGACCTCGGAAATGTCGGCAAACTCGAGGAAATCGACCTGAGCGGATGCGACAAGATGACCACTCTCAATATCAATCTGGCCTATAAACTTGAAGATCTGGACCTCAGTGGGTGCTCAGCCCTGAAAACGCTGTACATCAACGAGCCGGAGGTCCTAAAGACACTGGACACCAGCGAGTGTACGGCCATTGAGTCCATTATTTTGAAGAATCCGCAGAGCCTCCTGGAATTCGAGTCCCATTCCACGACCTTGAAAGAGCTTAAATTTATCGGTGGACAGTATGCGGCCATCGGTGCACAGAATCTCGTCAGGATGGAACTGGACACCCCGTCCCTGGAAACTTTCCATTTTGTCAACCTGTTCAAGATGAACAGCCTGACACTCTCCAACCTGCCGGCCAACATTACCAACTTCAGCCGTTTCCTCCCGCCGCCCCAGTATGGCAATCTCAATTACCTGTCCGTTACTGCATGCAACGGCTTCCAGACCGTGGAAATCGATCGCGCAAACAACCTCAGGGAGATGCATTTTGACTCCTGCGCCAATCTGAGGACCGTCACGCTGATCAACAATTATGTCAGTGACAATGAGAGAATTGCCACGAAGCATAATTGCCCGAATCTGCCGTACTATACCCGGGGAGGTACTATCTACTATTTCACGGAAAACTAGGCATTACTTCCGGAAGTTCCCGGTCGCCAGGCCCCAGATGGTGGCGAGCGTCTCCCGGGAACCGTAACGAAGCGAAAATGGCAGCCGCCGCAGGAAAGCAACTGCGGTGGCTGCTTTCTTTCCGAACGTGCTCCACTGGCGCGAACGGCGGCGCCCCTCGTCCGCCATCCCGAAGTTGCCGCTGGCACGCACGATGCGGCGCAGCCGCTCCGGATCGACCGGGTCAAAGTCCGGAAGGCAGCAGGACGGATCCAATCCGAGATCAGCCACCAGCAGCGAACAGAGCAGGGTATGCCAGCGCAGCAGACCCGCCGCCTTCAGCGCCAGCGCGAGTTCCTGCTTGTCATAGCGGCATTCCAGCCGGGTCATGGCGACGGCCAGGTCGCAAAGCTGCTTGCAGCCTATACCCGGACCCATCGCATGTTTGAAGATATGCGAACTCAGCAGCAGCACTTCCCCGCAGGGAGAGCCGACTGCCGGCAGTTTGGAAGCGGGAAGATGAATATCATAATAGCGCGGATGCAACTCCACGGTCACGCCGTCGAGCGCGAAAACTACGGCGCCGTCCGACGCTCTCCGGGCATCCGGGAAAAGGGCCCTGGCGCGCCGGAATTCATCTCCGGAAAGGTACAGGTCAATGTCGCCAACCTGGCGGATGGACGGATCAGAATAATATTTCGCGGCCTCGGTCCCCTTCTGGACCACCGGATGCAGCCCGGCCTCGGAAAGACGTTTCAGCAGTGCGCCCTGCACACGGGCATAACGCGCATTCGCGCGGGCGAATGCCGTCTCCCAGGCCTGCAGGAGCGGGGCAAGCGGACCGGAAGGGCGCTGATCCTCAGGGAGCTGCGCGATGCCCCGCAGCAACAGCCCCATCACCGCCTGCTCGCGACCCAGCGCCAGCAACGGATCCCAGCCCGGCGAAGACGCCACGTCCGGCAGGCTAAGATCCAGCCCCCACAGCCCTGAGCGCAGGATTTCCAGAAATATATTCCAGTTTTTTTCCGGCATATTTTATAGCAATTCCGCAAGTAAAGATAGCATTATTTTTGTATATTTGTAGATTGGAATGAAGAGAGACTTGACCACATTATTCCTGCTTCTGTCCCTGTGCAGTTTTGCCCAGGAGCAGATGCATATCCCCAGCCAAGCCAACTTCCAGACCACAAAAGCCATTCGGGGAGCCAGCCTGTACGGCAAAACCATCATTCTCTTCGGTGACAGCTACATCCAGAACGGCGGGCGGCCCATCGAGGAGTCCTGGCACTACAAACTGGCGCTCAAGTACAATATGGATTATTACAACTTCGGCTTGAACGGCAACTGCATCGCGTACGACCGGACCAACGAGAAGTGCGGATTCCCGCTGTACGAGCGAGTCTCCGAGCTGCCCGACAAAGCCGACTATGTCATTGTCTGCGCCGGGCACAACGATGCTGTAATCATCCATCACAACGGAGAGGGAACCGATTATTTCCGATCCAAGATGGAAGTCCTGTGTAAAGAGCTTCTCGCCAAATTCCCGAACGCCAAGATCTGTTTCATTACCCCCTGGTCGGTCCCGCTTCCGATGTATCCCGAGACAATTGCCACGATGCAGGAAGTCTGCAACGAATTTGGAATTCCCATCTTCGACGCATCCAAATCCGGGGGCATCCATGTCGGATTTCTCGGATTCCGACGACTCTATTTTCAAGGATCCAACGACATGGCACATCTCAATGCCAAGGGACACGACCTCTTCGCCCCCAGGATCGAAGCCTACCTTCTGGGGCTCTAAATCTTGTTTTTTAGGTTTTTTTTGGTATTTTTGTTCTTAGATATGGTCCTCTCAATCATATCGTTAGCCCGGATCTGCCCCTGCAGGCCCGACGGCGAAGCCGTAAATATCTGACAATCAAAAACATTTAACAATAATGCGTAGAATCGCTCTATTGGTCGCAGCGCTGCTGCTGACCACGGTAGCTTTCGCTGCCAAACCGCGTCTTAAGCCCATCTCTCCCTATCAGTATGGCCATCGCTGGTATTTTTCGCTCCAAGGCGGTCCGATGATCTCCGTCGGAGAGTTTTCCTCATCTTTTGCCGAGAACGGCCAAGGCTGGGACATCCTCTCCTGGCACGGGGCCCTCTCCATCGGTTATAACTTCAACGATGCCTGGGATCTTCGCATCTCCGGGAGTTACAGTTATAACCCGGGAGCGCTAAACCCTTACGGCGGTTTTAGCCCCTACCATTTCCAGGCCGCTCACCTTTTCTTCGACGCTATCGTCAGCCCCAACGGCCTGGCGGAATACTACAAGTCGTTCAACCCCAAGTTCTATTTGGGACTGGGGGCGGCATACACGCATCAATTCACGGAGGTCAACCATCCGTTCCAAACGCTCACTTCCCCCAATATAGTTCCTGGTGTCCGCGTTGGCGGCATTGCGGAATTCGACGGCAAGAGCGGATTCGGTTGGTTTATTGATTTGGGCGTGGAAGGGTTCTGGGACACCTACAATGGCCAGCAACCGGAGGGTTTCATACTGGATATCGAATTCAAACTCTCTCTCGGCATCATTTATCACTTCCCGCTCGCGAAACGATAAAGGGCTGGCTGCTTCTCCATCCGACTGATGGCTGAGGATCTCAAACAAAAAACCATTAAAGGCGTCTCCTGGAGTTTCGTCGAGCAAATCCTGACGCGCGGCGTCAACTTTGTTATCGGCATCATCCTGGCGCGCCTGCTCAGCCCTACCGACTATGGTTTGGTGGGGATGTTCGGGGTTTTTATCGCCATCTCGCAGATCTTTGTTGACGGAGGGCTTACCAATGCGCTCATTCGACAGAAAGATGCCAGCGATGCAGACTACTCAACGGTATATATTGTAAACCTGACCCTGAGTGTTGTCTTTTATCTCCTGCTGTTCTTCATTGCTCCGTTTGTTGCCGGATTCTATGATCAGCCCCTGCTGAAGCCCCTGATGCGGGTCGTATCCATGATACTGATTATCAGCTCCTTAGCATCGGTTCAAGGAACTCTCCTTACAAAAAGGGTTGATTTCAAGACAAAATCCGTCATATCCATCCTCTCTTCCATCCTTTCAGGCGCGGCGGGTATCATTTGCGCCATCAAAGGTTTAGGCTCATGGGCATTGGTGGCACAGTCTCTGACATCGGCCATCGTCGTAACGCTTGTCACCTTACTTCTTGTCCGCTGGATGCCGAAACTGATTTTTTCGAAAGACTCCTTCAAGAGACTGTTCTCATACAGTTCGAAATTACTGGCGGCATCCCTGATCAATTCCGTCTATAGCAATATTTATCCGATGGTCATCGGCAAACGATTCACGGCCAGCGATGTCGGATTGTTCACACGGGCCGGTCAGTTCCCGACCATTGCCAACGAGACGCTGATCAGCACCTTCAACCGGGTTGCATATCCTATCCTAAGCCAGATCCAGGATGATGACGAGCGCCTTTCCAGTGTCTATGACCGATATATCCAGGTTTTCTGTTTCGTCACCTTCCCCGTTCTTCTGGGGCTTTGCGGCTGCGCCCGCCCGGTTGTATCCCTGCTGCTGACGGACAAGTGGCTGGATTGTGTCCCGATGATGCGCATCATTTGCTTCAGCCTGCTTCCGATCGGGATGGTGCGGATCAATACGAACATCCTGTATGTCAAAGGACGTTCCGATCTTGCCCTTCGGATGGAAATCATCAAGAAGTGTATCATGTTTGCCGTCATGTTCATCTCCATGTTCTTCGGGCTGATGGCCATGTGCTACGGACTGATTCTCAACACGTTCATCGACCTTTATTTCAGTTCCTACTATACCAGGGACATTCTGGGATTCCCCTTGACACGACAGTTGAGAAACGTGTTTCCCTACTTCGCAATTTCGCTGCTTGTCTTCGGGGAAGCGATGTTATGCTCGCATTTTATCCCGAACAATCTGTTGTCCATCCTGGCTTCCCTGCTTGTTTGCGCCGGCTCTTACTATTTCTTAAGCCGGGTCTTGAAGTTATATGCATACAATGAAGCTGTCGGTTATTTAGCGACACTCCGAAAGCGGTAATCCCATGACCAATATGGAAAAAATAGATTTTGTACAGACCTGGGTGGATTGCAATGATCCGGAATGGCTGGCGCGGAAGGAAAGTATCTGGCAGCAATTATATCCGGGAGAGAAACCCGCCACGAAGAAAAGCGCCAACGACGAGAGTCGCTATCGCGAGATGGGCTTGTTCGAATACTGGTTCCGGGGAGTGGAGAGGTTTGCACCCTGGGTCAATAAGATCTATTTGATCACACCGCGCGGGCAAAAACCGAAATGGTTGAATGTAAATCACCCGAAACTGGTTTTGATCTCCCAGGAAGATTATCTTCCGGCAGACTATCCGCCCATTTTCAATTCCATCCCGGTAGAGATGCATCTACACCGCATCCCGGAACTGTCGGAACGCTTTGTCCTCTTTAACGACGACATGTTTTTGCTTCGCCCGGTTTCTCCGGAATTCTATTTCAAGGATGGTTTGCCTTGCCTGCCCGCAGATTTGACCCTTTGCGACTACTTCGGTTACAACCATTGGAGCATGACCTGCTTCAATGATTACTGCGTTGTCAACGATTGCTTCAACATTTATGACGCTATCCGGAAAAACAAAGACAAGTGGTTCAGTATCAAAAATCTGGGCGTAAAGACCGCGCTTAAGAATTATCTTTGCTACAAAATCAACCGGACCCTCAGCGTCAAGGGCTACGAACATCTGCCCGTCCCCCATCTGAAATCCACATTCGAGGAAGGGTGGGACAGGTGCCCCAAGGTTTTGGATGCCAGTTCGCGGCAGACTTTCCGAAGCAACGACCAGGTCAATCATCTGATGTTCAGCGCATGGAACCAGGCTTCGGGGAAATTCTATCCCGCAAAGCCCTACTCGCACGGAAGCCATTTCAATGTTTCGTCCAGCCAGCTTGATCTTATCTGCACCCTTATCAAGGGACAGTCCACCCCGCAGATTTGCGTCAATGACAGCGAGAATAATGATGATCCTGAAAAATGCTTCCGCGGGCTCAAGGATGCCTTCGATGCCATTTTACCGGACAAGTCTTCCTTTGAATTAGAGGAAGCGGATTGATATGAAGCACGCCTGGCTCATCATTGCACACAACCAATTCGGCATCCTGCAGCGGCTGGTTTCGCTGCTCGATGATGAGCGAAGCGATTTCTTCATTCATATTGACAAAAAGGTCCGGGACCTCCCGAATGTTCATGCTGATCACGGGCACGTATATTTCCTAAGTAACAGGATCGATGTCCGCTGGGGCACCTATACGCAGATTCAGGCAGAGATGGCCTTGTTCTCCGCCGCGATGGAAAAGGGCACGTATGACTATTTCCACATTATCTCCGGCACGACGCTTCCCCTGAAGAGCATGGACGAGATCGACGCTTATTTTTCAAGACTGGCAGGGAACAGCACCGTCACCGGTCTATGCAAAGATGATCCCTACCAGGAGACCTTGAAAATCCACCGGTATAACTTTTTCATGAGGGATTACGCCTCAGACAAGGCTTTCCTGCGGCAGACGAGCCAGTTCCTTTGGAAATCAGGCATCGCCGTCCAGCGTCTTCTGAACATACGGACCAACCGGGAAGGCGTTTTCTATAAAGCCAGCAACTGGGTCAGCCTGGGCAGGGATGCCGTGCAGTATCTTCTCTCCCGGAGCGCTGCCATTGAGAAGACCTACCGCTACTCTTTTTGCGGCGACGAGTACTTCGTCCCGTCGGAACTGATGGGCGCTCCTGCACTCAAAGACCGCCTCATCGATGACGAGCAGTACCTGATGCACCATATCGGCCGCTCCAATGCAGAAACCCTCCGCCTGGAGGACTACCCGGCTCTCCGACAGAGCAGCTACCTTTTCGCCAGGAAATTTGCCCAATGATCGATTTGAGCAGGACATTCCTCTGGAGAAAACTCCGGGAAATCAAAATTCTCCGCGGGCACAAACGCGTTGCCGGCTTGTGCGGAGAACTTGTCAGGGAATACGATGCGGCGCCCGTCCACTATGATTTCACGCCGAAGCGGTCTTTCCCCGACGGACGGATCATCTGGCAATACTGGGCGCAGGGATACGACAGTGTCCCGGCCGTGGTCGGCAAATGCCTGGCTTCCGTTGACCGGTATGCCTCCGCTTACACGATCGTCCGCCTGTCGGATGCCAACCTGGGCGACTATTTGGATATCCCTGACTTCGTTCAGTCGAAGAGAGGACAGATGACCGTCGCCCATTTTTCAGATCTGCTTCGGCTAATGCTCCTGAAGACCTACGGCGGAATCTGGATGGACGCTACCATCCTGCTGACGGGGCCGATTCCGGAAGAATATGCAAAACAGGATTTCTTTGTCTTCCAGCGCGACCCGAAGGAGCCGGATTACAAGTATTGGCGGAATGTCTATGCCTACTACTTCGGCTGGTCGAAAGGCTTCCGGATCAACATGCTGAGCAGCTTTATGGTTGCCAGGCCCTCCGGGAAGACCGTGTCCAGATTGTGCGACTTGAGTCTATACTGGTGGCAGCACCACGATTATCTTCCGGACTATTTCTTCCTTCAGATCCTGTATGATGTCGTGGTCTATCCCGCCAAAGACTGCCCCCTGGTCAGTGACACCCGTCCACACTACCTGCAGCAGTCCATCAACGATCCGCACTTCCCGCTGATGCCGCGGGATGAGATCGAAAAATCGGTTCTCATTCACAAATTGACGTACAAGTAAGAAGCTGCATCCGTGAAAGTCAGATCATCCAATTTTGAACTTCTGCGAATTGTCTGTATGCTGATGGTACTCGCGTGCCACGCAAACGGCTATATCAACGAGGAAGACCTGGCAGGAGGCGGTGGTTGCACCCGGCTCCTTATCAATCAGTTCTGCCTGGTTTGCGTCAACGTCTTCGTGATGATATCCGGATGGTTCGGAATCAGGGCTTCCTGGAAAGGCGCGGGAAAACTGCTGTTCCAGGTGCTTTATGTCACACTTTTCTGCGCCGTGGTCTGTTTTGCCCTGGGACAGCCGGTTTCCTTGAAAAAGGACATCCTGCCCTACCTGCTTTTCGGTTCGGCTTACTGGTTCGTCGTGTCCTACCTGGTCCTCTATGCCCTTTCGCCCGTTCTCAACAGTTTCATCGAACATGCCAGCCCTCGACAGTTCAGAAATGTACTGATTGCCTGGTTCTCGGTCGAAGTCATCTATGGTTTCCTGCTTGACGCCGGGTATTTCCATTATGGGTTCTCACCCATGTCGTTCGCCGGTTTATATTTACTGGCCCGCTATGTCCGACTGTACCCGGGCAAACTGTTTGCCCTGGGTATCGGCGCAGATTTCGCCATCTATTGTTCGCTCACCATCCTTTCCGCCGTCCTGTTCTGGTTTGGATACAAATGGTTCGGAATGGGGTTCCACCTGAATCACTACGATTCTCCCCTGGCAATCCTGGCCGCTCTTTTCTTTCTTCTGGCATTCTCCAAAATGGACTTCCAAAGCGGAATCGTCAACTGGCTTGCATCCTCCGCCTTTGCCATCTACCTGTTCCACGAGCATACACTGGTCTCGCCGTGGTATCACCAGTTGTTCAGTGAAGCCGGCAGCCGGGTTTCTTCCGCGGCATACTACCCCCTGTCGTTCCTTCTGATCCTTGGAATTGCCATCGGATGCATCCTCGCCGACAAACCGCGAATGCTGATCTGGAGCCTGGTTGCGGACAAGTGTAATACGAAATGAATCTATGACGCCTAAAGAAAGATTCCTTGAGTGGTGGATCCGCCCGGAGATGTATTATATCAAACGCTATCTGCGTTTCCTCCGGAAGGAAGAAAAATACACCGACCGCAACAAACTGCTCTGCTTCTGGTATCGCGGGCGCAAGAACCGTCTCGGCTCCCGGCTGGGTTTCATCATCAGCGCGGGTTGCTTCGGCGAAGACCTCCATCTGGAGCATTTCGGTTCGGTGATTGTCAACCCCAAGGCCCGGATCGGGAAGGGCTGTATCATCCACGGCAACTGCTGCATCGGCAGTGACGGAGGTTATCCCGACGACTCTCCCGTCATCGGCGACAACGTGGATATCGGGCAGAACGCCCAGATTCTCGGCGGCATCCGCATTGCGGACAACGTCCGGATCGGGGCCGGGGCCGTGGTCGTGAAAGATGTTTTAGAGCCGGGCGTCACCGTGGTGGGGGTTCCCGGACATATTGTGCAAAAGTAATCCAAACATGGCAGCCGCCATTTCTTTTATCATGCCTGCCTGGAAGGCCCGTTTTCTTCGCGAAGCCATCGGCAGCATCGTCGCTCAGACCAGCCCCGACTGGGAATTGGTCGTAGTGGATGACTGCTCCCCCGAAGCTCTCGGGGAGATTGTGGCCGCCTTCGACGATCCGCGCATCCGATATGTCCGGAACGAAAAGAATCTCGGCGGGAAGAACCTGGTCCGGCAGTGGAATCACTGCATTAACTTCGCCACAGGAGATTATATCGTCCTCGCAGCCGATGACGACCTCTATAAGCCGACCTTCTGCGCCGAATGCATCCGCCTCGCCGAAAAGTATCCGCAAGCGGACCTGATCCACGCTTCGGTAGAGCAGATAGATGAAGAGGGGAAGCATCTGTGGGACGACAGCATCCTGCCCGAATTCACCAACAAATACGAATACCTCAACTGGTGGGTCACCGGCCGTTCCTTTACCTGCATCGGCAATTTCGCCTTCAAGCGTACGGCCCTGCTGGCCATGGACGGTTTCATCGACTTCCCCTGCGCGTTCGGTTCGGACATCGCCACGCCCATTGCGCTATCCGTCCAGGGTGTTGCGAACACGCAGGACATGCTGTTCTGCTTCCGTCAGTCGACGCAGCACCTGTCCGCGGATTCCTCCCGTTTCAAGGAGAAACTGGAGGCCATCTCGCAACTGTCCGAATGGCTGCAGGCCATTGATTACGAGACTCCGGAGGATCCGGCCGACCGGGAGTTCTACCAGGTCATGAATCGCGAATACCTGCACCGCAAGGTTGTCTTTGACTATTTCAACCTGGTCATCCGCTATCTGCCGGCAGACAAACTGCCCGAGTATCTGAAGCTGTGCCGCCTGGCAACTCCATTGGATAAAAGCATGATGGTCCTGAGATGGATCAAACGAAAAATCCTGAAACGGAGATGAACGAACTGGACGTCCGCCAATCCGAACTCATCAAGACAATGCGTTTCCCGCTGATTATCCTGGTGCTCTTCGAGCACTCGGTCCGGACGTACAATGCCCCGATGCAGTGGTCTTTCAATGGCCCCAACGTGTTCCATTTCTTTTCGGAGATGATCTCGCACTTCCTCTGCCCCATCGCCGTAGCCTGGTTTTTCTTCTTCTCCGGCTTCCTGTTCTATCACAATCTGCAGGAAGGTGAGTTCGGCAAGCGGTGGGTCGTGCAGAAATGGCATCGGCGCGTCCACTCCATTGTCATCCCGCACCTGTTCTGGAATCTGCTGAATGTCCTGATGGTTCTGCTGGTCACCGGGCTGTTCTACCTGGCAGGCATTTCAGCCAACTCAAACGACCCGATGATCGCCGTTATGCGGGGTCCTGTTTTCTGGTTCATCACCGGACCCATTGATTATCCGCTCTGGTACCTCCGGGACCTGATTGTGATGTCCCTGCTTGCGCCGGTCTTCTACTGGCCTGCCAGAAAGTGGCCCTGGGCGACGCTGACGGTCCTGCTGGTGCTTTACGTTTGTTCGTGGAAAATCCGTTTCTTCCTGTTCCCGACCTTCTCCCTCTTCGGGCTCGGGGCATGGATGAGCATACACAAGTACAATCTCATCCTGTTCTGCCGCAAGGTCAAGTATCCGGCAGCCATCCTCAGTATCCCGATCCTGCTGGTGGCGACAGCGTTCTACAATAATCAGGGACTCGACAATCTCTTCCGCCTGCTTTTTTTCCCTTTCGGCATGGTCACCTTCCTGAATATCTGCGACAGGCTCTACGAACTCCGCGGCTATCGCGATCTGATGCTGAAACTGACGGAAACCGTCTTTTTCATTTATGTGACACATGAGATTTACATCCTTGGCTGGACGAAGGGATTGTTCCTGCGCGTGTTCGGGCAGACGCTGACGGCCCGCTGGATCGCCTACATCTTTGTCCCAGTCGTGACTCTGGCGGTTTGCCTGGGTTTGTTCTATCTGATCAAACACATCATGCCCAAGATGCTGTCGTTCGCCTGCGGCTGGCGTACCGTACATAAAGCCCCGTACAACAAATACATCTCCAACTGCGCATGATTCCCCTTGCCATCGCATTCACGCCCAATTACTTCGTCCAGGCAGCAACGACGCTCCGCTCGGTGCTGGATGCCAGTCCGGACGGGCGGTTCCATGTCGTGTGCATGCTGACGGAGGAGATTCCGCAGCGTATGCAGGATGAATTGATGCGCCTGGGCGGAGGACGGCTGGAGCTGGAATATATCCCGTTGAAGGGCAGGCTGCAAGGTATTTATATCGATCCCCGCTATACGGAAGCCGCATCATTGCGCCTGCTGCTGCCGGAACTGCTGCCGGAACTGGACAAGATTCTTTATCTGGACTGCGACATCATCGTCCGTCAGGACCTTGCCAAACTGTGGAATGAAACAGATCTCGGCAATAGCTATCTGGCTGCAATCTACGAAGCTTCCATCGAGGGTCAGGCGGAGCGTTTCCGCGCACTGGGCTGCGACCCGGCCAAGTATTTCAATTCCGGATTCCTGCTTATGAACCTCGCACAGATGCGAGATGATAAAGTGTCAGAAAAGCTGTTGGAAGCCTGCCGGGTGCCTTATCTGGAATTCCCGGACCAGGACGCCCTTAACCAGGTCTGCCAGGGGCGCGTGCTGCCGCTCAGCCCGCTCTACAACAGCATCCGGACTTTCTTCATCCCCCAGTACAAGCCCGATTTTGTCCGGCAGTATGGGGAAGGACTATGGGAGCAGGTCCAGAAAGAAGCGACCATCCACTACACCGGAGGCAAGCCGTGGGATCTGTTCACCGTCCAGTTCGGCGCCTGGTGGCGGGTGTACGACACCCTTCCCGGCAGCATCAAGGCCGAATGGAAGCCCGGCAAGATGGAGCGCTTCTGGAAGTTCTACCGCACGCCCCTCGGGCGCGTTCTGGACATCGTCCGGAACATCAAACAAAGACTCGGATGAAACACGCCTGCCTCATCCTTGCCCACCACGAATTCGGCTTGCTCCAGACGCTGATTGACTGTCTGGACGATGCGAGAAACGATATCTACGTGCATATCGACAGGAAAGTGCAACGTCTGCCGGATCTGCATACGGAGAAAGCCGGGCTGCATATCCTTGAGAACCGGACAGATATCCGCTGGGCGGATTACTCCATGGTCGAGGCGGAGTTCGCGCTGTTCGAAACGGCACAGAAGAACGGTCCCTACGCTTACTATCACCTGTTGTCCGGCGTGGACCTGCCGCTCAAGAGCCAGGACTACATCCACCGCTTCTTCGAAGAGAATCAAGGCAAGGAATTCATCGGATACACCCTCACGGAAATGACACCGGAGACCGTACGCCGCATGCAGCGCTGGCATCTGTTCCCACGGCATTTCAGTAGAAAGAGAAATGTATACAGCGTCTTCCGGAGCCTGTTTCTCCGCCTTCAGGAGATCCTGGGTATCAAGCGGAACGGACAGGTTTACTTTACGAAAGGCTCCCAGTGGGTGAGCGTTACCGGGCAGATGGCACAATATTTCCTCGACCGTAAATCCTGGGCACAGAAGACTTTTACACACAGTTTCGTTCCCGATGAATGCGTGATGCAGACCCTCTGCTGGAATTCTCCGTTCAAAGAGAAATTGTACAGCGTCCGGTCAGACGGAGAAGGTTGCATGCGTTGCATCGGTTGGCAGAATGGCGAACTGCATGACTGGTCTGCGGCCGACTACGAGACCCTGGTTGCCTCCCCCGCCCTGTTTGCCCGGAAATTCAACAGTTCCGACATGGATTTCATCCGACGGATCGTACGACTATCCTGTAATCAAGCCCGATAATGGCAACGGCCTCCCATCGTAATCCTGCCATAGACTGGATCAAAGGATGGATGATCCTGTGTATCGTCCTGGTGCATACCTGGGCCTTCCCCCAGTATCGATTCCACCTTGCCGTCGACGTATTTTTCTTTATTTCCGGGTATTATATGATGCTCAGCTTTCTGCGGAAACCGACGACTGCCGTGCTTTACACCTGGAAAAGGATCCGGGTCATCGCACTGCCTTTCTTCATCTGCCTGCTGTGCCGCTGCTGCCTGGACCTCGGTTCATTCCTTTCCCCCGGCGGGATGGACGGGTTTGTCGAAAAGTATGCTGAACTGCTCTATACCTTCTCTTTCGCAGAGGAATTCGGAGTCAGCATCTCGGCCGATCAGTTGTTGTTGGGTTCCTGGTATTTCAGTGTATTGATCATCGGTTCATTCCTGCTGTATGGAATGCTGGAATTCAACGAAAGACTATCCTCAAGGATCCTGTTCCCGTTGATCGCCCTGTTCGGATTCAATGCGATGATCGCCCACGCGGAGTCATTCTCCACATGGTCCCGGATCGCCACGATCGGGACTCCGCTGATCCGGGGTTGTTCTGAAATGGCTGCGGGAGCATTGATTTGCTCCGTCTATACGGAAAACAAATCCGCATTCGAAAAGCACGCTGTCTTCATCAACCTGATGGGTATTGTCGCGGGCGTTTTGTTCATCCTCACGATATTCAGTCCGACGATTGTCGACAAGTATCTGGTCATTACGGTTCCCTGGTTTTTGCTCGCCGCCGTCCTGGACAATTCCTGGCTGTCCAAAAGTCTTGATAAAATCCATGGCGGGATCATGTCCTCTATCGGGCAGTATACCTTGTACATCCTCTGCGCCCACTGGCCGGCCCTCATCCTGGTACATTGGTGCAATGAAACCTTCCTCGGCCATGCCCTCCACGATGTCGGACTTGCCCTTGTGGGAATCGCCGTGGTCTCCGCAGCAAGCGTGCTTCTGTACTACGTCTGCAAATGGATCCGGGCCGCATGCAACAAATAATGAAGATCAGTCTGATCATACCCGTGTATAATGCCGAGAAAACGCTCCCGGCCACCCTGGAGAGCATCCGGGCGCAGCGTTTCCGCGATTTCGAAGTCATCTTCTCCGAAGACGCGGGCACAGATGGTTCTGCTACGCTGCTGGAAGCCTTCTGCGCCGACATCGGTCTGCCCTGCAAACTGCTCCGCGCCGAGAAGAACGGCGGAGCCGCGGCCGCCCGCAACCGGGCGTTGGATGTCGCTGAGGGTGAGTATCTGGCATTTGCCGATGCGGACGACCTGATGGATCCCGGCATGTTGGAATTAGCCGCGGCGGCGGTCGACGCGTCCGACCAGCCGGTTGACATCGTTGGCTGGGACTGGTCGCTCGGGCTCAACCAGGACGCCCGCTACATGCGGCAGGCCGACTATGCCACCCCTTCGGAAGCACTCCGCAATATGACCGGCGGCACCATGCGCTGGAACCTGTGGATATTCCTGGTCCGGCGGGAACTCATCGGGCAGAATGGCATCCAGTTCATCCCGGGAGCTGATATCGGCGAGGACATGCAGTTCATGCTGCGCGCCTTCCTGCATGCCGGAAACGTGGTGCAGTTACATGAATCGTTCTATCGCTACAACGCCGTGAACAGTGCCTCGATCAGCAAGCAGTTCAGTCCGGAAAAGCGGGCGCAGATCGAGGTTAATTTCCAGGAAGTGGAACGCAGTTTCGCCGGGTCGGACTTCCTGCGGGAGTATCCTAATGCACTGACGGACTTGAAGTTATTTCTCAAGCGACCGCTGCTCAT
Organism: uncultured Bacteroidia bacterium; assembly: GCA_902798975.1. GTDB lineage: Bacteria > Bacteroidota > Bacteroidia > Bacteroidales > UBA932 > Cryptobacteroides. The sequence continues at coordinate 32,093 of CADBYT010000009.1, read as the reverse complement.
CAGCACCGACCGCCATGATTATGAAACCTGGTACGCCTGGTTCCCGGAAGTCAACGGACGGGCCCGCCAGCGGGGCAGCCTTCCGGCACATACCTGGATGCTCCAGCGCATGGCTTCCCGTCGCTGCTGGCTGGGTGTCAAATTGTATTACCTGCTGATACACAAGTTCGTGTACGGCATCATGTATCGATAATTGTCTATGTGGAAGCTTCTGATTAGATTCCTCTTGATGTTGGCGGTGAGCTTCTATCTGTTCCCGTTTATGTTCACATTCCTGCCCACGGATACGCTTAACACCAAAAACCTGATGGCAGGATTCGGCTTTTTGGCCTTCGTTTTTGACAGCATACGCAAAAGGTCGATGAAGCTCTCCGAACCGACCCTGTTCGCCGCCATGCTGGCCGCCATCTTCTCCGTCTGGTGCCTTTACAGCGTGACGGCGTCCAACACCTATGAGATGGACTATGCTTCATACATCATGTCCTTCTTTATCTGGATGGCGGGTGCATACGGCGTTTACGCCCTTATGGGCCTGGTCCACGAAAAGGTGACCCTGGAGATCCTGGTCCGCTATCTTGCCGCCGTGGGATTGTTCCAGTGCGTAATAGCCGTGTTGATCGACAACGTCGGAGCCGTCGATTCCTTCGTGGACAGGATCATGTATGTGCCGGGAGATTATTACAGGGTCAATCACCGCATGTATGGCCTGGGAGCGGCCCTGGACCCGGCCGGTATCCGATTCTCCGTGATCCTGATCATGATCGCCCACCTGTTCTCCACGAATGCCAATGTCCGCTCCAACGGCACCTACCAGGCTTTGTTGCTGGGTTCCTATGCTGTCATCCTGGTCATCGGAGCCGTTATCTCCAGGACGACGGTGATCGGTGGCGCGATGGGCATCGTTTACATCATCATCTCCCTGTTCCGCATGCGCAAGGGCGGATTCGTCACAATCCGGATGATACAGGCCTTTTTCTGGTTCTTCATCGTTCTCGCCATCATCATCGGAGTCACCATCTATTTTTACCGCTCCAGCGAGACCTTCTACGGATACGTCCGTTTCGGCTTTGAAGGATTCTTCAGCTGGGTGGAAACCGGCGAATTTACCACCGGTTCCACGGACGTGCTGGAAACGATGTGGGTATGGCCGGGCGATTTGCACACATGGATTTTCGGCCGCGGCACGTATGGCGTTTATGAGAACTATTCGGATATCGGCTACGTCAACTTCGTCTTCTACTGCGGATTGGTCGGCTTGGTGATATTCAGCATCTACTTCCTGTACTGCCACCTTGTTCTGAACCGCAAATTCAACAATTTCCATATTGCATCCTGGATGCTGGTCGCCCTGACCTTTATCGTCTGGCTCAAAGTGACTTCGGATATCTTCTTTATTGACGCCCTGCTCTTCTGCATCGCCGGGGACTATGATGACGACGCGGTGTTGACAGGTGATGCGGTTAATATCCTTCCGGATGATATCGGGGTTCGGAAGCTACAACGTCGAATATAATCAAAACCATATAATTAACCGTATGAAACTGATTTACTGTCATGCCGACGTCTACAACCCGGGCGGAATGGAGCGGGTGCTCCTCAACAAACTCCGCTGGTGGGTGCAGCGGGGCGGCTATGAGCTGATGGTCGTGACCACGGACCAGCACGGGCGTCCACCGTTCTACGAGTTCCCGCCGGAAGTCCGGATGGTGGATCTCGGCATCAACTACAAAGATGATAACGGGAAAAATCCCATCGCCAAGACCCTCGGCTACCTGCGAAAGCGCAAGAAACACCGCGAAGCGTTGACAGAACTGCTGATGCGCGAAAGGCCCGATGTCGTCATCTCCCTTTATCCGTCGGAATCCTCCTTCATCCCGGACATTCCGGACGGAAGCGTCAAGATGCTGGAACTGCATTTCAACAAGATGTTCCGCCTCCAGTACAAGCGGAAAGGACTGCTCGGCCTGGCGGACCGCATCCGCACGAAGCAGGACGAGAAACTGGTCCGCCGTTTCGACAATTTCATCGTCCTGACAAGGCAGGATGCTGAAATGTGGGGAGAAATGTCCAACCTGTCCGTCATGCCCAATGCGGCCGTCACCATGCCGCACATCCCGCACAAATACGGCAACCACCGCGTCATCGCCGTGGGCCGGCTGGACTACCAGAAGGGTTTCGACCGTCTGCTGGATGCCTGGGCCCTGCTCCCGAAGCAGCTCCGGGAGACCTGGCGGCTGGACATCTTCGGCCAGGGAGAATGGGAAGAGAAACTGAAAAACCAGATTCAGACACTGGGCATCGGCGACTCAGCCGCCGTCAACAAGCCGACGAACCAGATCTTCAACGAATACGCCGCCAGCGATTTCCTGGTGATGACGTCCCATTACGAGGGATTCCCGATGGTGATGATCGAGGCCATGGCCTGCGGCCTGCCGACCGTGTGCTTCGACTTCCTCTGCGGCCCCCGCGACATCATCGCGAATGGCATCAACGGCCTCATCGTCCCGGAAGGCGACCTGCAAGCCTTCGCGAATGCGATGCAGCGGCTGATGGAGAACCCGGAAGAGCTGGAACACATGTCCGCCCAGGCCACCAAGATCTCGGAAGTTTACGCCCAGGACACCATCATGAAGCGCTGGGAACTCTTCATTACCGACCAGGTCCGCAAAAAATGAGCAAGAACCAGACAGGACAACGCTACCCCTTCATTGACCTGCTGAAGGTCATCCTGACGCTTGGCATTGTCTTCCGGCACGCCGAGCTGGTGGGGCTGGAAGGCCGCTCGGAGACCTTCGATCTCCTGAGCCGCGGCATGATGCTGATCACGGAGGTCTGCGTCCCGCTCTTTTTCGTCCTGTCCGGATTCCTCTATTTCCGCAATGTTCCGAAAAACCCCGGCGTGGATTTCTTCTGGGGGAAGACCCGCAGCCGCATCTTCTCGCTGCTGATCCCCTACCTGATCGCGAACACCGTCGCCTTCGTCTGCTACTGGCTCGCCCACCGCTTCGCTCCCGGAATGATATCCGGTTTCTTCGGAGACAACTGGCGCAATCCCATCTACATTTTCTGCACCGGTCCGATCAACATGTCGCTCTGGTTCATCCGCGACCTCATCATTGCCTGCCTTGTGGCTCCGCTCATCTGGATTTTCGTGCGCTACACGCGCATCTGGGGCGTACTGGCACTGGCGGCGGTCTGGTTTTTCGTGGCCGGCTCGCCGTTCTACAACCTATGGTTCACCCTCGGCGCCTGGGCAGCGGTTTGTCAGGGAGAGAATGCCGACCGGCTGCTCAGCAAGATTCATTGCCGGGCTCCGCTGCATGCAGCGGCCTGGTGCTTCTTCGTCTACCTGTATCACTACATTCCGATCATCTCCCTCAAAAAGCTGCTGGGAGCCGCATTCAACCCGACCGGCACCCTGGCCCTGATTGGTACCTACCTGCTCACGGCCATCCTGACGCTGGGCCTTGTGACCGGACTGTTCTTCCTGTTGAAAAAGTTTTTCCCGCGCCTGACCGGCATTCTGGTCGGAGGTAAGTTATGACACGCAAGCTCCTGCAAATCAACCCGGTAGTCCGGCTCAACACCTCCACCGGACGCATCATGAAGGAGATCGGCGAGATCGCCATCGCTGCCGGTTGGGAGAGTTATATCGCCTACAGCGGCGCCCGCGACGGCGTGCCGCAGCACAGCTCCCGGCTGATTCCGGTCGGAAACAAGCTGGACCTGGCCATCCACGCCGTGGCGACGCGCATTTTCGACGCTCACGGACTGGTCTCGCGCCGGGCCACGAAACAGCTCATCCGGCGCATCCGAGAGATCGATCCGGACATCGTGCACATCCACAACGTCCACGGCTACTGGCTCAACTATCCGCTGCTCTGCCGTTACCTGCAGGAAAGCGGCAAACCCGTAATCTGGACCGTCCACGACTGCTGGCTCTACACGGGCCACTGCTACTATTATTCCGCCGCCCGTTGCGACAAGTGGAGCAAGGGCTGCGGCCACTGCCCGCAGAAGCGGGCTTTCCCGGCCAGCTGGGTCTTCGACCGCTCGGCACGCAACTGGCGCGACAAGCAGCGCGCTTTCGGTTCACTGCCGCGGTTGACCATTGTCCCCGTGTCCGAGTGGATACGCAGCGAGATGTCCCGTTCTTTCCTGAAAGACAAGCAGTTCCAGGTAATCCACAACGGCATCGACCTGACAGTCTTCCGGCCGGAAGCCGCCCCGGGAGCGCAACGCCCGGCCGGCACGGTCATCCTCGGCGTGGCCACCCTTTGGCACGAAGAGAAGGGCGTGCGGGATTTCATCGAACTGGCCGGAAAACTTCGCCCGGACGAACAGCTGATACTTGTCGGCCACATGAGCGAGGCTCAGCGCGCCGCATTCCCGTCCGGCGTGCAACTCGTCGAGCGCACGGAAAACGTAGCGAAACTGGCGGAGTTGTACGCCGGCGCCACCGCCTTCGTCAACCCGACCTGGCAGGACAACTACCCCACCGTCAACCTCGAAGCCATCGCCTGCGGTACGCCGGTGGTGACCTACCGCACCGGCGGCAGTGTCGAGGCCGTCACGGAAGGGACCGGTTTCGTGGTGGAACAGGGCGACGTGGAGGGACTGCTCGCCCGTGTACGCGAACTCTCCGCCCTGGACCGGCAAGCGGTAGCGGCACGCTGCCGCGCCCATGCCCTGGAGCATTTTGGCAAACAGGAACGCTACCAAGACTATATCCGACTCTATGAAGATCTTGCAGCTCGGTAAATTCTATCCCATCCGGGGCGGTGTGGAGAAAGTCATGTGGGACCTGACCGTCGGCCTGGCGGAACGGGGTATCCACTGCGACATGCTGTGCGCCGTGATGCCAGGCGAGTCGGTGGACGAAGAGCATGAGTTCATGGTCGTCAAAGAAACCAAAGAGACACTCGAGCTGAGCCTGGGTCCCTACGGCCGCATCATCGGTGTGAAGGCCGTTGCCAAGAAGGCCGCCACGATGCTCTCTCCCGCCATGATACGCTGGATGCGCCGGCATGCGTCGGAATACGACATCATCCACGTCCATCATCCGGACCCGATGGCAGCGCTCGCGCTCTGGTGCAGCGGCTACAAGGGACGCGTCTTCCTGCACTGGCACAGCGACATCCTCCGGCAGAGATTCCTGCTGTTTTTCTACTCGCCGCTGCAGTCCTGGCTGATCCACCGCGCCGAACGCATCATCGGCACCACACCGGTGTACATCCGGGAATCCCCCTTCCTGAGTCATGTCCAGGACAAGGTGACCTACGTTCCCATCGGCATCCAGCCGATCATTTACGACACCCGGGAAGTCGCCCAGGTCCGGGCCAGCTATCCCGGAAGAAAGATTGTTTTCGCCCTGGGACGCCTGGTCCCCTACAAGGGTTTCGGCACATTGATTTCCGCCGCCGCGCGCCTGGGAAACGACTACATCGTCCTGATTGGCGGCAAGGGGCCGCTGCAGGAGACCCTCGAACGGCAGATTGCCGAACTGCACGTACAGGACCGCGTCAAACTGTTGGGTTTCATCCCGAGCGAAAAACTGCCCGCCATGTTCGGCGCCTGTGACATCTTCGCGATGAGTTCGGACCAGAAGACCGAGGCTTTCGGCATCGTGCAGATCGAGGCCATGTCCTGCGGCAAGCCCGTCGTGGCCACGCGCATTCCCCATTCGGGCGTGTCCTGGGTCAACCAGGACGGCGTGTCCGGCCTCAACGTCCCGCCCGACGACCCGAAGAACCTGGCGTTCGCCATCAAACGCATCTGTGACACGGAAACGGGTTACCAGCAGTTTTCGGCAGGAGCGATGGAGCGTTATGTAGATATCTTCACTTCCCGTCAAATGATAGACAAAATAATCAATGTATATGAAAGCAAAACTTAATTTGTTGCTGCCGGTAGTCGGAGTACTGCTGGCAGCCGCGTGCTCCACGCCCGCCAAGACCGGGTTGTTGCGGGACCTGGACTACAACATTCCCGAAGATGCGATTCCCGCTCCGGAGTTACGGCTCAAAATGGATGACCGGATCAGCATCCAGGTCTTCAGCGAACAGCTGGAACTCGCCGCCCCGTTCAACACCGCCGGTGTGCAGGTGGAGGGCGACGCCTCCACCCTGCTCTCCGCCACCTACGGCGTGGACGCCCGGGGAGAGATCGATTTCCCTATCCTGGGCAAGCTCCAGGTCGAAGGCAGGACCCTCGACGAAGTGCAGAAGATGATTGCCGACGAGATCAACCGACGCGGCTACATCAAGGATCCGGTGGTCAAGGCCGAACTGGAGAACTTCACCGTGACGGTGCTGGGTGAGTTGGGCCAGATGATCATCCCGGTCGAGGGAAACAGCATGACCATCCTGCAGGTGATTGCCCAGCTGTCCAACCAGATGGAAACGGCCAAGATCCCAGACGTGATGGTCATCCGTACCGTGGACGGGAAGCGGGAGGCCTTCCGGGTGGACCTCCAGACCAAGGAGCTCTACAATTCCCCCGTGTTCTACCTCCAGCAGAACGACATCATCTATGTCAAGCCCCGCGGCTTGAAACTTTCCAACGGCGGCGACCTCTTCCTCAAGATCCTGAGCCCGACCATCGCGGCCGTCTCCGCCATCGCGTATATGTTACTCTGGTCATCCCGATAGCCCTATGAAACAGCAAGTTAGAAAAGTCACGCGCAATGAGCAGGTCAACCTTGTCGACCTGATCTACTACCTCGTCGGCAACTGGCCCTGGTTCCTGCTTTGCGTCCTCATCACGCTCGGCGTCGCCTACTACCGCTACGCCCGGATGCCTTATATCTACCGCAGCGGTGTCACGGCCATTATCAAAAATGCCGGTGACGATATCCGCACGGCCAAGTTGGACACCTACGACCAGATGGTCAACAAGGTCTCCGTCTCCAACGAGGAACTCCAACTCCGTTCCATCACCATCATGTCCGAGGTGGTCAAGGCCCTGGACGCCGACGTCAGTTACGTGGATCACATCAAATTCCGCAATGTCGAACTCTACACATCCCTGTCTCCGGTCCGGATGGCTTTTGACCGCGAGAAAGAGGATCCCGGCACCTTCAGCATTACCGTGATGCCGCTCGACGCCGATAATATCCGACTCCATACGGATTCCGGATCCCAGACCGTAGCCCTCGGCGACACCATCGCCCTCGGAACCGGTCGCGTGGTCTTCTTCCCTACCGAACGCTATGTCCCGGAATCCTACGGACAGCAGATTGAAATCCGGAAATCGACCGTCACCGGAGCCGCCAGCGGATTCATTTCCCGTCTGAGCATTTCCAATGAGAAGAATGTCCTTTGGCTGTCTGAACGGGATTTCAATGCCCAGCGTGCCGCCGATATCATCAACATGCTGGTTATCAAATACAATGAGGCCTCCATCCGGGAGAAGAACCGCGTAGCCGTCAACACCGAGCGCTTCATCAACGAGCGCCTGGACATTATCGAACGGGAACTCGGCAGCGTGGAAGGCGGCATCGCCGGCTTCAAGAGCAACAACCAGCTGATGAGCGTGGACGAAGCGGCCGCGATGTACCTGGGCGACAGCCGCGGTTATGGCGCAGAGCTCGTAGATGTGGAAACGCGTCTCGCCTTGTCCAACTACCTCAAGGACTACGTGATCCAGTCGGCCGACAAATACCAGATGATCCCGGCCAATATGGGCATCGAAGATGCGAACGTGGATCAGGTCATCTCCCAGTACAATGACCAGATCCTGCGTCGCGAAAAACTGGTCTCGGCCTCCAGTACGGAGAGCCCGGCCGTCAAGCAGACGGAGGCCACGCTCTCCAACCTGCGCCACAACCTGCTGGGTCTCATCCAGAACCTGCAGACCAGTCTGGAGATCCAGAAGCGGGACCTCACGGAGCGGGAGCGCAATGCCGTCCAGAAATTCTCCACGATGCCGACCAAGGAGCGCCAGATGCTCGAATTGGCACGCCAGCAGTCCATCAAGGAACAGCTCTACCTCTTCCTGCTCAACAAGCGCGAGGAGAACGCTCTTTCCCAGGCGATGGCGGACGACAACCTCCGCGTGGTCGATCCGGCCTGGGCCAATTACGAGCCCGTATCCCCCCAGCGTATGAAAATCATGCTGCTGGCCATCCTGATCGGCCTGCTCATCCCGGCCGTCATCCTGATCGCCCGCCTCTTCCTGGACACCAAGATCCGCACGCGCAAGGAGATCGAAGAGAACATCGACGTGCCCTTCCTGGCGGAAATTCCGCTCAACCAGGAACTCAGGCACATCATCTTCCGGGGCAGCAAGCACAAACCCGGTGAGAAGGATCCTTCGCCGTTCGTGTACAATCCCAATTCGCACAGCGTCTTCACCGAGGCCATGCGCATGATGTGCACCAACATCGCCTTCCTGGATCCCGACAGCAAGCTGCCTATGGTCATCGCCACGACCTCTTACTCGTCCTCGTCAGGCAAGACCTTCATCACGGCAAACATGGCCGCCTGCCTGGCGGACGCCCAGAAGAAGATCGTGCTGATCGACACCGACCTGCGCAAGCGCTCCATGTCCGGCGCCTTCAACCTCAAGCACAAGACAACGGGCCTGTCCAACTTCCTGTATGACCTGGACGTCACCCTGGATGACATCCTGTACAAGGACGCCCGCCCGGGCATCGACTTCATCCCGGCCGGTCCGATACCGCCCAACCCGACCGAGCTGCTCAGCCGTCCCCGCCTGGACGAACTGATCAAGCTGCTGCGCGAGCGCTACGACTACATCCTGCTTGACGGCGTGCCCATCCAGATGCTGGCCGACCCGCTCGTGATAAACCGCGTCGTGGAGACCAACCTCTTCATCCTGCGCAGCGGCCAGCTCGACCGGCGTATCCTCCCGCAGCTCGACGAGCTCAACGAGAAGCGCCACCTGCACAACATGGCCATCGTCTTCAACGGACCGCAGGTCAAGAAGCGCCACGGCTACGGCTTCGGTTCCTATGGCTACGGTTACGGCTACGGCTATGGCAGCGGCTATGGCTACTATGGCCAGGAGGAGCATAAGAAAGGCCTGGGTAAACTGTTCGGCAAAAAGAAATGATCATTGCCGTAGATTTCGACGGCACCATCGTCGAGAACAAATACCCGGACATCGGTAAGGAAAAGGCCTTTGCCATCCATACGTTGCGCACCCTGCAGCAGGAAGGCAACCGGCTGATTCTCTTCACCTCGCGTGAAGGCGAGAAGCTCGACGCCGCCGTCGAATTCTGCCACAAGCGGGGGCTGGACTTCTATGCCGTCAACAGCAACCAGCCGGACGATGCCCTCTTCAAGAACCACACTGCCAAGGTGGTTGCCGATCTCTACATTGACGACCGCAACCTCGGCGGCATTCCGGACTGGCTCACCATCTACGAAGTCATCACGCATCAGCGCGCCAAGCGGGCGGCCGAGCGGAAGAAGCGCGGCTGGAGCCTGTTCCGGAAGAAATAGTCATTGCCGGCCTGACCGGCAATCTCCAAAAGAAAAGGCTGTCCCTTTGCGGGACGGCCTTTTTTTGTTATATTTGTGGATACGACTAAAACTAAACAAAGATAAGTTATGTTCAAAGGTCAACCGAAAGGTCTCTACGCCCTGGCGCTCGCCAACACCGGCGAACGCTTCGGCTATTACACCATGCTGGCCATCTTCCTCCTGTTCCTGCAGGCGAAGTTCGGCTTCACCGCCGCAGCGGCGGGCCAGTTCTATGCCATTTTCCTCGCAGCCGTCTACTTCATGCCGGTGCTCGGCGGATGGCTCGCCGACAAGATCGGCTTCGGCAAGTGCGTCGTCACCGGCGTGTCGGTCATGTTCCTGGGATACCTCCTGCTGGCCATCCCGACCAACGCCTTCTCCGGACGCGGCCTCGCCCTCACGATGATGATCGGGGCGCTGCTCCTCATCGCCGTGGGCACGGGCCTCTTCAAGGGCAACCTCCAGGTCATGACGGGCAACCTCGACGACGACCCGAAATACAGCGCCAAGCGCGACTCTGGTTTCAGCCTCTTCTACATGGCCATCAACGTGGGCGCCATGTTCGCCCCGACGGCCGCCACCGCCCTGACCAACAAGCACCTGGCCAGCTCCGGCCTCATCTACAAGGCCGACATTCCCGCCCTCGCGCACCAGTGCCTCGACGGCACGCTGCAGGATCCGTCCGTTCTCCAGAACCTCCAGGCCGCAATGCCCGGCAGCGACGTGGCCGCGATGAGCCTGACCGATTTCAGCCAGTACTACATCAACCACCTGTCCACGGCCTACAACCTCGGTTTCGCCGTGGCCTGCGTGTCCCTCATCTTCTCGATGGCCATCTATTTCGGCTTCCGTTCCTGGTTCAAGCACACCGACGTCAACGCCAAGCAGGCCGCCGCATCCAACACCGCCACGGTCGAGCTCACGCCCAAGCAGACCAAGGACCGCATCGTGGCCCTCTGCTTCGTGTTCGCCGTGGTCATCTTCTTCTGGATGGCCTTCCATCAGAACGGTTCCTCGCTGACCTACTTCGCCCGTGACTACACCCAGGACACCGTGTCCGGTCCGCTCCGCATCGGCTTCAACATCTGGCCACTGTTCCTGATTGCCGTGTCCGTCTATACCCTCTTCGGCGCCTTCCAGTCCGAGACCGCCAAGGGCAAGTCCATCTGCGCAGTCGTCACCCTGCTCCTGTGGGGCGGCGCCTACGCGCTGTACTCCGGCATGGACGAGGTGCTGCACATCCTGCCCCAGCAGTTCCAGCAGTTCAATCCCTTCTTCGTCGTGGCCCTGACGCCCGTGTCGATGGCCCTTTTCGGCGCCCTCGCCAAAAAGGGCAAGGAGCCGTCCGCACCGAAGAAGATCGGCCTCGGCATGTTCGTGGCCGCGCTGGGCTACCTCATCATGCTCGCCGCTTCCAAGGGCCAGCCGGCCCCGTCGACCCTGACCTCCGTGGGCGGCGTGTCCCCGGATCCCGTCGTTCCGACCTACCTGATCAGCACCTACCTGGTGCTCACCTTCGCCGAGCTGCTGCTCAGCCCGATGGGCATCTCCTTCGTGTCCAAGGTGGCTCCGCCGAAGTACAAGGGCCTGATGATGGGTTGCTGGTTCGCCGCCACCGCCATCGGCAACTACCTCAGCTCCATCCCTTCGATGCTCTGGGACAACGTGCCCCTCTGGGTCAACTGGACCGTCCTGATGGCCCTCTGCGTCATCTCCGGCGTCGTGATGTTCTCCTTCCTCAAGAAGTTGGAAGCCGCCACGGCCGAATAAGGCATGCACAAACTCGGGGTCTGGCTGCTGAAGGGGCTGCTCCGCCTGTTGGGGCTGCTGCCGCTGCGTGTCCATTACGCGCTGGGGCGCTTCATGGCCTGGCTCTTCGGGGACGTGCTGCGTTACCGCCGCGACGTGGTGGCGCACAACCTCGCCCTCTGCTTCCCGGACAAATCGGACGCGGAGCGGAAAGCGCTCGGCAAGGCGTTCTACCGCCATCTCGGCGAGCTGGTCGCGGAAGCGGTCTGGTTCGGCGGATGCCGGGATCACCGGCGCCTGCGCCGCCAGCGCATCGTGGAGGTGGAGAACCCGGAAGTGGCCGCCAGGCTCTTCGAGGCGGCGCCCAGCCTGGTCTTGATGTACTCGCACTGCGGCAACTGGGAGCTCTACGGCGGCATCGAGTTCTACAACTACACCGACACCCCCCTGCCCTTCACGGAGCAGAACTTCTGCGTGGTGTACCGGCAGCTGTCCAGCCGCGCCTGGGACGAGGTTTTCCGCGACAACCGCTTCGCTCCGTTGTATGACCGCAAGCACTTCGAGGGCTACATCGAGAGCAAGGACCTGGTCCGCTACGTCTACACGCACAAGGATGAGAAGAAGGTGTACAACGTCAACACCGACCAGCGTCCCTACTTCGTCTCCCCGGCCAACCTGGACGTCGACTTCTTCGGCCAGCGGGTGCAGACGATGACGGGCGCGGCCGCGCTTGCGCGCAAATTCGGCATGGCCGTTGCATATCTGTCGATGCGCCGCGAGCGCCGCGGACATTATATCCTGCGCTACATCCCCATCTGCGAAGACGCTTCCACCATGGACGTGCAGCAGATGATGCAAGAATATTACCGGCTCCTCGAGGCCGAAATCCGGCAGCAGCCGGACAACTACCTCTGGAGCCACAAACGTTTCAAAAGAGTTTAATTTATTTATACACAACAAGCTATGACCATCAAAGATTTGAAACCGGCAGTTGTCTGGAACAACTTCTACGGACTTACCCGCTGCCCGCGTCCCTCCAAGCATGAGGAGATCGTTCGCCAGCACCTGCTCGACTGGGCCAAGGAGCACAAAGTCGAGGCGTTTGCCGACGAGACCGGCAACGTGATTATGCGCGTCCCCGCCACCCCCGGTTTTGAGAACCGCAAGGGCGTCGTCCTCCAGGGCCACATGGACATGGTCCCGCAGAAGACCGCGGACACCGTCCACGACTTCCTCAAGGACCCGATCCAGACCGTCATCGACGGTGAATGGGTCACCGCCAAGGGCACTACGCTCGGCGCCGACAACGGCATGGGCGTCGCCTTGGCGATGTCCGTCGCCGAGGACAAGAGCGTCAAGCACGGCCCCATCGAGATCCTCGTGACCTACGACGAGGAGACCGGCATGACCGGTGCCGAGGCCCTCAAGCCCGGCATCCTCAAGGGCGACATCCTCCTCAACCTCGACTCCGAAGACGAGAATGAGCTCTGCATCGGCTGCGCCGGCGGTCTGGACGCCCAGGCGGACTTCAAGTACAGGAGCCTGCCCGTTCCCCGGGGCTATGTCGGCTACAAGATCGACATCAAGGGCCTCTCCGGCGGCCACTCCGGCATGGATATTTCCCTCTACCGCGCCAACGCCAACAAGATCATGGTCCGCGTCCTCATCCCCCTGCTCGAGCGCTATGGCGCCAAGGTGGCCGACTTCAGCGGCGGCAGCCTGCGCAACGCCATCCCCTTCGAGGCCGACGCCCTGATCGCCCTGCCTGCCGAAAAGGCGACCGCGGCCATCCGCTATGCCAACGAGATCCTCAAGATTTCCCAGGCGCGTTTTGAACAGAGCGACCCGGGCATGCAGTGGAGCTTCACCAAGGTCGCCAAGCCCGCCCGCTGCATCGAGGATGCCGTCATCCTGAATGCCTGCAAGGCCATCGCCGTCTGCCCGTCCAACGTGATCCGCATGAGCCAGACCATGCAGGGCCTGACCGAAACGTCCATCAACCTGGCCGTCGTGCGCTGCAAGCGCGGCCACCTCACGGTCAATTCCCTGCTCCGCAGCGCCATGAACACGGCCAAGCAGGATCTGGCCCTGCGCGTAAGGTACATCTTCGAGTTCGCCGGCGCCAAGGTCAAGTTCTTCGGCGGCTACCCGGGCTGGACGCCCAAGCCGGACACACCGATCAACAAGCTGATCAACGACATGCACATCAAGCTGTACGGCAAGCCGATGAACGTCATGGCCACCCACGGCGGCCTGGAGTGCGCCCTGCTCGGGGCCAAGTATCCCAACTGGGAGATGGTCTCGATCGGACCGACCGTCCTCTATCCGCACTCTCCGGACGAGCGGGTCCACATCCCCGCCGTCCAGCGGAGCTGGGATCTGCTGAAAGCCGTCCTGGAAAACATTCCTGAGAAGTAGGATTTGCCCAAGCTCTACATCATATCGGGCTGCAACGGATCCGGCAAGACCACGGCGTCATACACCCTCTTGCCGGATCTGCTTGATTGCCGGGAGTTCGTGAACTCGGACGAGTTCGCGAAGAGCTTTTCGCCGTTCGATCCCGGCGCGGCGTCCGTGACCGCCAGCAGGTATATGTTGATGAAAATCAACTACCTGCTGGAGCGTCAGGCGAATTTCGCCATTGAAACGACGCTTGCGACCCGCTCGCTGCTGCAGATCGTCCGCCAGGCGAAGGCGCGGGGGTATGAGACCACGGTCCTGTATTTCTGGCTGAATTCGCCCGAGCTGGCCATTCAGCGGGTCCGGGAACGGGTGGTGTCCGGGGGGCACAATATCCCGGATGCCGTGGTGCGGCGCCGCTATGTGATGGGCTTGCAGTATCTGTTCGATACGTATATTCCGGAGATGGACCGCTGGGTGCTGACGGACAATTCGAAGCCGCCATTCACGGTGGTGGCCGAGGGGTCCGACGGGCTCACCTACATCAAGGACAATGAGAAGTATCAGTTAATCTGGCATATTGCGCATCCGGATGGAAGCATGTAATCGTTTTGGTGTGACTGTGGAGCAGTTGCGTTCGCTCGTAGCCGAGGGGCTGCGGGCCGGGGGCGACTGGTGTGATCTGTATTTCGAGGATACGTCTTATCACGATCTGTTGCTGCGCGACGGAGTTGTGGGTTCCGGCGGTTATCATGTCGATTACGGCTGCGGGATCCGTGTCCTCAAGGGCGAGAAGACCGGCTACGCCTATGCCGAATCCACCGACCTGCCGTCTCTGCTGCAGGCCGCTCGCGCTGCTGGCGCAATCGCAAACGGAGCGGAAGCGGCAGTAGCCTCCGGAAACCGTGCCACCCTCGGCATCGTAAGAGGGAGGACCGCGAAGCGGTGGGGTCCGAAGGACGTTTCCGGAGGCTGGCTGCCGTGCAGCGACGCCGCGATTGCGCGTTACTATGACGAACAGATGCCGTGGGAGGAAGCGGAGACGGCAGGGTTTATACCCTTCCTGCAAAGAATCGAGGCGGGGATACGGGCGCGGGACAGCCGCGTGCTGAAGGTCGTCGCCATCCTGTCGTATTCCGTCAGCGACATCCTGATGTACAATTCGCTCGGCGAACTGACCTCAGACCACCGGCCGCTGGGGAGCATTTCCGTGCAGGTGATTTTCCGGCAGGGCGAGCGGACGGAGAACAATACCGTGTCGCGCAGTCTCCGGATGGGCGCGGAGTTCGTCAACGACGCCGTGCTCGAGGATCTCGTCTCCCGGGCCGTGGATGGCATGGACGCGCGTTTCGAGGCGCGGCGGCCGAAGGGCGGCCAGATGCCCGTGGTCATGGGTGCGGGTGCTTCCGGCATCCTGCTGCACGAGGCGATGGGGCACGCGTTCGAGGCGGATTTCAACCGCAAAGGGCAGTCCATCTTCAGCGGGCGCATGGGGCAGCGCATCTGCCGGCCGGGGATCAATATCCTGGACGACGCCACGGTGCCGGCCAGCCGCGGTGCGTGCAATTATGACGACGAGGGCGTGCCGGGGCAGAAGACCTACATGGTCACGGACGGCGTGCTGACTTCCTATCTCCACGACCGCATCAGCGCCCATTTCTACGGCGTTGCGCCGACGGGCAACGGCCGCCGGGAGTCTTTCCGGTACAATCCCATTCCGCGAATGCGGGCGACCTACATGGAGAGCGGTCCCGACGGGACGCGTGAGGATCTGATCGCGTCCGTGAAGCGCGGCATCTATGTGGATCAGTTTGCGAACGGGCAGGTGAAGATCGGCGAGGGGGATTTTACGTTTTTTGTCAAGAGCGGCTTCCTGATCGAGGGGGGCCGACTGACGATGCCCGTCAAGGACATCAACATTATCGGCAACGGGCCGCAGGCGCTTGCCGACATTCAGGCCGTCGCGGGCGATCTGCGCATCGACGAGGGCACCTGGACCTGCGGCAAAGAGCAGAGTGTCGCCGTGTCGTGCGGCATTCCGTCCGTTTTGATTGGAAATTTAACTGTCGGAGGAGAGTAAGATGATCACTGACAAGGAATTGGATTTCGTCCGGCAGGCTTTGGATATGGCGCGCCGCACCGGGGCGCAGCATGCGCGGGCGACGCTTTCGAAGAGCGAGGAGGATCTGGTGGCGACGCTCGACGGCGAGGTGGACCGCGTGACGCATTGTGCCGACCGGTCGCTTTCGCTCGCATTGTTCGTGGACGGGCGCTATGGGAGTTATTCGACCAACAAGCTGGATGCGGCTTCGCTCGAGGGGTTCATCGCGCGCGCCGTGGCGGCGACCCGCATGGTCGCGGAGGACCCGCTTCGCGTTCTTCCCGATCCCGCCCGTTGCTGTCAGGATGCCCTCACGGGCAATGAGCTCGGCCTGGTCGATCCCGCCCGCAACGGCATAACCCCCTCCGCCCGGCAAAATCTGGCATTATCCGCCTCCGTGCTGGCTTCGCTGCACGGCAGCCACGGTTTTGCTGGGGCGACTTCCCCCGACGTTCCGCATGACGGAGCGGAAGCGGCAGCAGCCTCCGGAAACCGTGCCAGCAAGCTGGCTTGTTCTTCAACCCCCTGCACCCCCTTCCAGGGGGACTCTGCCATTTCGGGCGGCATCGTAAGAGGGGGGACCGCGAAGCGGTGGGGTCCGAAGGACGTTTCCGGAGGCTGGCTGCCGTGCAGCGACGAAGAAAGCGGAACGGAGTATGAGATTGTTTCCGAGGAGGGAGAGTATTCGGACAGCGTGTATGATTCGGTGGTGATGGATACGAACGGGGTGTGCTGCAGGCACAGTGAGACGTCGTTCGATTACGGGGTGGAGATTACGATTGAAAGTGAGGGCGAGAAGTATAGCGGGTATTGGTGGGATGCGTCGTCGCGGCTCGCGGAGCTGGATGCTGCGGCGTGCGGGCGAAAGGCGCTTGCGCGGGCGGTCGGGCAGATCGGGTCGGAGCCGGCGCCGAGTGGCCGCTACACGGCGGTGATCGATGCGGAGATGGCCTCCAAGGTCGTTTCTCCCCTGCTCCGGGCCCTGAGCGGATACGCCATCCAGCAGCAGAATTCCTTCCTGCTGGACAGTCTCGGGAAGCAGGTATTTCCCAAAGGGCTTACCATCATGGATCTGCCCCGCATCCCGGGACAGACCTGTTCCAAGTATTTCGACTCCGAAGGCGTCGCCACCGTCGAGGCTCCCATCATCGAGGCGGGCGTCGTGAAGGAGTATTTCATCAACAGCTACATGGCCGGGAAGCTGCAGATGACGCCGACCGTCGAGGACGCCACGCGTCCCAAGGTTTTCCCCTGGCCCTGCGCCGGGCTGGACCGCGATGCCATCCTGCGCCGCTGCGGAAGCGGAATTCTCGTCACCGACTTCAACGGCGGTAACAGCAATCCCGTCACCGGTGATTTCTCCTACGGCATCGAGGGTTACCTCTTCGAGGACGGCAGGATCGTCCGGCCCGTGAGCGGCATGCTGATGACCGGCAACCTGCTGACGCTGTGGTCGCGGCTGCTCGCCGCCGGCGACGACGCCCGGCCCTGCCAGAGCAAACTCATCCCCACCCTTGCCTTCGCGGAGGTGGACTTCAGCGGATAGCTTGCCGTGAGCAGCAACACGCTATGAGACAATAATTTACCATTTTACAGTACCCCGAAAATGAGGGGAGTAAAAAATGACAAAATATTAATAAACAAATAATTACAGCTCACAGCAAAAAAGTGAGAAAGAATAACAACAGATAGAATATGAAAGTAGAAAAGAACAAAGTGGTAGCGGTGAGTTACCAGCTGGAAGTGGAAGGTAAGATTGCGGACAAGTCCGCGCCGGGCGCACCGCTCGAATACATCCATGGCGGCGGCATGCTGCTGCCGAAATTCGAGGCGGCACTCGAAGGCAAGGAGCCGGGCGACGGTTTCGATTTCGTCCTGAGCCCCGAGGACGGCTACGGCACCTACAATCCCGCCTACCTCGTCGATCTCCCCAAGACCGCGTTTGCCATCGACGGCAAGGTCCGCGAGGATTTGCTGGTCGTCGGTCGCATCATCCCGATGCTCAACCAGGCCGGTCAGGTGGTCCAGGGCACGGTGTCCAAGGTCACCGAAGACACCGTCACCATGGACTTCAACCACCAGATGGCCGGCAAGACGCTGCATTTCACCGGAAAGTTGGAAAGCGTGCGCAGCGCCACCGACAAGGAACTGACCGAGGGCCTGCACGGCGAATACCTGCCGCCCGAGGAAGGCTGCGGCGGCTGCCACGGAGGCGGTTGCCACAAGGAAGACGGCGAATGCTGTGGCAAGAGCAAGGGCGAGGGAGAAGGTTGCGGCTGTGGCAAGGAAGGCTGCGACTGCAAATAACGACCTGCGATGCGCACCGCCGTCGTCATCCTCAACTGGAACACTCGGGACTACCTGGAGCGTTTCCTACCCCCGCTGCTGGACAGTCTGCGGGGGCTGGATGCCGGCGTCGTGGTCGCAGACAACGCTAGTACGGACGGTTCGCGCGAGCTGCTCGCGAGGCGTTTCCCGAACGTCCGGACCATCCTGTTCGACGAAAACTACGGCTTCACCGGCGGCTACAACCGCGCCTTTGCGGAACTGCTAGGAGATTCGCCGATCAAGTCGGCGAATGACGAGGCTTGCCGTGCGTCAGCGTCGTGTAGGGCGGAGCAGAAATTGGTTTTTCGGGATACTTCCCGGAACGAAGTGACGCAGGGGGTCCGGGGGGAACGCCCCCCGGTCATTGAATCTGGACGCCCGCAGGGCGAAGGCAAGCCGGAGTACCTGGTGCTGCTGAATTCCGACATCGAGGTGCAGGGCGGGTGGCTGGAGCCGCTCGTCGGCTGGATGGACGCACACCCGGATTATGCCGCCTGCGGCCCCAGACTCCATGCGCTGGAGCCGGACGGTAAGGAGTACCGCCGCACGGACCGGTTTGAATACGCCGGCGCCGCCGGCGGATATCTGGACCGCTACGGATTCCCCTTCTGCCGCGGCCGCGTGCTCTCCCGCACCGAGCAGGACAACGGCCAGTACGACCGCCCGGCGGACGTACTTTGGGCCACGGGCGCCTGCCTTCTGGTCCGTGTCAGCGCCTGGCACGAACTGGGCGGGCTTGACGAACGCTTTTTCGCGCACATGGAAGAGATTGACTGGTGCTGGCGCGCCTGGCTCGCAGGCTGGCGCGTGGGCGTGGTTCCGCAAAGTTGCGTCTGGCATCTCGGTGGCGGCACGCTGGCGCCATCGTCACCGCTCAAATTGAAACTCAACTACCGCAACGGCCTGCTCCTGCTGGAGAACAACCT
The DNA here is from genome assembly GCA_902798975.1 of uncultured Bacteroidia bacterium. GTDB lineage: Bacteria > Bacteroidota > Bacteroidia > Bacteroidales > UBA932 > Cryptobacteroides. The sequence continues at coordinate 13,101 of CADBYT010000009.1, read as the reverse complement.
GCCCGCGACGCTCGGCCCGGCCCGGGCGCGCAGGCGCATCTGCATACGCAAGATTTTGGATTCTTGCGCGGCTATCGTATATTTGTTGTCGGGAAAAGCGGATTGCGCCCGGGCCGTCCGGGACGCGCACCGCGAATACCGGCAACTGCGCGGCACCCCGGGCACAAAAAGCGCCCCCAGCGTGCCCGGCAGCCCCCAAAACACCATCCCGGGCACAAAAGCGGGGCCTGGTGTTCCCGGAAAATCGGTTGCAGGGCTGTGGAACGTGCGGATCCTGCTGCAGGCCGCCCTGCGGGGAGAGAAGATATTTAAATATGTGAGACGCTATGAAGATAGTCATTGAGGGAGCCGGTGAGGTCGGTTCCCACCTCGCAAAGATGCTTCGCGCCGAAGCGAATGAAGTCACGGTCATCGATGACAACACCGCGCGTATCAACGCCCTGACGGCGTACGCCGACGTCGAGACGGTGCTCGGCAACCCGTCTTCGATCGATATCCTGCGCGCCGCCGCCGTGGACAAGGCCGACCTGTTCATCGCCGTGTATCCGCTCGCCGCCCAGGAGATCAACATCGTGGGCGCGCTGCTCGCCAAGCAGTTGGGTGCCGCCAAGGTGATCGCGCGCGTCAACGACGAGGACTATCTAAACGCCGAGAACCGGCTCATATTCAAGGAGTTGGGCATCGAGCTGATGTTCTATCCCGAAAAGAGCGCCGCCGACGAAATCATCGCTTTCCTCAAGCACAATTCCACCGCGGAGACGATGGACTTCGCACGTGGCCGTCTGCAGATCGCCGTTTTCAGACTGACCGAAGACTCCCCCATCCTGGATCTCAAACTCCTCGAATTCATCAAGGACACGACGGCGGAGGAGTTGAAACAGTTCCGCGTGATCGCCATCTCCCGGGACGAGACCACGATCATCCCCAAACTCGACACCAAATTCCTCTACGGGGACCTTGTCTTCACGATCACCACGCGTGAGGGAGTGGATGCGCTCTACCGCCACTTCGGCAAGACCAACGTCTCCATCGACAGCGTCTTCATCCTGGGCGGCGGCCCCATCGGCGAAATGCTCGCACGCTCGCTGGACCGCAGCGGCATGAAGGTCAAGCTCGTGGAGAGCGACAAGAACCGCTGCATCGAGCTGTCAGAGAAGCTGCCGGAGTCGGTCCGCATCGTCCACGGAGACGGACGCAATTCGGATTTCCTCTACGAGGAGGGCATCCAGGAATACGACGCCTTCATCGCCCTGACAGGCAATGACGAGAGCAATGTCCTGTCCTGCGTGGTCGCCAAGAAATTCGGTGTGCCGCGCACCATCGCCGAGGTCGAGAACATCGAGTACATCCACATCGCCGAGGAGATGGGCGTGGACAACGTCATCAACAAGAAACTCATCACCGCGGGGCGCATCTTCAAGTTCACCCTGTCGGGCAAGGCGCGCTTCGTGCGCTACATGACCGGGACCAACGCTGAAGTCATCGAGTACACGGTGGCGCCGGGTTCGGCCATCACCACCGGTCCCATCAAGGATATAGATTTCCCGCGGAACGCCATCATCGGTGGCATCATCCGCGGGAGCGAGGCGTTCATCGCTGTCGGTGACACTGTCATCCAGCCCTACGATCGCGTGGCGATCTTCGCGCTGCCGGAGACCATCCAGGATATCGACAAATTCTTCAAATAGGAAGGAGATTCCGGCTCTTCGGCCGGAATGACGGTTGTTCGGCCGGAATGACGGCTATTCGTCATTCGCCGGCACCGACCGGCGAATCTAGAAGTACTGGCTTTCTTTTTCGAAAAGGGCCTTGTCCTCCCGGTTCGGATCCGGGCGGACGGTGTCGCGCATCTTCTCGATGGCTTCCCGCTCGCTGCGTCCCAGCTTGCGCGGGATCCACACCAGGATCTTCACGTACAGGTCGCCGCGGCTGCTGAGGCCGTAGCCGTTCACGGTCGGAAGACCCTTGCCGCGCAGGCGCTGGACCGTACCGGACTGCGTGCCGGGATCCAGTTTGAGGCGCTGTGCGCCGTCCAGGGCCGGCACCTGGATCTCGCAGCCCAGCATCGCGTCCGCGACGCTGATCACCCGCGTATAGAAGAGGTTCGCGCCGTCGCGCTTCAGCTGGGCGTGCGGCTGTTCCTCCACGATCACGAGCAGGTCGCCGTTCACGCCGCCCTGCGGCGCCGCATGTCCTTCACCGCGCAGGGACAGCTGCATGCCGTCCTCCACGCCCGCCGGAATGCGCACCTTAACGGTTTCCTTCACCCGCACGAGGCCGGTGCCCTTGCAGCGGCCGCAGGGGTTCGTGACCACCTTGCCGGTGCCGTTGCACTGCGGGCAGACGGAGGTGGACATCGCGCGACCGAAGAGGGTGTTCGTCACGTGCTGCACCTGGCCGGCGCCCTTGCAGGTCGGGCAGGTCTTGATGTCGGAAGCACTCTTGGCACCGCGGCCGTTGCAATCCGGACAAGGCCGGTTGCGCTCGATGGTCACTTCTTTCTCGCAACCGTTCGCAATCTCCTCGAGCGTCACCTTGACGCGGGTGCGGATGTCGCGGCCGCGCTGCTGACGGGACCCCTGCGCTCCGCCGCCGAAGCCGAATCCTTCGAAACCGCCGAAGCCGCCGAACGCACCGCCGAACGCGCCGCCGAAGAGATTGTTCAGGATGTCGTTCAGGTTGCCGAAGCCCTGGCTCCAGTCCTGCCCGGCCGCACCGTCCACGCCGGCGAAGCCGAACTGGTCGTATTTCGCCTTCTTGTCCGGATCGCTCAGCACGGAATAGGCCTCGGAGGCCTCTTTGAATTTCTCCTCCGCGGTCTTCTTCTCAGCATCCGTTCCGCTGACCCAGCGGTCCGGGTGCCATTTCAGCGCCGCCTTGCGGTAGGCGCCCTTGATATCGTCGGCCGAGGCTCCTTTCTGGAGCCCCAGGACCTCATAGTAATCTCTTTTTTCTGCCATACGCTTACGCTCCTACTACGACTTTGGCATACCGCAGGACCTTGCCGCCCAGGGTGTAGCCCGTCTGAATCACGTCGATTACCTTGCCCTTCATCTCCTCGTTCGGAGCCGGGAACTGGGTCACCGCCTCATGGAAATCGGTGTTGAAGGTCTCGCCTTTGGCCTCGATCCGGGCCAGGCCCTGGGTCTTGAGGTAATCCATCAACTTGTTGTATATCAGCGCGGTGCCTTCTTTTGCAGCCTCGTCGGACGACTTGGAAAGCATCTCCATGGCGCGCTCGCAGTCGTCGAGCACCGGGAGCAGACCTTCGATGGTCTTCGCCGCGGCGGAGGAGATGAGGTTGAGCCGGTCCTCGGACGAACGGCGCCGGAAAGTCTCGAATTCCGCCATCAGGCGGATATAGCTGTCCTTCTCAGCCGCCAATTTGTCAGTCAGCTCGGCGACCTGTTTCTTCAGTTCGTCGGACTTGCGGTCTTCTTTCTTCTGTTTCTTCTTGGACTCTGCTGCCTGCGAAGTCTGCTCCACAGGCGCTTCTGCCTGCGGTTCCTGGGTCATATCTTTCGTTTCTGCCATAATTCTTGCGTTGCTTGACTCAGTATAAAGCAAATCCTCTGCCAATGACACATTGTCATAACTTCGTTATGTCGGGGAAATTTCGTAACTTTCGCGTTTGTATTACCAAACTGGATGAAATGAAAAAGATTCTCCTCTCCCTCGCGCTCTGCGCTCTCCCGCTGGCCGCCTGGAGCCAGCCGGTTTTCCAACCCTCAGGCAAATCCGTCGCGGACCTTCACGAGACCCGCACCGACGAGACCGTCGTCACCGCCGTGGCCGACATCAACAAAGACGGCATCAAGGACCTCGTCATCGCGCTGGACGGTTACTATTCCGGCAACAACTTCGCTTTCTATTTCGGCGACAAGAACGGCGTCTACCAGCTCTTCCGCGAATACGAGACCGACCTGTACGGCAACAAGACCGGTATCACCGTCAACGACAAGGGCGTTGTGCGCATCCAGTGCGACTATGAAGGCAATTCGGACATCTTCCTCTTCCGCTGGCAGGACGGCGACTTCCGCCTCATCGGCGGCAAGAAGGACCGCCACGCCTCCGAGCACTACGACGAGTCCTACAACTACCTCACCGGCAAGATGATACGCACCGACGGCGAGGGAAGCAGCCGCAAGGCCGTGACCACCGACATGCCCAAGCAGCCGGCCATCAATTTCGGCTGGATCCCCCTGTACTACGACATGCTGGGCTACCTCATCGAGGAACAGGACGAGGACGGCTACAACCTCACTCCGGACGACATGCTCGCCATGGGCATCTTCCGCAACATGCAGGCGAACGAAATGCTCTTCTGGCACTTCTGCGACTGGGAGAATCCCTACCGCGACCTGCATCCGGACGGGGATGAGGGGGAAGGCTTCTGGTACGCCGAAGACGAGCACATGAGCCCCGGCAGCTACAACTCCTGGTCCTCGCTGACCATCGAAAAACTGGCGGACGGCAGCTACGATATCGACCTGACCGAGAGCTTCTACGACCGCAGCTACGAAGCCCTCTTCAACGAGGACATGTCCAATATCGACGAGGTCATGGAAGAGTACGACAGCGAGGAAGAGATCACCCGTTCCCGCTGGATCTTCAAGGACGGCCAGTTCATCCCGCAGGAGATTCCCGAACCCGTGGCCTTCCAGGCCTACCGGCAGATGATGCTGGCCCAGGTCGACGGCCTGGACCCGGACGAATTCATGACGGAGGCCCCCAAGAACAGCAGCGTCTCCTACTACGAGGACACCGACGACATCGAGGGCTACTATGAGGAGCGCATGATGGACTGCCTTCCCCTCTCCGACGGCGGCTGGCTGGCCATTTATACCTGGTGCGGCGCCGCTGAAGGCGAGCCCACCAGCTACGAGAACAAAGCCTTCACCTTCATCGACGGGAAACTGACCCCCGCGCAGGGTTTCCTGCCCGTCCCGAAGAACCTCGACGGCTTCCTGGATCCGGATGCTTGCGAAGGCTATAAGGAGCAGGTGGCCAAGCTGAAAGCCGCCTACGCCGAGCGCCCCCAGGACTGGCTTGTGTACCTGGTCGACGCCTCCACGCAGACGATGGTCATCGAATACCGCCCCACCGACCCGTACAACGCGCAGTATGAGAAGCACGTTTGGTCCGACGAATGCTGGGACCTCCTCATCCGCCTCGCCGACCTCCCGACCTACAAGTGGAACGGGAAGGCGTTTGTGTAATAATCAATTCGTCATTCGCCGGCTTGACCGGCGAATCTCGTGAAACGGAAATTAAAAACAGAAGGAACCGGAAAGATTTGTGTGAGAATGAATTAAAGATCAGCGAAATCCTTTCTGGAAAGTGCGAACCGACGCTGAAGCAGGCTAGGACCATTTCCCGCGAATTGGACATCAATCCGGCTATTGTGTTAGGGGTATAAGGACTAATACCAGACCCATGTTGTAGATGTCTACGTGACCCCCGAAGTGGAGGTCATCGAAGTAAAAAGGAGATCCCCGATCAGGTCGGGGATGACGGGGTGAGGTTCGGAAAGGACGCCTGCAGGATTTGCCCTGCTCGCTGCGCTCGCAGGCCACCTCCTGTACGGCGTCACGGCAATGGGATCGGGGTGGAGGACGAAGGCCGGCGGCTTCGCCGACGGATTTGTATGCAGTCGGGCGGACTCGAAAGCTAGCTTTCAGATCCGCCCGATTGCATCCGAAAAACCCCGCAACATCGTTGCGGGGCCTTCGTCCTTACAATGTTTCCATTGCTCTGGTGACGCCTGCAGGATTCAAACCTGCGACCTTTTGATCCGTAGTCAAATGCTCTATTCAGCTGAGCTAAGGCGCCATTACCAACCGGCGCAGGGCCGGTCTATTCTACTCTGCCGGAGTTTCCTTCACGACACGCTTCGCTTCCTTGATGCGGGCCTTCTTACCAGAGAGGTTGCGCAGGTAGAAGATGCGGGCGCGGCGGACCTTACCGACTTTGTTCAGTTCAATCTTGTCGATGGCCGGAGACTCATAAGGGAAAATCCTCTCGACTCCGATTCCGTTGGAAACCTTGCGGATAGTGAAGGTCTTCGTGTACGGGGTGGATCCGCAAATCTGGATCACCACGCCGCGGAAGCTCTGGAGTCTCTCCTTGTCGCCTTCCTTGATCCGGTAGGTCACCGTGATGGTGTCACCGGCTTTGAACTGCGGGTAGGAGGCAGTTTTGTTCTCGGAGAACGACTGCTCTACTAAGTTAATCAAATCCATAGTATGTCAATGCTTTTTGAAGAGGCAGCGTCATCAAACCGTTCGAAGAGAGGCTGCTTTCTTTTTGGGACTGCAAATATAGGAACTTTTCGTATACCTGCAAAATTTTTCAAGAAAAAATTAAATGCTCATCTGCTCGTCCTCCGCGTTGATGCCGAGGCTCTCGAGCTGGCGGAGGAAAGCGTCCTCAAAACCGCGTTCCACGATCCTGCGGGACATATTGAGCACCAGGCTGTCGCCGTAGCCCACGCAGGCGGAAGCGCCGGAATTACCCCGCTGGCGGCCCAGGATAAAGTCGATGTCGCGCACGTAGGGGCGCATCGCCTCCGGCAGATCAATACGGCCGAGGTTGGACAAGGTGTGGGAGCAGTAGCGGTCGCCCTTTAGTTTGAAGATGATGTCGATGATGGGCTTTTTGAGGAAGCGCGGGATGCAGTTGATGGCGAAATTGTCCTCCAGCTCCACGTTCTTAGCCACCTTCGGCTCCAGCTCGCTCGGCATGGAGTACAGGCGCTTCTGCGCGCTGACGATCTCGAGAATCTGGTTGAAATCATATTCCCCGTTGCGCACGTCCACGCCCAGCACCACATAGGAGGAGAAGTTGCGGAGCGTGTTGCCGCCGAAGATACGGCGCAGGTCCACCGGCACGTTGACCTTGAGGACGGAGCGGCCCTTGAAACGGTCCTTGCGGCGGACGTCCTGCAGCGCAGCCACCATGGCGGCCGTCAGCAGTTCCGTCACGGTGACGTCCCGCCGCCTGGCTTCGGCACGCGCCTGCGCCATCGGAATGCGGATCCGAACATTGCGCAGGACCTTGTGAGCAAGCACGCGGCCGCGGAGGTGGTAAGCGGGATCGTTCTGCTCCAGCGCACCGTGCTTGCCGCTGAAACCGTCGAACGAATCGGACAGCTCCGAAGCGCTGGGGGCGTCTGCAGGATCGAGGATACGGCCGCCGTAAGTCGGCTCGATGCCATATTTCAGGCGGAGATACTCCGCCGTCAGCGTGAGCAGGAAGGTCATGCCGCCGTTGCCGTCCGTCAGGACATGGAAGATATCCTGCACGATGCGGCATCCGTCCGCAGACACGCGGAAGAGGAAACCGTCATTGCCGGCGATGGTGAACTGGTGCAGCTGTTGCGCGGGCAGGACGCGGACAGGGCGGTCCTGCTTGCGGAGATACCACCACAGGGCACCATCCGTCAGGGTGTAGCCGAAGGTCGGGATACGAACGACCGTATTCTCCAGCGCCTGCTGGAGGACGGCGGCGTCCACGGGTTCGGAAAGGGTCACGGACATCCGGTACAGCGAAGCATATTTCTTCGACAGACTGGCGGGATATATAAACGAGGCATTGTCGAGCCTCAAAAGTTTCTGTTGCATCATGGCTGTTGGCTTTTGATTTCGATGGCAAAATTAGGGTATGTCCGCGCCCCCGCAAAAGCATTCTCACCGAAACTGCCAAAAAGGTGACGAGCAACCGGTTTAGCGGAAAATACGATCAAATCACGGGACGAAAATTTCCGTTTTCAAATTTTATCCCATACTGAAACGGGACGAAAAATTCGTCTCCGGATTTGGCTTGCTGACTTGTTTTACGTATATTTGTGGCATGACCATCATCGACGCACACTCCCACCTCTGGCTCCGCCAGGACACCGTGGTGGACGGGCAGGCAATCCGGGCGCTCCCGGACGGCCGCGCCCTGTTTTTCGGCGAAGAGCGCCAGATGCTGCCGCCCTTCATGATCGACGGACGCAACAGCGCGGAGGTATTCCTCTCCAACATGAACTACGCCCAGGTGGGTGCGGCCGTCGTGGTCCAGGAGATCATCGACGGCAACCAGGACGCCTACCTGCTGAAGGTGCAGAAGCAATACCCCGACCGCTTCCTCTGCTGCGCCCTGCTGGACATCGACCGCGGCGCGCTGACCGTGCCCCAGGATTTCCGCGCAGCGGCCATTCCCGGCCACCGGATGCAGCGGGAGCTGGATTCTCCCGAAATGATGGGACTGTTCCGCGAGCTCGAGCGCCGCGGCATCCTGCTCTCTATGTGCCTGGCGGACGACGCGCGCCAGATTGCCCAGTTCGCCACCGTCCTGCAGGAATGCCCGCGCCTGAAGGTTGCCATCGGCCACTTCGGCCTCGCCCGCTCCCGGCACTGGATCGACCAGGTCCGGCTGGCCCGCGCGGAGAACGTCCGCATCGAGAGCGGCGGCATCACCTGGCTCTACAACGACGAATTCTACCCCTTCCCCGGCGCCGTGCGCGCCATCCGGCAGGCCGCCGACGAGGTCGGCATCGACAGGCTGATGTGGGGCAGCGACTACCCGCGCACCATCACCGCCATCACCTACCGGATGTCCTACGACTTCGTCCTCAGGAGCAAGCTCCTCTCCCCCGAGGAGAAATCCGCCTTCCTGGGCGGCAACGCCAAAGAATTCTACGGTTTCGGCGCCCTGCCGGAGCTCCCCTATATCAAGAACATGTCAGAATGAAAGCGCTTCAGATTCCCCAAGCCCGCCAGATCCGTCTCACGGAGCTGCCCGCCCCCACCGCCGGTCCCGGCGAAATCCTGCTGCAGCTGTGCTACGTCGGCTTCTGCGGCAGCGACCTCAACACCTGGCGCGGACGCAACGCCATGGCGAAGCCGGAAGTCATTCCCGGCCACGAGATCGGCGCCCTGGTCGCCGCCACAGGCCCGGACGTGCCGGACTGCTTCCAGCCCGGCCAGGTCGTGACCGTCAATCCCTATACGAACTGCGGGCACTGCGCCGCCTGCCGTGCCGGCCGCTACAACGCCTGTGAGCACAACGAGACGCTGGGCGTGCAGCGTGACGGCGCCATGCGCGAATACATCGCCCTGCCCTGGCAGAAAATCATCCCTGCCGAAGGCGTTTCCCTGCGGGACGCCGCCCTCATCGAGCCCATGAGCGTGGGCTTCCATGCCGTCTCGCGCGGCCAGGTAACCGACAGCGACACCGTGATGGTGATCGGCTGCGGCATGGTCGGTCTGGGCGCCGTGATCCGGGCCGTGAAGCGCGGCGCCACGGTGATCGCCGCCGACCTCGACCCCGAGAAACTGCGGCTCGCCCGTGACCTGGGCGCCGCCTATACCTACAACACCGCCATGCCCTGGCAGGACCTCCCCGCCCCGAACGTCGTCATCGAAGCCGTCGGCGCCGCCCCCACCTACCGCCTCGCCATCGAGCAGGCGGACTTCTGCGGGCGTGTGGTCTGCATCGGCTACGCCAAGGGCGACGTGGAGCTGCCCACCGCGCTCATCGTGAAAAAAGAACTCGACGTCCGCGGTTCGCGCAATGCCACGCCCTCCGACTTCGAGGCCGTCATCCGCATCGTTCGCCAGGGCGGGCTCCCGCTCGGCAGCTTCGTCTCCGGCATCGTCAAACCCGCCGAGGCACAGGCCGCGCTCGAACGCTGGGATGCCGATCCGGGCAAGGTTTTCAGAATCCTGACACAATGGAATACAGAGAATTAGGCCGCACCGGCCTGCGCCTGTCCGCACTCGGATTCGGCGCGTCCAGCCTCGGAGGCGTCTTCCACTCCCTGCGGGAGGAAGACGGCATCCAGGCCGTGTTTGCCGCCATCGAAGGCGGCATCAATTTCATCGACGTCTCCCCCTACTACGGCTATCTCCGGGCCGAAAAGGTCCTCGGCAAGGCGCTGCGCCAGATCCCCCGGGATAAGTTCATCCTCTCGACCAAGGTCGGCCGCTACGGCAGCGACGAGATCGGCAACAGCTGGGACTATTCCGCGAAGCGTGCCCGCGAGAGCGTGTTCGAGAGCATGGAGCGGCTCGGCGTGGACCACATCGACTTGATCAATGTCCATGACATCGAGTTCGCCGATCTCGACCGCGTCTGCAACGAGACGCTGCCCGCCCTCGTGGAGCTCCGCGAGCAGGGCGTCGTGGGGCACGTCGGCATCACGGACCTCCAGCTGGAGAACCTGCAGTACGTCGTGGAGCACGTCCCGGCCGGGACGGTCGAGTCCGTGCTGAATTTCTGCCATTACTGCCTCTGCGACGACAAGCTGCTCGATTTCCTGGACTTCTTCGAGTCGCGCGGCATCGGTGTGATCAACGCCAGTCCCCTGTCGATGGGCCTGCTCTCGCAGCGTGGCGCACCTGCCTGGCACCCGGCACCCGCTCCCCTGCAGGAGGCCTGCCGCCGCGTCGCCGCGCATTGCGACGCCGCCGGCTACCCCATCGAGCGCCTGGCAGTGGAATTCTCCGTCAGCGAGCCGCGCATCAGTTCCACCCTCTTCTCCACCACGCGAGCGGAGAACGTCCGGGCCAACCTGGCCTGGGCGGCCGGCTCCCCCGACCTCGAGCTGCTCTCGCAGGTGCGCGAGATCCTCGGGGACGCCTTCCGATTGAGCTGGAAAAATACCTGATAATCAACAAGTTGCTATGGCTGTAAAAACCGCCTTGATACCTTGTTGATAACTTTTTCCGGGAAAGCGGATGAGATATAGAAATAATTTCTATTTTTGCGCCAAATTAACAAGGTACGACTATGTATTGGACACTCGAACTTGCCAGCGCTTTGGACGATGCTCCGTGGCCGGCGACCAAAGAAGAACTGATTGACTATGCCAATCGCTCCGGTGCCCCGGAAGAGGTGATTGAGAACTTGGAAGAGCTCGAAGAGGAAGGCGAGATCTACGAGACCATCGAAGACATCTGGCCGGACTACCCGACCAAAGACGACTTCTTCTTTAACGAGGAAGAATACTAGGAAATTGCTATTTGTAATCATTTGATTATCAATAGATTGAGAAAAGCCAGGGATAGTACCCGGCTTTTTTACTTCCCCAAAACATAGCCCAAAATGGCCATTTTCACCCCCTCACTACCCCAGGGGCTATCCCAAATTTTTCATTTTCATCCTAAAAAGGTAATAGTAACTTGAAAAGAGGAGGAATAGTAAATATATGGTTATCTTTGTATGACTGTTATTCATTGACTCAATAATGAATTGTAAAACTATTCAGATTGATTGTAAAGGTCTCAAAGAAAAAGACCTTCATTTGGTATTCAAGGAAAAGCTGGGATTCCCAGATTTATATGGAATGAATTGGGATGCTTTGATAGATTGTTTATCTTACCTCCGTGAACCCGAGGCAGAGATGACAAAAGTATCCCTGGAAGAAGATGAGGTGCTTTTGATATACTGCAATGATTTGTCTAAAGCCAAGTTCAATTCAAATGACTTGGTTGATATTATTGAATGGGTGAATGCACGAGGACTTGCTTGGTTTAACAAACCATTTGTTACCTTGTGCCCAGTCGAGTCAAACATCCTTTCTATTGAGAAGGCTCGTATTGAGAAACAACAATTCAAATAATAACGGGGATAGTACAGTTGAGCTTAATTTGTCAGTTTGTGATACCTCAACTTGCCTCAGACTTCCCCTGTGACAATCCGAGTTTTTGAACACAAGTGTAACTAGCTGATAATAATCGGCTTACAGAAGTTACACCAAATGTTTAACGAGGAAGAGTATTAAGAGAGAGTTTTACTCTTAATATACTGATTTACAGCGAGATAAGCAAAAATAATTTGTTTGTCTCGCTGTTTTTTTAGGCCATTTGTTTGCCGAATTTGTTTGTCTCAGGAGACATCGAGGACAGGAGCGACAGACTTGAAGTGTTGAAGGATATGGTCGCAACTTCTTTGAATGAGAAGTATGCGATGGATTACAGTCAGGGCTGGAAGGAGTCGGTCCTGACAGGTTTCTCGGCTAACTTGCTTGAAGCGGATCAGACCATCGGCTATTGCGTAAATGCCATCCAGGATTATGCCTATTCGGGATTTCAGTGTCGAGGTGGTGGCAAACACGGTGATATCTTCTGGCCAGAGGAAGCTTACGCCATCAAGAAAGTGATGACGTCATTTGCCGAAGTATTCAAGACCACACTTCGGGAAATCGGCGCTTGGCTTGTATGGCTGGCTCACAAACTGGCGAAGTTCAATGACCGGGAACTTTACCGTGCCGACAAGGAAGTCAAGGACATTGCAGATGGAAGGTATGACGGTCAAATCCGAAAAGTTGAGAACGGCTATGGTGGAGGAATGTCGAGATAACGGCCCATTGGGAGTCCGGATCCGAGCACCGTGAAATACTGTTTGCCAATAATGCCAAAGGATACAAATAGAATGATTATCTTTGCACAGAATCCTTGGATTCACAATAATAGACACTTGGTTATGAGTCAAAATGATATTACTATCGGTTCCCCTGACGGATTGCTAAATGACATTTGTCATATCATTGAAGCCGCCCGTCAAAAGGTCGCCATCAATGTCAATAGGGAACTCACGCTGATGTACTGGAGTATTGGGGAACGCATCAATAAAGAAGTCCTCCAGAATCAAAGAGCCGAATATGGCAAAGCGATTGTGTCAACGTTGTCGACACAATTACAGGAACGATTCGGCAAGGATTTCAATCTCCGGAATATTCGTAGAATGATGCAATTTGCCCGGGAATTTGAGGATTTCGAGATTGTGTCAACACTGTCGACACAATTGCCGTGGTCTGCTTTCCTTGAGGTCCTGCCCGTCGAGGATGCTCTTGCCCGCGAGTTTTACATAACGATGGCTGCCAATGAAAGGTGGAGTGTCAGGCAACTTCGAAATCAAATGGACGCTATGCTTTATGAGCGCACTCTGATTAGTCGGAAGCCTGAAGACGTTATAAAAACAGAACTGTCCACGGTCAGACAAGGAGGGGCTATTTCTCCGGACCTGGTATTCAAGAGCCCTTATTTTCTGGATTTCACCGGACTGAAAGGTTATTATAGCGAGAAGAAACTGGAAGACATGATCATCAGTGGA
>CADBYT010000008.1 GCA_902798975.1 uncultured Bacteroidia bacterium | reverse complement strand
CCATGCGTGGAGTTCCCAGTGCGCGAGGGAGAGACCGGTGTTCGCGCCGGAACCGGCGAGACCGACGATGTGCTCGGAACCGACGTTACTGGCGAAGAGGCTGCCGCCGATGGCGAACCAGCCGATGTTGCGGCTGCCGAGGAAGAAGTCGGAAGCCGTGTTCTGGCCGCGGGAGGCGTAGATGGCCACGCCGGCGATGATCGCGAAGTAGGCGATGATCACGGCCCAGTCAAGCCAGTGCAGTTTGACGGAGGCCGACTTCGTCACGTTCGCGACGGCTTCGGCGACCTGAGGGTTGGATTCCACGGCGGAGTTCACGGCATCGGCGATGTCCGCCTGCCGCAGCGTCTGGACTTCGCGTTCCGTTCGCACCAGCCGCAGGTGGTCTTCCACGCGGCGGCCTACAAGCATGTTCCGCTGATGGAGGAGAATCCTTGCGAGGCGGTAATGGTGAACGTGAGCGGCTCGCGCAACGTGGCTGACAAGTGCATCGAATACGGCGTGGAGAAGATGGTGATGATCTCCACCGACAAAGCTGTGAACCCGACCAACGTGATGGGTTGCACCAAGCGTCTGGCCGAGATATATGTCCAGAGCCTGGGCCGCGCAATTGCGGACGGCAAGGTGAAAGGCAAGACGCAGTTTGTGACGACCCGTTTCGGCAACGTGCTGGGTTCCAACGGTTCCGTGATTCCGCGCTTCCGCGACCAGATCGAGAAGGGCGGCCCCGTCACGGTCACGGATCCCAATATCACCCGTTACTTCATGACCATTCCGGAGGCCTGCCGGCTCGTGATGGAGGCGGCGACGCTCCCGACGGAGAACCGCATCTGCGTGTTCGATATGGGCAAGCCCGTCAAGATCGACGCCCTGGCGCGCCGCATGATCGAGCTCGCGGGACTGGTGCCCGGCGAGGATATCCAGATTGTCTATACCGGCCTGCGTCCCGGCGAGAAGCTCTATGAGGAGGTGCTTTCCAACAAGGAGAATACCGACGAGACCTCGCATGACCGCATCCGCATCGCCCGTGTGCGCGAGTACGAGTACGCCGACGCCGCCAAGGCGGTGGATCAGCTACGCGATCTCAGCGTGGAGGTGGATATCCCCTCGACGGTGAAGTTGATGAAGGCGATCGTGCCGGAGTACATCTCGAACAATTCGAAGTTCGAGGAATTCGATAAGAAGTAGATGCCCGATCGCTGTCGGGCATGACGTGTCATTCCCGGCTTGCCCGGGAATCTCATTTCCTATTGGCCGGTTTCTTCCCGTTATACAGATAGTCCAGCGCCTGGCTGAAGAGCCATTCGCGGTCGACTGCCCGCAGCACCGTTTCGATCGGCACGCCGATGGAGACGGCGCTGTAGTTTTCCGCCTTGTAGTAGACGGCCGCGGCCATGTTGGAGCCGGGGTAGCGCAGCCAGGCCTTGGCGTCTTTGCCCGTGACTTTGAAGGCATCCGGCCGCTCCACACAGTAGATGTCCGGGTTCAGCGTGTTGCTGAACGGTATGTTGGCGATATGGCCGGTGTTGGTGCCGAAGGCGGTGGCGAGCTTGATGCCGAGCAGTTGCTCGACGAAGGTCGCGTCTTCACCCTGCGGGTCGGAGGCGATGCTGGCGCCGCTGACGAGCAGGTTGGCGCCGGCTTCCGTCTGGCGGCGCAGGGCGTTCTGCATCTCGATGGGGAAGACCGTGTAGCGGTCGGGCATGGCGCCGCGTCCGGTGGGCGTACGGCCCTGCTTGCCGCAGATCAGGTCGATGACATAGGCCGGGACGGGATTCTCGATGAAGGCCTCGCGCGACATGGAATAGAAGGGATAGCCGAGACGCATCAGGGTCTGCCCGTGCCGGTAGGGATAATCGAAGGTGTTCCCCGCGATGATCTCCCCGGCGTGGTTGTCGTAGGAGGCGCCGTGGCCCGGATAGTCGTTGTCGATATAGAGCGCGGAACGGCGGAATTCGTAGTTGTCACCGATGTAGCCGATCTCGCTTAGGTAGGGCACGCCCGTGTCCAGGCGGCTCTCGAAGCCGGCGAAGCCGGGACTTTCCACCCAGGCGGGGGCGGAGACGCGGTCGAAGTTGTTGACGATCAGCACGGGGGCGCGCCGGGAGCCGGCCGGGGTGCCTACCGCGAGGATTTCGGTCGGGAAGCTCTTGCCTCCGGCGTTGAAGGCCTCGACCTTGTAGCTGTAGATGTGGCCCGGCTCGATCTCGAGCGTGAGCTCCGGCTCTTTGGTCTCCACGCCGGCGTTCCAGCCGCCGTCATCGATGCGCGTATAGACGATGTAGCCTTCGGTCACGGCCGTGGGCTCCTTGGGGTCCCCGGCCGCTTTCCACTCCAGATGCGCATGACCGCTGTCCTGGAGACGGACGGAGAAGGCCCGTGGCGGCAGGGGCTGCACGACGTAGGGGGTATGGTAGAATTCGCTGAGCGTCTTGAGGATGCCCTTGTAGACGGCCCGGCAGACCGTGAAACGGAAGGACGGGTCGAGGCCGTATTTCATGTCGGCGAAGTTCTGGTGGCTGAGCAGCTCGAGGATCATGGCCGGCACGCCGGAGGTGCGGGGTTCGCTGTAGCTGCGGTCCCAGAGGCCGCGGCGCGACCAGTCGGGGTCGAAGTCGAGGCGCAGGTCCTGCACGATCTGCGTCTGGACGTAGTCGCAGAGCACGCGGCTGATGACGCGGTCGCGGCCGTCCTTGAATTCGCGCTTGCCGTCGTCGCGCAGGGTGTAGATGGCGAGGGTGCCGACGGTGCTGTCGTTGGGCGTGAGCCCGGCGTCGGTATGGAAGGCGAGGGCGAGGTCGATGGGGATATTCTTCTCCTCGCGCATCATCGTGGTCCAGGCGCCGCGGGCGGCATAGTCGCAGGTGTAATCGGTCTCCCAGGCGCGTGTGAGTGTGCTGTCGGCGCCGGCCCATTGCATCCAGTAGTGGGCGCCTTCGGCGGAAGCCGGCATGCCGGAGGTGCGGCCGCCGCGCTCGAGTTTGCCCATGCCGCCGCCGAACTTGACGGCGTCGGCGCTGACCACGAAGCCGGAGCCGCCGCGGTTGTCGAGCACCACGCGGCCTTCGGAGCCTTCGGCGAATTCGAAAGTGCCGAGGTAGATCCAGGTGCCGCCGCCGCGCTGCTGGTTCACGATGAATTCCGTCTGCCCGCCGAGGTGGTGGACGGTGTAGTGGGCTTCCGCGCAGCTGTTGGGCAGGGTCTTATAGGAGATGTACACGGCGTAGCGGCCGCGCTGCCTGATGTCGGGGATCCAGGTGGCGCTGGCGGTGATTTCGGTGCCGTTGCAGCGGGCCTGGCGCGCCGTGCCGGCGCGGAAGGGATGGTCGGAGAAGGTGTAGGTGCGCTTGGCATCGGCGAAGCCTTCGCCGGCGGCGGTCCAGGCTCCGGACTCATTGTAGCGGCCCCGGGTGCGCGTCAGGCCTTCGCGGGGGCCGCTGAAGGCCGGGTCGTTGTCTGCGATGATTTCCCGGACCTGGGTGTCCCGCTCGCGCGGCGTCATGACGTAGGCGCCGGCGTTTTCCAGCATCGGGATGAGGAAGGGGAGCACGTAGGTCTGGGTGTACATATCCTCCACCGTGCGGTGGATGGGGGCGCGCTGCCAGATCCATTCGTCCGACGCTTCGTCGTAGTAACGGCCGTGGCTCTGCCAGACCATGATGTAGCGGTCGTTGAGGCCCTTGAGCCAGCGGCGGGCGTCCACGCGTTCGATGAAGCGCGCCTGGGTCTGCCGCGGGTCGTCGGACTTGAAGGCGTAGTCGGAGGGCTTGCCGTCGGAGCCCAGCACCGGGGTGGAGAGTTCTTCGAGTTCGTATTTGTTGGTGAGGATCTTGCCTGGGGTGTAATCCTTCCATTTCCATTCCTTCTCCAGTTCGCCGCGGAACCAGGTCACGTCCTTCTCGTGCCAGGGGAAGTAGGAGAGGTTGTTGTTGAAGGTGAGGTTGAGCTTGCTGCCGCTGACCTCGACCTTGCTCACGGACAGGCGGTAGTCCACCGTGGTGCGGCGTTTGAGCCTGGCGGCGAGGGTGTCACAGACAGTGCGGAAATCGCGGGCGCGGGGGGCCTGTCCGGAGAGGGGAAGGACGGTGAGCAGGCCCGTCAGGAGGAGGATGAGGCGGCGGGAACGGGTCATTTCTCTTTGCGCATCTTGGAGACATCGATGATAAAGGTCAGGAGTCCGGCGATGCAGATAGCGATGCAGTCGGCCCGGAAGTCGCTGATATCCTGGGTTCTGTAGGGGAGCAGGCTCTGCCCGATCTCGGTGAGTCCGGCGAAGATGGCGCCGATGGCACAGATGCTGACCAGGGCGGCGAGGGCCTTGAGCGGCGTGTCGGTAAGTCTGTCGTAGGCCAGGTAGGCGAGGATCGGGAAGGGGAAGAACATGCAGAAGTGGACGACCTTGTCGGTCGGGATGCCGAGGAAGAGCCTCGGCACGCTGGAGAGCTTCTCGAAGTTGGCGAACAACAGGTAGGCCACGACGGCGATGTAGACGACCATCGCGATGCTGAAGAATATGGATCTCTTACGGTTGGGTTTCATTTAGAGGGTCTGCATGTCATGGAGTTTCCGGTAGTATCCGCCCAGGGCGAGGAGCTGCCCGTGGGTGCCCCGTTCGACGATGCGTCCTTCGTGCAGGACGATGATTTCGTCGGCGTGCCTGATGGTGCTCAGGCGGTGGGCGATGGCGATGGTGGTGCGGCCGGCCATCAGCTTCTCGAGGGCCTCCTGCACGCTGCGCTCGGACTCGGTGTCGAGTGAGGCCGTGGCCTCGTCGAGGATGAGGATGGGCGGGTTCTTGAGGATGGCGCGGGCGATGCTGATGCGCTGGCGCTGGCCGCCGGAGAGCTTGACGCCCCGGTCGCCGATGTTGGTGTCGTAGCCTTCTTCTTTCTCCAGGATGAAGTCGTGGGCGCCGGCGATGCGGGCGGCGGCTTCGACTTCTTCGCGGGTGGCGTCCTGTTTGCCAAAGGCGATGTTGTTGAAGATCGTATCGTTGAAGAGGATCGGGTCCTGGTTCACATTGCCCATCAGGGCGCGCAGGTCCTGGATGCGGACGTCGCGGATGTCCGTGCCGTCCAGGGTGATGCGGCCCGCGGACGGGTCGTAGAAGCGGGGGATGAGGTCCACGAGGGTGGACTTGCCGGCGCCGCTCGCGCCCACGATAGCGATGGTCTTTCCCTTCGGAATCTCGAGGTCGATGTTGCTCAAGACCTGGCGGCCGCCTTCGTAGCGGAAGCTGACGCCTTCGAAGCGGATGCTCTCGCGGAAGCCGTCGAGCGGCTTCGGATTTTCCGCTTCGCGGATGGGATTCCCGGCCTGCAGGATAGCGTCGATCCGTTCCATGGAGGCGAGTCCCCTGGGGATGCCGTAGGCGGCTTTGGAGAGGTCTTTGATCGGCTGGATGATGCTGTAGAGGATGGCCATGTAGGCCATGAAGGACGGGGCGTCGATGACGGCCCGCTCGCCGAGGATCAGCGTGCCGCCGAACCACAGCACGATAGCGATCATGGCGGAGCCGAGGAATTCGCTTACGGGGTGGGCGCTGGCTTGCCGGACGGCCACCTGGGTATTCTTGCGGCGCATGTCGTCGGTGACCTTCGCGAACCGGCCGGTCATGCGGCGTTCGGCGCGGAAGGCCTTGACGATGCGCAGCCCGCCGAGGGTCTCCTCGACCTGGCTCATGGTGTCGCTCCAGTATCTCTGCGCTTCCGCGGAATCGGCCTTCAGCTTGCGTCCGGTGAAACTGATGATGCCGATCATCAGGGGAGCGAAGACGATGACGAAAAGCGTCAACTGCCAGGACATGCGGAAGAGTACGAACAGGTAGATGACGATCAGGATCGGATTTTTGATCAGCATCTCGATGGTGCTGGTGATGGAGGTCTCGACCTCCTGGACATCGCCGCTGATGCGCGCGATGATGTCGCCTTTGCGCTCCTGGCTGAAGAAGCCGAGCGGGAGGGCGAGGATCTTGCGGTAGATCTCCATGCGCAGGTCCCTGACCACGCCGGTGCGGATGGGAACCATCACGGCGGCGGCGCCGAAATAGCAGGCCACCTTGACGAGGACGATGGCGATGAAGACGAGGCAGAGCATCAGCAGGACGCGGCTCTGGCCGTACTGCCCGATGTATTGGGCGACGTAGTAGTAGGCGTTGTTGGAGATTTCGTTGAAGGGCATCCCCCTGTGCCAGGGAATGAATTCATAGTGGGTGTCGCCGACGTTGAAGAGGATCTGCAGGATCGGGATGAGCAGCGAGAAGGAGAATACGTTGAAGATCGCCGACAGGATGTTCAGCACCACCGACCCGCCCACGTAACCCCTGTACGGGGCCACATATCGCCTGAGTATCTTCCAGAAGGACTTCATACAATCCACAAATATAACAATATTCTCCGAATCCCGTCATTCCGGCCTCTCCTCCCGTCCTTCCCGGCGCCGATTTGGAAAAATGCGAATTATAAAGTACATTTGCCTCAATATAACCACAGACTTACCCGGTAAGTTGTAAATAATTAACCGCTAGAACTGATGAGCAGATGAGGAAGTTCGTATCTTTGATCTCCCTTGCAGCCGTGATCCTGGCCGCCTGTGGCTGCGGGAAGCAGGACCAGCCCGCCGGGCGGGCTGGCCAGCGGCCTGACTGTCTTCTTCGCCACACCACCGCCTCCCATGCCATGTTTTCGCAGTCTTTCTTACGGATTCGTGTTTTTTTCAATAATATGCCGCTGTCTATCAGTGTGGTTGGTTGAATATTGACTGCTTCAGACCGAAGGGAGACAAAATTAAGTTTTGGTAACAAATGGCCCGAACAACGATGCTTCAGGATAATACAAAACAGGAGTACGCAGCACCCGAGGTGGAGATCATTCATTTCGAAAGCAACCAGGCCCTGCTTCAGAGCAGTGGCAGGGGTGGTGGTATGCCCGGCGGAATCCCTGGAGAGAACTTTTAAATAATCATGTGACTATGAATCAATCATTTAGGATACTATCAGCGCCTCTGGCGCTCTCGTTGGCGCTGGGGCTTGGCGCTTCCTGCACCCGGACGGAGATTCCCGACAACCGGACAGAGTCTCCCCGCACCTGGCAGGTGGCCATCAACGCCGGCCCCGAGGTCGGCACTCGCGCCGTGAGCGTGGGCGGCAACAATGGCCAGACAATCTATACCAACTGGGACCAGGGAGATAAGGTTCGGGTGGTCAAGAGTGACGGAACCGAGTTGGAGCAGCTTTCGGCCGACGTGAGCGCCGGCAATACGGCCTATGCCACCCTGACCGGCACGCTGACGGGGACATTCTCCGTTGGAGATGTCCTTTCTCTCTATTATCACGAGGCGAGTCTGGACTATACCGGCCAGAACGGCACCGTGAACTGTGTCTCGGCCAGTTACAGCTTTCTGGAAGCCAGTTCTACCGTGAAAGAGGTGGACGGCGGTGGCGGATTCCTAAAGATGAGCGACGCCGCCTTCAGCCACCGGCAGGCCTTTTTCCAGCTGCGTTTTGTGGACAACGACAATAATCCGCTCCTACTTGAGAGTCTGGGCATTTACGCTGACGGAGGGAAACTGGTGATGACCAAGCCACTGGTCGGAGACGCGACGTATGCGACGGCAGGTGTGCCGCTCACGATTGCCCCGGCCAGCGCCACGGATCAGCTTTTCTTTGCGCTTCGGGATGAGAACGGAGCATCGAATACATACCACTTCAAGGCCGTGATCGGCAGTGAAGAATACAGCATTGAGCGCGACCTGAATCCCCAATGCGGGCATTTCTATGTGGGAACGGTCCAGATCAGCGGGGCCGGTACAGGCGGCGATTCGTTGAGTGATGTGCTTTTCTCCATCGCGGATTACAGCAGTGGTGGAACTTTGAACTGGTAAAATGAGAAGGAATATGAAAATCAATCGATATTTGGGAATGGCTGTGCTGCTTGCCGTCCTGGCAGGCTGTATAGCGGAACCGGCGGATCTTGTGCCGGAAACCGGCCCCTACACGCTCACGATTTCGGCCACCAAGATGAACGAAATGACCAAAGCGTTGGTGGAGGATACCGAACATGGCACGCTCTGGTCCAGATGGACGGCCGGAGATGTGGTAAGCGTATATGGCGGGGAAAACCTGCTGGGGACGCTCACGGCCCAGAGCAGCGGTGAATCCACCACGCTCTACGGAGAATTGACCTACCCTCCTCAGGCCGGTGACGAACTGCTGCTGAGCTGCCGCACAGGAGATTACGGACAGCAGGACGGAAGCCTGAGCACCATCGCCGCCACTTGTGACTACTGCACGGCGACGGTAAGGGTCTCCGGCGTTTCCGGGAATACCGTCCGGGTAGACGCCCCTGCTGTCTTCACGAGTCAGCAGTCCATTGTGAAATTTACGCTTAAAAACAAGGCCGACTCGGATAATCCGTTGTTTGTCAGCCCATTCTACGTGGGCCTGGGCAACCAGACGCTTACGGTTACACCCGCTACAGCGACGAATGTATTATATGTTGCTATCCCCGAACACTTTGAGACCACGGGAGACGATATGCCTACAGGAAAGAATATCAGCCTCACGGCCAAGGGATCCGACAACAAGAATTATACTTTAACCCGCAACGACGCCCTCCTGGAGAAGGGCAAGTTCTATCAGGTGAACGCGTCCATGAACAAGGCCAAGATCCAGAGCGTGACCATCACCAACCTGGGCAGCCATTCTTCGCTGGTCCCTACCTATGTTCTTGGCGGTAAAAAAGTGGAGGAAGCAAGATGAAAAAGATACGTATTATACTCACGGCCCTGCTGGCCTTTGCAACCCTTTCGGCTTATGCCGATGAACTCCCGGGTGGCGGTACATTGAAAAACCCGTACACGATTTCGAGCAAGGGCCAGTGGAATACCTTCATTGAGAATCTTACCGACGGGGAGACAAGCTACAAAGGGAAGTATATAAGACTGATGGCCGACATCACGGTCACACAATTCGTTGATGACGGCGAAATAGATCATTACTCGTCTTTTAAAGGTATTTTTGATGGGAACGGTCATTCCATAACCTTGAACTATAAGGCCAGACAGGTTTCTGATCATAGCTGGAACGACTATGTAGCACCTTTCCGCTATGCGGAGGATGCCACCATCATGAATCTTCATGTCAAAGGGGAAATAGATGCAAAGGATGTTAGCACTTCGGGCGGAGTGATTGGCCGGGCCAAAGGATATAACCGGATTATCAATTGCCGGAGCAGTGTAAAACTCGATGCTCATAACATCCCTAATTGCGGTGGCTTCGTGGGCCGTGTTCAAGACGACGGAACGACAGAGATCATCAATTGCCTGTTCGACGGCATTATTTCAGACGACCCCGATGAAAGCGGCGGTTTTGTTGGTTGGGCCGCTTCCGATTCACACCTGTATATTCTGAACAGCCTTTTTGCGCCAACGGAGCTGAGCGATGACGGAAAGAGCAACACTTTCTTCCGCAAAAAAACCAGCGCTTCGGCCATATTGGCCAATTGCTACTACAAGACAGTTTGGGGCGATACGCCCCAGACCGACCACGGGGCTATTGATGCAAGGAGCATGTCGGATACGGAGCTCCTTCGAGGCCTGGGTGGCGGATGGCATAGGGAAGGTAACACGGTCGTCCCGAATTTCTTTAATATCTACGCCGATTTGGTGGGTGCCGGCACGCAGGAGAGTCCTTATCTGATTGCTTCCGTGGATCATTGGAATGCGCTGGCATTCCGGATCCAGAACGGAGAATCCTTCAGCGGGAAGTACTTCCAGTTGTTGTCCGACCTGGCGGTGAACCTCCAGCTGGGCAGCGATGCTTCCCATCCTTTCTCCGGCCACTTCGACGGCAAGGGACGCACCCTTACCTTTACCCGCACCGGTGCGGCCGATTACTGCGCCCCGTTCCGCTATGTAAAAGATGCGAGCATTAGGGATATCCGCATCGAAGGCACCGTCTACACAGACCGCATGGATGCGTCCGGCCTGGTAGGCCTGGCAAACGGATTCCTTTCCCTGAACCGATGCTGGAGCAGCGTCAAGATAGACACTCGCATTAACGGAGACGGCACCCACGGCGGCCTTATCTCCCGCGTCGCGAAGACGGCTACCTCCATTACGCTCACCGATGTGCTGTTTGACGGCAAATTCCATCAGGGGAAGAGTACCAAAGACCCCAATGACAATGTCACTACCACCCACTGTGGCGGTCTGATAGGTTGGGCGTACACCCCGGTCACTTTTACCAACTGCCTGTTTAACCCGGAAACGGTGACGATAGGGACCAGTGGTTCCCAAAAGATAGTCCGTTATGACAGCGGAGCCAATCCCATTTTCAACCAAACCTATTACATTACCTCCTGGGGGGCCGGCAATCAGGGAAGCGACGCTTCCGGGATGACCGCCGCCGCGCTGGTCAGCCAGCTGGGAGCCAATTGGGAGGAAGTCGGCGGCAAGGCGGTTCTCAAGCATACTGAGATGTCGGATTTTGCCGGAAAAGGCACCCAGGCAGACCCTTACCTGATTACC
The DNA here is from genome assembly GCA_902798975.1 of uncultured Bacteroidia bacterium. Classification (GTDB taxonomy): domain Bacteria; phylum Bacteroidota; class Bacteroidia; order Bacteroidales; family UBA932; genus Cryptobacteroides. The sequence continues at coordinate 137,117 of CADBYT010000008.1, read as the reverse complement.
TCCGCAGCAGACTGGGCCATGATGGAGACCAAAAATACGGGCGAATCACCCTTCCCTGCCGGATGCTATTTCAAACTGACGGCGGACATTACCGTCACTACTCCGGCGGGAGCCCTAGAACAAAAACCCTTCAACCATCATTTTGACGGAGATGGACATACGCTGAACCTGGATCTCACTACTACGAATGCTGACTATACGGCCCCCTTTGGCTACATCCGGGATGCACACCTGAGCAACCTGGTACTCACCGGCAGCGTGAGCACCACCGGTATGCGGCCCTCCGGCCTGGTGGGCTTTGTACGGTATAATAGTACCAATACCATTTTGAATTGCCGGAGCAGTGTGGCCATTTCTTCATCACGCGATGGGGATGTGGATGGCGGCGCTTTTGTAGGGACAGTCGAGTCAAATGCAAGCATCAGCCTGACGGCTTGTGTGTTTACCGGAACCGTCGAGTATACGAACGGAGCTAACGAGGGTGGCGGCATGGTAGGATGGGCAAGAAGCGGACCTAGTACCCGGGTGAACCTGACCGACTGTGTCTTTGCGCCCGCGACTTTCCATGCGAAAGCGGGAAGCACTCCGGCATCTAATTATTTGCTGGTCAGCGGTGATGTCTCCAGATCTTATGTCACGATATCCCGTGCATACTATAACCATGCAGCCTACAGCCAGGATGGAATAGATCCCAAACACGGATTCGACGCCGGTACCCTGCACGCCTGTGCCGTCAGCGTGGGCTCTGATCATGTGAATATCGAACCCTATGGTACTCCGACCGTTTATGATGTGGCCGGAATCACCCTGTACGACAGTGGCAGCTTCAAGCATGAGGGTGTGATCTATGGCCCGGGAGGAGGCTCGATTCGGCTTAGTATCAACAGCGATTCCTATTCGGCCTTCATCGGCACGGACGATGAAGATAGCGACCGCCTCTCCGGCGACGGGAACCCTTACACCCTTACCTTCCACAACGCCGATGTAATCGTCAAGGCCAATTTCGGTGCCATCACCCTCTATGAGGACCGCGACAATACTGAGGTCCTGACGGGAGCTCATACGACCTCCAGTGTCGTCACGATGAACCGCACGATGCTTGCGGGTGTCTGGAACAGCTTTTGCGCTCCGTTCAGCTTGACCGAGGAACAGATTGCCGCCGTGTTCGGAGGAGGGACGGTTGTCAAGGCACTCAATACTGCCACCTTCAACGCCGAATCGGGCCAGCTGATACTGGATTTCTCCACCGTCACCTCGATTACTGCCGGCCATCCTTACCTGATTATGATAGGCAATTCATCGAATGTGGTGAATCCCAACTTTGGCTCTGTTACCATTAATAAAGAAACTGTCACAACGGTTGGCACGGCAGCCAACTTCGTGCCGGTGTTCGGCATTATACCCGATAACGGCACCACCATCGACACCAGCGTGGCAGGAAGCGACGAGAGCGTGCTCTTCATCGCCGGCGACGGCTCGCTGTCCTACCCGGACGCCAATGGTAACATCAAGGCCTTCCGGGCATACATCAAAGTCAAATAGATATTGGATTTAATGCGATAAAATACGCACGTTCGCGCATCACAACCACAGATAACGACCTGATAACCTTCGTTTGTCGCAGGAACGGAATCCCCCTGTCTATGGCAAACAGGTGGCCGGGTCCTTTAACCTGATAAGCGACGAGTCAAATCGGATATGATCATGAAGAAAAGTCTTCTCATCCTTTTGGCCGGCCTGCTGGCCCTGGCGCCATCCTGCGATAAGAACTCCGTGGACCCGGGTGGCGACGAACTGTACGACCTGTCCGAGGTAAGTGTCGTGGAGGAAGGTTCCATCCCGTTGGAAGACTTCTACCAGAAGCTTCTCCAGGACGCCTCGGCGGCCAACGACGGCTTCGACCAGAACTTGTATGACCACTACAAAAACCTGCTGGAACAGGCCCGCGCCCAGGGTGGAGGGACCAAGGGAGACAGCGGCTCGAGCATCTCCATGGCCTATGCCTGGACGACGCTCCGCTACACGACGCTCAGCGTGACGGGCGAGCAGATCAAGTGTTCCGAATTGCTGGTGTGGCCCTATGTCCCTTTCACCAAGCAGACGCCCAAGAATGTGATTGTCGGCTGCCACCTGACCATAACCTCCGATGACGAGCGTCCCAGCAACTTTTCCAACCTGGGCTTTTCCAACGACGTGAACATGCTGGCCCTCTTTGCCAACCCCCTGAGTCAGAGTGCCCTGGTCATCATTCCCGACTACGAGGGCTACGGAGCCACACGCGACCGCAACCACCCCTACTGCCAACGCGAAGCGACAGTCCGGCAGGTAATGGACGGAGCCCGGGCCGGCATCGCCTGGTTCCAGAACGAGAAGAAGAAGCTCGCCGACGGCTGGAAATCCGTAGCCGTGGGTTATTCCCAGGGCGGGGCGGTTGCCGGCAGCGTGTACCGTTTCTGCCAGGAACACAACGTGAGCGGCCTGCGCCTGGCCGGTGCCGTGTGCGGTGACGGTCCGTACGATCCCATGGCCACGTTCAGCACGTATTCCACCGACGGCCGCCTGTTCATGCCCGTGGCCGTCGCCCTGCTCCTCAAGGGAGCCGTTGACACGGACCCGCGCCTGCGCGAGCTGGGATGCAAGTACGAGGACCTCTGCACGCCGGAATTCATGGACACGGGCATCTTCGGATTCCTGCAGGGAAAGGACCTGTCCACCGATGACATCCACAAACAGCTGCTGAAGGCCTCCAAAAAGAGTGACGACGGCTTCAAGTTGTTCTGCTGGTCGGAGTCCCGAAGGGAATTCCTTCCCTACAATCCCGCCAACGCCGCCGACCCTCACCTGCAGTTGGATCTGAGCAACGGCAACGGCAAGAACTACGCCCCGATCGAGATGTGCGTCAAGCCCTCTCTGGTGGAGTATCTCAGGAGCGGCACGCTTCCTGACGACATTCCGGCCGGGATCGCACAGGCCGTCCGGGAATGCCTGGAGCGGAATTCCCTGGCCGCCGACGGCTGGGTTCCCGCGCAGGCCGGCGGCCTGACATTCTTCCACTCTGCCTCCGATGAGGTAGTGCCCTGCAGCAACCTTGAGGCGATGGAGAAGAGCTGGAGCGCCGTGCTGCAAAACTTCTCCTCCTACCGCTACACCTCGGACGGTACAAGCTACCACAAATCCGCCGGAACGTCGTTCTACATCTCATACAGCGGTACCTATACCGAAGAAATCCTCTCCGGCAAGTGGACTGCCGTCCACAAGGAAATATAGCCTCCGGTGCTGTTTATCTGCGAATTATACGAAAACTATAAACCAATTTTAACAATTATGAAACAGAATTTTCTAGCTAAAGCTTTAATCTTCGGCGCAGCGATGCTGCTGGCGCTTGCCTGTACGAAAGAGGGTAACCAGAAGAAAGTGGCTGTGCTGCTTCCCGACGCTTCCAGTCTTGACCGTTGGGCTACTGACAAGTCCAACCTCGAGACGGTGATGGCTTCGTACGGCTTCGACGCCACTTTCTACATCGCCCCGGAGACGGAGGCGGGTGCTGCCCAGCAGGTGGAGCAGCTCCGGGAAGCCATCAAGGCCGGCGCCAAGTGTGTCGTGCTGACGGCCATTGACTATAAGAAAATCAACGAGTCCGGTCTGCTTGATCAGCATCCCGATGTCAAGGTGGTATGCCACGACCGCTTTATCCTTGACAACCCCCACATCGCTTATATCTCTTCCGCCAACACGCGGGAAGTAGGGCGTCTGCAGGCGCAGTTCCTGCTCAACCATTTCCATTCCTGCGGCGAGCCTGTCATGTCCCTCGAAATCCTCGCCGGCCCGGATACCGACATCAACGCCAAGGCCTATTATGACGGCGCGATGGAACTGCTCAATCCTTACATCGCCAGCGGGAAACTGCAGGTCGTGAGCAACAGGACGGAATACGATCAGGTGAGTGAGGACAGTTGGATGATTTCCGACGCCAAGATAGCCATGCAGGACCGTCTGACCTTCTATAATGAGGGGGATCGCCCGGACATGGTGCTTGCAGCCGTCGACAATCAGGCCGAGGGAGTCATCGAGGCGCTGGGTCTGGCCGGCATTACAGATATGCCGGTCATCACAGGTCAGGACAATACCGAAATGGCGCAGGCTAATATCAAGAGCGGCAAGCAGACCATGACCATCGACAAGAACCTCAAGGATATGGCCTACAACACGGCGCTGATCGTGAACGGCCTGATTTCCAATTCCCCGGTCCAGTCCAGTCAGAGCATCTCCGGTATTCCGGTGTTCTACTCCAAGCTCACCGTCATGACCAAAGACAGCTATTAGGATTGCGGATTTAACACCACTTTGCCCCTATGAAGTTCCGAACTTTACCCATCGTCGCCATCCTGTTCATCGCGGCGGCCATGGTTGTTCAGTTTGCCATCTCATCTTCCCTTGAGAAGGATCATGTGCGCGAAGTGGTGGAATACAAAATGCAGCTGGCGCAGAAGGATTTCTTCCATATTCTGGTAGGTTTCCACAACGCCGCTGACGAAATGCGGAAATTTGTCCTCGAACACCCTGATAATGAGCAGGATATTTTGGAGGCGACCCGTGAGATGCTCGAGCGCTATCCGAACATTGACAATATGTTCGTCAAGTTCGCGCCGGGCGTCTATCGCGGCAGGGTGGACAATTATCTCCCGCGTACGTATCGCTTCCATGGCGAGACCTTCACGACCGACCGGGGTGCCGACGGGCTGGATTACTACGCCCGGGACTGGTACGCCGGTGCGCTTGAATGCGGCAGCGACGGCTATTGGTCGGAGCCGTATATCGGCGCCAGCACGCAGACGCTGATCGCTTCCCATTCGATCCGGATAGAAGACGGACAGGGGAAGCTGATCGGCGTCGTGGGGGACGATTTCACGATCGAGTGGATGGAAGCCATCCTGCAGGATATCAAGCCGTACGACGAAGCTGTATGCCTCATCTACGGCACCAACGGCTCGCTCGTCGCCTCTTCCGACAGCGTGACGCCGGAGGATGAGATGCGGTACCGGAACGACAGGAAGCACTGGCTGGTCTATTCGCAGACGATGTCTCCGATCAACATGCAGTTGATGATCGCCGTTCCGGACAGCATCATCTGGCAGAGCATCAAATGGAGAAGCATCATCACGCTCCTCATCCTGATCATCGGAATCGTGATTCTCATCCTTTTGTTCCGCCGGATCGGGCTGAACCAGAAGGCGTACCTGCAGGTTGAGAATAACCATAAGCTCATGAAAAAGGAGATGCAGCTGGCCACGAGCATCCAAACCGGCATCCTGGTGCACAATTTCATAGATGACGACCAGCTTGCGCTCCACGCGACGCTCGTGCCGATGCAGAGTGTCGGAGGCGACCTGTACGATTTCTACCGGGACGGTGATTATGTCACCTTCATCATCGGTGATGTCAGCGGGAAAGGTGTGCCGGCGGCGATGTTCATGTCCGCCGCCGTCACGCTCTTCCGCTCTGCCGTCAGGCATCACTCGTCCACCAACGTCATCATGGAAGAGATCAACTCCATCCTCTCGTTGAACAACCGCTCGATGATGTTCGTCACGGCATGGATCGGCCAGCTCCATCTGCCCACGGGGCGGCTGTCGTACTGCAACGCGGGCCATTTGCCGCCTGTCATCGTCAAGGACGGCCGGTGCCGCTGGCTCGATCTGACGGAAACGAATACGCTTTTGGGCATTGACGGCGCTTTCCATTTCTCCGAGCAGACTGCCGTGATCGACCACGGTGAACAGATCATCATCTTCACCGACGGCGTTACCGAAGCCGCCAACCCCTGGAATGAGCTGTTGGGCTTCGACCGGCTTTTGGAACTGTTGCAAACGTGTCGGCAGCCGATCGATGACCAGACGGTGTATGATGTCGTTTGCCGCTTCTCGTCCGGTGCTGAACAGGCCGATGACATCGCCATCATGAGCGTCATGCGGAAATGAAAAGGGGCGGAGCGAATATCGAAGATATTTGCTAACTTTGTTGAACCTTAGCAATAAAACTAAAACTCAGCAATATGGTTAAAATCAATGTGGGAGGCTGCAGCTCCTTTGTCAAAGATGCAGAATATCAAAAATATGTCGAGAAGGCCCTCGCGGCGTATGACGTGCTCGAGGCCGAGAGCGGCGCGGGCAACGACTTCCTCGGCTGGAAGACCCTCCCGGTCGACACCCCCGAATCCCTGATTGCCGACTGCGAAGCCGTCCGCGACGCCTGGTCCGCGAAAGGCGTGGACCTGGTGGTCGTGATCGGCATCGGCGGCAGCTACCTCGGTGCCCGTTGCGCCATCGAGGCGCTCTCCCACGGTTTCGTGCGCAAGGCAGGCGTTCCCCAGATCGCTTTCGCCGGCAACAATCTTTCCGAAGACTACCTCGCCGAGCTGATGGACCTCGCGCAGCAGCGCAACACCGCCTGCGTGGTGATCTCCAAATCCGGCACCACCACCGAGCCTGCCGTCGCTTTCCGTATTGTCAAGGAATACCTTGAGAAGACCTACGGCAAGGCCGAGGCTGCGGCCCGCATCGTCGCCATCACCGACGCGAAGAAAGGCGCCCTCAAGACCCTCGCCACCCAGGAAGGCTACAAGACCTTCGTCGTGCCCGACAATGTGGGCGGCCGCTACAGCGTCCTGACCCCGGTGGGCATCCTGCCCATCATCCTGGCCGGCTTCAACATGCGTGAAATGCTTCGCGGCGCCGCCGAGGAGCGTGCAGCCCTGCTGAAGAAATCTGCCGACAACCCCGCCGTCCAGTACGCCGCGATGCGCAACCTGCTCTACAGCGAACTCGGCAAGAAGGTCGAGATCCTCGTGACCTTCCATCCCAAGCTCCAGTACCTGGGCGAATGGTGGAAGCAGCTCTACGGCGAGTCCGAGGGCAAGGAGTGCAAGGGCATCTTCCCTGCTTCCGTGGTGTGCACCACCGACCTCCACTCCATGGGCCAGTTCATCCAGGAGGGCGACCGTGTGATGTTCGAGACCACCGTGACGGTGCAGAACGCCTCCCGCGAAGTGGTGATCGGTTTCGACGGCCAGAACCTGGACCAGCTGAACTACCTCTCCGGCCAGCATGTCGAGCACTGCAACAAGATGGCGCAGCTGGGCACCCAGCTCGCCCACATCGACGGCGGCGTGCCGCAGATGGAGGTGTGTGTGGAACGCCTCGACGAAGCAAGCCTCGGCGCGCTCTTCTACTTCTTCGAATTCGCCTGCGGCATCAGCGCCTACACCCTGGGTATCAACCCGTTCAACCAGCCGGGTGTGGAAGCCTACAAAAAGAACATGTTCGCGCTGCTCCGCAAACCGGGCTTCGAGGCGCAAACTGAGGAAATTCTCAAACGCATTCAGTAGTCATTCCGGGCAATCTTTTGTCGTCATTCCGGACTTGATCCGGAATCCATCCAATACTCCGAAGGAGACTTGAGGCCGGGTATCCCAAAGTACGCGTCCACCAGGTCTCCTTTGATGTATATTTCCCGGCCGGTCAGTCCCGGGTGGTCCACCAGGTTGAGGGAGTCGCGGATCTTGCCGGCAGGCAGCTGGACGGCGAGGCATCTTTCCCGGACTATGGTGGTGTCGCTGGGGCCGAGGATGAGGTTGGTGTTCTTGATGTAGGGTCCGCCGAAGACGAATTTCCTGCTGCTCGTGGCGATGCCCACGATGTAGCCCTGTACCCAGGCGCCGCTTTCGCCGGCGTGTTCGTACGCTTCGGGGATGGCGTAGGCGCCGTCGGGCGGGCCGGAGGGCTTGTCAGGTTGGAAGAGGTCTTCGCAGGCGGCGAGGAGCAGCAGGGCGGCCAGGGCCGCCAGAGGGCGGAGGTGTCGTTTCATGGCGTTTCTTTTTTCCGCAAGATGGGAAATTTCCGCATGCACCTCCGTCAGAAACGTATTTTTTTCTTCTTCTGTGACGAAATCATTCCCGATTTGGAAAAAACTAAAACGCTTTGCGAAGGACCAGCGTGCTCTCGTACGCCTTGTTGACCGACTTCACAAGTTCGCGATACGCCGGATACTCTTCGGCGGGCATTCTCCCGGACTTCATCCGAAGCTCATTGACAATCAGGACTTGCTGTTCCTGCTGCCGGTATTCCTGCCGGAAATCCGCCAAGGAGCAGGAAATAGACTGCCCTCCCGGAATATGCTCTATCTCAAACCCTTCCGGCACGACAACGAGGATGCTGTCCCGGACGACCGCACCGCGCTCCACCACATAATCATATTTCCGCTCCGTTTTCTGGGAATTCATCGCCCGCGCGAACGGAGCGGACTTGACGAACATCCTGTCTCCGCTGACCCGGCCCAGGCCCTTGGCGCCAAAGGAGAAACGCACCTGGGCTTCGGGGACATAACCGGGCTCGCCTTCATAGGCCCGGAAGTTATCTGAATATGCTTCCAGGCGAAAGCCTTCCGGTTGTCCTTGGAGCCCGGAAAACAGGAATTTCCGCATGTCCGCCTCTTTCATCGACGGGAATGAGAGGTAGCGTTCCGCCAGATCCAGGCGGACCTGGCGGTCCACCGTGACTCGGGCAGAGCCGTCCGGGTTCAGCCGGATCTCCTGCTTCTCCGTTTCGCTTCGCAGCGAATCCGGATAGTCCCCGATGCGGACCGTCTCTCCGCCGTCCGGACGGACCAGGACAGCCTGGTGTCCGGCCAGGCCGGAGCGGGTGTATCCCAGCGGAACCAGAGGGTTGGTGCATTCCACCCAGACGGTGTCCCGGGCCAACGGGACGCACAGGATCGCGTGGTTCATCTGTCCGACGGAAGCATATCCGTCGAACAGGTTACGCCGGTCGGTGTTCACGATGACGAATTCAGACCCGATCCCCACGGAAGCGAGCAACTGCTGCATGTAGAAGGAAAGGGCTTTGCAGTCTCCAAAGCCGGATGCGGCCACGCGCTTCGGCGGGAGTGGAGCAAAACCGCCGATTCCAAGCTGGACGCTCACGTAGCGGGTATGCTCCCGCAGATAATCATAGACCACGCGCACTTTCTCCAGATCCGAGGCGCAATCGTTCGTCAGGGAGGCCAATTTCTCCCGGACGGATGCCGGCAGTTCCGGGTCCGGGGGCATCAGCGAGGAGAGCCACTGGCCGATCTCCACCCAGCTGTGCTGGCTTCCGAAAGTGCCTGCATACTGGAATTCGACCGGGCAGGCATGGACATAGGGAATGAACTCTGAGGACGGCGGCATCCCCGCCTCGTAGGAGAACCCCGGAAAGTCCCGGAATTCCCACCGGAATACATTGCGTTCTCCCTCCTGCCAGTTTTCAGGGGTGGATGAAGCTATGTAGCGGAGCGGTGTCGTATTCGGCAGAAATAGCGTATAGGAGGAACTGCGGACCGGGACATCATAATCCGTCACCGGGATAAACGAGGGGAAGGCGGCGATGGCCTTTCGGTAGGAAACCGTGTATGTATATTCCACCTCGAAGGGATAAGGCGCCACCGGCTCGAATCCGTTCAGGTAGATGTTTTGCGCCAGGGCGTCCGACGCCAGGGTGCTTGCGACATCCTGTTTCTTCAGTCTGCGAACGACCTTCCCGCCGGACGAAATGGTCCCGGAGAAAGCGCTCAGGGTCCGGAATTCGTCCGTATACAACAGGAATGTTCCGGCCGGCACGCCTTTCTGGTTGTTGACCCGGATGCGTTCGTGTACCTCATACCGGGCTTCCACGGGAGAAGTCATGGTGAAGGTCGCATCCATCGACAAGACTTCCGCTACCGGCTGGGCATCCAAGGCGCCCGCCAGCAGACAAAAGCAGAAACAAACAGTGTAGAAACGGCGCATCGGCTCAGGATTTCTTGACGACAATCATCTGTTCGTAGATGCCGCAGAGGGCCGACCAGTACTCTCGGGCGCCCGCGTAATTGAGCGGAAGGCAGATCAGCGTGCCCAGGTCGAAACGGAAAGACAGTTGAACGACATCTCCGGAGACCCCCGTCGCCACCACGGCGGTAGAGGGCAGTGCGGACACGAGTCGGACCCGTTCCGGAAGCTGGTCGACGGTATATCCTTCCGGCAGGGTCAGGCGGAAGGTGTAAACGATCTGCTCTGGATACGGGAAATCGACGGGGTACTTGCGCTCCTCGCTGCGGAACAGCGTTTCCGACTGGAATTTCTCCAGGAATGGATTCACATAGATTGTCTCTCCGGCGGAGTCGCAGGACTTTTCGAAATGGAACCGGATCGAGGAACTGGGACCGAACTCCCCGATCTGGCTTGCGGAGAAGTCTTCCACCGAAACCGAATACTCCTTCTCCAGCCGGTCCACCAGGTCTTCTTCCTGGTCGGCGTTCCGATACGCTTTCTTGAAGTCGCGGGACGGACAGCCGACATAGTTGACGGTACAGTCTCCTTCCAGAGTGCCGTCCGGCGAAAGCCGCGCATCCACATTGAAAATGCTGACATTCCTGGAAAGCGCGGTCAGGTCCGCCCATTCCCCGATCCCGTTCTCCGAAATAACCCTGGCCTTAGCAACGAGATCGTTGTCATTCAGTACGTTGAACCACCCGTCCGGGTCCGCGGCGTCCACGTACAGCGGCTCGCCGTCTGGCTGGTCGAAGCGGAGGATCAGCTTGTTGAAGGCGCTGGTGCTGGGATGATAATCCAGTACCATGCCGTTGGTTCTGGAACAAATCAGGACGGGCGCCACGCGGAACCCGGCATATCTGGCGGCAGAGGCTACCAGCACGTTGATGTCCGCACTGCTGCCGGAGCGGGAACGAAGCGGGTCGGGGTTGACCGTCGGGACCAGGCGATAGGTCCGGTCCCACTCCACTTTCCCGCGCACCAGCTCAATGATGGCCGCCAGCTTGTCCTGTGCCGATTCTTTCCCGGCTATTGCGGCGTCGACTTCATCCTTGAAACGGCAGTTGGCCTTGATCTGGGTCATGATTGAGGACTCGCACACCTGTTTGTCCACATCGTCCCAGGTCACGCTGAAATCACGAAAATTCGTCATCAGACGCACGCCGCTCACATCAATGGACAGGGAAGAACGATACAGGCGGGGGCAGTATAGACCGGATTCCTGGTCCAATGCCGGAATGTCCACGGCCGTATATTCCGTGACATCCAGGGAGTTGTCCGGGAAGAAGGTCCCCAGGTCCACGCCATGCGCGATATTTTCTTTGAAGGAGAGGGGAATATCTCCCCGGATGATCCTTTTGAATTCCAGCCAGCGGGGCAGCGTGACCGTGTACACGCACAGGTTGACGGGGATACTCCGCTGGAAGTAGAAATCGTCGATGTTCATGACCCGGCCAGTATCCATGTCATAGTACACCTCGACGACGGAACCGACCCGGACATTCTGGGCGGCGAAGGAGACTTTGTCGAAATGGTCGTTGTACTTGGTCCAGAAAATGTTGGAACGGGGCATCTTGGTGGCCACGACCTTGCCGCCTTCCAGGTTGTAGGTCACGACGGAGATGGAGGAAATGGATTCCATATCGTCCGAATCCCGGGAGATCATCATGGAATAATCGCAATAATCCATCGCATCCTCCTTCAGGATCTTGATTCGCTCCCGGTGCGTGGTTCTCTGGATTGGGATGCCGAGCGAAAGGTTATAGTCGATTTTCAGGGAATGATCTTCATACAGGACCAGCGCCGAAGCCGACGTGTCTGGTGGGAACGAGTCCATGGCACATTCCTCTACGGAAACTTTTCCCATCTTGGTGTTGACGGGAATCGACTGCGCATGCAGGGAACCGGCGCATACCGGCGCCAGCCAGGTCCATGCCCAAAAGATGATTGCCGCTTTTGTTTTCATAGTCATACATTCTGTACTCTATGCAAATATACAAAAATATAATCAGTAGTAATCTTTTCCGGCCGCCCGCGAGGGAGCATCCGTCCGGATGACTACAGCGTGAAGAGCGGGGAGGGGGTCATGCGGGGCAGGGGGCAGAGGCGCGGGATGCGTCCGTCCATGTCGGCAAAGCGTTCCTGCAGGACTTCTAAATTGGTTCGATAGGCAAGATCTGGGGTGTTGTTATGTTCACTTAAATGGCAGAGGAAGATGTTGCGGAGGCCGGGGTGCGCAAAATCGCGCAGCGCCTCGGCGCACTCGACATTGGACAGGTGCCCGTGGCCGCCGCAAATGCGGTCTTGCAGGTCCTTGGGGTAGGGGCCGTTGCGCAGCATCTCCAGGTCGTAATTGGACTCGATGACCACCGTATCCGCCTGCCTGGCAAAAGCCAGCGCCTGCGGCACCATGCGGCCGATGTCGGTCATGATCACGAACTTGTAGTCGTCCAGCATCAGCGCGTAGCCGTAGGTGAAGGAAGCGTCATGGGGGACTTCGAAATACTGCGCCCGGATGCGCCCGGGCACGATCTCGTTCCAGCCCGGCTGCAGCGGAGCGCGGCAGGGGCCATAGAATTCTCCCGTAATGAAGTGGCGCGTCAGCGCTTTTGCGAGCTCCGGCGGCGTCCAGACCGGCTTGCGCACGTGCTTGCAGTAGGATCCCAGCGAGCGGATATGGTCGTTGTGGTCATGCGTGATCAGCAGCCCGGCGAAATCGTCGAAGCAGAGCCCCTCGTTCGCCAGCTCCTTCTTCAGCCGCCGCGGGCTGAAGCCGGCGTCGATCAGAACCCCCGCTTCGCAGGCGTCAATCTCATTGAATATGCCCAGGAAATAGCAGTTGCCGCAGCTGCCGGAGGTGAAGGACTTGAATTTAATTGAGCTCATCCTCCGTGCAGTATTTCGCGATCACGCTATAGGAATCCGCCACGCCGAGCTCGCCGGCGCGGGACAGGTCGATGCATCCTTTCTCCTTGTCCTTCAGATAGATAAGGACCAGGCCGCGGTTATAATAGGCATCCCCCATGTTGGGATAGAGCTTGATGGCCATGTCGTAATTCTCCAGCGCCTCCACGAAGCGGGACGACAGGCACTCCAGGTTGCCGAGGTCGAAGTAGAGGTACGGGATGTCCGGCAGGATGGCTAGCGCCTCCTTGATGTCGGCGATGGCGTCAGAATAATCATAGGTGCGCGCCACGCGGTCGCTCACGCGGGCCCGCGTGGAGCCCTCGGTGTCCATCGACAATGTCTGCACGTTGCCTTCGAGCGAGGCGATGAAGTCGATCATTTCCGCCTTCAGCACGCCCCGGTTCATCAGGTAGAAGGCCTTGTAATAGCGTGCGTAGCGGTCGCGCGCGACGTCGTCTTCCGCGGCGTTCACCGCCCGGTCGAACCAGCTCAGCGCCGAGTTGAACTGCTTGCGCTGCAACTCCTGGAGACCTTTCACGAAGTATTCTTCGGCATTCGCCGTGAAGAGGTATTCGTCCGTGCCGCGGCTTTCCGTGTTCCCCAGCGTGATCGGGGTCGGCGCCGCATCGATGAAGCGGTCGATCAGAACGTTCTCATATTGGCGCGAGAGCGCCACGTTGCGGTTATCGCGCTCCGCCGCGAGGCTGAACTTGTAGAGCGGACGCAGGCGGATGTCGATGTCTCGGTGCTGCAGCAGCTCGTTGTCGAAGTCCTTCTTCGCGAAGTCGGCGTCCAGCGCCAGCAGCGCATTGTAGCGCCGCGTGGTGTCTGCGAACGAAGATTCTCCGCTCCGCGCCCGGTAGTCGCGTACTTTCTGCTGGGCGGTCTGGTAGTCCGCCTTCGACTCGCGCGTGCGGCCGAGCATGTTTTCCACGTAGGAGCGGTTCAGGTACGCTTTCGCGAAATCGGGATAGAGTTCGATGGCCTTGTTGTAGTCCTCCAGTGCGTCCTGCCAGCGGCCCATCTCCACGAAGATGGCCGCGCGGTTGTAATGTGCCAGCACGTTGCGCGGGTTGATGTTGATCACGCGGTCCATGTCCTCCAGCGCCTGCTCGAACGCGCCCACCTGGGCGTAGATGAGGCTTCGGTTGTAGAGCGTGAGGGCATTTCCGGGCTCGTGCTCGAGCACGGTGTCCAGGTCGGCCATCGCCTCGTTGTAGCGGTGCTGCTCGTAGTAGATCAGCGCCCGGTTGAAATAGGCGAAGGTGTTGTTCGGGTCCAGCTCGATGGACATGTTCAGGTCGTCCACCGCCTCATCATAGCGCCCCTGGGCGGCATAGACGCGGGCCCGGCGCACGAAGCCCTCCGGCTCCGTGCGGTCCAGGCGGATGGCGCGGTTGTAATCCTCCAGCGCGCGCGTCGTGTCCGCGAGGAAGAGGTAGCACGCGCCGCGGTTCAGGAAGGCCGACGGGTCGCGCGGCTCCTTCTTGATATAGTAGTCGAAATCCGCGACGGCGTCTTCGAATTTCTGCGCGAGGAAGTTGGCTACGCCGCGCGAGAAATAGATGCCGATCTGCCCGGGGCGCAGTTCCAGCGCGCGGTTGAAGTCTCGGAAGGCGGCCTCGTAGTCGCCGAAACGGCTCTCCGTGATGGCGCGGTAATGGAATCCGTTCGTGAAAACGGGGTTCAGGCGCACGGAGGTGTTGAAGTCCGTCTGCGCGCCGCGCAGGTCGCCGAGGTTGTATTTCGCGATGCCGCGGAAAAAGAAACTCCAGTAGTCGGCCGTGTCCAGGCGCGAGAGGATGTTGAAATTCTCGATGGCCAGGGCGTAGCGGCCGTCGGCAAGCGCCTGCCGCCCCCGCCACATGAAGACGTCTTTGTCGTACTGGGCGGACGCAAAGGATGCTGCGGAAAGCAGAATCGCTATGGTCAGGAGAAACTTTTTCATTACCTTTGCAAAGATAAACAATTATCGGACCTGATTTGAAGCGTCTCCTCTTTTTTCTGTTCTTCCTCCTGCCTGCAGCCCTGCTTCTGCGGCCGGACGTCGCGTCCGCGCAGGTCGCCGACCGGGAGACGGAATTGCGTGCCGAGGTGGAGTTTCTCTGCGATTCGCTCTGCGCCGGACGGGCTTTCGGCACCGCCGGGGCGCAGGCGTCCACCCTCTATCTGCTGCGTCAGCTGCGCGACGCGGGACTGCGCACGACCGTGCAGTCTTTCTCCGCCGGCGGCCGCATCGGCCACAACGTGGTGGCCGTGACGCCCGGCTGGTATCGCCGCTACATCGTCGTAGGTGCCTATTTTGATGCCATCGGCACGCTCGAAGGACGCATCTACCCGGGCGCGGACGCGAACGCCTCCGGCGTGGCCGCACTCCTTGCCCTCGCACGGGAACTGCCCGCGTGCTGCCACGGCGAGGTCGGGCTCGTTTTCGTGGCCTTCGACGGCCACGCCGCCGACCTCTCCGGCGCCCGCGCCTTCCTGGAGCGGTATCGCCCGGTCTATCCGCCGGTGTTGATGGTCAACCTCGACCTGCTCGGCTCCTCGCTGGCGCCCATCCGCTCCGGCCATCCCGACTACCTCATCGCCCTCGGCGGGTCTCCCTATCGCTTTGCGCTTGAATCCGCCAACCGCGGACCCCGTCTCGACCTTGCCTACGATTATTACGGCAGCGAATCGTTTACTGACGTCTTCTACCGCCGGGTCAGCGACCAGCGCTGGTTCCTCGAAGCCGGCATCCCCGCGGTGATGTTCACCTCCGGCATCACCCAGCACACCAACAAGGTCACGGACACCCCCGCCACCCTCGATTATGGCCTGCTCGACCGCCGCATCGGCCTGATCGCCGCCTGGCTCCACGCCATGCTCTGAAAAACGCTGCCGTGGAGTTCTCACCACAGCAGCGCGCTTAAACACCTGTCTGGCATGCTCTGCCAGAATTGAATCCTGTCTCCGTCAGGGCGGAACAGATAAACAAATGCAGAGCCCTTCTCATCAGCCGGGCCGAAGAGCATGGCCGGCTCTATTTCTCCTTGCCCGTTTTTAAGCTAATAATCAGTTGCAAAAAACTCGCTCAGGCTATTGTAGTACACGCTGCCATACCATTCGTAGTTGTAGATCATGGCGTGGGAGGCGGTTGTGTGCCGGGCCAGTTCGGTGTACAGCTCATAGAGGGTGATGTCGGGGTTGTTCTCTACCTGCTCGCGGAAGACGCGGGTGAAGGCGTTGGAGAGGTAGATGGTGTCCTCCAGTACGTCTGCGTGCGATTTTTCGCCGGGCGCGGCGGCGGTGAGCAGCAGCAGGCCGGGGATGCCGGGCAGGCCCTCTCCGATCGAGCCGCTGTAGCAGGTTTCCATGATCAGGAGCATCTTGCGGAAGTTGTCCTGTGCGCCCTGCAGGGCGGAGTGGATCTGCTCGGCCGTGATGGTACCGGTCCCCCAGTTGAGGAGCTTGTCGTAGGTACCGTGGCCGCTCCAGAAGAAGAGGACGTTGGTGTTCTTGCTGCCCTGGACCACATGCGGGGTGCGCTCGGTGACCGTGCCCTTGAGGATGTTGGCGAGGTCTTCCGGGGTGAGGTCGCGGATCTTGTAGTCGTTGACGATGTCCCGGTGCAGATTCTCGCCGTCAGGGGTGACGTGCACCACGCCGGGGTGGGGATTCTCCGGGTTGTCCGCGAGATCGTCTTCCGTGATCAGGATGATGTGCTCATCGTCATAGCCCGCGTTGCGGAGCATCCGGTACACGTCCAGGGCATCGGCCTGGTGGCGGTAGTTGGGCCAGCCGGTGGAGGTGGCCATCACCACGGCGAAGCGGTCCTGGAGCGCTTCGTACCTGACGCCCTTGTCCTGCTGGTCGAAAGACATGACGACATCCGTGGCCCAATCCCACATCTGGTCCATACTGGTCTTGTCTGCGTGGTCGCTGCGGGTCATGTAGTCCACCAGGTGGTATTCTCCGTTGTAGTAGCGCCAGTAGCCATACCAGCTGCCCAGCTGGCTGATGTGCGTCTCCGGGTCGAAGACCCAGCTGCCGGAGGCACCGGACATGCTGGGGATGTGACCGTCGCGGATGGCCTGGAAGCCATGGCGCAGGCCGTCGGCCGTCCAGGAGAACTCGTTGGCGTTGCCGTCGCAGGCGTCCATCACGGCCACGATGGCCTCGCGGACCGTCTCCAGCCCGGCCGTCTCCTTGTGCGCGAGGGCAAGGGCCAGCAGGGTGAAGCAGTCATAGAGCTGGGCGTAGCCGCTCTGGATCTCGCGGCCGGTGGCGGCCCGGCGCGCGGTGGGGAAGCCGCTCTCAGGGTCGCCGCAGAGGGCGATGCCCCGGTAGTCGTGTGTCAGTTTGCCTTCCAGCGTGGCGTTGCATGCCAGGTCCGGGCAGAAGACGTATGGGAAATAGTGCTCGTCGATGGCCTTCTGACCGTCTTCATAGCCCAGGGAGATGCCTTCTTCGTTGATGACCTGGTCCAGTATCAGCATGTCCTGTGTGGTGGAGGGGACGTAAAAGATCATGGAAGCGAACTTGGCCCAGGGACTCATCGCGTTGATGCTCCGGATGCTCTCCCGCAGGCTTTCCTTGTCTTCGAAAACATAACTCCTGACGGAGTGGAAACGGAGTTCCGTTGCCATGAAGGGCAGGTAGGAAGCGAAGGAGGAGACATAGTCATCGGCTTCCGGGCCCCGCGACAGCAGGATGATGCGGTCCGAGATGTATTGCTTGCGGAGGATGTTGAGCATGGCCTGGGTCTGGGCCAGGTCGCTCTCGCTCATGCAGAAGATGTTCGGGTTGGTCTTGTTGCTGCCCGCATAGATACGCTGGATCTCCGCCGAGGTGACGCTCGGCATCAGCACCGGGATGCGGTAGTTCATGCTCTCGCGGGCCACCAGGCGTGCGTGGCGGCTGAACTTGGGACCGATGATGGCGGCGTAGGAGTCGTCACGGGTGATGCGGCGGACTTCCTGGGCGAAGTTGAGATCCTCCTCGTCGATCCATTCCAGCTCCAGGGCGACACGCTGCCGGAGTCCCTCCTGGCCCTTGGCAATGGTCGAAAGCGCTCCCTGGACCAGGGGCTTCTCGCTGTCCCAGTTGCTCCGGGGCATCAGGACGGCTACCTTGTAGGTGGTGGTCTCCGGCTGGACTGGGGCCATCTCTTTGCCGTTGCAGGCAAGCAGGAGCAAGGCGGCGGCAAGCAGCCGGAAGAACCTAGTACGCATGGCCCGCCTCCTTTTCAAGTGCTTGTTCATGATAGCCGGCTTCCAGCGCTTTCCATCCGGAGAGCGGGATAGGCCATTCGTTCCACGTGCCCAGCACGCCTTCGTAGAAGCGCTCATTGAAGCGGATGCGCACGTGGCCGGTCCGCAGACCGAATTCCGCGGTGGCGGGCCAGGGGGTGTCCTGCATCCACTGGGCGATGTACTCCTTGACCAGCGTCCCCAGGTCCAGCACCAGCGAGAAGGGGAGACAGTCGGAGTAGGCGGAGCAGTCCTCGCCGCAGCCCACGGCGGCGTAGTAGTAGTTCTGGGAGTAGCTGAATGCGCCCAGGCGGGAGGCACCGCAGACGGGGAACAGAATCCCGTCCGAAGCGTTGGACAGGTGGATGTCCTCCCGCATGAAAATACGGCGGAACAGCTCGTCGGCCATGTTCATGCCCTGGTAGCCGGTGGCGAGGGTGAACTCGTGGTAGTCCTCGCCGCCGTTGTCGCTGTAGCCGTCCCGGACCCCCTGGGCAATGGTATCGATGACCCGGTCGCCGCCAAGCGCCTTGATGAGCTGCAGGTGGAAATCCTGCAGCAGTGCGCCGGAGAGCCAGGCGCCGCCGTAGCGCTTGAGGAGCGCCGTGGAAATGCCTTTGCTGAATTCTTTATCGCTGTCCAGCAGGAGGATACGGCCCTCGGGGAGGGCGACGCCCTGGAGCAGCTGTTCGTATTCCAGGCCGCAGAGGATGAGGGCCTTGTCGGCTGTGGCCGAGGCCATCCAGTTGTTGAACTGGGTGCGGGCTTCGGACAGGTTCGCGGGTTTGAGCAGGTGGATCCCGACGTCGGCGCCGGCGGCCGTGCTTTCCATCACGCCCTGGAGGATGAGTTCGTTGTAAGCATCTCCCACCAGGCCGGTGTTTGCGGAAAACAGGACGCTCAGTTCCCTGGAGGAATGCTCTTCTTCCTGCGGCGCTTTTCCGCAGGAAGCAAGCGCCGTCACGAGTCCGGCTACCAGGATCAGTCTGTATGTCAACCTGCTCGGCAACATGAAAGAATTACCAGATAACGATCTTGTCTCCTTCCGGCTTGAACCGGATCGATGGCAATATACAAAATAAAAAAGATGTGTGTACAACCCGTCCGGGGTTTTGCGCGATTTTTTGAGCAGGACCTTCCCTCGAAGGGGGGGCGGGTCGAACCCGGAATGACAACGATGGGAAAGGGAGATAATTCACGGGGCCGTTGCATCCCTGCGACGACCCCGTTACTTAACCTAAACTTAAACTATGAAAAACTTCGTCGCTAAAGTAGAGACATTTTGGGAAAATTGCAAATTTTGCATGGAAGTTTTTTGTATTTTTGTGGCGTTGGTTAGACTACTACACACTTATTATGTTCAAACGTACCATTATTCTGTTTCTCGCTGCCGCATTGATGGTAGCGATGCCTTCCTGCAAGCGTTACGAGACCGTCCCGGGCGATGCGCTGCAGACGAAAATCTACACCCTGGACAACGGCATGAAGATCTTCATGTCCGTGAACAAAGAGCAGCCGCGCATCCAGACCTACATGGCTGTGAAGGTCGGCAGCAAGAACGATCCTTCCGAGACGACGGGCCTTGCCCACTACTTCGAGCACCTGATGTTCAAGGGCACGGAGCATTTCGGAACGGTGGACTATGAGGCCGAGAAGCCGATGCTCGACGAGATCGAACAGCTTTTCGAGGTTTATCGCCAGACGACCGACGAGGCCGAGCGTGCTGCAATCTACCACAAGATCGACTCGGTGAGCTACGAGGCTTCGAAGCTCGCGATTCCCAACGAGTACGACAAGCTGATGGCTATCATCGGCGCGGACGGCACCAACGCCTGGACCTCCGCCGATGAGACCGTCTACACCGAGGACATCCCCTCGAACCAGATCGACAACTGGGCCCGCATCCAGGCCGACCGATTCCGCCACGGCGTGATCCGCGGCTTCCACACGGAGCTGGAGACCATCTACGAGGAGAAGAACATGTCCCTCACCCAGGACAGCCGCAAGCTCTGGGAGGCCATTGACAAGGCACTCTTCCCGCACCACCCGTACGGCCAGCAGACCACCCTGGGCAGCCAGGAGCACCTGAAGAATCCGTCCATCACCAACGTCAAGAATTATCACGACGTCTATTACGTTCCGAACAACATCGCCGTCTGTGTGTCGGGCGACTTCGATCCGGACGAGATGGTGGCTGCGATCGAGAAGTACTTCGGCGACTGGGAGCCGAATCCGAATATCCCGAAGCTCCAGTTCGAGCCGGAGGCCCCGATCACGGAGCCCATCGTGAAGGAAGTGTACGGCCTGGAGGCCGAGAACCTCGCCCTGAGCTGGCGCCTGCCCGCCCCGTCCGACCTGAAGACAGCGGCCGTGGCCGAGATCGCCGGCGCCGTCCTCTACAACGGCCAGGCCGGCCTGATGGATCTGGACGTGAACCAGCTGCAGAAAGCGCTGTACGTCTACGGCGGCTATGAGGCCCAGGCTGACTACAGCTATTTCCTCGCCCTGGGCGGCCCGAAGCAGGGCCAGAGCCTGGAGGAAGTCCGCGACCTGATCCTCGCCGAGGTGGCGAAACTGCGCAGCGGCGACTTTGACGAGGCCCTCCTCGAGGCGACCGTCAACAACATCAAACTGAACAAGATGCGCCAGCTGGAGGACAATACCTCCCGCGCACAGAACTACGTGACCGCCTTCATCAACGGCATTCCCTGGAAGGACGCCTGCAAGGACATCGACCGCCTGGCGGCCGTGACCAAGGAGGATGTCATCGCCTTCGCGAATGAATACCTCGGAGAGAATGCCTACGCGGTGGTGTACAAGCGCCAGGGTGAGGACAAGACCGTGCAGAAGGTCTCCGCGCCGAAGATCACCCCGATCGTGACCAACCGCGACCAGACCAGCGCCTTCCTGACCGAGATCCAGAACAGCGAGGTGAAGCCGATCGAGCCGGTGTTCGTCGACTTCGACAAGGATATGGCCAAGTTCACCCTGACCGAGGGCGCCGAGGTGCTCTACAAGAAGAACGACCTGAACGACGTGTTCAACCTGCAGCTCGTCTACAACAAGGGCACGCAGCAGGATCCGGCCCTTGGCCTGGCGATGAATTACCTCAGCTACCTGGGCACCCCGGATATGAGCGCCGAGGAGATGGCGTCCAAGATGTACGCCCTGGCCTGCAGCTACAGCGGTGGCGCCGGTTCCACCTCGAGCTCGATCCGCGTCAGCGGCCTGTCCGAGAATATGGCCGAAGCGCTGCGCCTGGTGGAGAACCTGGTGCAGAACGCCGTGCCCGACGAGACCATCCTGGCCAACCTGAAGGCAGATATGATCAAGGACCGCGCCGACAGCAAGCAGGCGCAACGCAGCTGCTTCAGCGCCCTGCAGCGCTATATCTACTACGGTCCCGACTTCATCAAGGCCACGACCCTGACCAACGACGCCCTGATGGCGCTGACTTCCGAGCAGCTCCTCGGCAAGGTGCGTGAGGTTTTCAATCTCGGCCACGAGATCCTCTACTACGGCCCGATGTCCGAGAGCGAACTCAAGTCCTCGCTCGCCGACGCCCACTACGTGGCCGAAGGCGCGCAGATCCTGCCGGAGCAGTATCCGACCGAGCTGCTCACCCCGACCAACCGCGTGGTGATGGCGCAGTACGACGCCGCGCAAATCTACTACCTCCAGGTGTCCAACCGCGGCGA
The DNA here is from genome assembly GCA_902798975.1 of uncultured Bacteroidia bacterium. Taxonomy (GTDB): domain Bacteria; phylum Bacteroidota; class Bacteroidia; order Bacteroidales; family UBA932; genus Cryptobacteroides. The sequence continues at coordinate 115,440 of CADBYT010000008.1, read as the reverse complement.
GGCTTATGATGTCGCGAACGCTGGCGATATCGCGATGTACAACGAGTACTTCGGCGGCGGTATGAACACCGTCGTGTTCCAGGAGATGCGCGAGGCGCGCGGCTTGGCCTATAGCGCGCAAGCCTACCTGAACGAGCCGAGCTTCAAGGATGACACCTATTCGTTCATGGCCTTCATCGCCACGCAGAATGACAAGATGCGCCAGGCGGTCGAGGCTTTCGACGAAATCATCAACAACATGCCGGAGTCCGAGGCTTCCTTCGCCGTGGCGAAAGAAGCCCTGCTCAGCCGCCTGCGCACCCAGCGCACGACGGGGATGGACGTGCTCCGCAGCTACCTGACCTATCGCCGCCTCGGCCTGTCCGAGCCGGACACCAAGGCCATCTTCGAGACCGCCCAGAAGGCAACGCTCGCCGATGTGGTGGCCACCCAGCAGAAGTGGGTCAAGGACCGCAACTACACCTATGCGATCCTCGGCGACATCAAGGACCTGGATACCAAGTTCCTGTCCACGCTCGGGCCTGTGCAGACGCTGAGCCTCGAAGAGATCTTCGGTTACTAGCATGACCGCGAAAGCCTGTATCCGTTCGATGCGGCTTCGCACTTTGCCGCTCTCGCTCGCCGGGATCGCCCTCGGGGTGCTCCTGGCGGCGAAGGGGCATGCGCTCAGCTGGCTGACCGTCACCCTGCTGGTGCTGACGACGGTCTGCCTGCAGATCCTGAGCAATCTTTCGAATGAATTGGGGGATACCCTGCACGGGACGGACCGCTCCGACCGGCAGGGTATCCATTATTCTATCCAGGACGGGGAGATGACCGTCCCGGAAATGAAGCGGCTGATCGGCTGCGTCGCCGTGCTGTGCTGCCTGCTGGGCGCCGGCATGGTGTGGAGCGCCTTCGGGACGCTGTTCGCGCCGCTGCCCGTCGCGTTCCTGCTGCTGGGCGCCGCCGCCGTCTGGGCTGCGATGCATTATACGCTCGGCAAGAACCCCTACGGCTACCGGGGCCTCGGGGATATTTTCGTTTTCATCTTTTTCGGCCTTGCGACCGTGTGCGGAGGCTATTTCCTGGCTTGCCTGGAATGGGACCGGATGATCCTGCTGCCGGCCGCGTCCATCGGCTGCTTCAGCGTTGCGGTGCTGAATGTCAACAACATCCGCGACATGAAGAGCGATGCCGCGACGCGCATGACCGTAGCCATCAAGCTGGGAGGCCGCCGCGCGCGCATCTACCAGACGCTGCTGATTTCGGCGGGCTGGGTGCTGATGACGGTGTACGCGGTGCTGACTGCGGAAAGCTGGCTGAGTTTTCTGTATGTCTGCACGCTGGGAAGTTTTGCCCTGCACCTGAAGGGCGTGTGGGCGCGGGAGGACCGGGCGCTGGATCCGATGCTGCCGCTGCTGGTGGTGAGTACGTTCGTGTTCGCGCTACTGGCGGGTATCGGCCATTGATTTTTCTCCGATGTACATACGGCAGAGGCCGAAGGTAAAGGCGCGGTGACGGACATTCGCGTAGCCGCAGCGCGTCATCGTGGCCGTCCATTCGCGGCGGCCGGGGAAGGCCTGCACCGAGGCGGGGAGGTATTTGTAGGCGGCTTTGTCGCCGGAAATGAGCCCGCCGATCCAGGGCACGAAATGCATGAAATAGAGGTTGTAGCCCCAGCGGAGAAGCTTGTTCTCCGGGACGGAGAGTTCCAGGATGACCAGACGCCCGCCGGGCTTGAGCACACGCAGGATCTCCTGCAGGGCGGCCTCGCGGTGCGAGAAATTGCGTATGCCGAAGGCGATGGTGGCGCAGTCGAAGCTGCCGCCCTCGAAGCGCATGGCCTCACTGTCCCCCTGCTCGCAGGAAATCCGTTCGTCCAATCCTGCCTTCTGCACCTTGTCGCGCATCACGGCGAGCATGCCTTCGGAGAGGTCCAGTCCGGTGATGTGGCTGTCGGGATGCATGCGGCGGGCCTGCGCGAGGGCGAAGTCGCCGGTGCCGCAGGCGATGTCGAGCAGCTGCTGGGGATGCGCGGGGGTGATGATTTCCCGCAGCGCGCGGCGGCGCCAGCTGCGGTCCACCCCGAAGGACATGAGGTGGTTGAGGCGGTCGTACTCGGGGGCGATCCCGTCGAACATCTGCTGGATTATCTCTTTTTGCGGCATGGTCCTGAAATGAAAAATCCGGCGCTGGCGGCCGGATCCCGGAGCAGGATAAGGGAGTCGAACCCTCCTCCTTGGCTTGGGAAGCCAATGCACTACCGATGTGCTAATCCTGCTAAGTGCGTCATTGAATCAGATTCAAAAATCTTTGGGAAGAATTTGATTCAATCCCGATGCAAATATAGCAAAATATTCGTAAATTTGACAACTTGAAACATTACGAAGATATGTACTCATTGGGAATCGACGTCGGATCTTCATCCGTCAAAGTAGCGCTGCTCGACGTCACGAGCGGCAAATGTGTATGTTCGGCCACCAACCCCAAAACGGAGGCGCCCATCAAGGCCGTCCGTAAGGGTTGGGCGGAGCAGGACCCGAAGTCCTGGTGGAAATATATGTCCGAGGGCATCAAGGAGATGGCCTCTGCCGGCTTCGACCTGGGCAAGGTGCAGTCGATCGGTATCTCCTACCAGATGCACGGCCTGGTGGCGCTGGACAAGGACGGCGAGCTGGTGCGCGACGCCATCATCTGGTGTGACTCCCGCGCCGTGTCCATCGGCGCCGAGGCCCTGCAGGCCATCGGATATGACCGCTGCATGGAGCACCTGCTCAATTCGCCGGGTAACTTCACGGCTTCCAAGCTGGCCTGGGTGAAGCGCAACGAACCGGACGTGTACGCCAGGATCTGGCGCTTCATGCTCCCGGGCGACTATATCGCCTTCCGCCTGACCGGCGAGGCCACGACCACGGCCACGGGTATGTCCGAGGGCATCCTCTGGGACTTTGTGGACCGTCGCCGCGCCCATTTCGTGGCGGACTACTACGGCATCGAGTCCGACAAGTTCTGTCCGGTGGTGCAGGCCATCGGCGACCAGGGCCACGTGACCGCCGCGGTCGCGAAGGAGCTGGGCCTCCCGGCCGGCATCCCCGTGTCCTACCGCGCCGGCGACCAGCCGAACAACGCCTTCTCCCTGGACGTCCTCGAGCCGGGCGAGATTGCCGCGACCGGCGGTACCAGCGGCGTCGTGTACGGCGTGACCGATGTGCCGAAGGCCGACCCGCAGTCCCGCGTCAACACCTTCCTGCATGTCACCTCCGCGAGTGTGGAACAGCCGCGTCTGGGAGTATTGCTGTGCATCAACGGTACCGGCATCATGAATTCCTGGGCACGCCGCAACATCGCTCCGGATCTTTCATATCCGGAAATGACCAAACTCGCCTTTACGGCCCCCGTCGGTTCTGACGGCTTGCTTGTTCTGCCTTTCGGCAACGGAGCCGAGCGTGTTCTCGCGAACCGCACGACGGGTGCCCGCATGGTGGGTCTCGACCTGGTCCGCCACAGCAAGGCGCACATCCTCCGCGCTGTCCAGGAAGGTATCGCATTTTCCTTCCGCTACGGTATCGACATCATGAAGGAGATGGGCCTGAAGCCAGATGTGATCCGCGCCGGCAAGGCCAATCTGTTCCTCAGCCCGCTGTTCCGCTCGACGCTCGCCACGCTGTGCGATGCGCGCATCGAGCTCTTCGACACCGACGGTTCGCTGGGCGCTGCCCGCGGCGCCGCGCTCGGAGCCGGTATCTACAAGACTACCAAGGAGGCTTTCTCCACGCTTGAAAAGCTCGACACCATCGAGCCGGAGGCGGAATGGAAGAAACCGCTCGAAGAGACCTACGGCCACTGGAAGCAGGAGCTCGGCAATGCACTCAAGTAAACAATCAAACTAATCCAATAATCACTTATCACTATTTTATTATGGCAAACAAAGAGTACTTCCCTGGTATTGGGAAAATCAAATTCGAAGGCCCGGATTCCAAGAATCCCCTTGCTTTCCATTATTACAATGCCGATCAGGTTGTCTGCGGCAAAAAGATGAAGGACTGGTTCAAGTTCGCCATGGCCTGGTGGCACACCCTCGGCCAGGCGTCCGGTGACCCGTTCGGCGGCCAGACCCGCAGCTATGAGTGGGACAAGGCAGACTGCCCTTACACCCGCGCCCGCGAGAAGGCTGACGCCGGCTTCGAGATCATGGAGAAGCTCGGTATCGGTTACTACTGCTTCCACGATATCGACCTGGTGGAGGACACCGAGGACATCGCCGAGTACGAGGCCCGCATGAAGGACATCACGGACTACCTGCTCGAGAAGCAGAAGGCCACCGGCATCAAGAACCTGTGGGGTACCGCCAACGTGTTCGGCAACAAGCGCTACATGAACGGCGCCGCCACCAACCCGCAGTTCGACATCGTCGCCCGTGCCGCTCTCCAGATCAAGAACGCCATCGACGCCACCATCAAGCTGGGCGGCACCGGTTATGTGTTCTGGGGTGGCCGTGAGGGTTACTACAGCCTGCTGAACACCCAGATGCAGCGCGAGAAGGACCACCTGGCCAAGATGCTCACCGCTGCCCGCGACTACGCTCGCGCCAATGGTTTCAAGGGCACCTTCCTCATCGAGCCGAAGCCGATGGAGCCGACCAAGCACCAGTATGACGTCGACACCGAGACCGTGATCGGTTTCCTGCGCGCCAATGGTCTTGACAAGGACTTCAAGGTGAACATCGAGGTCAACCACGCCACCCTCGCCGGCCACACCTTCGAGCATGAGCTCACCGTGGCCGTCGACAACGGTTTCCTCGGCAGCATCGACGCCAACCGCGGCGACGCCCAGAACGGCTGGGATACCGACCAGTTCCCGGTGGATCCTTACGATCTCACCCAGGCCATGATGCAGATCATCCGCAACGGCGGCTTCAAGGACGGTGGTACCAACTTCGACGCCAAGCTCCGTCGTTCCTCCACGGATCCTGAGGACATCTTCATTGCCCACATCAGCGCTATGGACGCCATGGCCCACGCCCTGCTCAACGCAGCCGCCGTGCTCGAGGAGAGCCCGATCTGCGAGATGGTCAAGGAGCGTTACGCTTCCTTCGACAGCGGCCTCGGCAAGAAGTTCGAGGAAGGCAAGGCCACGCTTGAGGAGCTCTATGACTATGCCAAGAAGAACGGTACGGTCGTGGCTGCTTCCGGCAAGCAGGAGCTGTATGAAACCCTTCTGAACCTGTACGCGAAATAATGGCTGTCCAGCAAGATAAGGGATCAGGTGGGTATCTGTTTTCGATCGTGCTCGTCGCCGTGCTCGGCGGCCTGCTGTTCGGATACGATACGGCCGTGATTTCCGGTGCTGAGCGAGGTCTGCAGGCGTTCTTCGAGAGCGCCTCAGACTTCACTTACACCGATTTCCTGCACGGCTTCACCTCTTCCAGCGCGCTGATCGGTTGCATCATCGGTAGCGCGATCTCCGGTTTGATGGCCGGCCGTTTCGGTCGCAAGAAAAGCCTGTTTGTCGCGGGTATCTGCTTCTTCCTGAGCGCCGCCGGTTCCTATTATCCGGAGTTCCTGTTCTTCGAGAAGGGCGTGCCCACCCAGTCCCTCTGGGTGGCGTTCAACCTTTACCGCGTGCTCGGCGGCATCGGCGTGGGTATGGCTTCCGCCATCTGCCCGATGTACATTGCCGAAGTGGCCCCGGCCAACAAGCGCGGCACGCTGGTGTCCTGGAACCAGTTCGCGATCATCTTCGGCCAGCTGGTCGTTTACTTCGTGAACTTCCTCATCCTCCAGTCGCACAAGAATGATCCCGCCATCGTTGAGTGGACGAACCAGGTGGGCTGGCGTCTGATGTTTGGCTCCGAGTGCGTGCCGGCGGGTCTCTTTACCCTGCTGATCCTGCTCGTGCCGGAGACGCCGCGTTACCTCGTGATGTCCGGCCAGCATGACAAGGCCCTGGCCGTTCTGGCCCGTATCAACGGCCAGACTGCAGCCAGCCAGATTCTCACCGATATCAAGAACACCGTCGTGGAGAAGAAGGAGAAGCTGATGGCCTATGGCTTCGTGGTCATCTTCATCGGCTGCATGCTCAGCGTGTTCCAGCAGTTCGTCGGTATCAACGCCGTGCTGTATTTCGCGCCGCGCATCTTCGAGTCGATGGGCATGGGCAATCCGATGACGCAGACCGTCATGATGGGTATCGTGAACATCAGCTTCACGCTGGTCGCCATCTTCACCGTGGAGAAGCTCGGCCGCAAGCCGCTGCTGATCACCGGCTCCCTGGGCATGGCCCTGGGCGCCCTCGGTGTGGCTCTCGCGGATGCTGTTCCGGGCGTGCCCGGCATCATCGGCGTGCTCAGCATCATGATCTACTCCGCTTCCTTCATGTTCAGCTGGGGTCCGATCTGCTGGGTGCTCATCTCCGAGATCTTCCCGAACACGATCCGTGGCGCCGCCGTGGCGATCGCCGTGGCCTTCCAGTGGATTTCGAACTTCATCGTGAGCTCCACCTTCGTGCCGCTCTATACCTGGAGTCCGGCTTTCACCTACGGTCTCTACTGCGCGATGTGCCTGCTGGCCGCGTTCTTCGTGTGGCGCATGGTTCCCGAAACCAAGGGCAAGACCCTCGAGGACATGTCCGCGCTGTGGCGCAACCGCCAGAAAGCGAAATAGCGACAGATTCATCCATAAAACCGGCCGGAAGCATGTGCCTCCGGCCGGTTTTTCGTTGACGGGGAGCGGCTAACTCCGCTTGGGAACGCGCTTGGCTGAACCGATGGCGCCCGTCGGACAGACCAGCCGGCAGAGATGGCAGCCTACGCATTTCGCGCCGATGAGCTTCGGCTTGCGGTCCGCTCCGAAGGAAATGGCCTGGTGGCCGCCGTCGCGGCAGGACAGGTAACAACGGCCGCATCCGATGCACAGATCGCGGTCGACGGTCGGAAAGACGATGCTGTCCCGGTCCAGGTCGCCCGGGCGCACGAAGCAGTCCAGTTTCGTGCCCACGAGTTCGTCCAGACTGTCGATCCCGTGTTCGGCCATGTAGCGCTGCAGACCGGTCTTCAGCTCTTCGATGACTCGCTGGCCGTACTGCATGACGGCGGTGCATACCTGCACGTTGCGGCAGCCGAGCTGGATGTATTCCAGCGCGTCGCGCCAGGTCTCGATGCCGCCGATGCCGCTCAGCTGCAGGTCCTTCATGACGGGATTCTCCGCCATCTCCACGATGAAACGCTGCGAGATGGGCTTGACGGCGCGGCCGGACAGGCCGGAAACGATCATCTTGCCCGACACGTCCGCACCCATCGTCACGGCCTTGATGGTGTTGATGGCCGAGATGCCGCTGGCGCCGGCGAAGTAGGACGCCATGGCCACCTTTGTCATCGAGGCGATGTTCGGCGTCATCTTCGGAATGACCGGGATGTCCACCGATTCCTTCACGAAGGCGGTGTAGAAGGTGACGAGTTCCTCGTTCTGGCCGACGTCGCTGCCCATACCCGTCAGGCGCATCTGCGGGCAGGAGAAATTCAGCTCGATGGCATCCACGCCGGCCATTTCGGCCCGTTTTGCCAGCTGGATCCATTCTTCCTCGTCGCTGCCCATGATGGAGGCGATGATGATTTTGCCCGGATAGTTCTGCTTCAGGCGGTGCAGGATCTCGAAATCCTTCTCCGGCGGATTCTCCGAGAGCTGCTCCATGTTGCGGAAGCCGGCGAAGCTGTGCTTGTCATCATAGACCGCGTCGAAACGCGGCGATACTTCGCGTGTTTCCTGCAGGCAGATGGTCTTGTAGTAGACGCCGGCCCAGCCTGCCTCGAGGGCGGATGCCACCATCTCGTAGTTGGTGCAGACGGCCGACGAGGCCAGGAAGAAGGGGTTCTCGCAGTAGAGGCCGCAGAAGCGTATGCCCAGCGACGGCGTCCCGACGGGTTGCGTCGGGGGTGTCAGTTTCGCCAGCTCGCGCAGGCGGACCGGCCGGTCGTAATGGATGCAGGCCGCTTCGGCCGCCGCGAGGTCCCCGTCCGAGCAGGGGGCGAACCATTGTCCGGCATCTGCGACATTGTCGAAGCGGATGGCTCGCACGGCACGGGCGGGATCGCCGGCCTTGCAGGCCCGGGTGCAGGGAGCGTCGGCGCACAGCAGGCAGCGCGCCGCTTCTTCTTTCAGGTGGAGCATCTTTTCAGCCATGGTGAAATTCTATTTCGTGGTGATGTTGGTCTTGAAGAAGGCGGGATCATCCCCCGGGGAGAAAACCCGGTCAAAAATGAAATCCGTGCCGTGCCGGATGTCGGGGACAAGCTGACATCCTCCCCGTATGAGGAGGGCAAGAATGGTTATCAGCGAGTGTCTCATGCTTGCAAAGATAGTAAAATTGCTTTATCTTTGTACGATTGCGCACATGCGCGCAGGTACAGGTAGTGTTTTATAAAACTAGATAAAATGTCATTTGCATCTGTCATCGGCAAGATCTTCGGTTCCAAGTCCGAACGCGACTACAAGGCCGTGAAGCCTGTCCTGGACAAGATCCTGGCCGTATATCCCAAAATAGACGCCCTCTCCGACGACGACATCCGCGCCCGCTCGGCGGCGCTGCGGGAGCGTTTGAAGGAGGTGGAGAAACCCTTTGAGGACCGTATCGCCGAGATTAGGCTCGAGCTCGACAAAGATATTCCCATCGCCGAGAAGGAGAGCCTGGCCGGGGAGTCGGACAAGCTTGTGAAAGAAGAGGACGAGGCCATCGAGAAGGCCCTCGACGAGATCCTTCCGGAGGCGTTCGCCATCGTGAAGAGCACGGCCCGCCGCTTCAAGGAACATGAGACCATCACCGTCACGGCGACGCAGTTCGACCGCGACCTGTCGGTGAACCACGACTTCGTGGACATCGAGGGTGACAAGGCCGTGTACCGCAACCACTGGGTGGCGGGCGGCAACGAGATCACCTGGGATATGGTCCATTACGACGTGCAGCTGATCGGCGGCATCGCCCTGCACCAGGGCAAGATCGCGGAGATGGCCACGGGCGAAGGCAAGACCCTCGTGGCGACCCTGCCGGTGTTCCTGAACGCCCTTGCGGGCAAGGGCGTGCACATGGTGACCGTCAACGACTACCTGTCTAAGCGTGACTCCGAGTGGATGGGGCCGCTGTACATGTTTCACGGACTGTCCGTGGACTGCATCGACAAGCATCAGCCGAATTCGGACCCCCGCCGCAAGGCCTACGAATGCGATATCACCTTCGGCACGAACAATGAGTTCGGCTTCGACTACCTCCGTGACAACATGGCCATCAGCCAGGAGGACCTCGTGCAGCGCAAGCACCACTTCGCCATCGTAGATGAGGTGGACTCCGTGCTCATCGACGATGCGCGCACCCCGCTCATCATTTCCGGTCCGATCACGCACAACGATGCCGACGAGGCGCAGTTCATGGAGTTCCGCCCCTACGTGGAGCGGCTTTACCAGACGCAGCGCGCGCTTGTGAACCAGGTGCTCAACGAGGCCAAGAAGAAGATTGCCGAAGGCGATGAGGCCGAAGGCGGAAAGCTGCTCCTGCGGGCCCACAAGGGCCTTCCGAAATACCAGCCGCTCATCAAGTTCCTTTCCGAGCCGGGCATGAAGGTGCTCCTCCAGAAGGCGGAGAATTACTACATGCAGGACAACGAGAAGGAGATGCCGGTGGTCACCGATCCGCTCTATTTCGTGATCAACGAGCAGCTGCACTCCGTGGATATGACCGACAAGGGCCATGAGGTGCTGGCGAGCGGCGTGGGCGACGAGAACTTCTTTGTCCTCCCGGACGTGGGTTCCCGCATGGCGGAAATCGAGCATACCGACCTGCCCCTCGCCGAGAAGCAGCAGAAGAAGGACGAGCTCATGGCGGAATTCTCCACCAAGAGCGAGCGCGTCCACACGGTCATCCAGCTCCTGAAAGCGTACACCATGTTCGAGAAGGACGTGGACTACGTGATCATGGAGGGTAAGATCAAGATCGTGGACGAGTCCACGGGCCGTATCATGGAGGGCCGCCGCTGGAGTGACGGTCTGCACCAGGCCGTCGAAGCCAAAGAGAACGTCAAGGTGGAAGGCGCCACGCAGACCTTCGCGACGATTACCCTGCAAAATTATTTCCGCATGTATCACAAGCTGGCCGGCATGACCGGTACGGCCGAGACGGAAGCGGGTGAGTTCTGGAGCATCTACAAACTGGACGTGATGGTCATCCCGACCAACCGTCCTGTCATCCGTGACGACCAGAACGACTTGATTTACAAGACCAAGAAGGCCAAATACGCAGCCGTGATCGACCGTATCGTCGAGCTCTCGAACGCCGGCCGGCCGGTGCTTGTCGGCACGACGGACGTCGAGACTTCCGAGCTGCTCAGCCGCATGCTCCGGATGCGCGGCATCCGCCACAACGTGCTGAACGCCAAGGAGCATGCCCGGGAGGCTGAAATCGTGGCCCAGGCAGGCCAGACCTCGGCCGTGACCATCGCCACCAACATGGCGGGCCGCGGTACGGATATCAAACTGTCCGACGACGTGAAGGCCGCCGGCGGCCTCGCCATCATCGGTACGGAGCGCCATGACTCCCGCCGCGTCGACCGCCAGCTTCGCGGCCGTGCCGGCCGCCAGGGTGACCCGGGCTCTTCAACCTTCTACATCTCCCTGGAGGACAAGTTGATGCGTCTGTTCGGCTCCGAGCGTATCGCCGGCATGGTGGACAAGCTCGGCATTGAAGAGAACGAAGCCCTCGAGAGCAAGATGCTCTCCGGAGCCATCGAGAATGCGCAGAAGAAGGTGGAGGAGAACAACTTTGGCATCCGCAAGCGCCTGCTCGAATACGACGACGTGATGAACTATCAGCGCGAGGCCATCTACTCCCGCCGGCGTAACGCCATCAGCGGCGAGAAGGTGGAAATCGACCTCCAGAACATGATGAAGGACACCGCCGCGCTCTTCGTGGAGCGCAGCAAGGGCCTGCCGTTCGAGGATTTCGAAGTCTCGCTGATGGCCCAGCTGTCCATCGACTCCGGCCTGGATGCCGCGGCATACGAGAAAGCGAAACCCGCCGAGATCGAAGACCGGATCGTGAAGCACATGCAGGAGGTGTACCGCCGCAGGATGGACGCGCTCGTGGAGCGCCTCTATCCCATCATCAAGGACGTCTATGAGAAGCAGGGCTCGATGTACCAGAACATCGCCATCCCCATCTCCGACGGCCGCAAGCAGATGACCCTTTCGGTCAACCTCGAGCGTGCATACAACTCCGAGGGCCGCGAGATAGCCAAGACCCTGAGCAAGAACATCATCCTTTACCAGATCGACGAGCACTGGAAGGAGCATCTCCGCGAGATGGACGACCTCAAGCAGAGCGTCCAGAACGCCTCCTATGAGCAGAAGGATCCGGTTGTGGTCTACAAACTGGAGAGCTACAACCTCTTCGCCTCGATGCTGGAGGCGCTCAATCAGGATGTCCTGTCCTTCCTTTTCAAGGCTTTTGTCCCGCTCCAGGACCGCCCGCAGCAGCCGCAGCGTGCCGTCCGTCCGCAGACCGACATGTCCCGCTACCAGGCCCGCCACAGCGACCTGAGCACCAACGGCGAGCAGAAGGCCAATGCGCCGGTCAGGGTGGACAAGCAGGTGGGCCGCAATGATCCCTGCCCGTGCGGCAGCGGCAAGAAGTATAAACAATGCCATGGCAAAGGCCTGGTCTAAACCTCCATACAGTTATGAATTTCAATTTGAACGGTAAACCTGTTGCCAGGACAGTGGAACAGAATGTGAACGATGTCAGCCGTATTTCCCAGGGTGCTGCTATCCGGGGCGATATGTCTTCTTCGACCGACATTCGCGTGGATGGCCAGGTGGACGGAACGCTTTATTCCGACGGCAAGGTGGTGGTAGGTGAGTCTGCCAGCCTCTCCGGCAAACTTTTCGGTACGATGATTGATTTCTGGGGCAAGATGGACGGCGATATTTTCGTCAAGGACACGCTTTCCCTCAAGAGTTCGTCCGTCGTCAACGGCAATATCCATGTCCGCCGCATCCAGGTGGAGATGGGTGCACAGATCAACGGTTCTTTCAAAATGATCTCCGAGCAGGAGTACGACCAGCTGGTCGCCACGATGGTCCGGAAACCTGCCGCACCGAAGCCCGTGGTGGCTCCGAAACCGGCCCCGAAGCCTTTCGCGTCGAAGCCCGTTGCAGCGAAGCCCGCCGAGGCCCCGAAGCCTATTGAGGCTCCCAAGCCTGCCGCTCCGTCCCAGCCGGCCTCCTAATTTCTACTCAGGCTTGTAGGAATCCTTCAGCGAGACGGTTTTGTTGAAGACGGCCTTTTCCGGTGTGGAGTCCTCGTCCTTGATGTAGTAGCCCGTGCGCTCGAACTGCACGGCGATGCCGGAGGCGTCCTCCAGCAGGGCCGGCTCCGCGAGGCCGCGGCCGAGCACCAGCGATTCGGGATTCAGGAAATCCTTATAATCCTTGTCCTCCGGCACCTGGCTCATGTCGGCCAGGGTGAAGAGGCGGTCATAGTTGCGCAGCTCGATCTCCTTGGCGTGGGCGCAGGACACCCAGTGGATCGTACCCTTGACGGAACGCCACTCGCCGCCGCCCGGCTTGGTGGTCGGGTCATAGCTGCACTCCAGCTCCACGATGTTGCCGGCGGCATCCTTGACAACCTTCCCGCACTTGATGATATAGGTGTATTTCAGGCGCACCTCGCCGTCCGGCTTGAGGCGGAAGAACTTGTTCGGCGCGTCCTCCATGAAGTCGGCGCGGTCAATCCACAGTTCGCCCGTGAAGGGTACCTTGCGGGTGGCGCCCTCCGGCTCGGCCGGGTTCAGCGGGCAGTCATACCACTCCACGAGGCCCTCCGGCCAGTTGGTAATCTTCACCTTGAGCGGGTCCTGCACCACCATGTAGCGGTTCGATCGGGCGTTCAGGTCCTGCCGCACGCACCACTCCAGCAGCTGGATGTCCATCAGCTGGTCGCGCTTGCTCACGCCAATCTTGTCGCAGAACATCTTGAGCGCGTCCGGGGTGTAGCCGCGACGGCGCACGCCGCACAGCGTCGGCATACGGGGATCGTCCCAGCCGGCCACGAGCCCCTTCTGTACGAGCTCGAGCAGCTTGCGCTTGCTCATCAGGGTGTAGGTCAGGTTGAGGCGGGCGAATTCGTATTGATGGGACGGGTAGATTCCGAGCGTCTCGATGAACCAGTCGTAGAGCGGACGGTGGACGTCGAATTCCAGGGTGCAGATGGAATGTGTGATGTGCTCGATGGAATCGCACTGGCCGTGCGTGAAATCGTACATCGGGTAGATGCACCATTTGTCGCCCGTGCGATGGTGGGAGGCATGCTTGATCCGGTACAGGAGCGGGTCGCGCATCATCATGTTGGGATGCGCCATGTCGATCTTGGCGCGGAGCACCTTCTCGCCGTCGGCGTATTTGCCGTCACGCATCTCACGGAAGAGGCGAAGGTTCTCCTCGACGCTCCGGTTGCGGAACGGGCTCTCGACGCCGGGCTTGTCCACGGTGCCGCGGCCCTTGGAGATCTCTTCCTGCGTCTGGTCGTCGACATACGCGAGACCACGCTCGATGAGCTCCTCCGCCCAGGCGTACAGCTGGTCGAAGTAGTCCGATGCGTAGCATTCCTTCTCCCACTGGAAGCCCAGCCACTTGATGTCCTCCTTGATGGAGTCCACGTACTCGACATCTTCCTTGACGGGGTTGGTGTCGTCGTAGCGGAGGTTGGTCTTGCCACCGTACTTCATCGCGAGGCCGAAGTTGATGCAGAGGGACTTCGCGTGTCCCAGATGCAGGTAGCCGTTCGGCTCCGGCGGGAAGCGGGTCAGGACGGCCGGCACCTTGCCGGTCCGCAGGTCGTCTTCGATAATCTCCTCGAGGAAATTGAGTTTTTTCTCGTTCTCTTCCATAAGTCTCTAATCGCTAAATCACGCAAAATTACGAATAAATCCGTAAATTTGCGAGCCAAAACAGACAGTGACGATGATAAAATCCATGACCGGCTACGGCAAGGGTATTGCCGAACTCTCCACGGGGCGCCTCACGCTCGAAATCCGAACCCTCAACGGGAAAAGCTGCGACATCAACATCAAATCCTCCCTCCTGCCCAAGGACCGGGAGCTGGAAGTCCGCAAGACGATTTCCGACACCCTCCAGCGCGGCACCGTCGACCTGCTGCTGACCTTCGAGCCGAAGGCCGGGACCGGCGCCCGCCGCATCGACGCGGCGCTGGTGGAGGACTATTTCCGCCAGGTCCACGAGATCGGCTGCAAGGTGGGCATCGCGATGCCGAAGGAGGAATACCTGGAGGCCATCCTGCGCTTCCCGGACGTATTCGAAGGCGGGAAACAGGAGACCCTCCCCGAGGAGGAATGGCCGGCGGTGCAGCAGGCGCTGGACGCGGCCCTGGCGGCGCTGGACGCCTTCCGCAGCCGCGAGGGTGCCGCGCTCTATGCCGACGTGACCGGCCGCGTGAAGAACATCCTCGCCCTCTACGACGAGGTCGAATCGCACGAGACCGAGCGCCTGGACGCCGTGCGCGAGCGCATCCGCAAGGCGGCCGAGGAGCTGCAGGTCAAGCTGGACAAGGAGCGCTTCGAGCAGGAGATGATCTTCTACCTGGAGAAGCTGGACATCAACGAGGAGAAGGTCCGCCTGCGCCAGCACTGCAAGTACTTCATGGACACCATCGACGGCGAGCCCTGCCCGGGCAAGAAACTGGGATTCATCATCCAGGAAATGGGCCGGGAGATCAACACCACCGGCTCCAAGGCCAACCACGCGGCGATCCAGCAGCTCGTCGTCCGGATGAAGGACGAGCTCGAGAAGATCCGCGAGCAGTCGATGAATATCCTTTAGTCCGACAGTTCCAGCCAGCGCTCTTCGCGCTGGCTGATTTCGTTCATCAGCGTCTGGATGCGTTCGGAGGCGGCCTGGAGCTCGGCGTAGGGGAGGGTGCCGCTGGACATCTTCGCTTCCAGCTCCGCCTTCTCTGCCTCGAGTTGCGGCAGCTCCGCCTCGATCGCCTCCAGCTCCCGCTGTTCTTTCCACGTCAGTTTCCGGGGCTTGGGACGAGATTCCGGGTCAAGCCCGGAATGACTATTGGACGGGCGGGCGCTGCGCGTTGGCGTTGTAGAAGCGGCAGCGGTGCTGCCTGACGGCGAAGGTTCAGCCGCAGCAGGATTAGTTCCGCCGAATCCGGTTTCCGCGTCAGCGGAAAGCGAGGATGGACGCCGAGACGCAGGCACACCGGGCCGCGCGGAGGCCAGCGCCCGCCGCTGGGCAGCTTCGTGATCGCGGATGTACGCGCGATATTCCGAGAAGGAGCCGATGAAGTCTTTGACGACGCCGTCTCCACAGAAGACCAGGAGGTGGTCGGTGACGCGGTCGAGGAAATGGCGGTCGTGGCTGACGATCAGCAGGCTGCCCTGGAATTCCTTCAGGTATTCTTCGAGGATGTTGAGCGTGACGATGTCCAGGTCGTTCGTCGGCTCGTCGAGGATCAGCAGGTTGGGCTCCTGCATCAGGATGGTGAGCAGGTAAAGCCGCCGCTTCTCGCCGCCGGACAACCGCTCCACCCGCGTGGCCAGCATGTCGTGCGGGAAAAGGAAATGCCCCAGCAGGCGCGTATCGGGCACGATGTCCAGTACCGTGTCGCCCGGCCGGAACTCCATGCCCTGCTGGCGATAGTAGCCGATCTTAAGCGTCTCGCCCCGGTCGATGAGGCCGCTGTCGGGTGCGATGGCGCCGGTCAGCAGATCGAGGAAAGTGGACTTGCCGACGCCGTTGCGCCCCACGATGCCGATCTTGTCGCAGCGCTGGAAATTGTAGGTGAAATCCCGCAGCATCGGGATACCCTCCCAGTCGTAATTGACCCCCTTGCAATTGATGATCTTGCCGCCGAGGCGGGAAGCGCCGCCCACCCCCTCGAGGGTGATCTGTTTGGTCGTATAGACCTGCGCGGCGCGGTCCGCCAGCTCATGGAAGGCATTGATGCGGTACTGGGCCTTGCCGGTGCGGGCGCAGGGCGTGGCGTGGATCCACTCCAGCTCGCGCCGGAGCAGGTTGCGGACCTTGTCGGTCTCGGCGTTGTACTGGGCGATGCGCTCGTCGCGCTTCTCCAGGTAATTCTGGTAGTTCCCCTTATAGATATAGACGGCGCCGTGGTCCAGCTCCATCACGGTATTGCATACGCGGTCGAGGAAATAGCGGTCGTGCGTGACCATCAGCAGGGTGCAGCGGCTGCGCCTGAGGTAGCCCTCCAGAAACTCAATGGCCTCGATGTCCAGGTGGTTGGTGGGCTCGTCGAGGATGAGGAAGTCGGCCTGCAGGGCAAGCAACTCGCTGAGCGCCACGCGTTTGACTTCTCCGCCCGAAAGGGCGGACATGGGCTTCCGGAGGTCCGGGAGGCGAAAGGAGGTCAGGATTTCGCGTACACGCTGCCAGTAATCGCGCAACTCCTCCTCATGGAACTGCTCCGTCATTCGACGGCTGGACCGGCGAATCTGTTCCTCGATCGTGAGCGCCGGATCGTAGTCGTATTCCTGCTTCAGGAAGGCAATGCGGATGTCTTTCAAAAACAGAATCCGTCCGCCGGAGTCGGACTTGTCCTCCCCGGCGAGAATGCGCAGCAGGGAAGTCTTGCCCGTGCCGTTGGGAGCGATCAGGGCAATCTTGTCGCCTTCGTTGATGTTGAAGCCGATGTGCTCGAAAAGGATCTTGGGGCCGTAGGCCTTGGAAATGTTCTCGATCTGCAGGTAGCTGGGCATACTACATCAGGCCCAGCACGCGGGAGCGGGACAGCAGGCAGTCGCCGACCGAGGCGGCCTTGCGGCCCAGCTGCGAGAGGACGATGGTGGTGTCGGCGGAGACGCGCGGCAGGGAGAGGCGGTTGACTGCCGTCTTGATCGGGAGCAGGAGGTAGTCCTTGCCGACGATGAGGCGGCCGCCGATGACCACGAGGCCCGGGTTGAAGACGTTCAGCACGCCGGAAATGCCGCGGCCGAGCGTGTCGCCGATCTGGCCGATGGCGTCGATGGCGAGCACGTCGCCTTCCTCGACGGCGCGCAGGATCTCATCCAGCTCCACGTCGCCCTTGCGGTTGAAGGTGTCGGCCATCGAAGAGGCCTGGCCCTTTTTGAGCTTCTCGATGATCATGCGGTGCAGCGCGGAACCGGAGGCGCCCGTCTCCAGGCAGCCGACCTTGCCGCAGCGGCAGATGATGTCGTTGTCCAGGACGGGGAAGTGCCCCAGCTCGCCGGAATAGCCGGACTTGCCGTAATAAAGCTTGCCGTCCATGATGATGCCCATGCCGAGGCCCCAGCTGACGTTGATGAAGATCATGTCCGGGTCGACCTTCTTGCCGAGCGACATGTATTCGCCGTAGGCCATGGCGCGGGAATCGTTCTCGATGGTCACGGGGACGTTGAATTCCTTCTGGAAGATGCTGCCGAGGGGCAGGTCGTCGCTGACGAAATAGGTGAGGCTGTAGCCCTTCTCGGGGTTGACGCGGCCGGAGAGGCTCACGCCCACGCCGAGCACCTTGATCCAGGGAATGCCGCTGGCGATCACCTGGTCCATGACCATACGGCACATGGTACGGAAGGAGTTCTCGTTGGCCACGAGCACGAACTCGATGTCCTGGATGTAGGAAATGACCTTGCCCTTGAAATCGCTGATGGCGATGTGGAAGTGGTGACGCGCCACGTCCACGCCCACGAAATAACCCGCATCCGGATTGAGGCCGTACACGCTGGGACGGCGTCCGCCGGAAGTGCCCACCTTGCCCTCGTCCTTGAGGAAATCGTCCTCGATGAGCTCGGAGACGAACTTGGTGATGGTGGGTACGCTGATCCCCAACGCACGGCTGAAGTCGGCAATGCTGAAATTATTGTGCGTGATGCACAAACGAAGAATTTCACGCTTGACCGCAGCGCTTTTGCCAGATGTGTCGTTAAGGAATGAAGATGTCATTTCGGTTCGGGTTTTCAAGTTGTGCAAAAATATAAAATATTCCGTATATTTGCCATAATTTTTGAAGAAATTTAATAATGGCATTCGGAAAATTCTTCAAATGGCTCCGCGAGCGCCGGCTCTCCATACGTACGAAACTCATTCTGAGTTTGTCGTCCATCGCCGCCATCCTGCTGGTTTCCCTCCTGATTTCCGTGATGGAGTACTCCGGGATGAGCAACTACGTGTCCGACCTGATCGCGGATGATATCAGCAGCATCAACGTGGCCAACCGACTGGCCGACATGAGCAATACCTACAACCTGCAGATCCTGGAAGTCATCGGCGACGAGACCTCCCTGCGGGTGCCCGCCTTCGACGACGAGTACTTCAAATCCCACTGCGACTCGCTCCGCTCGAGCGTGCCGTCCAACCAGGTGAAGCCGCTGGCGGACTCGGTGATGTATTCCTATTCCGCCTACATGCTGACTTCGCTCGAACTGGAGGACGTGCTCCAGTCGGATTTCATCGACTCGCGTTCCTGGTACTTCGAGCGGCTGCAGCCGCGCTACGACAGGCTGCGCACGGACCTGAACTCCCTGTCGGAAGCCATCTATCAGGACCTTGCGAAGAATTCCGCGACCTTCGAGGGCGGCTTCTACCGGAGCATCATTCCGGGTATCGTGGCGGTGGGCGTGGGCCTGCTGCTGGTGGTGATGCTGCTCTTCTTCCTGCTGGCCTTCTATGTGAATCCGCTCTACCGCATGCTGGACGGGCTGAACGCCTACCGCTCGCAGGACAAGAAATATTCGGTCAAGTTTGACGGCGACGACCAGCTCACGCAGCTCAACGAAGGGATTTCCGAGCTGGCCAATGAGAACCGCCAGTTCCGCAGCCGGATCAAGACCATGGGCAAGAAATGAACTGGAAGCTAATCAGCAGGAATATCGGTTACGCCCTCCTCGTCAGTGCGCTCTTCATGCTGCTGTCGGTGGGTGTGTCGTTGCTGAACGGGCGTGATTCCGCGCTCGCCGCGCTATCGATTTCCTTCCTGATCACCTTCATCGTGGGCATTTTCCCCTTCATCTTCGTCCGGGAAACGCCGGCGATTACGCTGAAGGAGGGCTATGTGATCATCACCCTTTCCTGGTTTCTGTCCTTCATCTTCGGCATGCTGCCCTATGCCCTGTGGGGCGGTCCGTTCACCCTGCAGAACGCCTGGTTCGAGTCCGTGAGCGGCTTCACGACCACGGGCGCGACCATCCTGGACGATATCGAGGCGCTGCCGAAGAGCCTGCTCTTCTGGCGGGCGTCCACGCACTTCATCGGCGGCTTGGGAGTCGTGGTCTTCCTGCTGCTGCTCATCCCGGGTTCCAACCAGATGAAGATGCGCCTGACGAACATGGAGCTGACCTCGCTGTCGCGGGGCGGCTATTCCACCCGGACCAACAAGACGGTCTATATTTTCGCCTACGTGTACCTGGGCATCCTTGTCCTGTCTTTCATCTCCTACATCATTGCCGGCATGCCGGTTTTCGACGCGGCCTGCCACGCGATGAGCGTCAGCGCCACGGGCGGATTCAGCTCGCGCAACCTGTCCATCGCCGCGTTCGATTCCCGCTGGATCGAGGGTATCACGATGCTGTTCATGTACCTGTCGTCGCTGCACTTCGGCGTCATCTACCTGGCCATCGTCACGCGCTCCAACAAGCCCTACGACAACCCGGTCGTGAAATTCTATACCTTCTGGGTGCTGGTCATGGCCTTCATCGTGGGTGCCGGACTGCGCGGGAACGGCATCTGCCCGACCTGGGGCAATGCCCTCTGGAACGGCCTTTTCGAGACGCTCTGCGTCACGACGACCTCCGGTTTCGCCATCCTGGACAATGCGGAATGGCCGCTGTGGATCGTGATGGTACTGATGTTTTCCGCCGTGATGTGCGGCAGTGCCGGATCCACGTCGGGCGGCGTCAAGGTGGACCGTATCATCCTGCTGTTCAAGTCGGTTGGTCGCCGGATCAACCGGATCCTGCACCCGTCTTCGGTCAATGAGGTCCGCCTCGGCAAGCGCATCCTGCGCGACGAAGAGGTGTCGCCGCACCTGCTGTACCTGGCGCTCTACGGCTTCCTGATCGCATTGTCCGTGGCGCTCAGCCTCTTCGTGGGCGTGGACCATCAGAACAGTTTCATCGCCTCGGTCACGAGCCTGGGCAATGTGGGCCCGGCCTACGGCGAACTCGGCACGATGGGCTCGTTCAACGGCATTCCGGCGCTTGGCAAATTGATTTTCTCTGTGGACATGTTCCTCGGACGTATCGAAATCTATCCGGTGCTGGCCGTCGTGGCCATGATCTTCGACAAACGCGCCCGCGAGTAATGATGGATCGCGCGGACTTCCTGGAGCAACAGTTCCTGAAACACTTCAAGGCGGAGCCGACGCCCTGCCAGGCGCGGTTGTTCCGCGAGGTGGCGGCGTTCGTGACTTGTGACGATGCCGACATCCTCGTGGTGAACGGTTATGCCGGCACCGGCAAGACGACGGCCATCGCGGCCGTGATCACGGCGCTGCGCGACGTGGGAACGCAGTCTGTGCTGCTGGCCCCGACGGGCCGCGCCGCGAAGGTCCTGTCGGGCATCTCGCACCGTCCCGCTTATACCATTCACAAACATATTTACCGCCAGAAGTCCGTCGGCAGCGACGGATTCGGGCAGTTTTCCCTGTCGCCCAACAAGGCCAGGGGGACGCTTTTCGTCGTGGACGAAGTGTCCCTGATCGGCGTGGATGCCGCCCCGTCGCAGGGCTCCGCCGCGTTCGGTACGGGTAACCTGCTGGAGGACCTGGTGGAATTCGTGCGCAACGGCCTGGACTGCCGGCTCATCCTGATCGGGGATGCCGCGCAGCTGCCGCCCGTGGGGCTGGACGCCTCGCCCGCGCTGTCGAAGGCCTGCATGGACGGCTTCGGGGGCGTGCGCTACGCGGAACTGACGTCCGTGGTGCGCCAGGCGGCCGAATCGGGGATCCTTCGCAATGCCACGCAGCTGCGTGAAATCATTGCCGGCAGTACCGGCGACGAGACTTTCGCCGGCCTGAAGCTGGACCTGCGCGGGACGGACGACATGGTGCGCATCGGCGGGGGAGAGCTGATCGAAACCCTGTCCGACGCCTACGGGCGCTATGGCGAGGACGGCACCGTGATCCTGTGCCGCTCCAACAAGCGGGCGATACGCTACAACCTGGGCGTGCGCTCGACGGTGCAGTTCAAGGAGGAACGCCTGGTCCGCGGGGACAAGCTGATGATCGTCAAGAACTGCTACCAGTTCGTGGAGGACGTGCCCGGGATGGACTATATCGCCAACGGCGACATCGCCAAACTGGTCCGCATCGGGAACTACGAGGATCGCTACGGACTGCATTTCGCGACGGCGACGCTCAGTTTTCCGGACTACGACGACGTGGAGTTGAAAGCGAAGGTGTGCCTGGACACGCTCGAATCCGAGTCGGCCTCGCTGACCTACGAGCAGCAGAATACCCTGTACCAGGGCGTGTCGGCGGACTATGCCGACCGGGGAACGAAGAAGAAAATCTGGGAGGCGGTGCGGGAAGATCCGTATTTCAACGCCCTCCAGCTCAAATATGCCGAAGCCATCACCTGCCACAAATCGCAGGGCGGGCAGTGGGACTGCGTGTTCATCGACTGTCCCTTCTGGCAGGACGAGCAGACGCTCGACGACCTGAAATGGCTGTACACCGCCCTGACGCGGGCGGTGAAGCAAGTGTATCTCGTGAATTTCAATGACCGGTTTTTCGTATGAAAAAGATCCTGATTATCTTCTTTTTGGCATGTCTGTCCTTCGGGCTGGGGGCCCAGGACCAGAATGTGACGCCGTCTCCCGACGGGACGATGGAAGCCTTCACCCGCGGGGGTGACCTTTGGGTGCGCTCGGTGGCCGATGCCAGGGAGACGCGCCTGACCTTCGACGGGTCGGAGCTGATTCTGAACGGCTATGCCTCCTGGGTGTATTATGAGGAGATTTTCGGGCGCCCGTCGCGCTACCTGGCCTTCTGGTGGAGTCCGGATTCGCAGCGTATCGGGTTCTACCGCTTCGACAATTCGTCCGTGCCGATGTTCCCCATCTATTCGCCCTTCGGGCAGGACGGGACGCTGCACCAGACGCGTTATCCCAAGGCGGGGGAGGCGAACCCTTCCGTGCGTATCGGCATCATCGAGGCGCGGGCGGGCGCGGAGCCCGTCTGGGCGGACTTTGACGATTCGCCGGAGCAGTATTTCGGCACGCCCTTCTGGGGGGCGGATTCGCAGGAACTCTATGTCTCGCGCGAGCCGCGCCGGCAGTCCGTGCTGGACCTGTATGCCGTGAGCGTACGGGACGGATCCAGGCGGCAGGTCTACCATGAGGAGTATCCGGATGCGTGGGTGGAATGGATCGAGGGCATGATTTTCACGGACAAGGGCCTCTACATGGCGCGCAATTTCGAGACGGGCTGGGAGCAGATCTACTTCCTCGGCTACGACGGCACGCTGAAGCGCCTGACGGAGGGGGAGAACTGGAATATCAGCCTGATGAAGGTGGATGAAAAAAAAGGGGACGTGTGGTTTACGGCGAAGCGGGATTCGCGTCTGCACACGACACTCTACCGGCTGGATCGAAGGGGCCGGATTACGGTTTTGACGGATCCGGACCTGAACGTGGCAGGCGTGCAGATTTCTGAGGACGGGAAAACGTTCCAGGCGGCCGCCTCCACTGCCCGGATGCCCTGGGTGGCCGTTTCGGGCCGGACGGACAAATATTCGATGAAGATTGATTCGACGCTGGTGGAGGCTCCGGCCGCTCATCCTTCCCCGCGCATCATCCAGATTGAGCATGACGGATTTGACTTGTATGGCCTGATGTCGCTGCCGGCCGGGTTTGACCCGGCGAAGAAATATCCCGTGCAGATGCAGCTTTACGGCGGCCCTGGCACGCCCTATGTGCGCGACAGCTGGGGCGATCGCGACGCCTCGGACGACTGGTGCTACGAGAACGGCGTCATCTACATCGTTGTGGATCCCCGCTCGTCGGGGGAGAACGGGCGCCGGGGCATGGACCAGGCGTTCCGCCGGATGACGGTGATCGAGCTGCAGGACTACATCGCCTGGGCGAAATGGCTGCAGGCGCTTCCTTACGTGGACGGCTCGCGCATCGGCGTGAAGGGTTTCTCCTTCGGCGGCACGACCACCGCGATGCTGGTGCTGCGCTATCCGCAGTATTTCCGCTGCGGCATCGCCGGCGGCGGGGTGTACGACTGGCATCTCTATGACACGCACTACACCGAGCGCTTCATGGATACGCCGCAGGCGAATCCGGACGGTTATGCCGAAGCCTCGGTGATGACCTGGGTCCCTTCCGTCTTCGCGGGCGACGGCCCCAAGCCGCTGCCGAACGCGCTCTGCCTGACGCACGGCACCGGCGACGACAATGTCCATTTCCAGAATACCCTGCAGCTGATCGACGCCCTCCAGCAGGCGGGCTATCAGTTCGAGACGCGAATCTATCCCGACGGGATGCACGGATACCGCGGAAAGCAGCATCTGCACGATGCTGCCGCCGAAGCCATTTTCTGGGGAAAATGGCTTCTGGATGACCGGGGGGCGTTCCCCCCGGACCCCCTGCGTCGCTGACGCTCCCGGCACGATGCTGCTGCAGAAGCGATATTCTGGAAAAAATGGCTGCTGGAGTAACCAGCAGCCATTGATGAACGAGGGGGCGGACCCCCTCGAGCTCCCCTGCGTCACTGCGTTCCGAATATTGTCCTGTGAGCTATAAGTGGTTGATTGATTGGTAGATAATAAAATATACTACCCTGGTTTTCGGGGTAGTATATTTGTGTAAAGAGTTGGAGTTTAGCTGGTTCCAGCTCACAGTAAAAATGCTATTTGAACAGCTTCTGCGCGAAGTTGTAGAGGGCGCGGCGCCAGGACTGCCACTCGTGGGCGGTGTCCGGAGAGACGTAGAACACGGTGTTCATGCCCGTCTTGCCGAGTTCCTCGGTGATCGGCCGGGGATCCGCGGCGCCGCCGATGCGGTTCTCGAGCTCACGGCTGCCAAAGCTGATGAAGATCAGTTTGTTGTTCTCGCGGAAGCCCGGGGTCGCGTCGACCTCTTCCTTGGAGAAGACGCCGCCGCTTAAGATACCGATCCAGGAGAAGAGTTTCGGATTGGCCAGGGCGATGGAGTGCGTCTGCATGCCACCCATCGACAGACCGGCCATGGCGCGGTGCTGGCAGTCGTTATAGACCCGGTAATTGGCCTCGACCATCGGGATCAGATCCTGCTCCAGGATTTTCTGGAAGGCGCTGACGAAGTCCATGCCGGCAAACGGATTGCCGCCACGGCCGGCCTGCGGACGCTGGCCACCCTGGGGTGCACCACCCTGCGGACGACCGCCTGCGGGACGCTCAGGACGCGGGTTGTTGGGGCCATAGGTCTCGCTGCCGTTGTCCATCACGATGATGAACGGCACAGCCTTGCCGGCTGCAATGAGGTTGTCCATGATGATGCCCGTGCGGCCCTGCTGCGGCCAACCGTGCTCATCCTCGCCACCGCCGTGCTGGAGGTAGAGGACGGGATATTTCTTCTTGGGGTTC
Organism: uncultured Bacteroidia bacterium; assembly: GCA_902798975.1. GTDB lineage: Bacteria > Bacteroidota > Bacteroidia > Bacteroidales > UBA932 > Cryptobacteroides. The sequence continues at coordinate 90,845 of CADBYT010000008.1, read as the reverse complement.
TGCTCGTACTCGGCCGGCGTGTAGATGTAGCAGTGACGCATCGAGCCGGTCACGGAAGAGTAGTAGTAAACTTCGGCTACCTTGCCCTGCGGCACGTTCTTGAGGGTGTAGAAATCCTGGTCCGCCGCCGGCACGTCGATACCGCTGCCCCAGCGGGAGGCGCCATAGTAGTAGAGGCTGCCCGGATCCGGCACGGAAGCGCCGTCGATCTCCAGCTGATAATAGTGGAAGCCCTCGTCCTGCGGTGCGGAATCACCGGTCCAGACGCCGTCGCTGTTCTTGACCATTTCGTACTTCACGCCGCCGATGTCGAGCTTGACGCTCTTGGCGTTCGGTGCGGAAATCTGGGCGCGCACCATGCGCTGGGAGTTGACCATCGGGTACTGGTGGCCCGGCTGGTTGGTCGTCGCGGGCTTGAAGTCTTCCCGCATCTGCGCGGACAGGCTGAGCGCCGCGCTGAGAGCAAGCAGAGTAATGATGATTTTCTTCATACTGGTGTATTAGTTGAGTTGAACTTGCAAATGCATTTGCCAAGTTAGCAATTATTCCCTTGCCGGGATGTCAGGATTCCGTCAAAAAATTTACTAATCGTGCCACCAGCGGCGGCCGCAAATTATTTTCCGGACAGGTTTGCCGGAAAACCAATTTGCGCTCCGCCTTTCCGCCGCTATTCTGTAGATGTAACAATCAGCGCGGCAGCGCCATCGGCGAGGCGGCAGCCGAAGATGTGGACGTCGCCGCCGGGAGCGATGCCGATCTTTTTCTGGAGCTCGGCGCTGCCCAGCGGCATGTTACGGGATGTAACATCCGCCCTGGGGTAACGTTTCCGCAACTCCCTGAACGCCGCAGCGCCGAACGGCAGCGTCTCCCCAACGCGCCACGCCTTGAAGAATTTGCTCCCAGGGGCGCTGGAGGGTGTTTCTGCCCCTGGCGACGGAAAAAACTGGTTACCAGGGGCAGACAGGGCCTCTTTTGCCCCTGGCACTGCCGGAAGGCGGTAGAGATGCGTCGACGGGGCGAGCTTCTGCAGGCCCCAGCGGGCGCAAGGGAGCCGGAACGCCCCGGCCTTGAGCAGCGCCGGACACGGCTCCAGCAGCACATCGCCCGGCCGCACCTCCGCCGCATACCGCGCCTCCGCCGCCCGCTCCTCGCTCATCCGGAAACGCAGACAGTTCTGCGGAACGTCAGCGGCAACTGCCTCCGGAAACCGTGCCACCCTCGGCATCGTAAGAGGGGGGACCGCAAGCGAAGCGAAGCGGTGGGGTCCGAAGGACGTTTCCGGAGGCAGTTGGCCGCTGCGTGCAGCGAATCCGGCTGCCTGACCGGAAAGAGAGACGACGACGATGTCGGGTTCGACCGGAGCGGCATCGCGGACCAGCTGGCAGAGCAGCTCCTTGACCTCGCCGTCAAACTCCACGACGTGAACCTCCCGCAGAGCGGAACCGAGCCGATCGGCGAGCATCGCAAGATCCGCCATCGGCGAAAGCTTCAGCAGCACCGCCGGCGCCTTGCGCAACAACATCGGCAACAGGGTGAGAATATCCGGCGTACAATCCTCCAGCAAAAAAACCTTGCGGCCGGCGGCATTGCGCCGCGCCGGATCGGCATAGATCAGGTCCGCCTCCGGCAGCTCGCTCTCCGGCGTCACGGTCTCGCAGCGCACCTCGATATTCGCGGCGCCCAGCCGTTCGAAATTCCGCTCTGCAGCCGCCGCCAGCTCCGCATCCCGCTCGAAATACACCACCCGCTCCGCCACCTGGCTCAGCGCCCAGCTGTCCACCCCCAAGCCGCCCGTCAGATCCAGCACCGTCCCAATCACCGGAGCAGGCGGCGCCGCAGGCAAACCCGTAGCCACCCTCGGCTTCGTAAGAGGGAGGGGCCCGCGCCGCAAGGCGTGGGAAGGATGAGCGAAGCGAAGGTTTGCCGCGGCGGCCGCCTGGCCGGCTTTATATAGGGCGGTGGCGGACGACGAACACTGCTCGAGGGCGAGCGCGGTGGGGATTTCGGCGCCGACGGCCGCCCACTCGGGCAGCTTCCGCGCCACCTTCGCCGCCCGATCACTGTCCAGGCCCTGCAAAATATCCGCAAAACTCCGTTTCATCAGCACAAAAATAAACACTTTTCAACGAATTATTCTTATATTTGTTTGATTCGAAAACAACAGCAAAACCATAACCACATGAAAGAATTTGAACAGAAAGCTCAAGCCTGGCTCGACGGTGACTTCGACCAGGAAACCAAGATCAAGATCCAGCAACTCCGGGCCAATGACCCTGCAGGCTTCGAAGACGCATTCTACAAGAACCTTGAATTCGGCACCGGCGGCCTCCGCGGCATCATGGGCGTAGGCACCAACCGCATGAACCGCTACACGGTAGGCATGGCCACCCAGGGCCTCGCGAACTACATCCTGTCCCACTGCAAGGACGACGACCCCAAGGTGGTCATCTCCTACGACTCCCGCAACAACAGCAAAGAATTCGCCCGCATCACGGCCGACGTCCTGTCCGCCAACGGCATCCACGTCTACATCTTCGACAACATCCGCCCGACGCCCGAAATGAGCTACGCGGTGCGCCTGAAAGGTGCCGTGGCCGGCGTCATGATCACCGCCTCCCACAACCCCAAAGAATACAACGGCTACAAGGTGAGCTGGTCCGACGGCGGCCAGGTGACCTCGCCCGTGGACAAGGACATCGTGGCGGAAGTGGCCAAGATCACCGACCCGTCCATGGTCAAGTTCCAGGCCGGTCTGCGCTGCGGCGAGGTCGAAGCGATGGGCGCCGACGTGGACGAGAAATACCTCTCCGACCTGCTATCGCTGAGCCTGAGCCCGGAGCTCTGCGAAAAGCACGGCGACCTCAAGATCGTCTACACCCCGCTGCACGGCTGCGGTGTCCGCATGATTCCTGAGATTCTCAAGCGCAAAGGCTTCAAGAATATCATCCACGTCCCCGACCAGGACGTCTCCGACGGCAACTTCCCGACGGTCGTCTCCCCGAATCCCGAAGAGCCCGCCGCCCTCAAGATGGCCCTCGACAAGGCTGACGCGACCGGCGCCGACCTCGTGATGGGCTCCGACCCGGACGCCGACCGCCTCGGCATCGCCGTACGCGACGACGAAGGCAAGATGGTGCTGTTCAACGGCAACCAGACGGCCGCCATGCTGACCTACTACATCCTCAAGCGCTGGAAAGACCTGGGCAAGCTCGGCAAAGGCAAGTACGTGGTCAAGACCATCGTCACCACCGAACTGATCACCGACATCTGCAAGAGTTTCGGCGTGCCGGTGTACAATGTCCTTACGGGCTTCAAGTACATCGCCGAAGTGGTCAAGCGCCAGGAGGCGGAAGGCGGCGAATTCATCTGCGGCGGCGAAGAGAGCTACGGCTTCAACGTGGGCATGTTCGTCCGCGACAAAGACGCGCAGGTGGCCGCGATGATGGTGGCCGAATGCGCCGCCTGGGCCAAAGAGCAGGGCCTCTCGCTCTACCAGCTGATGCAGCGCATCTACAAGGAATACGGCTACCGCAAGGAAGGTCTCGTGTCCGTGGTCCGCAAGGGTATCTCCGGTGCCCGCGAGATCCAGCAGATGATGGTGAACCTGCGCAGCAACCCGCCCAAGGAGCTCTGCGGCTCGCCGGTCACGCAGGTGATCGACTACCTCGAGCCGGAGAAGACGGGCCAGCCGTCCTCCAACGTGCTGCAGTTCTTCGACGCGGCAGGCGACGTCGTGTCCGTACGCCCGTCCGGCACCGAGCCCAAGATCAAATTCTACTTCGGCGCCAAGGGCAACGACGCCGACGACAAGATCGCGGCCCTGAAGAAACAGTTTTGTGAATAATCCTTAATTCCGTATACCATGGCAATGATTAGCGATTTGATTGCACAGCAGGTGAAATCCCTCACCGGCGGCGTGCAGATTCCGGCCGCATCCCGGAACCAGGTTCTCAACGGCATGTCCTCTTCCGTGCTCGGCAGCCTCACGCAGACGGCCGCTCAGCCCGGCGGTCTCGACGCGATTTCCGCCCTGTTCACCGGCAAGGCCAACGCAGCCTCCAGTCCGATCACGAAACTGGCTGGCAACCTGTTCAATACCAATGTCCTGAGCAAGCTCAACCTGGGCAGCGCCCTCAACGGCACCCTCTCCGGCCTCATCCCGCAGGTGATGAGCAAACTTTCCGGCTTCATCCAGGACCGCGACGGAGACGGCGATGTGGACCTGAACGATATCATCCTCTCGCTCAAAGGCTCTTCCGGTACCGCCGGCGGCGGCCTGCTTGGCAAAGCCGCAGGCTCCCTGTTGGGCGGCATCCTGGGCGGAAAGAAATAGCTGTGAGCTGGAACTAACTAAACTCCAACTCTTTACACAAATATACTACCCCGAAAACCGGGGTAGTATATTTTTTATCTACCAATCAATCAGCTATTTATAGCTCGCAAGCCGATGGGGAGGAAGGAACCGGCTACTGCCTGTTCCCGTACTCCTTGCACCAGGCGGTGAGGGGGCAGTCGCTGCAGTGGGGTTTCAGGGCGGTGCAGACGTAGCGGCCGTGGAGGATGAGCCAGTGGTGGGCGATGGGGCGGAGTTCCGCTGGGGTGTGCCGTTCGAGATCCAGCTCCACGGCGCGGGGCGTCGTGCCGCGGGAGAGTCCCAGGCGCCGCGCCACGCGGAAGACGTGCGTGTCCACGGCGATGACCGGTTCGCCCCAGGTGATGGACGCGACCACATTGGCCGTCTTGCGACCCACGCCGGGCAGCGTCATCAGCGCGTCGATGTCCGTGGGGACCTGTCCGCCGAATTCGGCCATCAGCTTCTGCGCCATGCCGATCAGGTGCTTGGCCTTGCTGTTGGGATAGGAGATGGAGCGGATCAGCTCAAATACATCCTCGAAGGAAGCCGCTGCAAGCGCCTCCGGGGTGGGGTAGGCGGAGAAAAGGGCGGGCGTGGTCATGTTGACCCGCTTGTCGGTACACTGGGCCGACAGCATTACGGCCACCAGCAGCTGGTAGGGGGAGTCGAAATGCAGTTCGGACTCGGCGATGGGGACATTGTCCCGGAAATAGCCGAGGATGCCGTCGTAGCGCTGCTTCAGCGTCATCATGAAATCTCCTTGCAGGATTCGCTCGAAGACGCGGCCCGGGTAGCGCTGGCAGATGCTGCGGTTGTGCGTGACCATCACGATGGCCGTGCCCTGCTCGCGGTTGATCTGCTGGAGCAGCTGCAGGATGCCCTCGGCCGTCTCCTCGTCGAGGTTGCCGGTAGGCTCGTCGGCCAGGATGAGGGCGGGGTTGTTGAGGATGGCGCGCGCGATGGCGATGCGCTGCTGCTCGCCACCGGAGAGCTGGTGAGGCATCTTGTGGGCCTTTGTGGTCATGCCCACGGCCTCAAGCACCTCGTCGATGCGCTTGCGGATGGCGGAGGCGTCCTTCCAGCCCGTGGCTTTCAGCACGAACAGGAGGTTTTCCTCGACGCTGCGGTCCATCAGCAACTGGAAATCCTGGAAGACGACGCCGATCTTGCGGCGCAGGTAAGGAATGTCTTTTGCACGGATCTTCGTCAGGTCGTACCCGCAGACCTGTCCGGCCCCTTTGAGAAGCTTGTGCTCGGCCGTGATGGCCCGGAAAATGGAGGTCTTGCCGCTGCCGACCTTGCCGACGATGTATACGATCTGGCCCGGATAGACCTGCATGTCAAGACCATAGATGACGGTCACATCTCCTCCGCGGATGTCCGCATCGGAGAAGGAGATGAGCGGGGTGCTGTTTTCTTCCATAAATCCGGTGAAAAAGTTGGATGAACCCTACAAATATAGCGCAAAAATGAGTAAATTTGTAAACTTGGAAAAGAATATGTCTATGAGACTGAAATCATCGGTGACCACCCTGCTCGCGCTTGCGGTTTTCGCTGTCGGAATGGCGGCGGCGCCCACCGTCAGCCCGCGCACCTGGCGGCAGGCGATGCGCCTCTACGAGAACGGTCTGTACGAACAGGCCCGGATCCGTTTCGCGGCCATGCCCGACGACCCGCTGAGCGATGCATACGAGGTGCTCTGCGCCTTGAAGATGCAGACGGAGACCTGCTCCGAAGAGCTTTCCGCCTATCAGTTGCGCTATCCCTCTTCACGCATGTCCGGCGTACTGCGATTCGAACAGGGCCGCATCCTATTCGATCAGGAGAAATACCAGCAGGCGGCGGCCGAGTTCTCGTTCGTGAGCTCGGAGGACCTGGCGCAGGAGGACATTCCGGAGTATATCTTCAAATGCGGATTTTCCGCGTTCAGCCTGGGCCATTACACGGAAGCGGCACGTTTCTTCACCCTGCTGGAGTCGCTCCCGCAGTCGGAATACACGGCGCCGGGACGCTATTTTACCGGCATCATGCTGTATGAGAACAAGCAGTTCGCCGAGGCCGAGGCCAATTTCTGGCTGGCTTCCGCCGACCCGCGCTTCGAGGCGCTGACGGATTTCTACATCGTCGACTGCGAATTCAACCAGAAGAACTACGACTTCGTGATCCGCGAAGGCACGCGCATCTACGAATCCCTCCCGGAGAGCCGCCGCGAACGCGTGGCGCGTGCCCTGTCTGAGTCCTACCTGATCAAGGGGGATACGGAGAAGGCCCGCGAATACTACGAGGACCTCTCGCACGAGGGGATGAACCGCAAGGACTATTTCTACGCCGGTACGGTGCTCTACTCCGTGGACGATTATGCCGGTGCCATCGAGAACTTCCTGCAGATGGGCAGCCGGGCGGATTCGCTGGGACAGGTGGCCAACTACCTGATGGCCAATTCCTACATGCGCACGCATGACCAGATCTCCGCGCTGGGGTCATTCAACGAAGCCGCCTCCGTGGACTTCGATCCCCAGATCACCGAGGACGCGGCGTTCAACTACGCCAAGCTGCTCTTCGACCTGAACAAGGATACGTCGGGTTTTGCACGCTACATCGAGCGCTGGTCCACCCGGGCGCGCGGCGACATGATCTACGGCTACATGGCCCTGGCAGCCCTGGTGGACAAGGACTATGCCGGTGCGGTGGAGGCCTACGACAACATCGAGGAGCTGACGCCCGACATGCGGAACAACTACACCAAGGCGAATTTCCTGCGGGGCGAACAGCTTTTCTCGAGCGGCGCCTACCGCGACGCGATCCCGTTCTTCCGGGCCACGGCCTATTACGTCCCGCGGACGGACCGCCTGAACCAGTTCTCGCGTTACTGGATGGGCGAATCCAACTACCGCGCGGGCAATTTCCCCGAGGCGCGGACCATCTTCAACGAACTGTACAACGCGGCTGCGCTGGACGGCATGGACGAAGGCCGCCTGCTGCCGTATAATGTCGGTTACAGCTATTTCAAGGCGGGCGATTACGCCAACGCCGCCCGCTGGTTCGACAGCTACGTGGCTTCGGGCGACAGGCTGGCGCGGGAGGATGCGATGAACCGCCGGGCGGACTGCGACTTCGCCCGCAAGGACTACAAGGCCGCCATCGCGTCCTACCAGAAGGTGCTGACGGAGTTCTTCACGCCGGACGACATCTATCCTTACTACCAGCAGGCGGTGGCGTACGGCCTGTCCGGCGACAAGCGCCGCAAGGTTTCCACGCTGCTGCACATCGAGGACGCCACGCCCGGCGTGCCGCTCTATGACGAGGCGCTCTACGAGCTGGGCCGCGCCCAGATGGATATGGGCAACAACAACGACGCCGTCCGCTCCTTCACGCGGCTGCGCCGCAATACGAAGGATAATACCTACGTGGCACGGGCGCTGATCGGTCTGGGCATGGTGTACCGCAACATGTCCGACTACGAATCCGCCCTGGAGAACTACAAGGAGGTGGTGGCCCTGATGCCGAACAGCGACTATGCCGGGGAGGCGATGACGGCCATCGAGTCGATCTACACGGCCATGCGTCATCCGGAGCGCTTCCTGGAATACGTGGAAGAGAATTCCCTCGCACAGAGCCGCAACGACGCCGACCGGGAGAAGATGTACTTCAACACGGCCGAGCAGCTCTACCTGGCCGGCAACTACCAGGAGGCCGCCACGACGCTGCGCAAATACATGGAGGACTATCCGGGCGGCGCCGACCGGCCGCAGGCGGAGTTCTACCTCGCCGAATGCTACAACGCCATCGGCGAAAAGGAGAAAGCCGTGGAGCATTACGCTGTCGCGGCCTCCGGCGAATCGACCTACTCCTTCTCGGAGATGGCGCGCCTGCGCTATGCCGACCTGTCCTACGGACTGGAGCGCTACCAGAATGCTTACAAGGGCTATGAGGAACTGCTCTCCACGGCCCGGATGGACGCCAACAAGCAGTCCGCCCGCGTGGGTATGATGCGCTCCGCCTACCGGAGCAAGGACTATGCATCGGCCATCGCCGCCGCCGACGAGGTGTCCGCGCAGCGGGGGCTGTCCGCCGCGCTGAAAGACGAGGCCACCTATGTCAAGGCGAAGTCCAGCCTGGCCACCTCGAACCGCGAGCAGGCCTTCCGGCTGTTCCGCCAGCTTGCCGTCGATCCTTCCTCGGCCATTGGGGCCGAATCGGAATACATGCTGATCCAGAACCTCTACGACAGCGGCCGCTTCGATGCCGTGGGCGAAGAGGTCTATTCCTTCTCGCAGAATGCCGGCGACCAGTCCTACTGGCTTGCCCGCGCCTACATCGTGCTGGGTGACTCCTTCTCGGAGCGCGGCCAGTACTCCCAGGCCAAGGCCACCTTCGAGAGCATCCGGGACGGTTATGAACCCGGGAAGGGAGCTGACGACATCCTCGACAGCGTCAAGATGAGACTGGAACGTCTCGCCACGTTAATGCAAGAGTAAGCGTATGAAAAAGATCAATTTGGCCATTGCCATGATGGCGCTTTGTGCGCCGCTTTCCGCACAGAATATCAACCAGTCGGTGCAGGTGACCAACGATTATGTGACCCGTTTCGCCGATTTCCAGAAGCAGGGACCGGTGTTGTTTGTCCCGGACTCGCTGTACCGCTTCGACTACCGTTTCGACTATTCGGTCTTCGAGACCCCCTACAAGGGCTCGTACGAATTCTCCCCGTACCAGATCAAGGTGCGGCCGGAGATGCGCCTGTATGACGGGAATAAGTTGTTCGTGCGGGCCGGTGCGGGTTACAGCCTGCATCCGCAGTTCGAACTGGCCTGGCAGATGCTGCAGGAAGAGGACTTCGCCATCGGCGTGTTCGCCGAGGCGGGGGGCTACGCCGGCAACTACCGACGCCGCGGCGTGGATGGGTATTTCCCCGGTCATGACCTGTCAGCCCGCCTCAGCGTGGGGGGACAATACCTGCGCCCGGCGGTGCGCCTGTCCTATAATTTCGGCTACGAAGGCATCTTTGCCAAGGAAGGCGGCGCGAATCCGACGCCTTTCCGCTCCGGATTCAATTCCTTCGTCGCGGCGGGGCGCGTGCAGTCCCAGGTGCGGCCTGGAAATCACTTCCACTACGACATCTATGCGCAGTTCCGCCACTCCACCGAACGCGGTGTGACGGGCGACCTGGGCAATCGCCTGACGGGCGAGAACAACATCCTCGTTTCGCTGTCGGGTGGCCCGGTCCTCGCGGATAAATACGGCATTCTGGTGGATGCTTCCTTCGAGCTGGAAAGCATGCGCGGGGGCGATTTGAACGGCTTCAGTGAGATCTATGGAGAACTCTTCGGCGGCAACCGGGTGGCCAGTCTGGCCTCCGTCAAGCCGCATCTGGACTTCGTGCTTGGCCCGGTCCATCTGGACGCTGGTCTCCGGATCGATTATTCGCAGCTGGGCGAAGGAAAGAGTTTCACTCTGGCTCCGGATGTCCTGGCCCGGATGTCCATCGAGGATGCGAATCTGGAGCTGCTCGCCGGCGTGCACGGCGGACAGGAAGTGCAGAGCCACTACGACGTCAAACAGATCAACCATTTCTCCTTCATGACGGGTTCGTCCGCCTCGATTTCCCGGGAGAACCTTCGTATTTTCGGCGGCGTCCAGGGTCATATCGGCTCCCGCATGCAATACGCGGTCGAGGCCGGTTATGTCTCCTATGCCAACATGCCGCTGGCTTCGATCTACGGCGTGCTGCCGGTGGACTTCAAGTCGGTTTACGGCGAGGCCCGCGCTTCCTGGCGCGACGAGCGCCTGGAGGTAGACGGCGGTCTGTGCTACCAATACATGCGGCTGTACGGTACGTCGGCCGCTTTCGCCCCGCCGGCTTTCACAGCGGAAGTAAACGGCCGCTACAACTGGGAGAAGCGCATCTGGGCGGGCGCTTTCGTGGAGCTCGCCACCGCGCGCATGTCGCTGGCCGGAGACGGTGTCTGGATCCCGTGGTACGCCAATCTGGGCGTGACGTTCGAGTACCGGCTCGATTCCCGCTGGACGGTTTGGGGCGAGGCCGGAAACCTGGCCGGAATGGCCATCGAGCGCATCCCGGGATTTGTTGAAAAAAGTCCGTATCTGACCGCCGGTTTGACCTTCAAACTTTAGGGAAATCGCGATATTTTTCGTAACTTTGACGGATTTTAAGAGATACTAATTCAAGATGATCGAGAAAGAAGATATGAAGCATGCGGAAGAGCAGTATTCCGCCAACAGTATCCAGGTGCTGGAAGGACTTGAAGCGGTCCGCAAGCGCCCTTCGATGTATATCGGAGACATCTCCGAACGCGGTCTTCACCATCTGGTCTACGAAGTGGTGGACAACTGTATCGACGAGGCCATGGCCGGCTTCTGCACGGACATCGACGTGCGTATCCTGGAAGGGAATTCCATCCGTGTCCGGGACAACGGCCGCGGTATCCCGACGGGCATGCACGAGAAGGAGCACCGCTCCGCTCTGGAGGTGGTCCTGACCGTCCTTCATGCCGGCGGTAAATTCGACAAGAACAGCTACAAGGTGTCCGGCGGTCTGCACGGCGTGGGCGTGTCCTGCGTGAACGCACTGTCCGACTCGCTCGTGGCGGAAGTTCACCGCGAGGGCAAGGTTTTCGAGCAGCACTATTCCAAGGGCAAGCCGCTCGGCCCCGTGGAGGTGATCGGCGAGTCCGACGACACCGGTACCATCATCACCTTCCATCCGGACCCGACCATCTTCACCCAGACGACGGTCTATCGCTACGAGACCCTGGCCGCCCGCCTGCGCGAGTTGGCCTTCCTGAACAAGGGCATCCACATCCGCCTGACCGACGAGCGCGAGCTTGTGGACGAATTCGCGGTGGACGAATCCGGCGAGTCCAAGACTACCGGCCGCAAGGTCTTCCGCAGCGAGACCTTCTACTCCGAGCAGGGCCTGAGCGAGTTTATCGAGTACCTCGACGCTGGCGCCCAGACGATTATCCCGCAGCCGATCTGCGTCAACTCCGACAAGATCATCCCGATCGACATCGCGCTGCAGTACAACAACGGTTATTCGGAGAAAATCTACTCCTACGTCAACAACATCCATACGATTGAAGGCGGTACGCACCTGCAGGGCTTCAAGATGGGCCTGAGCCGCTCCCTGAAGCAGTATGCCGAGAAGAATAAGCTCCTGGACAAGTTCAAGGGCGACCTTGCCCCGGAAGACTTCCGCGAGGGCCTCACGGCCGTGATCTCCGTCAAGATCGCCGAGCCGCAGTTCGAAGGCCAGACCAAGACCAAGCTGGGTAACCCGGAGGCCACCTCCGCCGTGTCCCAGGCCACCGCGGCCGCCATGGATATCTATCTGGAGGAGAATCCCAAGTTCGCCAAGACCATCATCGACAAGATCGTGCTGGCCGCGACGGCCCGTGCTGCCGCCCGCAAGGCGCGCGAGATGGTTCAGCGTAAGTCGCCCCTGGGCGGCGCCGGCATGCCCGGCAAGCTGGCGGACTGCTCCGAGCGGGATCCCGAGAAGTGCGAGCTCTTCCTCGTGGAGGGCGACTCCGCAGGCGGTACGGCCAAGCAGGGCCGCGACCGTAAGACGCAGGCCATCCTGCCGCTCCGCGGTAAGATCCTGAACGTGGAGAAGGCTTCCGGCGACCGCGCCTTCGATTCCGAAGAGATCCGCAACATCTATACGGCCCTCGGCGTGACCGTGGCGCTGGAGGACGAGACGGGCGAGAAGCACATGGATCTGAGCAAGCTCCGTTATCACAAGGTGGTCATCATGACCGATGCCGATGTGGACGGCTCGCACATCGCCTGCCTCATCCTGACCTTCTTCTTCCGCTACATGTTCGACCTGATCAAGAACGGCTACGTCTATCTGGCGACCCCGCCGCTCTACCTGGTCAAGAAGGGCAAGGAAGATGTGTACTGCTGGACCGAGGAACAGCGCGAAGAAGCCGCGATGCGGCTCGGCAAGGGCTCCGACAAGGGCTACACGGTGCAGCGCTACAAAGGTCTCGGTGAAATGTCCGACGTCCAGCTGTGGGAGACCACCATGGATCCTTCCCGCCGCCGCCTGCGCAAGATCACCATCGACAACGCGGCCGCCGCGGAGCGGACCTTCTCCATGCTGATGGGCGACGACGTCCCGCCCCGCCGCCAGTTCATCGAAGAGAACGCGCACTACGCCAATATCGATGCGTAGTGCCTTACCAAGTGAAACGAAGAATCTAAACCTGATATGTTAGACATTTTTGACAGAATAGAACGTGACAGCGGCGGCCCGATCGGCCAGTATTTCGAGCAGGGCTTCGGCTACTACATGTACCCCCGCCTGGAAGGCGAGCTGGGTCCCCATATGACTTTCAACGGCACTCCGGTACTCAACTGGAGCCTCAATAACTACCTCGGCCTGGCGAACCACCCGGCCGTCCGCAAGGCGGATGCCGACGCGGCGGCGCAGTGGGGTCTCGCGTACCCGATGGGCGCCCGCATGATGAGCGGCCACACCCGTTACCATGAGCAGCTCGAGCAGACCTTCGCGAAGTTCGAGAAGAAGGAAGACGCCTTCCTCTACAATTTCGGCTACCAGGGCATCGTGTCCACGATCGACGCGCTCACCGCACGCCACGACGTGATCGTCTATGACGCGGAGTGCCACGCCTGCCTGCTGGACGGTATCCGCCTGCACATCGGCGAGAAGTACAAATACCGCCACAACAACATCGCGGATTGCGAAAAGGTTCTCGCCCGCGCCTGCCAGGTGGCGGAGGAGAACGGCGGCGGCGTGCTGCTGATCACCGAGGGTGTGTTCGGCATGACCGGCGCGCTCGGCATCCTGGACCAGATCGCCGCGCTCAAGAAGAAATACAAGTTCCGCATCCTGATTGACGACGCCCATGGCTTCGGCCTGCTGGGAGCGCACGGCCGCGGCACTTCCGAGCAACTCGGCTGTATGGACGACATCGACCTCTACATCGGCGCCTTTGCCAAGTCGATGGCGAGCATCGGCGGTTTCGTCGCCGGCCCGCACAAGATCATCAACTACCTGCGGGCCAATATGCGTTCGCAGATGTACGCCAAGTCCCTGCCGATGCCGCTCGTAATCGGCAACATGAAGCGCATGGAGATCATCGACTCCCCGGAAGGCGACGCGCTCCGCGCGAAATGCTGGCAGATCACCCACGCCATCCAGGACGGCTTCAAGAAGGAAGGATTCGACATCGGCGAGGCACAGGCCTGCGTGACGCCGGTTCATATCTTCGGCGGCGTGGCCCAGGCCACCAAGATGGCCAAGGACCTGCGCGAGAATTACAAGATCTTTTGCTCGATGGTCATCTATCCGGTGATTCCCAAGGGCATGATCATCTTCCGCATCGTCTCCACGGCCGCCCATACGATGGAGGACGTGGAATATACGCTCAAGGCGTTCAAGGAGATCAAGGCCAAGCTCGACGCCGGCCTTTATGACGGCGACGACATCGCCTCCATGACCATTAAATAGTCATTCCGGGCTTGACCCGGAATCTCAATACCGCTTATGATAAGTCTGCAGGACAAAGTAATCATCGTGACGGGAGCCAGTTCGGGTATCGGACTGGCCTCCGCGCGTCAATTCGGCAATGAAGGAGCCAAGGTCGTGATGGCCGCGCGCTCCCTGGACAGGCTGCGGGATCTGGCGCCGTCTGTCGCGCCTCCGGAGCGGGTGCTCTGCGTGCAGTGCGACGTGACGCGGGAAGATGATTGCAAGGCCCTGGTCGAAGCCGCCGTGGCGCGTTTCGGCCGCCTGGACATTCTGGTGAACAATGCCGGCATCTCGATGCGGGCGATGTTCAAGGACCTGGACCTGCAGGTGATCCACCGCCTGATGGATGTCAATTTCTGGGGCACGGTCAACTGCACGAAGTTCGCGCTGCCGTACCTGCTGGAGACGAAGGGCTCCGTCGTGGGCGTGATCTCCGTCGCCGGCTATTCCGCGCTTCCGGCGCGGACCGGCTACAGCGCCTCAAAATACGCCATCCGCGGCTTCCTGGACACGATTCGCATCGAACATCTCAAGGACGGGCTCAACGTCCTTGTGTTCGCCCCGGGCTACACTTCTTCCAATGTCCGCAACGCGGCCCTTACCGCCGACGGTTCCGCCCAGGGTGAGACGCCGCTCGACGAAGGCAAGCTGATGAGCGCGGAGGATTGTGCGAAACATCTCTCCCGCGCGCTGCGCCATCGCCGCTCGCAGGTCACCCTGACCACGCTGGGGCGTGCGACCGTGCTGCTCCACCGCCTGTTCCCGCGCCTGCTGGACCGCCTGACCTACAGCTACATCGCCCGCGAGGCGGGCAGCCCGTTCAAATAGCCGCCCGATGAATACGAAACCGCTCTTCCGCATCCTATTCCCGCTCGTCGTGGCGTTCCTGCTGCTGGCCCTGCTGATGCCGCGCAGCGCCAAGTTCGCTTACGACTACCGCAAGGGCCGGACCTGGAAATACGAGACCCTGTACGCGCAGTTCGACTTTCCGATCTACAAGACTGAGGAGCAGATGCTCTCAGAGCGGGGAGAGGCTTCCTCCGAAGCGATTCCGTACTACAAATACTCCGACGATATCGTCTCCCGCAAGTTGCGCGCCGCCGAGGGCCTGGAACTGGGGACGCTGCGCAGCGCCACGGTGTCGTCGCTCCGTGCCATCTTCCAGAAGGGTGTGGTGGCCGACGACAGGGACCGTCGGCACGGGGCTTCCGAGCCCGAAGTGATCTATGTCCAACGGGACAAGCGCGCTACCAAGGTGCCTTTTTCCGAGGTCTACCGCCTGACGGATGCTCGTGCCCGCCTGCTCGCGGACCTGTCCGACATGTCCGGCGAGAACGTGGATTCGCTGCTACGTGCCTCCGGCGCCTACGAACTGCTGGTGCCGAACCTGCTCTATGACGAGCAGACGACCGCGCTGGTGCATGCGGAGTCCGCGACAAGCGTTTCCCCGACGTCCGGCTATGTCAATGCCGGCCAGCTGATTGTCAAGGAAGGCGAGATCGTGACGGCGGAAATCGCCCAGATGCTGGATTCCTACAAACGGGAATTCGAGGCCAACATGGGCTACACGGGGCCGCCGGCGCTGATGCTGCTCGGCAATATCATCATCGCCCTGGCCATCGTCTCACTACTGTTCCTGTCCATCCTGCTGAACAACAAGCGTATCCTGAACGACTCCCGCTATCCGTATACGGTGGTCGTTTTCCTGCTCGGCGCCCTGGCGGCGCTCATCCTGGTCCGGGTGAATGAGAAGGCGCTGTACGTCGTGCCCTTCACCCTGGTCGCCCTGCTGCTGCAGGCTTTCATGAAGAATCGCCTGGTGGTGCCGCTCTATGTGGTGTCCCTGCTGCCGCTGCTGATATTTAGCCATGACGGCTCCGTGCTCTTCGTGATGTTTTTCGTGGCCGGTATGGTCGGGACCCTGGCGTTCCGCCGCTTTAACCGCGGCTGGAAGCAGTTCATCACGGCGCTGATCACCTTCGGCGTGCTGGCGGTGACCTACCTGGGCTTCCACGCCGCCGAACTGGTGGCGGGCAATGTCTGGAGGGCCCTGCTGAGCCTTTTCTTCGGATCGATGCTCACCGTGGCGGGTTATCCGCTCATCTACCTGTTCGAGCGCATCTTCAACCTGTTGTCGATCTCGCGCCTGCTTGAGCTCTGCGACGTGTCCAATCCGCTGATCCGCCAGCTGGAGCAGAAGGCCCCCGGCACATTCCAGCATTCGCTGCAAGTGATGAATATGGTGGACACCGTGGCACGGGCCGTCGAAGCCGACGCCGACCTGGTGCGTGCCGGTGCCCTGTACCATGACATCGGCAAGCTGTACAATCCGCTTTGTTTCATCGAGAACGAGTCGCTCGTCGCACGTGACGGCCGGCCGCGCTACCACGAGGGCCTGAGTCCTGAGCAGAGCGCCCGGGAGATTATCCGCCACGTTACCGAAGGCGTGGAACTGGCGCAGAAGAACCGACTCCCCGAGATGATCATCGATTTCATCCGCAGCCACCACGGCACCACGACCACAGGCTATTTCTACGTCCAGTACCTCCAGGCGGGCGGCGACCCGGCGATGATCGGCGCTTTTCGCTATCCCGGCTTCAAGCCCGTGACCAAGGAGCAGATGATCCTGATGCTCTGCGACAGCGTGGAAGCGGCCTCGCGTACCCTCACCGAATACACGCCGGAGGCGTATTCCGCGTTCGTGGAGCGCATCGTGGCCGGCAAGATGGAAGAGGGCCAGTTCGAAAACGCCGACATCTCCATCAGCGAACTCGGCACGGTCAAGGAGACCATCAAGCAATACCTCGCGCAGATCCATCATGAGCGCGTGGCTTATCCGCAAAAATCAAAATAACAAGATAAAAGTATGAAAGTAAAAGAAAAGAAAATTGACGATCTCAACCGCGAGCTGACCATAGAGGTGGCCGCGGCCGACTATGCAGAAATCGAAAGAAAGAAACTCGCCGACCGTCGCCGCACGGCGGAATTCAAGGGCTTCCGCAAGGGCATGGTGCCCGCGTCCCTGATCAAGCGCGTCTATGGCGAGCAGGCGCTCGTGGAGTCCGTGAACCAGGTCATCGGCCAGGCGCTCGACAAGCATATCACCGACAAGAAGCTCCGCATCCTGGGCGAGCCGCTCGCCTCGGAGAAGCAGCCGGAGATCGAGTGGGCTGACGGCAACGATTTCACCTTCGTCTTCGACCTGGGCCTCAGTCCGGAGGTGAACGTGGAGGTGGAGAAAACCGACACCGTGCCGAGCTATACCGTCTCCGTGGCCGCCAAGGACAAGGCTCCGATGATCGAGAACATGAAGAAATATTACGCCGAGCACAAGGAAGAAGGCCAGGAGGCCAAGAGCGATGAGGAGATCGAGAAGGAAGTGTCCGAGCGCATGAAGAACCAGTACCAGAGCGAGGCCGAGTGGCGCCTGACCAAGGATATCCGCGACTTCTTCGTGAAAAAGGCGAACGTCCAGCTCCCTGAAGCTTTCCTGAAGCGCTGGCTCGTCGAGGCCAACAGCGGCAAACTTTCCGCCGAAGAGGTGGAGAAGGAATTCCCGGGCTTTGCCGAGGACTTCAAGTGGCAGCTGGTGCGCGGCTCCCTGATGCAGAAGTGGGGCTTCAAGGTGGAGGAGAAGGACCTGCACGAGCAGGCTGAGGCCTTCGCCCGCTACCAGTACGCGATGTACGGCATCGGCAACGTGCCTGACGGGATGGTAAAGGAAATGGCCGTCAACATGCTCCAGGACCAGAAGCAGGTGGACCGCCTGGTCGAGCAGATCGAGGACCGCAAGGTGCTGGACAAGATCAAGGAGACCATCACCCTCAAGCCCACGAAGATCACGGCCGCGAAGTTCCGCGAACTCTAGTCGTTCCGGGCTTGACCCGGAATCTCAAACAAAGCGGGTGACCCTGACCGGGCCACCCGCTTGTTTTTATTATGTCAACAGGATCAGAAACCGCCGCCGCCGAACTGGGCGCGCATCTCTTCCTGCTGTTTCTGCCATTTCTTGAACTGATCCTCGGTCAGGATGGCCTTGAGCTTCTTGTTCTGCTCTTCCTGGCGCTTCTCCATATCCTTGCGCATCTGATCGAAGTCGCCGTTCATGCCGCCGCCTTCGAACATCTTCTGCATCGCCTCCATCTCTTCCTTGAAGATGACGGTGACTTTGGCATACTGGTCGGCCGTCAGGTTGACGGTCTCCTTCATCTGATCAGCGCGCATTTTGGCGATTTCCTCGGCGCTCGGCATCTGGCCGCCGCCGAATCCCTGCGCATTTGCGGTGAATGCCCCCACCAGGAGCATCGCACCCACCACGAAACATTTGAAAAGTTTACGCATAATTATAAGAGTGATTATAGTAAGTGACGATATTTGTCGCAATTTCTGTGCCTGAACGCGTTTATCGCCGAAGATTCTTCGACGTGAGGTTGAGCCGATACTTGAAAGTCCGGTTCCCGTGGTAATAGGACATCGCGAGGGTGTTGGCGTCGTCGAAGGCGATGCTGTTCAGCAGGCGGTCGCGGTAGTGGTCCTTGCATTCGGGCTCGGCCCAGGCGAGGACGTAGTTCTCGTCGGCCTTCTGGTAAACGACGATGACGGTGTAGCCGCGGTGGTCGAACATCGCGGCCGTGTATTTTGATGAATTCTTCTTGCCCTTGGCGTTCTTGTATTCCTCCACGAGGGAACTTTCCTCCTGCAGGATGTTGAATTTGAGATGAGTGGCTGTGGTTATGGCGTCGGGGTTCTGCTCCCGCCACCAGTCGATGGCGGCATCGGTCAGGTAGAGGTTTTCCGGAATCTCCTCCAGCCAGGGATTGTCGTGGATGTTCTTGACCAGCAGGCGCATCCAGGGCCGGTCCATGCCGCTGAGCAGGGCCTCGTCCGAGCGGCCGAGAAGGTGGTACGGGGGGACGTGGCCCGACCCGCGGACATCCTTCCCGCGGAAGGACACGCAGCCGAAGTCGTCGGTCTGCGGGGCGTAGGCGGCGGCGACATAGGTCTGCAGCGCGGGGTCGTCCCCGGACATCAGGTAGTTGAAGAAGAGGAAACGGGTCCCGCGTATCGTGACGACGGAGCTGTCGTCCACGAATTCCCGGGAGCTCATCCCTTCGGCATCCGACGCGGGTGCATCGTAGACGCCCTCCTGCTCCCAGCCGTTCCGGCCGTCCCTGAAGGTCACGATGCGGACCTGATCCAGGGCGAGCCCCTCTCCGGACAGGCAGACGGCATAGATGCGGTCGACGGCCTCCCGGCGGTCGGCGATGGCGCGGAAGACCGCGTCACCGGGCAGCAGCGGGCCGGCGATGGCCGCCGCCTGCGCCATGTCGTAGGGCGAGATATTGAGCAGGGTGTCTTTGCGAGCGAGGATGTCGGGCGCATAGACGGACGAAGGGTATTTCTTGAGGAACTTGTCGAAGGCTTCCACGGAAGGCTTCGACAGGGTCCGCTCGTAGAGCTTGGTCTCCGCCTTCTTCTGGGCTGCAAGCGGTGCGGCGGCCAGCAGCAGGACCAGGGCGGCGGTCAGGATTCTTTTCATAAGAAGGTCTCGAAATAGTCGGTTATTTTCTCGTAAAGGTGCACGCGCGCCTTGCCGCGCATGTTGTGTTCGTCAAGCGGGTAGGGGAACCAGTCCACCTGTACGCCCGCCTCAATGCAGGCCTGTACGAAGTTGAGCGAGTGCTGGGGCACTACGGTGCCGTCCAGGATGCCCTGGCAGATGAGCACGCGGCCGGTCAGGTCCTTGGCGCGGGGGATCAGGGAGGCCTCCGCATAGCCCTCGGGATTGGTCTCGGGGGTGTCCATATACCGTTCTCCGTACATCACTTCGTACCATTGCCAATCAATAACCGGGCCGCCCGCGACGGAGACCTTGAAAAATCCGGGGTTGCGGGTGGTCAATGACAGGGTCATGAAGCCGCCGTAGCTCCATCCGTGCACACCGATGCGCGAACGGTCGATCCAGGGCGCGCGGTCCAGCAGCGCCCGGATACCGGCCATCTGGTCTTCGACCTCGGCCGTGCCGCAGCGGCGGTTGATGGCCTTCTCAAAGGCCGCACCGCGGTTGGATGTGCCGCGGTTGTCCTGCACGTAGACGACATAGCCGCGCTGGGCCATCAGCATCTCCCACATGCGGATGTTGCCCAGCCAGGAATTGTTGACCATCTGCGAGTGCGGGCCGCCGTAGACGTAGACGATGAGGGGATATTTCTTCGACGGGTCGAAATCGCGCGGGTAGTAGAGGCGGTAGTAGTTGTCGAACTGCCCGTCGGCGGAGGGCGTCGTGCCCAGTTCCATGCGGCACTGCGCGTATTCGTCCAGCGGGTCGAGGGCGTTGAGGATCATCTCCCGGAACGAGCCGTCGGCATTGCGGACCTGCGTGACGCCGGGCACGTTGAAGGAACTGTAGCGGTCGATGAACTGGCTGCAGTCGGGCGACATCGTAATCTGGTGCCAGCCCTCCTCGGGCGTGAGGCGCTGGGGCTTGCCGACGATCTTGCGCCCGTTCAGGCGGATACGGAAGAGGTGGTTCTCGATGGGGGAGACCTCCGCGGAGGTGTAGTAGACGTATTTGCCGTCGTTGGCGACATACTCCACGTCGGCGTCCACGGGGGTGAGGCGCATCACGCGGCAGAGGGTGTCGCAGAGGTAGAGGTTGCGGTAGCCGTCCCGGTTGTCCGTGCGGTAGATGAAATCGTAGCTGCCCTGGATGAAGTAGAGCGGATCCAGCGGTTCCACCCAGGCGTCGTTGCTTTCGGAGAGGATGGTCCGGACGTAGCGTCCGTTGTCCGCGCGATACATGTTGAGGTCCATCCAATGCTGGTTCCGGTTGACGACCTGCACGAAGATATACTTGCTGTCCGGGGACCAGGTGACGTTCGTCAGGTAGCACTCATCGTCGAAGTCATCGACTTGCAGGGTCGTGAGGATGTGCCCGTTCAGGTCCGTGACGCATACGGAAACGTGCTCCGAGGCCATTCCGGCCATGGGGTAGCGGATCAGCATCGCTTCGCCGGTGCGGGTGGTGATGTCGTAGAGGGGATACTGCGTGACGGCGGATTCGTCCTTGCGGTAGACGGCGAGGCGCCTGCCGTCGGGGGCGGGGAAGACGCCGCCGGAGATGCCGAATTCGTTGCGGCTCACGGACTGTCCGTACACGATGCCGGGGTCTTCCGGTTCAGGCAGTTTCCAGGTCGGTTTTTCCCGTTTCGGGGCCTCTTTCGTCAGTTCGCCGCCGGCCGTCCAGTACAGACGGACCTGTTCGGGATAGACGGAACGCTCACCCTGGCCGACGGATTCGGCCACGGTCAGCATGCGGGCGTTGGGATTGCCTTCGGGGTGCGTCGCGAGGATCCCTGCGACGAGCAGCAGCGCGACGCGGATCATAGCGACTCGCCGCCGGTGAAGATCGGAATTTCGGAACCGCCGACTCCCGGGCTCACGGACACGATCTGGTCCACGATATAATGCTGCATGCCGCGCCAGGGCAGCATGCCGTTGTATTCCTTGTAGTGCAGCTCGACCTGCTTGCCGCTGCAAAGCATCAGCGAGTCGGCCACGGCCTTGTCCACGACGGAGAAGTTGAACTCGTTGGACTGAAGGCTGCCGCCGGTCTTCTGGTTGCTCTTGAAACCGGTCTGGATCAGGCGTCCCTCATAGGTCTTCCAGACCCAGCCTTTGTAGACGATCTGGTTCAGTTCGCCGGCCTTGACGCCCTCGCCGAACACGAAGAAGAATTTGAAATACACGAACACGGCAGCCGCCACAAGCAGGATGGCGACAATCCAGGAGATGACTTTACCTTTCGTTGTCATAGCATTATTTCCTTTTGATCACGCAAATATAACAATAATCCCGGACACCTGGTGCCCGGGATCATTCAACCTATGGATTCGCAAAAAATTACTTCTTGCGGTTCTTGTAACGCTGATAGAACATATCAACACGACCGGCGCTGTCGACAATCTTCAGGAGCGGGTGATGAACACGTCCTCGTTTGACATATCCTTGAAAGCTACAAGACGGTAGGTTTCGGGATGGATTCCTTTTTTCATTACACTAGTGTTTTTGAATCGAGGCGCAAAGATAAGAATAATTTTCGTAATTTTGCAAACTATGACATTGATAAAATCCATTTCCGGCATCCGCGGAACGATCGGCGGAGCCCCCGGCGAGGCCCTGACCCCCGTCGATATCGTCAAATTTACCTATGCATACTGCGCCTGCCTGAAGGTGCGGAAACCCAAGCCCAACAACGGCAAGCGTTACAAGGTGGTCGTCGGCCGCGATGCGCGCATCAGCGGCGCCATGGTCGAGCAGCTCGTCTGCGGCACCCTGGTCGCCTGCGGCGTGGACGTGGTGAAGTGCGGTTTCGCCTCCACCCCGACCACGGAGCTGGCCGTCACGTTCGCCCAGGCGGACGGTGGCATCATCCTGACCGCGAGCCACAATCCGCGCCAGTGGAATGCCCTCAAGCTCCTCAACGAGCACGGCGAATTCCTGACCGCCGCCGAGGGCCAGGCCATCCTGGACCTGGCGGAGAGCGGAGATTTCGACTTCGCCCCGGTGGACGAACTAGGCAGCATCGTGGAGCATGATTTCACGGACGAGCACATCGACGCCGTCCTGGCCCTGGAGGCCGTGGACGCCGAGGCCGTGCGCAAGGCCGGCTTCAAGGTGGTGCTGGACGCCATCAACTCTGTCGGCGGCATCATCATGCCGCGCCTGCTGGAGCGTCTCGGCGTGGAGTGCATCACCCTCAACGGCGACCCGACGGGCGATTTCGCCCACAATCCCGAGCCGCTGCCGAAGAACCTCGTGGAGCTCAGCGAGACGGTGGTCCGCGAGAAGGCGGACCTGGGCATCAGCGTCGATCCCGACGTGGACCGGCTCGCCTTCATCTGTGAGGACGGCAAGCCCTTCGTCGAAGAATATACCCTCGTGGCCGTGGCCGACTACCTGCTGGAGCGGGCCGAGAAGGCCGGCGTCATGCCGCGCAACACGGTTTCCAACCTCAGTTCCAGCCGCGCGCTGCGCGACGTCACCGAGGCTCACGGCGGCACCTACTATGCTGCGGCGGTGGGCGAAGTCAACGTGACCACCAAGATGCACGCCGTGAATGCGCTGATCGGCGGCGAAGGCAACGGTGGCGTCATCTACCCGGCGAGCCACTGCGGCCGCGACGCCATGGTGGGCGTGGCACTGTTCCTCAGCCACCTGGCCCACAAGAGCCTGAGCGTAAGCGCCTACAAGGCCACGCTGCCGCCTTACTTCATCGCCAAGAACCGCATCGACCTGAGCGACACCGCCATGATCGACCGCATCCTGGATGCGATGAAGGAGCAGTTCAAGAACGAAAAGGTGAACACCATCGACGGCGTCAAGATCGATTTCGAAGCAAACAAGACCTGGGTCCACCTGCGCAAGTCCAACACCGAGCCCATCATCCGCATCTATTCCGAGGCGCAGACCGAAGAGGAGGCGCAGCGGCTCGGCGAGGAGGTCATCGCACTCGCACACCGCATCATCGGCGCATAGGCCATGTTCTCCTTCCGCACCACCCCGATTGACGAGCAGCTCGACAGGAGCCTGCGCGAGGGGCGGGTCGCCTGCTTCTGCACGCAGAACTGCTGGGACCCGCACCGCGGGCGCTATCTGTACGACATTTTCCGCGAACGCGGGAACCTGGAGCGCATCTTCAGTCCGCGCGACACCGAGCTGACGCCCGACACCAACCACATCGACTTCGCCGCCGACGAGCTGGAAGGGCTGGATGCCGTGGTGGTGGAGATCCAGGATGTGGGCACACGCTACTTCAACTACACCCGCGACGTGATGCGGCTGTTGTCGATGTGCGCCCGGATGGACGAGAGTCCGTCCATCTTCATCGTGGACCATATCAATCCGGCGGGTCGCGTGGTCGAGGGGACCATGCCCGCCGTGGAATCCGACATCTGGACGCCCAAGGTGGCGCACCGGCACGGCCTCACGCTCGGTGAGCTCTGCCACCTGTGGTGCAGCGAGATCGGGGCGAAATTCCCCCTGCACATCATCTCCGCCTTCGTCTCCGACGTCGGCAAGGACCTGCTGCCCTGGACCATCGCGCCGGCCTCCGACATTCCGGGTATGTTCACCTGCGAGATGTATCCCGGCGGCGGTCTTTGGAACAATACCTCCATCACGCCCGCCATCGGCACGGCACGGCCGTACGAGTATTTCGGCGCGCCCTTCATCAAGAGCGGCGACGTGCGCTTCCTGCCCACGCCGCCCGGCGTGATGATGCGCCCCTGCTCCTTCACTCCGGCTGCGGGCCGCTATGCCGGCGAGCGCTGCTACGGCTACCAGATCATGCTTCAGCCCGGGGCGCAGTACCATTCGCTGCTGCACACGCTCCAGCTGATGCATTTCCTGTCGGAGCGCTACTCCCAGTTCGAGCTGTTCGATTCGCTTTTCGTCAAGGTGGCGGATCCGGTGATCGAAGAGTACCTGCGCGGACGCCTGACCTTCGATGTGGTGCAGGAGCACGTGAAGGTCGAAGAGCAGAAATGGATACGCAAGGCCAAGCGCTACGTCCTCTACGCCGACGCTCCGTACCGGATGAAATAAAGAAAAAGCATCTGCCGAATGACAGATGCTTTTTTTGTACTGGGTAGGAGAATCGAACTCCTATTGCGAGATTGAGAATCTCGAGTACTAACCGTTATACGAACCCAGCGGTTGGGAGTGCAAAGGTACGCATATTTTTTAATTCTCCAAATTTTTTTTGTCAGTCTACCGGATCGACGTCCGGGTAGGTGCCGGCGGGGAGGGTGTCGAGAAGGGCGGCTTTGCGGGAGGCGAGGCTGCGGTCGCGCGGCAGGAAGTGGCGGTCGAGCACTTCGCCGCTGCCCTGGCGCCGGATTTCGACGAGCCGGGTATAGGGCGGGAAGCCGAACTGGCGGCGTTCTTCGAGCAGGTCGTCGACGCTGCGGGAGCCGTTGAAACGGGCGGGCACGGCGGTCTGCACGATGACGTGCGGGGCGAACTGGCAAAGCGTGCCCACGATTTGCGCGGCGCGCTCGTCCGCGCGGAAATCATCCCGGGAGACCAGGGCGTCCGCCTGCAGGACGGCGATCAGGGCCGCGCCGGAGGCGCCTTCGCGCTTGAGCGCATTCAGGGTCCGGACACGGATGTCCCGGTCGGGGAAAAGCGCGGCGATTTCCTCCTGCAGCAGTTCGGGCTTCTCCCAGCCGCGCAGCAGCAGGACAGGGCCTTCCGTTTGCCGGACGGCCTCGATCAGCTTGCGCGAGAAAGTGCCCACCAGGCCGTTCTTGCGCCGCTCGGCGGCCAGGTCGATGACTTCGGGGGATTCGCCGATCGGAGTCGGCGAATGACGGAGGGTGAGGGTCGGCGAATGACGAAGGTCATACTTCCCGAGCCGGACATTGAGCAGGGTCTCCAGCGACGGGACGGCGGCGCCGAGCAGGACACGGGCGCGGTGGATGCCCGCGAGGGCGATGGCAGCGTCGCGGCCCTGGTAGCGCGGCGCGGGCTCCGTCTGTTTGTAGGCGGGATCCTGTTCTTCGTCCACGACGACGAGGCCGAGGGCGCGGTAGGGCAGGAAGAGGGCGGAACGGGTGCCGAGGATGACGGCGGGCGCGCCGCTGCGCAGCCGCTCGGCGACGGTGCGGCGCTGGACGGGCGTCCTGCCGGAATGGAAAACCAGCAGCTGCTGGCCGAATTCCGGCGCGAGCAGCGCCTCCAGGCGGTCGCAGAAGGCGATTTCGGGTGTCAGCACAAGGGCCTGGCGGCCCGCGGAAAGCGTTTCCTGCAAGGCGGGCAGATAGGCGGAACGCCGGTCTTGAGCCGTCAGTACCAGCGGCTTGCCGGTATCCTCCTTATCGTCATTAACAGCCTGCGGCTGTTTTCCTCCTTGCGGCTCGGCAGAACAAACAAGTTCGTTCTGCTCTCGCTCGCTGCGTCGGCTCGCCGGCTTGACCGGCGAATCTCCGTACCCCGCAATCTCCGCGAGCAGGGCGTCGCGTTCGGCCATGAGGCGCGCCGTGACGCGCTCCCCATGCCGGCCGGCGAGCTGCTGCTCCTTTTTGGCCAGCCGTTCGTGCAGACGGGCGAGGATGTCGGCCGCCGTCTGCTCGCTGCGCAGTTTGAGCAGGGGGTAGGCCGCCTTGTAGACTTCTCCGAGGGTGCAGAGATAATAATCGGACAGGAATTCCCAGAAACGGAGCTCCTCCGCCGTGACGGCGGGAAGTTTGTTCTGCACGGCGATGATGTCCTGCACGCGCTCCGGCGGCAGGTCGGGCTGCTCCAGGCAGCGCCAGACAACACCGTCGTAGCGCCGCTTCCCGAGCTCGACGCACACGCGCCGACCCGGTTCCAGCGACACGGGGGAACCGTAGGTGGGAATCCACCGGAGCTTGACCGGCAGGAGAACCTGAATGTATGTCCGGGCTGCCGTCATGTCAGGGGGAAAACTAGTCGGTGTCGCCCGCGGGCTCGTTGGCCGTGCGTGCGAATTCCATCAGGGAGAGGGGAATGTGGCAATAGCCGTTCGGATGCTTGTCCAGGTAGTTCTGGTGCTCCTCTTCGGCCCGGTAGAAATTCTTGAGGGGCTTGATTTCCACGGCCAGCGGCGCCTTGAGTTCGCCCGCCACGCGGTCATAGATCCGCTGGATGGCGGGAAGGTCGGCCGGGTCGTTGTAGTAGATGCCGGTGCGGTAACGCGTGCCTTCGTCCTCGCCCTGCCTGTTGAGGCTGGTCGGGTCGATGGCCTTGAAATAGATCTGGACCAGGCGGTCCAGGCCGAGCATGTCGGGATCATAGACCACGTGGACGGCTTCGGCGTATCCGGTCTTGTCCGTATAAACCTCCCGGTAGGTGGGATAGGCGATATTTCCGTTGGCATAGCCGGCCTCGGTCTTGACGACGCCGCGTATGCGTTTAAGATAATGCTCCGCGCCCCAGAAACAGCCGGCAGCCAGATAAAGGTCCTTTGTCATGCGTTTACCACTTCAATTCTTTCACAAATACAAAAATAGAAAAAAAGGTGTAACTTTGTAAGACTGCTATCGAAAAGATTAAAGTAAAAATATACTAACCATGAAACGTTTTATTCTCTTGGCTATTATGGTGCTTTTCGCCGTTTCCTGTGGCCAGAAGGCGACTTCCAAGGCCCTTGTGCTATATTATTCCCAGACCGGAACCACGAAGATCGTGGCCGAAGCCCTGCAGCAGGCGCTGGGCGCCGACATCGAGGAAATCATCGTGTGCGATCCGTACGATCCTGATTTCAATGCCACCATCGCCCGCGGCCAGAAGGAAATGTCCGAAGGGAAGTTCCCGGAGCTCGAGCCGATTGCCGCGAATCTCAAGGATTACGACGTGATCTTCCTGGGCTATCCCGTCTGGTTCGGCACCTACGCCAACCCGATCGAGACGCTCCTCCAGACCGTGGACTTCAGCGGCAAGACCGTGGTCCCGTTCTGCACCTTCGGCAGCGGCGGCCTGGACACCAGTTCCAAGGCCCTCGCCGAGAAGCTCCCGAAAGCGACCGTCCTGCCGGGCTACGGCGTGCGCACCGCGCGTGTCGATGCCGTTCCCGCGGAGATCGACCGCTTCCTGAAGGAGGGCGGCTTTCTGGCCGGAAAATTTGAGAAGCGGGCGGAATTCCCTGCGCCGCATGCGGTCTCCGAGGAGGAATCCGCCATCTTCGATGCGGCGGTCGGTACCTATCCGATGATCCGCGCCAAGGCGACCGATGTGGCCGAGCGTGCCGTGTCCGGCGGCAAGGAATATCTGTTCAGCGCCTCGGACGGTCGCGGCACCATCAAGGTGTACGTCCTTGCCGAGGACGGCAAGGATCCCGTTTTCACGCAGGTGCTGCGATAGGGAAGAGTTTGATGACTAAAACCTGCTGACCTGAAATGAACTTGCACAAGAACTATCCCGTCTATAACACGACATTCATCGACGACATGCGCTCCATCGTGGAGGAGGCTGCGGCGAATTTCCCCGACAGGACTGCGCTGTCATACAAAGTACATCCTTCCGACACCGAAGTGGTCAAGGTTGGCTTCCCGCAGTGGCGCGACGACGTCCGGAATCTCGGTACGGCCCTGATTGCCAAAGGACTGCGTGAGAAGAACATCGCGCTGATCGGCGAGAATTCCTACGGCTGGTGCTGCTCGTATTTCGCCGTCATGGCCATCGGCTCGGTGCTCGTGCCCGTCGACAAGGAGCTTGCTCCCGAGGACATCGCGGGCATCATCGATGCGACGGGCTGCGTCGCGGCGATCGTCGGCAAGACTTCCCGGGCCAAATTTGACGCCCTGCTGTCTGCAGGGTCCTGCCCTTCGGTGGGGACGGTCATCCTGGTCGAGCCGTCGCCGGAGGCCGATTTCCCGGGACGGGAAGTCTTCTCGCTGCAGCAGCTCGAGGAGGAAGGCGGCGCGCTGTTCGCTGCCGGAAACAACGCCTACTACGACTACGAGATTGACCCCCGCCGCCTGGCGTCCATCGTCTACACCTCGGGAACCACGGGCAAGGGGAAGGGTGTGATGCTCTCACAGACGAACATCGGCCAGGACATGACGCTGGGCATGTATAATTTCGCGCTTACGTCCAAGTCGCTGCACGTCCTCCCGCCCCATCACACCTTCGGCTCCACGGTCAACTACGTGGGTCATCTCGCCCAGGGTGTCGAGGTCTATATCTCCAGCGGCCTGAAACATGTGAGCGATGAGATCCGGGAGCAGCGGCCCACCCACCTGATCCTGGTGCCGGCCTTCCTCGAGGTGATGCACAAGAAGATCTGGGACGGGGCGCGTAAGAGCGGCAAGACGGGCCTGCTGAAGACGATGATGTCCGTCAGCAACGGCCTCCGAAAGGTCGGCATCGACGTGCGCCGCAAGCTCTTCAAGAGCATCCTGGAGCCGTTCGGAGGTAAGCTGGAGATGATTATCTGCGGCGGCGCGAAGCTGGACGAGGAGATCATCCGCACCTTCGACGCCATCGGCATCACCATCATGAACGGATACGGCATCACCGAGTGTGCGCCGCTGATTTCCTGCAACCGCAACCTCTATCAGAAGGCGGGCAGCGTGGGCCTTCCCATCTTCGACCTCCGCGTGAAAATCGACGAACCCGACGCCAACGGGGAAGGGGAAATCTGCGTCAAGGGCCCCAACGTCATGCTGGGCTATTTCAACAACCCCGAGGCGACGGCGGAGGTCTTCGACAAGGACGGATACTTCCACACCGGCGACTACGGCCGCCTGGACGAAGAGGGATGGATCTACATCACCGGCCGCAAGAAGAACCTGATCATCCTGTCCAACGGCAAGAATGTCTATCCGGAGGAGCTGGAGGCGGATATCCAGAAGATCGAAGGCGTGCTGGAAGTGGTGGTCTATGCCGGCGAGAGCCGCCTGAACAAGGACAAGGAGACCATCGTGGCGGAGATCTTCCCCGATGCCGACGTCCTCCAGGCGAAGGGCATCCAGGATCCTCAGGCCTATTTCGAGGAGCAGGTCAAGAAGCTCAACGCCAAGCTGCCGCCCTACAAAATCATTAAGCGGGTCAAGCTCCGCGATGTCGAGTTCCAGAAGAACACTTCCCGCAAGATCATCCGCTTCACCATCGACAAGATGGTCGACTGATCACATTTCCACGAGAATCTTTCCCGCTTCGGTTTCGCGCAGGGAACTACACATGCCCTGCACAAGTCGGAGCGGGATAAATTCATCCGGGAGCTGCTCCAGGACGGGCTGGGTGCAGTTTTCCTGCACGAATTCCAGGCGCAGGGTGAAATCTTTCTCGCTGTAGTCGAGCGTGAGCGTGACGGGGCCGCCGAAAGGCAGGATTTCGAACAGCATCTCTTCCATGACGTGCTGGACTTTCGTCAGCATGTCGTTGCCCAGGCCGTATTTGTTGCAGAAGACGCCCACCTCGCCGAACATGCCGTACAGGTCGAAATGTTTGTCGGCCAGATGGAACTCGAGGGTGCGGATGCGGTTGATGAAGGAGATGGTCGCGGGGCGCAGCGGGTGCTCGAAGATCTGTTCCGGGGTGCCCTCTTCGTAGATGACGCCTTCGTTCATGAAGAAGATGCGGGTGCTGACGCTGCGCACGAACTGCATCTCGTGGCTGACGATGGCCATGGTCATGCCCTGGCTCGCAAGGCGGCGGATGACTACCAGCACTTCGCTGACCATCGTGGGATCCAGGGCGGAGGTGGGCTCGTCGAAAAGGATAATCTCCGGGTCCATGGCCAGGCAGCGCGCAATGGCGGCCCGCTGCTTCTGTCCGCCGGACAGTTCGCCGGGCAGGCTCCCGGCCTTGTCGTACAGGCCGACCAGCTGCAACAATTCCATCGCCCGGGCCTCGGCCTCCTCGCGGCTCTTGCCCAGCAGGGTGCGCGGACAGAGGGTGATGTTGTCCAGGATGGTCAGGTGGTGGAACAGGTTGAAATTCTGGAACACCATGCCCATCTTGCGGCGGAGCAGGTTCACGTCGGCCTTGCGGTCCAGGATATCGATCCCGTCGATCTCGATCCGTCCTCCGCTGGGCTCTTCCAGCCGGTTGAGACAGCGCAGGAAGGTGCTCTTGCCGGTGCCGGACGGGCCGATGATGCCGATGACCTCTCCTTTGCCGATCTCGCAGTTGACGTCGCGCAGGACCGTGAGTTCCTTGTCACCGTTCTTGAAAACCTTGCTTAAATGCTTGACGCTTATCATGGCAGCTTATTTTGACGGATTGAGTTTCCTGTCCAGCGCATCCAGAAGGTGGCCGCTGAGACGGGACAGGAGGATGTAGATGATGGAAACGAGGATGAGCGGAAAGAACGCATCCAGCGTGCGGGTGCGGATGATGTCGCCCGCGCAGGTCAGATCCAGGACCGCCACGTACCCCACGATGGACGTGTTCTTGATCAGGGACACCACATCTCCCTTGAACACGGGCACGATGCGTTTGAGTGCCTGGGGGAAGGCGATGAGGCGGAATACCTGCATCCTGTTCAGTCCCATGGCCGCGCCCGCTTCCCACTGGCCGCGGTCCACGCTCAACATGCCGGTCCGGAAGACCTCGCTGAAGCACGCCCCGTAGAACAGTCCGAAGCTGAATACGGCCACCGTCACCCCCGACAGCTGCACGCTGGCGAAGATGACATAGAACATGATCATGAGGATGACCAGGACGGGAATGCCGCGGACCATGTCCACGAAGACGCGGGTCGTGCCACTCACCGCCGCGCTGGGCCGCATGCGCAGATAGCACAGCAGAGCGCCGAGCAGGATGGCGAGCAACAGCGAAAGCAGCGAGAGCTCCAGGGTGACCGCAAGGCCGCCGGCCAGCAGCTTCCAGCGGTCCTCTTCGAGCAGGTTCTGCCGGAAGCTCTCCCGGGTGCGCGTCCAGAAGCCGGGGCGGGCGGCGCTTTCCCATTCGGGATTCAGGCCGAAGCAGCATTGGCTCCCTTCCAGGTATTCGTCCGAGAAGAGAACCTGCCGGGCGCGTTCCGGGGTCACCATGATATGGGAAAGGATGACGTCGATCTTATTGGCGTTCAGCGACGGGATGAGGGCGGGGAACTGCACGATAGTGTATTCGGGAGAGTAACCCTTGCTGCGGCAGAAGCGGTTGAACAGGTCGATTTCCATCCCGGAGAGGCTGTCGTTGCGGATAAAGATATAGGGGAACACGAGGGTGATGCCGACGGTGATTTTCTTCCCATCGCGGGGAGCCGGCATCTTTTCCGTCTCCACCACCATCGAATCCAGCTGATGGATCCAGTTGCCGTACCAGCGGTCATATTCCCCGCTGGCGCGCATTTCCCGCAGGAAACTGTTGAAATCTTCGCATATCCGGACGTCATCCTGGCGGAAGGCCAGGGCGGAAAGTCCCTTCAGGATGCCGTTGAAACACTTCCTGAAGCCCTGCGCATCCAGCTGGTTGGCGTCGTACTGGATTTCCTGCATCATGGCGAACTCCGCCCGGCCGCTCTTCACCGCTACCGGCATGTCGCCGATGCTGATCCGCATCAGGTCGATGCCCTCGTACTGCGACAAGAGCAGGTCCGTGGAGCTGCCGCCGGCCACGGCCACCGTGTGCCCTTCCAGTTCTTCCAGGCAGCTGGGCAGGGCATCCGGGACCGCTTGCCTGCCGGAACAGGCCGACAGGAGCAGCGACAGCAGCAGGATGGTCCGGAGTCCTCTCATCTCGTGCGGGCTTTGGGGGTCAGACGTTTCTGCAGGGCGTCCACGGCCAGGCCGAAAAGCCAGGAGAGCAGCAGGTAGACGAGCGCCGTCAGCAGCAGCGGGAAGAAGGCGTCGAAGGTCCGGGAACGGATGACGTCGCTGGCCTTGGTGAGGTCCATGACGGACACGTAGCCGACGATGGAGGTGGCTTTGATGAGGGCGGTCATCTGGTTTTTGTAGACCGGCAGGATGCGGAGCAGCATCTGGGGCAGGACGATCTTGCGCAGTACCAGGCCCTTGCCCATGCCCAGCGCGGCGCCGGCTTCCCATTGCCCTTTGTCCACGCCCTCGATGCCGGAGCGGAAGATTTCGCTGATGTACGCCCCGAAATACAGGGAGAAGCACAGCACCGCGATGTGGATCTTGCCCAGCCCGGACGAGGCGAACACGAGGTAGAACATCACCAGGAGCAGGAGCAGCAGGGGGAGGCTGCGCATCAGCTCGATATAGATCCGGGCGGCGCCGGAGACCGCCTTGCTGCGGCTCATCCGGAGGCTGCAGATGAGTGCGCCGAGGAGCGTGGCGAGCAGCAGGGAAAGCAGCGAAATCTCCAGGGTCACGCCAAGCCCTTCCAGCATCATCTTCCACCGGTCTTCCGTCAACAGGTTGGAAACGATGCTTTCGCGGATGCTTATGAGCTGTCCGAATATGGCGGCGGCTGCATGCATAATCTTCTCAAAAATACGAAAAAAAAGTTATATTTGCCATGATGAACTATCCACAGGTAACACTATCTGAATGGACACAGGTGGGAGAAGGCTATAACGGGCAGGCGTTCGTGTCCGACGCGCATCCCGGCGTCATGCTCAAACTGGTCCGGAGGGAAATGGGCTCCGCCTGCAAGGTAGAGCAGGAGTTCCATGCGGCGAAGACTGCCTATGAAATCGGCCTCCCGACACCCCGGATGTATGAAATCGTGCGGGACGGTGCGGATCACGGATACCTCTGCCAGTCCATTGAGGGCAAGCAATCTGTTTCCCGACTCTGCGCGGACCATCCGGAGCACATTCCGGGATTTGCCGCGATGATGGCCGAATACGGCCACATGCTGCACAGCACCCCTGTCGAAGTCAGTGCATATGTCCCCTCCATGAAAGATCTTCTGCTGCAGGCGCTGGCCGCTTCGCCGCTGGTCACGGCCGGCCGGCGGGAGCAGTTGACATCCGTGGTCCGGGCCATGCCGGATGAGCGGACCTGCCTGCACGGGGATTTTCAGCCGGGCAATCTTCTCCTGGCCGGAGAGAAACTCTACTGGATAGACCTGGGATGGTTGGCGCAGGGCTGGTACATGATGGACCTGGCGCACCTGTACAAGATGATGGTGGAGGACAGCGCAATCCCCCAGGTACAGGATCTCACGCACATGAGCCGGGAGCAGATGATCGGATTCTGGAACGCTTTTGCCTGTGCCTACACGGGCTCCGACGACGTGGAGGCGCTCAACCACATGCTGCTTCCTTATGCCGTGCTGGATGTCATCCGCACTTTCCATCTCCACACCAGAGAGAATCCGGCCCTGCTGGATTTCCTCAGGACCTGGATCGAGAATACCTTGTCCCGAACATAACCAATAATACCGTTAAACAGTCATGAACAATTATGAGTTAATCAATTTGGACGACTATATCCGGAGCGGAGAGGGAGGAACGGCCGTCTCCTATACCCACAAGGACGGGAAAACCCTGGCCAAACTCTACAATCCCGGTTTCGAGGCCGACCGGGCCAGGGAGGAATTCCTGACCGCCCGCACCGTGTTCGAACTGGGTATTCCCACGCCGGAACCTTACCGTCTTGTGACCGACGGAGAGCGCTACGGAGCCGAATACGAATTCGTCAAGGACAAGCGCTCCTTCACCCGTATCATCTCGCAGGAACCGGAACGGCTGCAGGAAATCTCACTCACTTTCGCCAGTCTGGCCCGGAAACTCCATGCGACGCCGGCCGATACGGGCCGCCTGCGTTCCTACAAGGAAGTGCTCACCCGCTTCTATCAGGAGAAAAACCTCGTTCCGGAGGCGTACAGGCAGCGCTCCCTGGCCTTCCTGGAGCAGGTGGCGGACACGCCCACCTGCCTGCACGGAGACCTCCAGATCGGCAACATCATCACGGACGGATACCGTACGCTGTGGATCGATGTGGGCGAGTTCAGCTACGGAGTTCCGGAATGGGACCTGTGCATCATGTGGATCATGGGCCGCCGGATGAGTGAGGAACGCGCCGATAATCTTTTTCACCTCAAACCGGAGCAATTGGGACAACACTGGAATATCTTCCTCCCGGCCTATCTGGGTACGACCGATCCCCAGGAGCTGGAAGCGTACACCAGGCGTCTCATTTCGTTCTACGCCGTCAAGGTGCCTTACGTGTACGATATGGCCTACCACACCACCCTTCCGGAGAGTAGTTTCCAGATTATCGAAAAGACACTCGCCATGGAGCAGAATGTTAAAAGATGAATAACTACAATCTCCCGATGAACAACGGCATCAGACAAGGAATGACTGTCTCCCGTATGGAGCAATGGACCCTCTCCGGACAAAGTCTGGTAAGCGTCCTCAGCGAGAAACTTTTTGCGCCCGACGAATTCGTCGAAGCTTTGGGAACTCCTTCTTTCACATCGCTGGTGGCGGGTGTCGAGCCCAGAGCCCTTTCATGGCTCCATGCCCTGATCAAGGCAAAAGTGTATTCTCATCTTCCCAGGCTGGACATGCGATTTGCGAAGGAGTGCGGGCGCAGCTTGTTTTCCAGGCGCTGCTGGGAAATCCGGAGCTATACGTTTACCTACCGCAGCCAGACTGTAGACGGGCGGGAAATAGAGATGTCCGGCCGGGTCACTTTCCTGGGCAACAAAGAGGAAGGTACGCCCCATCAGGTGAAAACCATCTCGCTCCATACACATCAGGCGCTCCTGGACAAGGAGTGGGCTCCGTCCCGGAGTCTGATGTACATGCCGCTCAAAGTCCTGTGGGATTCCGCCGTCATTGAGCCGGACCTTCAGAAGTGGGGGGTCAACTACGGAATAGAAACGGATGGCGGGGGATCGTCCGTCCATATGGCCCGGCAACTTGCCGACTGCACCGTTGCCGCGCTGGAGCTCATGCGGCAACACGGCGTTACCCTTGCGCCTGAGGGATACACCACCAATTGGGGCAGTTCGCAAGGCGCCCTGCCCGCCCTGCAATTTGCAAAATGGTACGATACCGGGGCCCCGCAGTGGTTCAAAGATACCTTGCGGCTGCGGTCCACCTTCGCCGCGGAAGCGGCCGTCGACTCGATGGAAATGACCAGGATCGAGTACCAGCGTCCGGAATACCTTTCCATCGAGATAATCGCCCTGGTGGGGTATTTCCAGGCATTCTCCCCGGAGCAAATGGGCGGGTACAGGCCCGAAGACTTTGTCCCTGCGTGGTATACCGAAAAAAAATACCGCGTGGACGGCCGTGACATTTCTTTCTTGGATGCCGTCAATTATTCCTGTTCGCAGGTAACGGATCCCGTCATAAAACAGATATCCTCTTTTGACCAGGTGGTCGCGCCGGATATGCTCACGGAGGATGGGAAGGTGGACTTGAACTGTCCCAAAATCCTCGCCTGGCTGTCCTGTGTCAAAAAATACAACAATCTGGACGACTGGACTCCGCAGCATCCCGTGTATCTGGCCCACTGT
Source organism: uncultured Bacteroidia bacterium (assembly GCA_902798975.1). Lineage (GTDB taxonomy): Bacteria > Bacteroidota > Bacteroidia > Bacteroidales > UBA932 > Cryptobacteroides. The sequence continues at coordinate 55,056 of CADBYT010000008.1, read as the reverse complement.
CCGAAAGACGACATGATGCCCTACGATATGGCCTACAAGCTATACCGTACCGTCAGCAATCAGGGGAAGAACCCCAATGTCCATATGCTGTCCTTCCCTTTGCCCGGCTTCATCCCCACCGGGGGCATGATGTCGCATCTGGTCATTGCCTTCCTGATACAGATCTACATGGCTCTTAAAGAGAACCCCGAAGACATGCGGGCGCTGTGCAAATCCGTTAAATAAACACCCGTGAGCGAGCTGAAGAACATACTTCTTCCTTCTGAGGAAACGCTATGGAAATTCCTGGAGCGCAGCCTTCTTTCCGACGGGGACCGGCATGACGCCCTTGTCTGTTTCGGACGCCGGGTCAGCCGCACGGCGTTTGTGGAGCAGGTGCACCTGTGGGGCCGTGTCATCAAGGGCATGGGGCTGAAGGAGGGAGACGAACTCCTTCTGTTCGGACCATCCCTGCCGGAGTTCATCTACATCATGCTGGCCGCCAACATGACGGGAGTAACCGCCAATATCCCCAACCTGATGGTGTCTCCGGAAGCTCTGGAGACCATGGTGGGCGGTTGTCGCGCCGCCTTCGTGTTCGGCGGCCTGGAAAAGGGTATCCGGAAAGTCCTTGCACGCGAACAATTCGAGCATGTGGTGCTTATCCCGGTCCTGCCTTCCATGTGTTTTCACAGGCACAAGTATCTGACGAAAAAAGCCGCCATCCGGCGCTTCGGCAGCTATGACGGTCCGCTGGAGGCGCCTGCCGTAGCCGGGAAAACCACCTACATATTCTGCTCTTCCGGCACATCGGGCAAAGGCGGGGCTGCGCACCAGATCGGCATGAGCGACGAGGCCATGATTGCCATGTTCCGGAATGCGCTGGCATTCAACCTGAATGGAGAGCCTTTCCGCGAGGGGACAAGTTCCTATTGTCCGCTGCCGCCTTTTGTGTGTACCGGTTTTTTTGTGCTGGTGCTGGCGCCCCTGCAACGCGGCATGACCGTGTATCTGGACCCGCGCCTTTCCATCCGGAGGCTCATCAGGAATATCCTGACCATCCGGCCGCAGGTTATCCTCACGCCGGGGCCGGTCTGGGTGCAGTTGTTTGATCATATCGACCGGCTTATCCGAAAGGGAAAGCGACCGGACCTGAGTTTCTTCCGCTTTCCGGTGATGGGCGGCGAGGGCTGCACGCCGCAGGCGCTTCAGCATATCAACGAAGTCATGGAGGCCTGTGGCAGTCCGGTGGCACTTACCTCGGGCTATGGGCTCAGTGAAACTTTCTCCGTATCTACGGTGGACTATACGCCGGGATGTTTTGACAAAAACTATTCCCGGGCCGCCGTAGATGTAGGGTATCCCTTCCCGGGCGTTACGGTGGGCGTTTTTGACCCGGACGGAAATGAGCTGGGCTATGGAGAGCGTGGAGAAATCCGGATCAAAACGGATTCTATGACCACCGGCTACATCAACGATCCGGAATACACGCAGGCCAAATTGAAAGACGGCTGGCTCCTCACCGAAGACTGCGGAGAACTGGACGAGCGCGGCAAGCTCTTTGTGTATGGCCGCATGAGCCAGCACCTGTTGGCGCCGGGCGGAGAGAAAGTGTATCTGTTTGACATCGCCAATCTGCTGCGCGAAGACCCGGCCGTGAAAAATGCCCTGGTATGCCAGTTGGAAACGAAGAACGGTCCGCTGGTGGCACATCTGGTGTTGGAAGATGACATTCCGGATACGGAAGAAGACGTGCTCTGCCGCGTGGACGCCAGGGTCTCCGCTTTCCTCCCCGCCGGGCTTCGCCTGGAGGGCTACCGGACGGAGCGCGGCCAGTTAAGGTCCAACCTGGTTGGGAAAACCGACCGCATTTATTACAGCAACCTGCTCACCGGCTACCGTACCATCCGGAACGGAACCTGCTCTCCCGTAGATTTCTGCGAAAAATAGAAGCTCGCTGAAAATCAGCGAGCTTCTTCCTTTGTCTGCCGCTCCTGATATTTTCGGGCACTGGCAGAAAACTTGCCGCCCTGGGGCATAATGGTAGCACCGCTCAGCACGATGTTGCCGCAAGAAGGGCTGGTCGAACGGCCCGACAGGTCAGAATGCGAGGACGGCACGGACGTACCAGGGATTGCTCGTGAATCCGAAAGACGCTGAGGTTTCGGTGAAATCCACGCGGGCGCCTTCCGCACATATATATGCCCTCCCGGCCTTGACATCCGAGAATATCTGGGCAAGAATGCTGTGGAATACGGCTTTACCGGTGCCAAGGAACTGGAGATAAACTCACCGCCTTTGCTCCACACACTACAGGCATCCCGTTTTTCAAAGGCGACAAACCCTGCTCGATGGAGATAATGAAACAACTCTTCGATGTAAGTTCCATTCTTGACCGTGTCGATGAACTTTCCGTTGTTCATGGCTTGCGGATGGCCTCTTGATGGCTACCGCAAAGTTACCGAAGTTCTAATCGAAAAATTTTTTGATGCTTGTAAGTTATTGATGTTAAACAGTTAAAACCTTATCGGAGAAAATTTCTCCGGACACTAGTGATACTAAACAATAAAACCGACTTTGTCCTTATCTGTAATTTCTCTTATGACACGACAGGGATTACCTGCTGCCAGTACTCCTGACGGGATATCATGTGATACGACGCTTCCAGCGCCGATGACACTATCGTCACCTATGGTAACGCCACTAAGAATAGTGCTACCACCGCCTATCCAAACTCGGTTGCCTACGGTAATAGGTTCGGGAATCAAGGCGCCTGCTATACGCTCTGCGGAATCGAGTGAATGGTTGGCAGAATACATACTTACGTTAGGTCCCAGCAACGTGTTATTACCTATCGTTATCTGACCGCAATCCAAGAGTGTGCATCCGAAATTGATATATACATCACTCCCGATGGTGATGTTCTTGCCAAACTCACATGTAAAGTTTGGCTCCATCCACACTCGTTCACCTATTTTTTTGAAGAGCCTTCGCATGATGTCCTGACGACGTTCGGTTTCTTCGTCCTCGGTACGGTTAAACTCTTTAAACAACTTTTTTGCTTCAACTCTCAGGTCGAACAAATCTGCATCAAAATCATTGTATATCTGATGCTCCTGCATCTTATCCCATTCTGTCATATTCATTAAATTAACTGCATCTTATCCCATTCTGTCATATTCATTAAATTAACTATTTGTTGTATTCTTTATTATAGGTTATAAACGTTTTTTGATTCTATTCATCCGGTTGCTGCCCGTCGTGGGCCTTCCAGACGCATTCGGTAATCTTCATATCAGTGAACACGGCCGTGAAGGAAGACTCTTCCGGCGAGCAGGCATAAATGCCGAAGCTGATCTCACCCGTGGCAGCGTACATATGGCACACTCGCATCTGGCTGAAGTTGATGCCATCGGCAGAGCATTCGATGCAGAAGTCGTCCTCCCGGCGGGAGAGGCGGTACCACATGGTTTTTACATCTGCCGAGATGGCCGTAGTGGCCCAGTCGGAATAGCCGTTGTTGGTGGCAACGCTGCCAAGGTGTTGGAATTCCTCGTTCTCGAATTCCACGGAGCCCTTGAGCCAGTTCTCGCTATCCAGATACACTACAATACCGCACTGGTCAAAGCGCTGGTGGCTCTGCGTGAAGTCCGTCTTGACAACAAAGCTGAAAAACTTCTCTGCGGTCTGCATCTGTAGCACGGGAGCGTTGTCATTGCGGAAATGATAGTAAGTCCGCTGCCAAAGGTCCGTGTGAGGAGCCGTAGTAATAGAGATGACATCGTTCTTGATTTCACAGGCAGCAGGCTCTCTGGTCCACCGCATCTGCTCAAGGTCAATTTGTCCGCCGTTAGCGAATGCATCGGCCACACTGTCGGTGAATTCAGCTTCAGACTCTGTCTGTGACGGGTTTCCACAAGCAATTGCGAGCAGACAGAAACCAAGGCAAATGGATTTAGTGATTTTGGTCATATGGTTGATTGTTACTGTTATTCGACAAATTCGAATTTACCAGCCCAATCCCTTCAACCACTTCTCCACCTTGGCCCTGCCGGTGCGGACCTCATGACCGTAGATGGCAAAGCCGGGCTTCACATTGGCTTTGGGGAAGGCTTTCTTAACGTCCTGCACAGTGTTGGCCAGTCCGCTGCCTTCGTGTGAGGTGAACGGGATAACCGTCTTGCCGTCGAGGTTGATATCCTTGAACAGGGTGAACATCACCTGAGGATAGGTCCCCCACCAGATGGGGCCGCCGATGAAGACGGTGTCGTATTTGGAAAGATCCGGGGCCTCGCCTTCGTAAGGAGGCAATTCACCTTTGTTCGCTTCTTCCTTGGCCAGGTTGATCAGCGGCGTGTAGGCCATTCCGTCGTACTTGTGGGTGACAATCTCGTATTGGTCTGCGCCGGTGATTTCGGAGATGTAGTCGGCCACGATCTTGGTATTCCCGACCTCGATATTGCCCACACTGTAGTTGTCGCCCGCGTGGGAGAAGAAGATGACGATGGATTGCATAATGATAAACGCGAGTTTCATTAGGCAAAGGTAATCAATTAGTCCCAGAGTTCATAGTTTCCCATCCAGGCCTTGATCTGGTCGTAGGTCATGGTGAAATAGCGCTTCTCCTTGTTCAGGGCGGCAATCTGCTTCATCTCGTCGTCCGTGAGGGTGAAGCCGAAGGATTCGATGCTCTCCTGGATATGGGCCGGATTGGAGGAGCCGGGGACAACGCAGAAGCCCTTCTGCAGGTGCCAGCGGATGATGACCTGGGCGGCGGACTTGTCGTGGGCCTTGGCGATGGCACTCAATCTGGAACATCTGGGGCTTCACCTTTGCAGGCACCACGATGGACTCGAACAGTTCGTCGTTGAAGTCAAAGTCGCTGATGCCGATGGCGCGGACCTTACCCATCTCCAGGGCCTTCTCCAGTTCCTTCCAGCCACCGTTGTAGTCGCCCAACGGCTGATGCAGATAAACGAGGTCGATGTATTCAAGCCCCAGGCGGGCGAGCATCTTGTCCAGCTGCGGAAGGGTCTTACCTTCGCCATACTCATTGGGCCAAAGCTTGGAAGTGACCCAGATCTCCTTGCGGGGAACGCCGCTGTCTTTGATAGCCTGCCCCACGCTGCGCTCATTCTGGTATGCGTGAGCTGTATCGATGTGGCGGTATCCGGCCTTCAGAGCGGCCAGGACGCTGTTGTACGTGGTTTCTCCGGCGGGGATGGCATAGACGCCAAGGCCGAACTGCGGGATAACGACGCCGTTATTGAGGGTGATTGTGGTCTGGTTCATAGGGAGCGATGTGTTTTGATTGATTTCAATGGGATTGTTTTCCGGAGTCTCCGGGGTGTATGTGTAATAACCGTGTCAATCCTGATGGTACCCGGAATTGCCTCCAATTCTGCCGGTTTATACTCAGGCGCTTCATCCGGCCAATAATACGACACATCCTTGACGTGATTCCGGGCATTTTCTTTAATCCTTTGATAACGATCAATGCTGGTCGCACCCCCTATGCATAGAATATTATGTTCACAGACAGAAATAATGCTATAGTCTGGAACAGTTCTCCAACGAGCATGATTAATCCTTTCTTCGGCATAATAAGCCGGATTATCATGATTCCCTCGTACAAAAACTATCCAATTGTTTGCCTTGCGAAGTTTATCGGCAACAGAATTATAAACCTGATCGTAATAGCCAGGTTTATCGAAGCCAAAGCCACAATCTCCTGCAACGATAAGCAATGTGTCCGTACATCCGTATTGTATGCAAAGTTTAAAAACAAGTGTCTTGAAGTCTCCATGGATATCACCGGAGACAATTATCTGTTTAGCGTCAGGATATTTATATTGTTTCATTTTGTGGTTAAAAAATAAGTCATTAACTTTGCAATGAGACAGTAACACCGTGATACGGATGGGTAATCGAGTCGCGCAAAAGTCCCCGCCCGCGAGGCCCTCGCTCTAGAAGTAATTCCGCCACGTAGTCTTGGGGCAAATTTAGCAGGAGGTCATCAGGCCTCCTGTTTTGTTTTCTTTGCTTCGATGGCCGTAATACAATACTGTACCTTCATTTTGTCTTTCCTTCTAACTCCAAACGGTCATTTTGGGTCATGTGGACAAATAGTAGGATGATTTGATTTGGCTATGAGATATAACAAACTGTCAGAAAGCGAGATGTCATTTTATACTCTCCCGAAATCAGTGGGAGTATAAACCATCTTTCGGCTGATTAACAACAGGTTACAGCTCACAGAAAAAAACTGACCAGCCTAGAAAGGACCTACCTGAGCATCTTTGGCGCCTCCTTTTTTCGACATATCACTACTTTTTTTTTAACATATCAATGATAATCTTTGCAAAGATTTGTCTTTCAATTCATTACATGGATTTTATCCTACAAAATGTCCAACCCGCCTCATTTTGACTCTGCTGACTCCGGTACAGATATATTCCATTACAAGTTACTTTTACAAGTATTGTTTCCAAGAAAAATGATGACTATCTTTTTATCACGCATGTAAAGAATAGATATCGTTTTATGCGTAGATTTCTGCGTAAAACAATAAAGGCGCTGAAATTCAGCGCCTTTTGTGGAGCATAGGAGAATCGAACTCCTGACCTTTTGAATGCCATTCAAACGCTCTACCAACTGAGCTAATACCCCGTTTGTGGATTGCAAAGGTACTACTTTTTTTTGAACCTGCAAGCAATTCGACAGAAATTGAGCGTATCTTTGCGCCATGAAATACAAACTGGTCATTTTCGATCTTGACGGAACCCTGATCGACACGATTGCGGATCTGGGGACGGCGACGAACGCGGCCCTGGCCGCGAAGGGACTGCCGCAGCATGAACCGGAGGCATTCCGGGGCATGGTGGGACACGGCGTGCGTAACCTGGTGAAGCAGGCGATGCCGGAGCCCATGCGGGCGGATGACCAGGCGGTGGATGCGCTCCTGAAGATATTCCTGGCCTACTATATCGAACACCTGGACGACCGGTCGCGGCCTTACCCGGGCATTCCGGAGCTGCTGGCGGACCTGCAGGCTGCCGGCGTGCAGCTGGGCGTCGCGTCCAATAAATTCCAGGCCGGGGCGGAGAAGCTCATCGCCCGGATGTTTCCCGAGATCGCATTTGCCGCTGTGCTCGGCGGCCGTCCGGGCGCGCCGCTCAAGCCGGATCCGGCCGTCGTGGAAGAGATCCGCACGCGGGCCGGCGTTTCCCGCGGGGAGACGCTGATGGTGGGGGATTCCGGTGCCGACATTGCCGCGGCGGAAGCGGCCGGCGTGGCCTGTGTCGCGGTCAGCTGGGGTTTCCGTTCGCGCGAAGCGCTCGCCGCCGCCCCGCGTATCGTGGACTCCGCCGCGGAGCTGCGCGCGCTGCTATTCACCAACAATGAGGATTGACAAAAGGAAGAAAACGTTGTATCTTTGCCGTATGAAACGTATGATTACACTTCTTGGCTGCGCGCTCATCTGCCTGAGCGTCGCGGCTGCCTGCAAGGGACCTAAGACCAAGTCTTTCGTCATTGATACCAAAGAACTCGGCAAAGAGGTGATCGGCTACGCCGGCACCACGCCGGTGGAGATCACCGTGACTGACGGCCGCATCGAGAAGATCGAGGCGCTGCCGAATGCCGAGACTCCGGGTTTCTTCCAGCGGGTGAAGGACAGTGAGATCTTCACGGCCCTGAACGGCAAGACCATCGAAGAAGCCTCCAAAGTCCAGTTGGACGCCGTAAGCGGTGCCACTTTCTCTTCGAAGGCTGTCATCGAAAACATCCGCCTGGGCCTCAAAGCCGCTGCAAAGAAGGCGAAGTAGGCTTGCCGTGCGGGGGCGTCGTGCAGGGCGGAGCGGAAATTGGTTTTCCGAGCAACTGCACGGAAAATAATTTCCGGCCGCCCGCAGGGAAAAGGCAAGCTATTTGTTGTTTCTGGTGAAAAGAAATACCGTCAGGGGCAGCGCGATGATGGCCATCGTGGCGCTGACCGGCAGGTAAATCCCGAAATTCACATACTCCACCACCACATAGGTGATGAGCAGCAGCCCGACTCCCATCGCGCTGGAGAGCAGGTAGTGCTTGCGTATGTCCGTGTTCTTGCAGATGATGCGGCTGAGGTTCGGCACACCCAGGGAAATGAACCCGATGGTGCCGCAAATGCTCACGGCCGAGGTCACCAGGAACATGATCATCGTCAGCGCGACCGCCTTGCGCCAGGCCGGCAGCTCGATCTCCCCGTTGAAATGGCGCGTAAGGTCCCGGTGCGAGCTCAGCGCCGCGCCGAACCCGAGTGCAAACAACGCAAGCGAGAAGATGATGTCGCCCGTGGTCACGCCCTCCAGGTGGAAATTGGCCGCTCCCCAGAGGTAGTACTGCTTGAGCAGGTCGCCCGTGGGGGCGTTGGTGACCACGATGGTGCCGAGCGAACCGATGAAGGTGCCGAAGATGATGCCGAAGGTGATCAGGTTCTGCGTGGAGACCTTCAGGGTCACGAAGAAGCAGACGATGGTGCAGATCAGCGTGCAGACGAAAGAGCCGACGGTGAGGGAGCACCAGCCCGACATCGTAGCCGCCGCGGCGCCCAGACAGGCGGCGCTGCCCAGCCCGAGGGAATAGACGTCCCCGAGCTGGTTGCGCCACAAATATTGCATCTGGATGCCTCCGACGGGCAGCGCGATGCCCGACAGGAGGACGTAGAGAAGACTCAGCAGCATGCTTTAGAACTTGAACGTGAATCCGCCGAGGATGGAACGGCCCGGCATCGGGTAGTCACGCACGAGCTCGTAGCGGCAGTCCAGCAGGTCGCGGACGGAGATGTTCAGGCCGAGCACGCCGACCTTGCCGAGCTGGAAATCCTTGCGCAGCGAGAGGTCGAGCGTATTCCAGTCGGGCATTTCGCCGGAGGCGTCGAAGCGGCCCGCGCGCCAGTTCCAGACGGCGTCGAGGCGCCAGCCGGCGATGGCGGCGTCCGCGGCGAGCACGACGGTGTTCTTTGCGATGTACGGAATCTGCTGGTTGAAGGTATAGCTGTCCGGCGTCTTGTCGAGTGCGGACTGGCGGGCGTAGCGGGCGGACAGGCCGCCGGCAAACGTGCCGTTGTCATAGCGCAGGGAGAGGGAGGCGTCGATGCCCTTGGCGTCCACCTTGCCGACATTGTAGGGCAGCCAGATCCAGGGATCGTCAGCCGAAGGGGCGGAAATGATCTTGTCCTTGAGCGTGTTGTAGTAGCCGTCCACCTTCAGGCCCAGGGTCCAGTTGTCGCCGAGCGCGGGGTGCCAGTCGATGCCGATGTCGAAGAGCCAGGCATCCTCCGGCTTGAGGTCGGGGTTGCCGTAGCCCGGATAGTAAAGTTCGTTGAAGGTCGGCGCACGGAAGGCGCGGCGGCCGAAGGTGACGAGGTCGAAGCCCTCGAAGAGGGTGAAACGCAGGTCCACGGAAGGGGAGAAGCTGTTCAGCGCGGCCTTGCCCTTGTCGAAGGTGCCGTTGTACTGCAGGGCCAGGTCGGCCTGGAAACGGCCCAGGCGGATGGCGGTGGCCAGGGCCGCCGTGGCGGCCGTCCGGGCGGCGTCATACAGGCCGGGAGACTTGAGCGTACCGCGCTCGATGTCGGCGGCCAGCGATACGCCCCACCAGTCCGTCAGGCGGAAGGTGTGGGAGCTGTTGAGCTGGAGGTCCGTGAAGTCGTATTCGCTGTCGCCCCAGGCGCTCTTGTAATAGATGTCGTCCCAGGCGCCCTTGGCGCTGATATTCAGGGTGTACAGGTCGGAGAAGGTCTTGCGCAGGGAGCCTTGCATGACGTAGTTCTTGTCCTGCTGGCGGTCATCGGACGGCCAGGAGAGCGATCCGGGCGTGCCGCGGTCGGAAGCGTTGAGGTAGGACTTGATCTGCCATTCGCCGCCCGTCAGGGTGCCGAAGACGTCGTAGCCGGCGCGGATCTGCTTGAGGTCGTTGCCCGTGCGGCGATCGGCCCCGTTCCCATAGGGGAAATCGCCTTGGGTGAGGATGCCGGAGGCATAGGCGCTGATGGCCACGCGCTCGGAGGCCTTTACGTCGAAGCGGACGGAAGGCATCCAGGTGCCGAAGGAGCCGGCCTGCAGGCCGATCTGCCCGGCAAAGGGACTGTCGCCGAAGACCGGCTTCGCCGTGCGGAAGGAGACGCTGTTCTGCGCGTAGTCCACGACGGCGTTGCCCAGCACCTCGAGCGGCAGCATGCCGAGGTCGTTCTGGCCGCTCTGGAAATTGCTGACGCGCACGCCGTCCAGGTAGATGTCGGTGTGGGCGGTGCCGAGACCCCTGAGGCTCACGCCCTTCAGGCCGGCGAGGCCGCCGTAGTCGCTGATGCCGAGTCCGGGAACGCGCAGGAGCGCTTCCGTGGCTGTGGTGTAATGCTTAAAGGAAACGGTGTCCGTCCGGGACACGACGACGCCCTTGTCGGCCACGACGGTGACGGCCTGGAGGGTGTCCGGCGTTTCTGCCACCAGCAGACCCGCCGCAATCAAAAGAGAAGTTAAAAACATAAATTTGCGTCGCTAGGGCGGCCTGACCCCGGGCCTCCGGTATCAACTTGTCTGCGGCAGGTATTCGGACTCTTCTGGGAATTACCGTTGCGGGCACAGTTCCGGGTTCTCACCGGATTCCCCTTTATGGTTGCGGAGCAACACACCACAAACTCCGGCGCAAAGATAGCGCATCCGCCCCAGCTTTGCAAATCTGCTGCGGCTGAGCCTTCGGCTGCGGCACTGCCTGACGCGCTGCAAATGCCCGCTCGGGGCAGGTACCGCCCGCCGCAACGGGCACCTGGTGCGCTTTGTGTCCCGGATTCTGGGACACAAAGCGCACTTGCAGGCAGGAAAGGCTCTGAAAACGGGACCGAAACGGCGCTGGCGGGGCCGAGAAACTAAATTTGGAAAAATTTAAAACTTTTCAACAAAAATATATTGTTTTTCAATAATTATTTATATCTTTGCAGAAACAAACACAAAACTAGCCTTATGATTGAATGGTGGAACTCCCTTGAACCTGCGATGAAAGTCCTCTGGGCCGTGACGCTCTCGGCCTCCCTGGTCTTCGTCATCCAAACGATCATGACCTTCCTCGGCGCCGCCGGGGACAGCGATTTCGACATCAACTCCGACACCGACCTGATCGGCGACATCGCCGACGGCTCCGTGGACGTGGGCGGAAGCCCGGAGGCGGGTGAGTCGGGCCAACTCGGCACCGGGATGAACCTGCTGACCTTCCGCAACTTCATCAACTTCCTGATCGGCTTCGGCTGGACGGCCATCCTGCTCAAGGACAGCGTCCCGGCCCTCGCGTTGCGTATGCTCATCGCCATCGTCGTCGGTGTGGTGCTCGTGGCCGTCGTGATGCTGCTCTTCAAGTGGCTCACGAACATGCAGCAGTCCGGCAACATCAATGTGTATAAGTCGGCTATCGACTGCGAGGGCTCGGTCTACCTGACCATCCCGGGCGGGCGCGCCGGTGAAGGCAAGGTCCAGATCACCATCAACAACGCCGTGCGCGAGTACGCGGCCGTGACCGATGGCCCGACCCTCAAGACCGGCGCCCGGATCCGCGTCGTGGAGGTCGTCAGCGCCAACACCCTGCTCGTCGAAGAAATCAATTCCGTCATCATTTAAATCCTTTACAGAATATGGAACTCTATCTCATCCTCATCATTGTGGGCGTGCTCTTCGTGACCTTCACGGCCATCCTCGCCCGCTACAAGCGCTGCCCGTCCGACAAGGTGCTTGTCGTCTACGGTAAAACCGGCCGCGACGCGTCCGCCAAGTGCATCCACGGCGGCGCCGCCTTCATCTGGCCTGTCTTCCAGAGCTACCAGTTCCTGGACCTCACTCCGATCTCCATCGAGTGCAACCTGACCAATGCCCTGTCCAAGCAGAATATCCGCGTGGACGTGCCCTGCCGCTTCACCGTCGGTATCTCCACGGAGCCGGAGGTGATGACCAACGCCGCCGAGCGTCTGCTCGGCCTCCAGGCGGATGAAATCCGGGGCATCGCCACGGATATCCTCTTCGGCCAGCTGCGTCTGGTGATCGCCACGATGGACATCGAGGAGATCAACGCCGACCGCGACAAGTTCCTCGCCGCCGTCAGCCAGAACGTGGAAGCCGAGCTCCGCAAGATCGGTCTGAAGCTCATCAACGTGAATGTCACCGATATCCGCGACGAGTCCGGCTACATCGAGGCCCTCGGTAAGGAAGCCGCCGCCAAGGCCATCAACGACGCCAAGAAGAGCGTGGCCGAGCAGAACCGTTACGGTGAGACCGGTAAGGCCATGGCCGACAAGGACACCCGTGTGAACGTGGCTGCCGCCGACGCCGACGCCGTCAAGGGCGAGAACAGCGCCAAGATCGAGATTGCCAATTCCGATGCCCAGCGCCGCGAGAAGCAGGCCGAGGCCGAGCGCCTGGCCGTCGCCGCCGAGAAGGTCCAGGCCGCCAAGGCCCTCGAGGAGGCCTACAAGAGCGAGCGCGACGCCGAGCTTGCCCGCGCCGAGCGCGAGAAAGCCACCCAGCAGGCCAACATCGTCGTGGCCGCCCAGATCGAGAAGGAGAAGCGCATCATCGAGGCCGAGGCCGAAGCCGAGCAGCTTCGCCGCAAGGCCAAGGGTGAGGCCGACGCCATCTTCGCCAAGATGGACGCCCAGGCCCGCGGTACCCTCGAGATCCTCGCCAAGCAGGCGGAAGGTTTCGGTCAGCTCGTGTCCGCTGCCGGCGGCGACGCCCAGCAGGCCATCACGATGCTCATCACCGACAAGCTGCCCGAGCTCGTCAAGACGCAGGTCGAGGCCGTCAAGGGCATCAACATCGACAAGGTCACTGTCTGGGACAGCGGCAAGAGCGAGAACGGCAAGACCGCCACGGCCAACTTCGTGTCCGGCCTGATGGGGTCCGTCCCGCCGCTCGAGGAGCTGTTCAAGATGGCCGGCATGAGCCTTCCGGGTTACCTGAAGGGCGAGGCCAAAGAGGCTGCCGCTCCGGCGGAGGAAGTGAAATCAGCTGAGTAACGGTATGATCGTCGTCAATGTAGATGTGATGCTGGCCCGAAGGAAGATGTCCTCCGGGGAACTCGCCGAACGCGTGGGGATCACAGCTGCAAACCTCTCGATCCTCAAGACCGGCAAAGCCAAAGCTATCCGCTTCTCCACGCTGGAATCCCTGTGTGCAGCGCTGGACTGCCAGCCCGGCGACCTGCTCGAATTCCGCCCGGAACCATAAGGTCCGGTTACGGTAATAATTGAAAAACGCCCCCGGTGAAGGGGGCGTTTTTATTGTTAACCTTTGATGTCGATATTGAAGCCTTCGTCGATCAGCGGCTGGACGAGGGTTTTCATTTCGGCGGCGGAAATCTTCTCCAGGCCGCTTGCCGGCGTGGGCCGGTCGATGGTGTAGACCATGATCTTGCGGGGCTTCAACTCCCGCACGATGTCCATCCAGCCGGACAGCACTTCGGGGCTGGCGGAGTCGAAATCCGGGCTGCGCAGGAACATCGTCTGCAGCACGAAATCGCCGTTGAAGCCGCGCAGACCCTCGATCACGCGGGTTAGGGAATAGCCCGGGGCGGGGTGGTTGATCGTCGCGACGAGTTCGTCCGTCGGCGCGTCGATTTTCAGAATGGGATTGTCCACCCGCTTCAGCGCCGCCGCGACCTCCGGGACGTGCACCCGCGTGGCGTTGGACAGCACGGAAACCTTGGCGTTCGGGTAGAAGGCGTCGCGCAGGCGGAGTGTGTCGTCGATGATGCGCGGGAATTCCGAATTCAGCGTGGGCTCCCCGTCGCCGGAGAAAGTGATGGAATCGATGGGCGTTCCTTCCAGCATGCAGGCGCAGAGCTTGTCCTCGAGCGCCGAGCGCACCTGGGCGGCGGTGGGCAGGACCTGGTCGTCGCGGCCGTCCTTGTTCCAGCCGCATTCGCAGTAGACGCAGTCGAAATTGCAGAACTTGCCCCGCTGCGGCAGCAGGTTGATGCCGAGCGAAGACCCCAGCCGACGGCTGTGAATCGGGCCGAAAACCGTTTCTTCCCGCATCATGGCCTCAGTTCTTTTCGTCCTTGTTGGCCTCCTCGATACGCTGGTAGAGGTAGGTAGGGTAGTCTCCGGTGAAGCAGGCGAGGCAGAGTTCCTCGCGCTTTCCGGCCTTGAAGAGCGCCTCCTGCGAGAGGAAGGCGAGCGAATCCACGCCCAGGATCTGCTTCACTTCGGGCAGCGACTTGTGGGCGCACATCAGTTCGTCGTAAGTGGACATGTCCACGCCGTAGAAGCAGGGGCTCGTGATAGGCGGGCTGGCGATGCGCAGATGCACTTCGGTGGCGCCCGCTTCGCGGAGCATCGCGACGATGCGGCGCGAGGTCGTTCCCCGCACCACGGAGTCGTCGATCAGCACGACGCGCTTGCCCTCCACGATGGTCTTGACCGCGGACAGCTTCATCCGCACGCCTTTTTCGCGCATCGCCTGCGAGGGCTGGATGAAGGTGCGGCCGACGTACTTGTTCTTGATCAGGCCCATCTCGTACGGCAGGCCGCTGGCTTCGGCGAAGCCCATCGCGGCGCTCAGGCTGCTGTCCGGCACGCCCACGACGATGTCCGCGTCGGCCGGTGCCTCCTCGAAGAGCAGGCGTCCCGTGAGTTTGCGGAAAGCGTGGACGTTGGTGCCCTCGATGTTGCTGTCCGGGCGGGAGAAGTAGATGTATTCCATCGCACACATGAAATGGTGCTGGAATTCGGAGTAATGGTTGCTGCGGATGCCGTGGTGGTCGATGGTGATGATCTCGCCGGGCGCGACGTCCCGGATGAACTGCGCGCCGATGGTGTCGAAGGCGCAGGTTTCGCTGCTGATCACATAACCGTCGCCCAGGCGGCCGATCGACAGCGGCCGGAGGCCGTGCTTGTCGCGGCAGACATAGATGCGGTTCTGCGTCATGATGAGGAAGGCAAAAGCGCCTTCGATCATGTTGAGCGCTTCGCGGATGGCGAAGATGCGCGGGCGGTGGCGTTCTTTGTTGTCCTTGCGGATCAGGTGGGCCAGGATTTCGCTGTCCGAGGAGGACTGGAACAGGCTGCCGCGGTCCTCCAGGTAGCGGCGCAGCTGCGCGGAATTCACGAGGTTGCCGTTGTGCGCGAGGGCGAAGTCGCCCGTGTTGTGGTGGAAGAGGAAGGGCTGGACGTTCTCGATGCTGCTGCCGCCCGTGGTGGAATAGCGTACGTGGCCGATGGCCATCTGGCCGGGCAGCGAGGCGATTTTGGCCTCGTCGAAGACTTCATGCACGAGTCCTTCGCCCTTGATGCGGCGCAGCACGCGGTCCTCGCCGCAGGCGACGATGCCGCATCCTTCCTGGCCCCTGTGCTGTAAGGCGTGAAGTCCGTAATACACTAAATTGGCGGCGTCCGGGACGCCATAGATGCCGAATACTCCACACTCTTCGTGAAGTCCGCTTTCCTGGATTGGATTCATAGCACAAAAATAGAAAAAAATTTTCTCGGAGTGGGAAAAAACAAGTAACTTCGTGGTCACAATTTCAAACAGCATTATGAAAGCCATTCTCAGCACCGATTTCCATTTCTCCGGACAGCTCGCCAAGTACACCGGCAAGGTCCGTGACGTGTACAGCATCGGATCCGATTACCTGGTCATGGTCGCCACCGACCGCATCTCCGCCTTCGACGTCGTCCTCCCCAAGGGAATCCCGTATAAGGGACAGGTACTCAATCAGATAGCATCCAAATTCCTCGACGCCACGGCCGACATCATCCCGAATTGGAAGATCGCCGAGGTGGATCCGATGGCCACGATCGGCTGGCGCTGCGAACCCTTCAAGGTGGAGATGGTGATCCGCGGCTACCTCACCGGCCACGCCTGGCGTGAATACAAGGCCGGAAAGCGCACGCTCTGCGGCGTTCCCCTGCCGGACGGCATGGTGGAGAACCAGAAGTTCGCCGAGCCCATCATCACCCCGACGACCAAGGCCGCCGAGGGCCACGACGAGGACATCAGCAAGGAAGAGATCATCGCCCAGGGCATCGTCTCCCGCGGGGACTACGAGCAGCTCGAGGCCTACACCCGCGCCCTCTTCGCCCGTGGCACCGAGATTGCCGCCGGCAAGGGCCTGATCCTCGTGGACACGAAATACGAATTCGGCAAGCGTGACGGCAAGATCATGCTGATGGACGAGATCCACACGCCCGACTCCTCCCGCTACTTCTATGCAGAGGGTTATGAGGAGCGTCTCGCGAAGGGCGAGCGCCAGAAGCAGCTCTCCAAGGAGTTCGTGCGCGAGTGGCTCATGGCCAACGGCTTCCAGGGCCAGGCCGGACAGCAGGTGCCGGAGATGACCGACGCGGTCGTCGCGGGCATCACCGACCGCTACGTCGAGCTCTACGAGCACATTACCGGCGACAAGTTCCAGCCCGCTCCCGGCGATGCCGCCCGCATTGAATCCAACATCAACGCATTCCTGAAGAAATGATCGAACGCTACTCCCGCAAAGTGATGAGGGACGTGTGGACGGAAGAGAACAAGTTCAACGCCTACCTCGAAGTCGAAACCCTTTCCTGCGAAGCCTGGAGCAAACTGGGCGTCATCCCGGCCGGGGATGTCGAGAAGATCCGCGCCAACGCGAAATTCGAAGTCTCCCGCATCCGCGAAATCGAAGAGCAGACCCGCCACGACGTGGTCGCCTTCACCCGCGCCGTCAGCGAGAGCCTCGGCGAAGAGCGCAAGTGGGTCCACTACGGCCTCACTTCCACCGACGTGGTGGACACCGCCAACGGCTACCTCCTCCAGCAGGCCGACAAGATCCTGCTGCAGGACCTCAAAGACTTCCTCGCCGTGCTGAAAAAGCGCGCGCTGGAGTTCAAGGACACACCCTGCATCGGCCGCACGCACGGCATCCACGCCGACATCACCAGTTTCGGTCTGAAATGGGCCCTCTGGTACGAGGAAATGAAGCGCAACATCGAGCGCTTCCAGTATGCCCGCAAGGGAGTCGAGGCCGGCAAGATGAGCGGCGCCGTGGGCAATTTCGCCAACATTCCGCCTTTCATCCAGGACTATGTCTGCGACAAGCTGGGCATCGCCTCCGCCGACATCTCCACGCAGGTGCTGCAGCGCGACCGCCACGCCTACTATATCGCCACCCTTGCTGTCATCGCCTCCACCCTGGAGCAGATGGCCTTCGAGGTGCGCAACCTCCAGCGGACCGAGGTCCGCGAGGCGGAGGAGGCGTTCCGCAAGGGTCAGAAGGGGTCGAGCGCCATGCCGCACAAGCGCAATCCGATCAGCAGCGAGAATATCTGCGGCTGCGCCCGCGTGATGCGCGGGTACATGTCCGCCTCCTGCGAGAACGTGGCCCTGTGGCACGAGCGGGATATTTCCCACTCTTCCACCGAGCGTATCATCCTCCCGGACGCGACGGAGCTGCTCGACTACATGCTGACCCGTTTCAAGGGGATCCTGGAGAACCTGACGGTCTATCCGGAGAACATGATCAAAAACATCTGGCGCACGAACGGCGTCATCTTTGCGCAGCGCGTGATGAACGCCCTGATCGGCAAGGGACTCGCCCGCGAGACGGCTTACGATACCGTGCAGCCCATCGCCATGAAGGCATGGTCCGAGGGGCTGGACTATAAGACGCTGCTGCTCGCCGATGCCGGCGTGATGGCGCAACTGACCCCCGAAGAACTGGAGGCATGCTTCACCCTCGACTACTACTTCAAAAACGTAGACTACATCTTCAAGCGCGTCGGCATCATCTGATGACGATCTCCTTGCGGTCGGGGCCGACGGAGATGATCTTCACCGGGCAGCCGGTCTCCGCCTCGATGAAGGCGATGTAGTCCTTGAGCTGCTGCGGGAAATCCTCGTACTTGCGCACGCCGGTGATGTCGCAGTCCCAGCCGGCGAACTCCTTGTAGACCGGAGTCACCTCCTCACCGCTCTCGAAGGGGAAGTAATCCACCCGCTTGCCGCCGATCTCGTAGGCGACGGCCACCTTGATGGTCTTGAATGTGTTGAGGACGTCGGACTTCATCATGATGAGCTCGCTCACGCCGTTCATCATCACGGCGTACTTCAGCGCGACGAGGTCGAGCCAGCCGCAGCGGCGGGGACGGCCCGTGGTGGCGCCGAACTCATGGCCGATCTGGCGGAGCCGCTCGCCCGTCTCGTCGAAAAGCTCAGTCGGGAAGGGGCCGCTGCCCACGCGGGTGCAGTAGGCCTTGAAGATGCCCATCACTTTGCCGACGCGGTTCGGGGCCACGCCGAGGCCCGTGCAGACGCCGGCGGTCATGGTGTTGGAGGAGGTCACGAAGGGATAGGTGCCGAAGTCGATGTCCAGCATCGCGCCCTGGGCGCCCTCCGCGAGGACGGGCACGTCCTTGGCGAGGTAGTCGTTGACCACCAGTTCGCTCTCGATGAAGGAGAAGCGCTTCAGTTCGCCGATGGCCTGCATCCACTGCTTCTCGTATTCGGTGATGTCATATTGGAAATCGTACTGCGCGAGCAGTCCGAAATGCTTCTGCTTCAGGGCGTCGTAGCGGGCCTGGAACTCGGGGGAGAGGATGTCCCCGATGCGGAGGCCGTTGCGGCCGGTCTTGTCCATGTAGGTCGGGCCGATACCCTTGAGGGTGGAGCCGATCTTGCTCTTGCCCTTGGCGGCCTCGGAAGCCGCGTCGAGCATGCGGTGCGTCGGAAGGATGAGGTGGGCGCGCTTGGAGATGAGCAGCTTGCCGGTGATGTCGCCGGCCTTCTGTTCGATGGCGCGGATTTCGTCCATCAGGATGACGGGATCGATGACCACGCCGTTGCCGATCACGTTGACCGAATCCTTGCGGAAAATGCCGGAAGGAACGGTGTGCAGCACGAAACGGTCGCCGTCGAACACCAGGGAGTGGCCTGCGTTGGGGCCGCCCTGGAAGCGAGCAATCACGTTATAATCAGGGGTCAGGACATCGACCACCTTGCCTTTGCCTTCGTCGCCCCACTGGAGCCCGAGCACGACATCGATTTTCTTCATATCAACAGTAATTTTATTCCAAACCTTAAAGATACTAAGAATCTTCGAGACCCCCAAATTTTCAGTTGTCCCGGCAGCATGTCAGCTGGCGGGTGCCGTCAGGCGGGTCTTCATCCACCGGCCGCGACCGATCCGAACGGCAAAGAGTATACCCTTGATACTGAGCTCCGTAGCCATGGCAACCCAGTAGCCCTCCAGCCCGTAGCGGGGGATGAGGAAGAGTGCCAGCCCGAGGCGGATGACCCACATGCTGAGCAAGTTGATGAGGGAGGGAACCAGGGTGTCGCCCGCGCCCACGCAGCAGCCGTAGGCCACGATGCTGATGGCATAGAAGAACTCCGCCCAGGCCTCGATGCGCAGCACCCGGGCGCCGAGCGTGATCACTTCCGGATCCTGGCTCAGCAGGCCCATGACCTGCGGGGCGAAAATCCACATCAGCACCGCCAGAAAGGTCATCATTGAAGCGCCCGTGCCGATGGTGATCCAGGCGAAGCGCTTCGCCATGTCGGGGCGTTTCGCGCCCAGGCTCTGGCCCACCAGCGTGGTGGCGGCGTCCTCCAGGCCGTAGCCGGGCAGGTAGCAGAAGCCTTCGGCGATGATGGCGAAGGAATTGGCCGCGATGGCGACGGTGCCGAGCGGAGCCACGAGCACGGTCGCTGCAATGTAGGCGCCACGCGAGATGAGGTTCTGGATCCAGAGCGGCCAGCTGATGCCGAAGGCCTGCCGCTGGATGAGCTTGCGGTCCGCCTCGTCCCGGACTTCACGTTCCTGGTGCAGTTCCGTACTGCGCCGGGCGGCGTACCAGAGCAGGAATACGCCGGCGCAGGCCGTGGCGAGTCCGGTGCCGAGCGCCGCTCCCTTCACGCCGAGTCCGAGCACGAAGATGAGCAGGTAATTGAACACGACGTCCAGTACGCACATCGCGATGCTCAGGATACCCGGCACCTTCGCATTGCCGCTGGCAATCAGCGAGGCTTCGCAGAAAACGGCAAGCTGGAGCAGCGGCAGGAAAAGCGCGTAGACGCGAAAATACGCGGACGCGTCCGCGAGGATCTCCGGCGTGCCGCCGAGCCAATGGGGGAGCGCCCGGTGGATGGATACGGCCAGCAGGGCGAGCAATGCGCTGATACCCAGGGCGATGATGATTCCGTGACGGAAAATGCGCCGCGCTCCGGCGAAGTCCTTCGCCCCGCAGCGGTGGGCGATCTGGACGCTGAAACCGGATGAGGTGGCGTAGCAGAAACTGCCGAATATCCAGGTGGTGGAACTGACCAGCCCGATGGCGGCGGCCTGCTCGGAGCCGAGGCGTCCGACCATGGCCGCGTCGATGTAGCTCATCAGGCACATTGCGAGTTGGGCCAGGATGGACGGCCACGCAAGCAGGAGGGTGAGCTTGAACTGCTCACCCCCGCTCATCGGCGCTCCTCCGCGGAGCTTGCCGAGCAAATAGTCTTTGTGGCCGGTCATGAAGCCGCTTTACTCCGCGCGGGAGAAAGCCAGCGCAGGGCCGCCGCCGGCCGGAAGCACGACCAGCGAGTCGATATCCAGCTTCTGGATGGCGAATAGCAACGTGCGGGTGGATTTGGGATTCTCCTGCTCCACGGCGGTGAGCACCAGATTGTCCTCGTCCAGCGACCAGTCCTGCAGCGGCAGTTCGCCCAGGCCCACGGCACGCGCGGAACCGTCCTCGGCCAGCACGAGGCCAACTTCCCGGGCCCCCGTGCAGTCGCGCCAGATGCCCGGCAGCAGCCGGTAGGCGGACGGGGTGGTGATGCGCAGGTAGAGGGCCCGCATCGTTTCGCCGTCAGGCAGCACTTCGTAGCCGACGTGCACCTCGTCGCCGGGCAGCACGCCCGGTACGAGCATCGGATCCGTGCCCAGCGTGCTCAGGACCACGGAATCGCCCGCGGCGGTGAGCAGGGTGATGGAATGGATCGTGGCGTCGACGACGCGCCCGTCCACGCGGAGAAGGTTATTCTGGCGGCAGCCTGCGAAAAGCAGCAGGGCAGCGGTCAAAACGACAAGAATTCTGCGGGTCATAGGACAAGGATTTTTCATCATACAAATATAAAAAAGTTTTTTCTTTCGCGGGATATTTGCTAAATTGCAACTCGGTTTGACCGCATCCATGAAAACACGCCTCCTCATCCTTTCCGTCGCTCTTCTCCTGCCCCTTTCCGGGCTGCGGGCGCAGACGCCTGTCGTGGCGCCGGACTGGTCAGCGGTCACGAAGATTGCGCCCGCGTACTTCGGCCCCAACGCCTTCCCCGTGCCGGAGATGACGGACGGTCGCCCGCACGCCGGGGTCTATGCGGAGGTGGCCGGGGAATACGCCCGCGGCCGCCTGGCAGACTGGCAGGACGTCACCTGGGATGCCTTCGCGCGCCTCTCGCTGCCCCTCTGGACGCCGCGCGCCACACTGGAAGTCTGGATGCCGGTCTATGAAACCTGGAATTTCTCGGCCGCCGTCGCGGAGCAGCGGCGCCTGCCGGCCGAACCGCACCGGGGACATGATTCCGGCGATGTCTATGTCTGCACTTCGCTGCACCTGCTGGTGGGCCGCGACGGTGGCTGGCGCCCCGACATCCTCGTCCGGGCAGTGCTGAAAACCGCCTCCGGAAACTCCTACGGCGATGCGCGTTACTACGACAGCCCGGGCTACTTCTTCGACGTCACCGTCGGGAAAGGCTTCTGTTTCGATTCCTTCGTCCGTGAATTCCGGCTGGCCCTGTGCGCCGGCTTCCTCTGCTGGCAGACGGACAACGGGCGGCAGAACGACGCCGTCCAGGCCGGCTTCCTGGCCTCGCTGGACACGCGCTGGTTCACGCTGGGCGCGGAACTTGGCGGCTATGCCGGCTGGGAGCGTGACGGCGACCGCCCTGTGCGGGCCCGCGTGCGCCTGGACTTTCACCCCTGGAGGGCGTCCATATATCCCTTTGCGCAGGCCTGTGTCGGACTGCGCGATTACCCGTTTACCCAGTTCCGGGCCGGCCTGGCCTGGAGCATCAGAAGATAATTCCGCTTTATGAAGACCATCGAGAAAAAGTTCCTCCTGCCGTTCTGCCTGGTGACGGTGTTGTTCCTGCTCTGGGGCATCGCCAACAACATGACGGACACGCTGCTGAGCGCGTTCAAGCGCATCATGTCCATGTCCGACACGCAGACCTCCCTGATCCAGTTCGCCTTCTATGGCTCCTACTTCTGCTTTGCGCTGCCCGCGGCGCTCTATATCCGGAAGTTTTCCTACAAGAGCGGCGTGATCCTGGGCCTGGGACTCTATGCCGCCGGGGCGATCCTCTTCTTCCCGGCCGCCAAGGTGGCTTCGTACGGCTTCTACCTGGCTGCGATCTACATCCTGGCGGGCGGCTGCTCCATCCTGGAGACGACGGCCAATCCGTATATCCTCAGCATGGGTGCACCGGAGACGGCAACGCGCCGGCTCAATATCGCCCAGTCCTTCAATCCGCTGGGCTCCATCACCGGCATCCTGCTGAGCCAGTATTTCATCCTCGGCGAGCTTTCTTCCGCTTCGGCGGCGGAGCGCGCGGCCATGAGCCCGGAGCAGCTGGAGGCCATGCAGGCCCATGAACTGGGCGCCGTGACCGGGACTTACATGACCCTGGGCTTCGTGCTGCTGGCCATTCTCGTGGTGATGCTGCTCGTCAAGATGCCGGAAGGCGGCGACAGCGGGCAGGGAGAGCGGCTGGGGACCATTTTCCGCAGGCTTTTCGCGAACAAGACCTATGCAGGGGGCGTGGTGGCACAGTTCTTCTACGTCGGCGCCCAGATCGGTGTCTGGAGCTTCACTATCCGCCTGGTGATGCAGGAGCTCGGCATCCTGGAGGCGAAGGCCGCTTCGATCTACCTCGCTTCGATCATCTGCTTCAGCGCCGCGCGCTTCGTTTTCACCTGGCTGATGAAGTGGGTGAAGCCGGCGCGCCTGCTTCTGTGGGCGGCCGCCGCCGACATCCTGCTCTGCCTGCTGGTTTTCCTCTGCAAGGGTACCGGCTGGCCGTGCGTGATCGCGCTGATCGCGGTCAGCTTCTTCATGAGCCTGATGTTCCCGACCATCTACGGCATTGCGCTGGACGGAGTGGGGGAGAACGACGCCAAAATCGGCGCCAGTGGCCTGATAATGGCCATCTTAGGCGGCGCGCTGCTGACTCCGCTGCAGGGCAAGGTGTCCGACCTGTTCGGGGTGAACGCGTCCTATCTGGTGCCGCTCGTCTGCTTCATTGTGGTCCTGCTCTACGCCAGGACGGTTGTTCATAACTGTGTTGAAAAAATCCGATAACGCGTCGGGTTTTTGCTGCCGATAAGGGCTAAATTTGTACCTCGGACGCTTTCGCCAAAGGGTGTCCGAAGCCACTACTGATAATCAAACAAACAGCAATATGGACGTACGTAAAACCAACGGCTCTTTTGAAGAGTACGACAAAGCCAAACTTGCCCGTGGTATCCACGAGGCATACAAAACCGCAGGGGAGTATTGCGACGATGCGATCGTCGTCTCCATCATTAATAACCTATACGTTTACGAGGGCATCACCAGCCAGGAAATCCGCCGCCAGGTGGAGGAATCCCTGATGTCCGTCAACAAGAAGGTGGCGCTGGCCTACATCGAAAAGTTCGACGCCGACCTCGACCTGCGCAAGAAGCGCGACTTCATCAAGGACTACATCAAGGCCTCCAACGCCGCGACGGGCTCCAAGTTCGACGCGAACGCCAACGTCACCCGCAAGAACATCGTGACGCTGGGCAACGAGCTCTACAAGGAGAACAACATCAAGCAGAACCGCTATATCATGCAGGACAAGATCAAGTCCCTGTACGGCCGCGCCATGGCGGACCAGTACATCAAGGACCTGGAGTCGCACGTCCTGTACAAACACGACGAGTCCGGCACCCCGGGCTTCCCGTACTGCGTCGCCATCACGATGTATCCCTTCCTCGTGAGCGGCCTGAAAGACCTGGGCGGCGTGTCCATCGCCCCCACCGACCTCAAGAGCTTCTGCGGAGAGTTCATCAACCTGGTGTATTCCGTGTCGTCCCAGTTCATGGGTGCCGTGGCCACGCCGGAGTTCCTGATGTACCTCGACTACTTCATCCGCAAGGACTACGGTGACAACTATCTCGAGCACCTGAACGACGTCGTGGAGAACAACGTCAAGCAGCGCACCCTCGTGAAGGTCATCGACAACTATTTCCAGCAGGTCGTCCACTCCATGAACATGCCTGCCGGCAACCGCGGCTACCAGACCGTGTTCTGGAACATCGGCTATTTCGACAAGCCCTACTTCCAGGGCGTTTTCGGCGACTTCTATTTCCCCGACGGCACCCAGCCCAAGTGGGAGACCCTCGACTGGCTCCAGCGCCACTTCATGAACTGGTTCAACGAGGAGCGCAACCACTACATCCTCACCTTCCCGGTGGAGACGATGGCCCTGCTGACCGACGGCGGCGACGACTTCGCCGACAAGGAGTACGCCGACTTCACCGCCGAGATGTGGGCCAAGGGCCACAGCTTCTTCTGCTACCTGTCCAACAGCCCCGACTCCCTGTCCAGCTGCTGCCGCCTGCGCAACGAGATCCAGAAGGAAGACGGCCACAACCACACCACGCATCAGTACTCCATGGGTACGGCTTCCGTGGCCACAGGTTCCAAGTCCGTGATGACCATCAACCTGAACCGCCTCATCCAGGATGCCGTCCGCCGCTACTTCCTGGAGCGCCGCGGCGTCAACCTGGAGGCCGGCAAGCCGCTCAGCCCGGTGGCGCACTTCTATGACAAGGAGGACCTGTACAACAACTATATCGACAAGGATATCCGCGAGATGACCGAGCGGGTGCACAAATACCAGATCGCCTTCAACGAGATCATCAAGGACTTCCTGAAGGCCGACATGCTCGATGTCTACAAGGCCGGCTTCATCGACATGAAGAAGCAGTACCTGACCGTGGGCGTCAACGGCCTGACCGAGGCTGCCGAGTTCCTGGGCCTGAAGGTTTCCCCGAATCCGGAGTACGGCGAGTTCGTGAACACGATCCTCGAGACCATCAACATCGCCAACCGCAAGGACCGCACCCCGGACGCGATGTTCAACACCGAGTTCGTCCCGGCCGAGAACCTGGCCGCCAAGAACTACAAATGGGACAAGAAGGACGGCTATTTCGTCTCCGAGAAGCACAACCTCTACAGCTCCTATTTCTACAACCCCGAGGACGACACCGTGTCGATGATCGACAAGTTCAAGCTCCACGGCGAGGACTTCGTGAAGTACCTCGACGGCGGTTCCGCCCTGCACATGAATATCGCGGAGCACCTGACCCAGGAGCAGTACCGCAGCCTGCTGAAGACGGCGGCCCACTACGGCACCAATTACTTCACCTTCAACTGCCGCAACACGGTCTGCAACGACTGCGGCCACATCAGCAAGGACACGCTGACCAAGTGCCCGAAGTGCGGCAGCGAGAACCTCGACTACCTCACGCGCGTGATCGGCTATCTCAAGCGGGTGTCCTCCTTCGCGGAGCCGCGCCAAATCGAAGCCCAGCACCGCTTCTACAATCCGAAGGACGTCCCGACGAAATGATCAAGTACATCCCGGAACTCACGGACATCGTCCTGGAGGAGATTCCGGACAAAGTGACCCTGGCAGTGGAGATCTCCAACTGCCGGGGTTCTTGTCCCGGATGCCACTCGCCGTTCCTGAAACGGGACATCGGCGAGGAACTGACTCCGGAAGCGGTGGACAAACTGATCGCGGACAATTACGGCGTCAATTGCTTCCTGCTACTGGGAGAGGGCAGGGATAAAGAGGCCCTGCTGGGCATTGCGGAGCATCTGCGCCGCACCCATCCGGGCCTCGAGCGCGCCGTTTATTCCGGCCGTACCGAAGTGGAGCCGGAAATCTATGCCGCTTTCGATTACGTGAAAGTGGGACCCTACGTCGAGGCAGCCGGCCCGCTGAACAGCCCGACGACCAACCAGCGCCTCTATCACCACGGCGAGGACATCACTGCGCGCTTCTGGCACAAAGGTCTGGAAAAATAATTATTCTCCTTCCGAAATGATGTGGATATCCCGTTGCGGGAACGGGATGCTGATGCCGTTGTCGTTCAGGGCCTTGTAGACGGTCTCCTTGGCGCGGTCGATGAAGCCGTAGCGCTCCGGAACCAGCACGAACTGCTTGATGGCAACCTCCACCGCATTGTCTCCGAACTCGTTGAACGTGATGCGTATGCCCCGCTTGGGATCCACCACGTCGCGTCCGTAGGCGTCTTTGGTCTGCAGGGTCTGCATCGCTTCGGTCAGGACTTCGCGTACGCGCTCCATGTCCGTGCCGTAGGCGACGCCCACCTTGATTTTGACGAATTCGTAGGAATTGTTGCGGGTCAGGTTCGTGAAATTCTTGGCGAACAGGGAGGCGTTGAGGAAGGACATCAGCGCTCCGCTCGTGGTCTCGATCTGTGTGCTCTGGTAGCTGATATCCGTCACGCGGCCGCGCACGCCGTCGCACTCGATCCAGTCGCCGACGCGCAGCCGTCCGGACATCAGCTGGATGCCGTAGATGAAGTTGTTCAGGACGTCCTTCATGGCAAGACCGATACCGGCAGACAGGCCGCCGACCGCCAGGGAAAGCGAGCCGGTGGGAATCTTGAACATCAGCACCACGATGACGATGTAGCTGAACCAGACCACCACGCTGATGATGCTGGTGCCCAGCGAGAGGTTCACCTCGTTGCTGCGCACCACCTTGCGCCCGGACTTATTGAGGAAGGCCCGGAAGCTCGCCCCCACGTAGATGCTCCGGGCGGCGTAGTTGATGTAGCGGAAGATGAAATACAGGCTCAGGGCCGTCACGATGCGGTAGAAGGACAGTTTGAGGATCTCATTGCCTTCGGGACTGGTCAGGTTGACGAAGGAAGTCGTGAAGATGTCGTTATAGAGGTCGGAGAAATCGAACACGTTCAGCGCCATCTTGAGGCAGAAGGGCAGGGACATCAGGGCCAGGACCGGGATGAGCGTCATCCGCACGAGGTCGTAGAACCAGGTGGCGCCCAGCAGGAGCTTGTCGCGTTCGGGACCGGTCACGTAGTTGATGTGCTTTCGGTATTCCTCGACCCGCTTGGACATGCGGTTGTCGCGGTAGTAGTTCAGCTGGCAGCGGATGGCGACCAGGGTCTCGATGCAGGACAGCTGGAAGAACCACCAAAGCATCACCAGCAGGGCCAGGAAGATATAGCCCATGCAGGCCATGATTAGCGCTATGGCGATTACGCCGAGCGATACCCAGCCGATCACGCGGTCGCTCTGCATCAGCTGCGGGCTGACGCGCAGGCAGACCAGCAGCTGCCAGACCAGCCCCGCCAGCAGGATGGGCGGGAAGAGGATGTTCATCATGGCATTCGGCATGAAGATCATGCGGAAACCGAACACCAGCAGCGCCAGGGCCATCATCGGCAGATACTGCCGAAGGCCCCGTCCCAACTGGATCGGGTCCAGCCGCATCATCAGCGACAGCAGGATGGCGACTACGAGCCAGGAGAAGATGAGGACCAGCGAGGTGGCGGCCCGCGCCACTTCGCGTCCGCCCGGATTGAACATCATCAGCAGGGCGAAGAGAACCATGCCGAACAGCAGGGTAAGGGTCAGGAAGCGCTGCTTGTACCGTACCGTGCGCAGCCCTCGGAAGATGCGTGGCAGCAGCAACAGGATGCCGGCGGCCAGCAGGCAGCAGAGCGCCAGGGCGAAGATGAACATGACGATGAAGGAGAGGAAAACCCTTCCGCTCCACTGGCTCTCCACTTCTTCGGGGGATTCGTTCCCGTGGACGTGTTTCGTGACGGTGTAGCGGTCATTCATCCCGTCCAGGGCCCGCTGCCAATATACCTTGAAATTCCCCAGGATGGCTCCGTAAGCGGTCTGGCCCTCCACGAAGATGCGGTTCTGAAGGTTTTTGTAGCGTCTCTGCGCATAGTCGTAGGACTCCTTGAGCCGCAGGTAGACGTTGGCGTAATGGGTGCTGTCCTCGACGATGTAATCCTTGTTGGCGGAATACATCTTCAGGAGCGTGGTGGCGAAGAAGATGCAGGAATCGCGCTCCAGCTGCCCTTCCTCGTCCAGCACGAACGCATCGTCCTCCAGCGCCTCGGCGTCCTCGGCCGTGAGGCCCAGCTGCTGCTCGAGCTCGAGGATGTCGACGCTGATGCTGTCGTTGCGGTAGCGCAGACTGTCCGGCAGGTCTTCGATGTCCTGCAGCATCGGCGGGAGGCGCCGCAGCGACTCGATCAGGCGGGAATAGCGCTCGATTTCGATGTCCAGTTGTCCCACGATCTGGTCGAAAGGCATGCGGCTCCGGTTGAAGTCGTTGTATTCTTTGGTTACGGACTCCAGCGCGTAGGTCAGGTCGAAGGTGTATTCCTGCTTCTGCGAATAAAGCATCAGGGCCAGTTCGTTGCACTTCTTCATGATGGAGACCATCTGGTCGTGCTGGCGGCCGTGCCGTTCGGCAAGGCGTCCCTGCGAGGTGAAGATCTTCTCATAGTCCTGCTCCAGTTCCCCGCGCAGGGAGTGGAGCGTGGCGGCCAGGTTGCGCTCTCCGAGCACGGCGGCGAGCGGCAGCGTCAGCAGGAAAGCGGCCAGCAGGGTGATGATCCGTTTCTTTTTCATCATTTTCGTAGAAATCCTTTCAACAATGAGCAAATTTAAGTAAATTCGCTCGAAATACGACCCATTATCCATGAATATCTTATCCCTCCTTCTCGCTGCCGTGCTGCCGGTCCTGTCCGGCCCCGACGCACGCCTACAGGTTTCTTTTGAAGACAATGGCGGAACGCTCCGCTACCAGGTCGCCTACGACGGGAAAACCCTCGTGGCGCCGTCCCGGCTCGGCCTGCAGACCAACGAAATCGACTACACCCGGCTGAGCGTCGTGTCCGTGGACACGGAGCAGTTGCGCGACACCTACGTCCTCGACCGCATCAAGACTTCGCACGTCGACCATGCCGCCCTGCGCGCCGTCCTGCACTGCCAGAATCCGGACGGACGCAAGCTGGACGTCGAATGGCACCTGACGGACCACGATGCCGCTTTCCGCTATGTCATTCCGCGCGAAGGCGAGACGGGCAGCGTGCGCGTGCTGCGCGAGACGAGCGCGTTCCGTTTCCCGGAGGGCACGACGGGCTTCCTGACGCCGCAGAGCGACGCCATGATCGGCTGGAAGCGCAGCAAGCCCAGCTACGAAGAACACTATACCCTCGACGCGCCGCTCGACCGGCGCTCGCAATACGGCCACGGCTACACCTTCCCCTGCCTGTTCCGCGTGGGCGGCGACGGCTGGGTGCTGGTCAGCGAGACCGGTGTGGACAGCCGCTACTGCGCCTCGCACCTGTCCGACTATGATGCCGCCGAAGGCTACACGATCGCCTTCCCGATGCCGGAGGAGAACAACGGCAACGGTACCGTGGATCCGGCTTTCTCCCTGCCCGGCGCCACCCCGTGGCGCACGATCACCGTGGGCGCGGACCTCGCTCCCATCGTGGAGACGACCATCGCCTTCGACGTCGTGGAGCCGCGCTATGAGACCACGCGCAGCTACCGCTACGGCAAGAGCAGCTGGAGCTGGATTGTCTGGCAGGACGCCAGCATGAACCGGGACGACCAGGTCGCCTACATCGACCTGGCCGCCGCGATGGGCTGGCCCTACATCCTCATCGACGCCGGCTGGGACCAGGAATTCGGCCATGCCGGGATGGAGGAACTGGTGCGCTACGCCCGCAGCAAGGGCGTGGACGTGTTCCTGTGGTACTCCTCGAGCGGCTGGTGGAACGACATCGTCCAGAGCCCGGTCAACGTGATGTGCGACCCGCTGGCGCGCAAGCCGGAAATGCGCTGGATGGA
The DNA here is from genome assembly GCA_902798975.1 of uncultured Bacteroidia bacterium. Classification (GTDB taxonomy): domain Bacteria; phylum Bacteroidota; class Bacteroidia; order Bacteroidales; family UBA932; genus Cryptobacteroides. The sequence goes on along the minus strand of CADBYT010000008.1, from coordinate 25,133 downwards.
GAGCATCGGCGTCAAGGGCATCAAGGTGGACTTCTTCGGCGGGGACAAGCAGGAGACGATGCGGCTCTACGAGCACATCCTCAGCGACGCCGACGACCACGGCCTGATGTGTATCTTCCACGGCGCCACCCTGCCGCGCGGCTGGGAGCGCATGTATCCCAACTATGTCGGTTCCGAGGCCGTCCTGGCCTCCGAGAATATGGTCTTCGGCCAGAATCATTGCGACCTGGAGGCCATGCACGCCGCCCTGCATCCCTTCCTTCGCAATACCGTGGGCTGCATGGAGTTCGGCGGTGTCTTCCTGAACAAGCGACTGAACCGCGCCAACGGGGCTCCTGGCCCCGGCGGCCGCGTGTTCGGCACGCAGCGCCGGACCACGGACGCGGCCGAGCTGGCCGTCGCCGTGCTGTACCAGAATCCCATCCAGAATTTCGCGCTCACGCCCAACAACCTCACCGACGCGCCCGCGGTCGCGATCGATTTCATGAAGGAAGTGCCGACGACCTGGGATGAGACGCGGCTGATCGACGGCTATCCCGGCCGTTACATCGTGCTGGCGCGCCGTCAGGGCGCCACCTGGTACGTGGCTGCGATCAATGCGGGCGAGGAGCCCGTGAAGCTGGACGTGAAGGCCGTGGAGGCGCGCCTGGGCGGTACCGCCCGCGTGCTGAGCACCGGAAAGGACGGCCTTGAGGCCGCCCCTGCACCGAAAAAACCGCTCAGCATCGCCCAGAACGACGGTGCCGTGCTGGTCATCCGGTAGAGATGCCCGATCGGGTCGGGCATGACGATTGTTGTTCCGTCATGCCCGGCTTGACCGGGAATCTCAGTCTTTGAGGTTTTTAACGAACGCCGAAGGCGAAATGTTGAACTGCTTCTGGAAACTCGTCGCGAAGTACGACGGGGAAGAGAAACCGACCATGTAGGCCACTTCGTTGACCCGGTACTTCTGCGATGAGAGCATCTCCGCGGCCTGCTTGAGCCGGCACAGGCGAATGTACTCGTTGATGTTGAGGCCGGTATTCGCTTTGACCTTGCGGTAGAGCGTGGACTTGCTCGTGCCGATCAGGGTCGTGAGCGTCTCGATGCTCAGGTCCTGCTCGGCCATGTGCTTCATCACGATGCCGTGCAGCTTCTCCATGAACTCCTCGTCCATCTTGCTGCTGTTGACGCTGTTGAAGTGGGTGAGGGGAGAATCGGTGAACTGCTTGTAGGCGATGTCGCGGTTCTTGAAGAGGCTGGCGATGTTGGCGCGCAGCAGCGCGATCGGGAACGGCTTCTCGATGTAGCCGTCAGCACCCACCTCGAGGGTCTGCAGACGGGTTTCCATGCCCACGGCGGCGGTCAGCAGCAGCACGGGCAGGTGGCTGTACTCCATGTTGGTCTTGATGTAGTTGCAGAGCTGGCAGCCGTCCATCAGCGGCATCATGATGTCGCTGACCACGAGGTCGATGCGCTCTTCCTGCAGCTTCTCCACCGCATCCTGTCCGTTGGCGGCGGTGACGATGTTGTACTCGTCGGACAGCTCGCCGGCCAGGTAGGCGCGCATTTCGGCGGAGTCTTCGACCACCAGCAGCGTGTGGCGGCTGCTGTCGAAGTCGGGGTTGCGCCGCTCCTTCGCCTCCGGCTGCTTGTTCTCCATGCTGATCTGCTGCGCCTGTTCGACGGGCAGCTCCAGCACGAAGGAATTGCGGTTGCGGACGGTGGTGTCCAGGTACAGCTTGCCGTTGTGCAGCCCGGCCAGGGTGCGGGCGAAAGCCAGTCCGAGTCCGGTGCCCTGGCTCTTGCGCTCCTCGCCGACCTGATAGAATACTTCGAAGATTTTCTCGCTCTCCCGCGCGGGAATCATGGCGCCGTTGCTGTCCACGCGCAGGATGGCAGTCTTGCCGTCGGCGGACGGCTTCAGCGACAGTTCGATGCTGTCCTGCGTGTATTTGACGGCGTTGGAGAGCAGGTTGCTGATGATTTTCTCCACGGCGTCGCGGGCGCACATCACCTCGAACGGCTGGTCGGGAATATCCTCCTGCAGGGTGATCTTCTGCTCCTCGGCCATCTGCTCGAAATAACGGCAGGACTTGCGGACGATGGCGCAGAGGTCCTCCTTGAGGAAGACGGGCTTGATTTCGTTCTGCTCCATCTTGCGCAGGTCGAGCAGCTGGTTGGTCAGGCTGAGCAGGCGGTCGGTGTTGGCCTGGATGGTCAGCAGGTCCTTCTCGGATTCAGGCGTATAGTTGTGCTCGTCGATCAGCTTGTCGAGCGGCATCTTGATCAGGGTCAGCGGGGTGCGGATCTCGTGCGTGATGTTGGTGAAGAAGTTGATCTTGGCGTCGTAGATCTCTTTCTGCTTCTGGTTCTCCATCTTGGAGAGGTGACGGGCGCGGTCGCGCTTCCGTTTCATCTCGAGCTCGTGGAGGAACAGGGCCAGCAGGGAGAGGAAGAGGACGATGTAAATGATCTTGGCGGTCTTGCTCCAGAGGACGGGGGCTTCGATGTCGAGCTCCAGGCTCCTGTGGGCTTCGGGCGCCTCCGAACCGACGATGGACACATCGAAGGTATAGCGTCCCGGTCGCAGGCCGGAGAAACTGGCGCTGTTCTCCGCCGTCGAAGGGGAGGACAGGAATTCCCGCGTGCCGCGGCGGAGGGTCCAGGCATAGGAGACCTGCCGGAAGATGGAATAATCGGGGGCGGCGAAGCTGATGGACAGCAGGGAGACGTCGCGGGACTTGATGCGGATGCGCTCCGTGCGGAGGGTGGACCGGCCGTCTTCATGCAGGCGGACGGTGCGTTCGGCGTTGCTCGCTTCGATGTTCGTGATGAAGAGGGAATGGTCCAGCGCGGCCTTCTTGATCTTGCCCGGCGAGAAGACGGCCAGGCCCTGGGTGTTGCCCAGGAAGATGTAGCCGCTGCGGGTCACGAGCGACGCGCCGTAGGAGAACTGCGCGCCCATGATCTGCTGCTGGTCCTGGATATAGCCCCGGATCCGGAGGGTTTCCCCGTCGAGGTGCACGATGCCGCGCGTGGTGGACACCCACAGGATGCCGTCTTCGTCCTCCGCCACGGCGCAGGTCACGTTGTTGGTGAAACCGTCGGCGCGTGTCAGGGAATGGATCCGCAGGTTGGAGAGATTGGGATTGGGGTCCGTATAGCAGAGGCCGCCGCCCTCGGTGGTGATCCAGATGCGGTGCCGGCTGTCTTCGTAGAAGGAAGTGATGCGGTCGGCCGTGAGGCCGCGGTCGGAAGCCACAGTCAGGTGCGCGAGGCCGTTTCCGCCGCTGTCGCGGCAAAGGAAGCCGTCGCCATAGGTGCCGATCCACAGATTGCCGCGGCTGTCCTCGAAGAGGCAGTGGACGAATTCGTGGCAGGCCGGTTCGACGGGTACGAAACGGTCCTGCTCGGGATCCAGGACGAAGAGATTGCCCTGGCCGCCGGTCAGGAGCCGTCCGTCCGCGGTCCTGATGCCGCAGCCGGAAGAGCGCGGCACATCATATTGTTTCCGTATGCTGTGGCGGATGCGGTCATAGCGGTACACGCCGCTGCCGAAGGTATGGATCCAGAGATCGTTGCCTTCAGCGGTGATGCCCTGCATGTTGAGGCCCGGCACGAGTTCGTAGCTCTCGTTGCGGCTTCCGTCCGCAGAGATGGTGTTCAATCCGCCGTCCTCGGTGCAGAACCAGATGTTTCCGTCGGGATCGCTGGTGATGGCGCGGACGATGTTGCCGATCATCGAACTCTTGGTCGGATTGGGATAGAAGAGCGAGAACGCGTCCTGCTTGTCCTCCCAGATGTTGATACCATTATAATATGTACCGACCCAGACGTTGCCGTCGCGGTCTTTTTCGAGGCTGGTGATGAGGTTGGCCGCGAGGGAGTGCGTGTCAGCATCCAGGTGGCGGATATGCGTGAGCTCTCCGGTATTCAGGTTCTGGATGAAGATGCCGTAGTTGGTGCCGATCCAGTATTCGCCCGCCTTGCGCTCCAGGATGTGTACGATCTCATAGCCCTTCCGGTCGCCGAGCGAGAAAATGTTCCTGACCGTCAGGTTGAGGTTGACGGTCCCGACGAGCAGCACCTGCCCGTCGGTCGTGGAGGCGAGCAGCAGTCCGTCCGAAGCGGACTCGATGTCCGTCAGCTTCCAGGCGAAATGGGTGTCCTCGAAGTTGTCCCGCCGCTTGTTGTAGCTGTACAGGCTGCCATCCGCCATGATGGCCCACACGGCGTCGTAGGAGTCGATGGCGAGTTTGCGGGGGAAACTGTTGCCGGTGGGGTAGGATTTGACTTCCTCCGTGGCTTTGTCGTAGCGGTAGATTTTGTCGCCCGTAAGCCAGATGCCGCCTTTCTTGTCAGGCAGGAGGTCGAAACTCGCGCCGGCGCCCAGCCCTCCGATCCGCTCCGTCGTGCCGGTGTAGGGGTCATAGCGTCCCACGCCTTCCGAGGTGCTGAACCAGATGAGCCCGTCTTCGTCCTCGGCGATGTCCATGCTGGACAGGGTGGTGATGTCGTTGAGGGCCTGCGAGCCGGGACTGCGGAAATCGTAACCGTCGAAACGGGTCAGGCCGTCCCGCGTGCCGATCCATACGAAGCCGAAGCTGTCCTGGAAGGTGCAGTGGATGGTATTGGAGGGCAAACCCTCGTGGGTCGTGTAGTGCTCAAAATAATAATAAGGTGCAGCCTGGGCAAGGCTGCCGGACAGACCTGCAAGCAGCAGGAAGGGGAGTAACAATCGTCTCATCTGGGCGCTTTTGCTTTCGGGACGCAAGTTAGCCAATATTCTTTAAAATCAGGGCCCTATCGGGGTAAAACTTGGCTCTTAATCAAAATTTTTAGTAACTCAATGCATCATTTTTTAAAATAAATGCATCTTTTTTGAACAAATATGCAAACTTTAGCGTATATTTGCATGACTGGAGTATTCCAGACATGGGCCCGCAACCCTTTTTAACCAAATATTATTAATTCTATGACCAAACAACTGTTTGCGAAGGCAGCAACGATTGTCATGATCTTTGCTGCGAGTCTTTTGGGAACGAGCTCAGCTCTTGCCCAGAATCCTGCCATTCGCGGTAAGGTCGTTGATACCAGCAACGCTGGCGTCATCGGCGCGGCCGTTTTGGTGCCCGGCACCACGAATGGTGTTCAGACGGATCTCGACGGTAACTTCGAAATCCGTGTTGCCCCCGGCACTACGCTGGAGGTTTCCTGCATCGGCTACACCACCAAGCGCGTAGCTGCCGCCGCCAACATGGTCGTCGTCCTCGAGGATGACGCCGAGATGCTCGAAGAGACGGTGGTTATCGGTTATGGCGTTCAGAAAAAGAGCGACCTGACCGGTGCCGTGGCTTCCGTGCGTGCAGATGATCTGAAGAATCAGTCGACGTCCGATGCCGCCGCCGCCCTCCAGGGCAAGGCTGCCGGTGTGCACGTTATGACGAACGGCTCTCCGGGTTCCGGTGCTGAGATCCGCGTCCGCGGTTATTCCTCCAACACCACCAGCTCCGGCAACGTTGCACCTCTGTACATCGTTGACGGTCTGCAGGTGAGCAGCATCCAGTACATCGATCCTTCCATGATCGAGTCCATCGAGGTCTTGAAGGACGCTGCTTCCGCTGCTATTTACGGTGCCCAGGCTGGCAACGGTGTCGTCCTCGTGACCACCAAGACTGGTTCTGAAGGCAAGGCTACCGTGACCTACACCGGCAAGGCTACCCTCCAGAGCTACAGCAAGCGCCCCTTGATGAACCGTGACGAACTCCTCACCTACCTCCGTCTTGAGTTGGGTGACTCTGTCGTGAAGGATTATCTTGATTCCTACGACGATGGCAAGACCGATACCGATTGGTTCGGCGCTTACACCGAGCCCAGCTGGAGCCAGCAGCACAGCATCAGCTTCTCCGGCGGTAACAAGAACGGCCACTTCTTCACCTCCCTCAACTACGTCAACCAGAACGGTATCGTGAAGGGTGACAAGGATGTCTACAAGAGACTCCAGGCTCAGGTGAACGCTGACTACAACCTCTTCAAGTGGTTGCAGGTCGGTGTGAACAACTCCATCGAGAAGTGGGAGACCAAGAGCGTTTCCCAGCGTGGTTACTCCTCCACCTTCGAGAGCGTGATCAACCTCGACCCGATGACTCCGGTGTACTGGACTACTGTCGATCAGATGCCTGCCGCCTTCCGCGACAAGTACAATCAGGTTCAGGCCGGCACGGCCGATGCTCCTTACCGCTTCCTCGGCGACGAGAACGGCTTCTTCGCCAGCACCGCTTTCTCCGATGTGGAAGGTAGCCCGCTCGCCAAGCGCGACGCTACTGACAGCACCAACGGTGGTTTCAACATCAACGGTACCCTGTTTGCCAACTTCAAGCCGGTCAAGGGCCTGACCATCACGTCCCGCTTCGGTTACCGGATTTCCCAGAGCAACTCTCACAGCTACACCTCTCCTTATTATATTGGTCGTGGCTCCCGTGACTACTACGATATCAGCGCTACCGCCAACACCAGCTTCTACTATCAGTGGGAGAACTTCGCCAACTACAACGTGCAGCTTGGCAAGCACAACCTCACTGCGATGGCCGGTATGTCCTATCGTGAGAACAATAGCGACAACGTGACGGGTTCCGCACGCGGTGAGACCGGTGTTGCGATCCTTAAATCCCCGGAGCCGCAGTTCCGTTATCTGAGCTACGTGCTGAGTGGCGATGGCATCACCAAGTCCATCAGCAACAGCCCGGGCCGTTCCGCTTCCATGGCTTACTTCGGCCGTTTGATCTGGAGCTATGACAACCGCTACAGCCTCCAGGCCAACTTCCGTGCCGATGCGTTCGACTCCTCCAAGCTTTCCAAGGCGAACCGCTGGGGTTACTTCCCTTCCTTCTCCGCCGGCTGGACCATCAGCAACGAGAAGTTCTTCAAGAACAACCTGGATCCCCGCACCTTCAACTTCCTGAAGCTCCGCGTGTCCTGGGGCCGCAACGGTAACATCAACGTTCTGAGCGGCTACAAGTACGATACGGTTCTCTCCGTGGGTAACAACTGGTATCAGTACCACGTCGACGAGAAGGGTTCCGTCAACTCTACTGCCCCGAACCTGGGCGGCGGTCTGCCTAACCCGAACCTCAAGTGGGAGACCTCCGAGCAGTGGGATGCCGGTCTCGACGCCCGCTTCTTCAACAACCGCCTCACCTTCACGGTGGACTACTTCAACAAGCAGACGAAGGACCTCATCTTCGACATCGACACCCCGACTGAGCTTGGTGCTTCCAAGTCCACTGTCAACGGTGGTTGCGTCCTCAACTCCGGTTGGGAGTTCGAACTCGGTTGGAGAGACACCATCGGTGACTTCAGCTACAGCATCACCGGTAACTTCTCCACCCTGCACAACGAGGTGCTGAGCTATGCCGACCGTGCCAGCCGCATCGTGAACTACGATGCCAGCTCCACGAACTACAAGATCGGTACGGCTTTCGAGAAGGGTTATCCGATCTGGTACCTCCTGGGTTACATCTATGAGGGCATGGACGCCAACGGCGATCCTCTGTACCGCCTCGCTGACGGCACGGTCTCCACGACTCCTCAGCCGACCGATATGACCTACATCGGCCAGGGTACTCCGAAGTTTACCTACGGTATCAATATCAACCTCGCCTGGAAGGGCATTGACTTCACCGTCTACGGCGCTGGCATCGGTGGCAACTCCATCCTGCCTGTCACCCACCGCACCGGCTTCAAGAACAACTACCGCGTCTATCTCGAGGGCTATCAGAATGGCACGATGCCTCATCCTTCCAAGATCTACGCCTTCGACCTTCCGTTCTGGTCCTCCACCGGCAACCTCTTCGACGGCAGCTTCTTCCGCATCAAGCAGCTCCAGCTCGGTTACACCCTGCCTCAGAGCCTGACCAAGAAGATCGCGATCAGCAACCTTCGCTTCTACGTCTCTCTCGACGACTTCTTCACCTTCACCAAGTATCCTGGTTTCGATCCGGAAACGGCTTCTACCAACAATACTTCCGGTGCCGGCCTCGACTGGGGTTCCTACCCGACGATGCAGAAGGTTGTCTTTGGTGTTAACCTGACTTTCTAAAATGCACTACACAATGAAAAAGATCATTATCCCCATACTCTTAGGTCTTGCTCTGATCGCAACTTCTTGCGAAGGCCTGCTTGATATCCCCCAGAAGGGTGTTATCAGCTACAGCAACTTCTTTGAGTCCGATGCAGATGCCCAGGCTTCCCTGGCCAACATGTATGCTACTTTCTGCGACAAGGTGGCCGGTGCTACCGGATACATCTATGTCCCTGAGCTGATGATTCTCAACTATTCGGCTGACGACGTGCTGGCTTCCGGCGGCGACCCTGGCGACCACGGTGATTTCCGTATTTTCTGCGAGTTCCGTTATGACCAGCTCAGCGGCGCCCTCGCCGGACTGTACAACAACTACGCTTCCGTGATCTACGCCTGCAACTTCATCATCTCCAACTTCTCCAACGAGAACCGCAATGGCGATGAGCCGAAGTTCTCGAGCAATTTCACGAAGCAGTGCGTCGAGGAAGCCCGCGTGATGCGTGCTTACATCCACATGATGATGGCTCTCTGCTGGAACCGTCCGTACATCGTGGACCGTATCCTCGAAGGTGACGAGCTCCCTGTCCAGGCTGAAAGCCAGTCTCAGGTTCTCGAGTGGGTTATCTCCGAGTGCAACAAGGCCATCAACTCCGGTTTCCTCCCTGTGCGTGCCAGCACGGCCGACAAGGACGCTACCGCCCGCATGACCGTTGGTTTCGCCCAGTTCGTGGCTGGCAAGGCTGCCATGTTCAACAACGATCCTGCTACGGCCCGCCAGTATCTCGGCGCCCTCATCAACTCCGGCAAGTACGACCTGATTGACAGTGATGAGTACTGGACCAACTTCCATATTGACGGCGACGGCAATGCCGAGAAGATATTCGAGGCCAACTACATCGCTGATCCTGACTACAATGGCATGTGGCGTGGCCGCTGGATGGTGGCTGACGTTCTCTGCTGGCGTACCGGTTCCCTCGCTTCCACTCCGTCTGTTGTTGCCAACATGCCGGGTGTCGGTGGCGGCTGGAACGGTGGTGCCATCCAGGAGGACTTCGCCAAGAAGTTCCTGGAGCATGACGGTGACTCCCCGCGTCGTAAGGCTACCTTCATCACCGAGGACGAATTCCTCTATGAGATGGATTGGGATGGCTCTACGGTCAACGACGGTACCCTCGATCAGAAGAAGGCCGACGATAAGCGCGGTATCATTGCCGCCGGTATCTTCAGCCACGGTCCTTACTTCGAGTGGAAGATGATGGTGTACCACAACCCGCCGAAGATTCTCACGGGCGGCAAGCCCGGCTATCACGCCGACAACGCCCAGGCTGCCAACTCCAACCAGAAGAACTACGCCGTGGCCCGTTATGCTGAGGCCCTCCTGCTCTATGCTGAGGCTTGCATCGGTTCCTCCGACGAAGCAAAGGGCCTTGAAGCTCTTCAGAAGGTCCAGAAGCGTGCTGCTTTCACCGAGAACGGTGGCAAGGGCAAGATCAGCACCAGCTTGACGCTTCAGGATGTGATGGATGAGAAGCAGTATGAGCTCTGGTTCGAGAACACCCGCTTCTTCGACCTCGTCCGCTGGTCCAACCAGGGCAAGGTGAATCTTGACGACATCTTCAACAATCGCTACGGTGGCATCCACGCGCATGTCCCTACGGTTTACGATGAGTTCACCTCTGAGGGCAAGCCGGGTTACAAGAAGGAGCACAAGCTCTTCACGACCTATTCTGCTGTCACCTTCAACAAGTTCGAAGATAAGTACAAGTACTTCCCGTTCCCGTACACCGTCAAGAACGGTAACCCGAACCTGAAGGATGTCCTCGGTTGGGAATATCTCAACCCTGCTGAAGAGTAGTTGAAATAAATATTCGTTCTACATACGAATAATTTGTTAGTGGTTGGGAGGCACCCCGTGAGGGCTGCCTCCCATTTTTATTCTCTAATGCTTGCTCTTTCCACAGGAATCATTACCTTTGCGGTGGAAATATAGATGCCGACTATCGGCTTTGGTTTTAAACAAACTACGAGAGCATCATTCCGACAAAGGCATGATGCTCTTTCTTTTTCTCTAGACGGGTGATGTGCTCTTCCCACAAGATCCCTACCTGTATTTCCATTTATTATGTTTAAAACCAAGATGATCTTTGTTGGCATATCTGTACAAGGTACAAGGGCCAGACGCGTTCGTGTACGTAGCCATTGGCGCGTACTCAACGGCAAAAAGGTATTCGTGAAGGCTCACTGGCGCCAGGTTTGGCGTTAAATGTTACCTAGATCAGTCCCTGTAGGCTGGTGCTTCCCGTTCGTCCGCCTAATTGGAGCTTTGCTCCCCTGAAGCCGCTGTCCAAGCGGCTTCTTGTATTAAATGGGAGGCAGCCCGTGAAGGCTGCCTCCCATTTTTTTGGAAGGCTTCATAGTAAACCAACTTGCCGCATCTATACTTGCTGGTAAACTGGGAGCCGCTGCCTTCCGAATGCTCAGTAGCCCTGCGTTTCAAGCTGTTTGTGACGCCGATGTACAAGACCGTGTTGCGACGGTTAGAAACGAAATAGACGTATCCTTTGTGTTCTATGGGGTTAATAGAGATTCGCCGGTCAAGCCGGCGAATGACGGAAAAATGATAGCCGGTGAATGGTGGATTGGGGGCGACGAGTAACGTATAATTATGCGGAAAAGATGCGGAAGAGAGTCCGGAATTCCATGGACCTGAAAGAAACGTCAGGGGGTATTTGCGATTTCTTTCAAGTTTATACGATTTGACATAAAAAAATGGGAGGCAGCCCTCACGGGGTGCCTCCCAACCACTAACAAATTATTCGTATGTAGAACGAATAGGCTTATTCAGCAGCCGGTTCTTCGGCAGCATTCAAGTATGCCCAACCAAGGACATTCTTAAATTTGTTGCCAGCAACTCTGTCAGCCGGGAACGGGAGATACTCGTGCTTGTTCACGACGAAGGTGCAGTTGTGTTCGTCGTTCAGGTTGACATAAGAGGTGTAGAGCTTATGCTTGCCAGTATTCTTGGCAGAGTACTCGTCGTACACGATCGGGCACTTCTTGTGGAGGTCGCCGTTGAAGATCTGGTCCAAGTTGACTTTACCCTGTTTCGCCCAGCGGACGAGATCAGGGAAGCGGCAGCTCTCGAACCAGAGTTCGTACTGCTTCTCCTCCATCACGTCGTTGAAGGTGAGGGAAGCACTGATCTTGCCGGAGCCGGAACGCTTCTGAACCTTCTGCAGGGCCTCGAGACCCTTGGCAGCGTCGGGGCTGTCGATGCAAGCCTCGGCATAGAGGAGCAGGGCCTCAGCATAACGGGCGACATTGTAGTTCGAGGTATTGGAAGCACCACCCATGATTGCGGGCTCGTTGTCCCTCGGGTAATCTTTGTCGCCTGCCAGAAGCTTCGGAACCTCAGCGAAGGACATGTTCTTCCACTCAAAGTAAGGGCCGTGGCCGAAGATGCCGGCAGTACCTTTGATGCCGCGGTTCGGATCCGTCTCCTTCTCTGCACGGGTGCGGTCGTTAAGCTCGGAGTCTTTCCAGTTGATCTCATACAGCCACTCATCCTCGGTGATGAAGGTAGCCAGACGACGCGGGGAGTCACCGTCGTGCTCCAGGAACTTCTTGGCGAAGTCCACCTGGATAGCACCGCCGTTCCAGCCGGCCGCCGGGCAGACGTTCGGCACGGAATACAGATCCTCGGTACGCCAGCAGAAGACGTCGGCCACCATCCAGCGGCTGCGGCCGACATTGCCCCAGAAGCTGGCGGTAGCGTCGTAGATGAAGTTCGGCTCGAAGATCTTCTCGCAGTTGCCGTCGCCGGCCGCGTGGAAGTTGGTCCAGTAATCCTCAGGAGCGACCAGGTCATACTTGTCGGAGTTGATCAGGTCGCCGAGATACTTGCGGGCGGTAGCCGGATCGTTGTTGAACATGGCGGCCTTGCCGGCGACGAATTGGGCGAAGCCCTTGGTCATGATGGCAGTACCGTCCTTGTCGTTCTTGCTCGCGCGCTCAGGCAGGGAACCGGAGTTGATGGCCTTCTCGCACTCGGCGATGACCCACTCGAGCACCTGGGACTGGCTTTCGGCCTGGACCGGAAGCTCGTCTGGATCCAGTACGCGGTTAATGATGGCCGGCTGATACCAGAGGATGGCCATCTGCATATGGATGAACGCACGCATCACGCGGGCCTCAGCCACGCAGCGTTTGGTCACGGCGCTTTCCCACTTCGGTGCAGTTTCGTTGCGGTTCTCGGTAGTAAAGTTGGAGATCACCAGGTTGGCAGCATAGATAGTGGTGCAATAATCGTCGTAAAGGTTCTTCAGTTCACCATTCATGTCATCATAGCGGAATTCGCAGAAGACACGGAAATCCGGGTGGTCGTTGGCATGGCCACCGGCGGCGAGAACATCGTCGGCGGAGTAGTTAAAAATAACCTGTTCAGCGACGTCAATACCGATAGCGTTTGCCACATTGTCGATATAAGCAGCATACATGTTGTTGAGTGCGGCTTCTGCATCGGAGTCGGAGGCATAGTACTCGAGTGTACTCAAGGTTCCCTTCTGGGGGATGTCAAGCAACTGCTGGCAGGAGACTGCTGCAAAAGCAAGCACTAACAGGATGGGAATAAATATTTTTTTCATATTGGATCGCATTGATTAGAAGGTCACGTTGACACCAAAGAGGACTTTCTGCATAGTCGGATAGGAACCCCAGTCGAGGCCCATACCATCAGAGGAGTTCTCAGAAGCCGTTTCCGGATCCAGTCCAGAATAGCTCGTAAAGGTGAAGAAATCGTCGAGCGACACATAGACGCGGAGGTTGCTGATGGCCACCTTCTTCGTCCATTTCTGCGGCAGGGTATAACCTAACTGCAGCTGCTTGATGCGGAAGAAATCACCCTTGAAGAGGTTGCCGGAAGATGCCCAGAAATTGAGGTCGTCGTGATACTTCGGATTAGGCATGGTTCCCTGTTTGTTCTCCGGCGTCCACGCATTCTTCAGAACATATTTCAGGTTATTCTTGAAGCCGGGACGGTAGGTGACGGGCATGATGTAGTTGCCGCCCTGACCGGCGCCGTAGAGGGTAAAGTCGAGACCCTTCCAGGCGAGGTTGATGTTGATACCGTAGGTGAAACTCGGGGTGGTCTGGCCCAGATAAATCATATCAGCCTTATCAATACTACCATCACCATTCGTGTCATCAAGGATAAAGTTACCGGTTTCCGGGTCAACTCCCTTGAAATTATAACCACTCAAGTACCACAGAGGGCGCCCCTGCTCGAACACGGTGTAGATCGGGATGTTGGTGGAGCTGGCTCTGTTGTGGCGTTCAGGCGTTGCGCCTTCGGCCAACGAGAGCACCTCATTATGAAGGGTGGAGAAGTTGGCGCTGATGCCGTAGCTGAAGTCGCCGACGCTGTCCTTCCAACCCAGTTCGAACTCCAAGCCCTCGTTCAGGATGTTACCACCGTTGGCGATAGCGGAAGTGAAGCCGAGCTCGGCAGGAATTGTAACGTTGAAGAGGAGGTCTTTCGTCTGCTTGTTGAAGTAGTCGATACCGACGGTCAGGCGGTTGTTCAGGAAACGGGCATCGATACCGGCGTCAATCTGCTCGGACTTCTCCCAGGAGAGGTTGGAGTTGGGAAGTTTCGTGGGGCCGGCGCCAACGGCGCTTCCGAGCTGATCCACATGGTACTGATAATAACTCTTACCGGGATCGATGGTCGCGGTGTAAGGATAGCCGCTCAGGACGGCGATGTTACCGTTGAGACCCCAGGAGACGCGAAGCTTCAGGAAGGAGACCGCATTGCGGCTCACGTTGTTCTTGAAGAACGGCTCGTTGCTGATGGTCCAGCCGGCGGAGAAGGACGGGAAGTAGCCCCAGCGCTTATCGGCGGGCAGCTTGGAGGAGTCGAACGCGTCGGCGCGGAAGTTGGCCTGGAACGTGTAGCGGTTGTCAAAGCTGTAGATCAAACGGCCGAAGTAAGCGAGCGAAGCGCTCTTGCCCGGCCTGTTTCCGACGCTCTTGGTGGCCTCGGCCAGAACAAAGTCCAGATAGCGGAAATTCTCTCCGTAAGACGGAAGCAGTTGCGTGGGCTCATCGGATCCGGGGCTGGCGGAAGCACTGGCGGAAACGTTGTCGCTGTTGTTCTCACGGTAGGACATACCGGCCATGACAGTGAAATCATGTTTGCCGAAGGTACGGTTGTAGTTCGCGAAGTTCTCCCACTGGTAGTAGTAACCGGTGTTCGCAGTTGCACTCAAGGAGAAGTCGGATTTATTACCGCGGTCACCGATGTAGTACGGGAAACCGTAGTTGTGCTGCACGCTCTGCCAGATACGGTAACCCAGGCGGGACGTGATGGTCAGGCCCTTGATGGGCATGAGGTTGGCGTAGAAGGTTCCGTTGATGTTGAAGCCACCATTGGTGTTGTATTTGTTGATATCGCGCTTGGCAAGCGGGGAACCTTCTGTATCGGCGTACTTGGTGTTGGCGAACCAGCCTTTTTCATCACCGAAGAAAGTGTAGTCGATTTTGGAAGTGCCGTTCACCACGGAATTGTAGGCCGTCCGCACGGTCGTGGACATCTCATCGGGAGAGGTCCAGTACACCGGGGTGAGCGGATCGATGATGATCAGAGACTCAAAAGAAGAACCGTATGCACGCTGGGAAACGCTCTTGCTCTCCCACTTCTCGATGGTGGTGTTGACACCGACCTGGAGCCACTTGAAGAGGTTGTAGTCAGCGTTCACCTGGGCGGTGAGGCGCTTGTAAACATCCTGGTCGCCCTTGACCACGCCGTTCTCGTTCGCATAGTTGATTGCGGTGAAGAAGTGGCCGTTCCGGTTACCGCCGGAGAAGCTGACGGAATGGTGCTGGCTCCAGCTGGGCTCGATGTAGGCACCGATCCAGTCGGTATCGATGACGCCGCCCGTATAGTAAGGATGCGAATAGTCGTTGTCTGCCAGTTTTGCAGTCACCTCCTGGGCGCCAGCCTTGTAGGTCATGTACTCGAGGAATTCCTCACGGTTCATGAGGGGGCGCTTGCTGTAATTCTGCATGGTGAACTTGCCGGAGTAGGTCACGGAGGCGTGGCCTTCCTGTCCCTGCTTGGTGGTCACGAGCACGACACCGTTACCGGCCTGCGCGCCGTAAATGGCAGCGGAGGCGGCGTCCTTCAGGATCTCGATGGACTCGATGACGGAAGGATCCAGGTACTGGATGCTGCTCACCTGCAGACCGTCCACGATGTAGAGCGGGGAAAGGACCGCATCCGCATTCGTGGTGTTGTTGGTCGCATAACCGCGGACACGGATCTTTGCACCGGATCCCGGGGAACCGTCCGTGATGACGCGGACACCGGCGGCCTTACCCTGGAGGGCGGCAGCGGCATCGGAGGTCGAACGGTTCTGCAGGTCATCCGAACGCACCGAAGCCACGGCACCGGTCAGGTCGCTCTTCTTCTGCACACCGTAACCGATAACCACGGTCTCTTCGAGCATTTCGGCGTCATCCTCGAGGACGACGACCATGTTGGCGGCGGCAGCTACGCGCTTAGTGGTGTAGCCGATGCAGGAAACCTCCAGCGTGGTGCCGGGGGCACCACGCCCGAAAGTGCCCTGGAAGGGGCTCTAGCGGAAGTAGTCATATTTCTCCGTCAGCTTCTCGACGACCTCCAGGGAGTCGGCCTTGATGTATTTCCTGAGCATGGCCGGGGTGGTGTGGCCGGTGATTTTCATGATGTCGTACAAGTCCACCCCGGCCAGGTACATCAGCGTGGCGCCCGTACGGCGGGCGGTGTGGGAGTGGACGAGCTGCCACTTGGGAAACCATTCTTTCCGGGGCGTACCGCCCTTGGTGGTCTCGATTTCGACGGGCTGTGTCAGCCCTGCAGCCCGGGCGATCTCCTTGATGTACCGGTTGATGACCTTGTCCGGCAGGTGCGGCAGACGGTAGCTGTACTTCTCCAGGATGGACCGCAGGGCCGCGTTGCAGGGAATGGATACCTTGGCGCCGGTCTTCTGCTGGCGGATGTTGAGGTAGGTGATCTGTTCCAACTCTCCGGTCGCCGTGTTGCGGATCAAGGTATTGACGTCTTCTCGCCGGATGTGGTTGTAGTCCGAGATGCGCTGGGCGGTCCAGACGCCCACCATGAAAATATCCCGCGCCAGCTCGCGCCTTGGGCCGAGAGCCGTACAGTCTACGGCCTGGATGCGCTCCAGGTCGTCTGGCGTCAGGTAGATGCTGTCCACCTCGATCCGGGTGCCCTTGAATCGTCGTTCTTTCCATCCGGCCGAGACATGGATCCCGTCGTCCTCCGCGGCTCGGAGGACGACTTTCAGGTCGCGGATGCATTTCCCGACGGTGTTGATTGACAACTCTTTTCGCTTGAGAAAAGCGGTGTAGTCGTGGTAGAATGCCATGTCAATATGGCGGAAGTCGTATTCTCGGCGTGCTTCCTGCTGGAAGGCTGCAAAACGCCCGAGGGAATAGCGGACGCTTTTGATGGTGGAGGGGGAGTAATTGCATCCCCGGTCCGTCTGGCGTGCGCCGGTGGTGATTTGGTTAAGGTACAGGGCGATATAATCGTTGAGCGAAGTCCGCTTTCGCGTCAGCGCGAAGAAACGGAAGAAAAAGGAACGGACCATAGGTAAGAAAACAAAATATATTTCGTATTATTGTAAATCTATTTGCTGAAACAAACAAATATCCGTTATGATGAACAAAAAAATCTTTCTGACCGGCATCGCGGCGCTGGCCCTCTGCGCGGCTGCATCTGCCCAGGGACTGCGTCTCAATGAATTCGAAGTCCTCGAGGAGAACGGCGTCTCCGTGCTGGTGTACAGCAACCAGTACAACGGCATGTTCTGCGATGAGAAGACCGCCGGCGTGGAGCTGATCCAGCACGGCGAGCGCATCGCCACGGGCGGCGGCATCCGCCTGATGGACACGCCGGAGCAGTGGGATATCTATCCGGATATCCTCAAGCGCGAGGTCGATCGCGCCCGTCAGTCCGTGGACATGACCTTCGAGTACCCGGACTACACCTTCCGTCCGCGCATCGTCGTGGCGGCCAAAGGGACCGGTTTCACGCTCAGCGTGTACCTGGACGAGCCCGTGCCGGCGAAGCTGGAAGGCAAGGCGGGCCTGAATTTCGAATTTTTCCCGGCCAGCTACCACGGCAAGACGGTCTTTGTGGACGGCAAGTCCCTGATTCTCCCGAATTATCCGACCGGCGATACGGAAATGCGTCCGGTCAGCGAGAAGATCCCGCAGTTCTTCGGTCTCTCGACCTTCGACGACCGCGGCCGCGGGGAATTCATCGATCCGGAACCCTTCGCGGCGGGCCACAAGCTCGTGATGGCGCCGGAAGACGACGACCTGCGCGTGGCGGTGAGCTCGGACAGCGAAATCCGGCTCTTCGACGGACGCAACCTCGCCCAGAACGGCACCTTCGTGCTCCGCACCATCCTGCCTGCCGGCAAGACCGGCAAGGTGGTGGAGTGGACGGTCCAGCCGTCGTACAATCCCGACTGGATCCGCAAACCGAACATCGGCTTCTCACAGGTGGGCTACACGCCCGGCCAGAAGAAGGTGGCCGTGCTGGAGCTCGACAAGCGTGACGCACTCGCCCCGGTGGCCCGCATCTGGCGCATCGCCGAGGACGGTTCCCGCCAGCTGGCGAAGGACGCCCGCGTGACGGAGTGGGGCGTGTACAACCACCGCTACAACTACGCCCGCGTGGACTTCTCCGACGTGCGCGAGCCGGGTCTCTACTGCATCGAGTACAAGGGCACCCGCACCAATCCGTTCCCGATCGACAAGGACGTCTATGCCGGCACCTGGTATCCGACGATGGACGTGTGGCTGCCGGTCCAGATGGACCACATGGAGGTGAACGAAGGCTATCGCATCTGGCACGGACGCTCCCACATGGACGACGCCCTGCAGGCGCCTCCGGGCTACGAGCAGATGGACGGTTACCGTCAGGGCCCCGAGACGAACACGAAATACAAGGCCTACGAGCACATTCCGAACCTGGCTGTCGGTGCCTGGTATGACGCCGGCGACTTCGACATCCAGTCCGGTACCGTGATCGGCCTGACGCAGCAGTTCGCCACCCTTTGGGAAGAGTTCCGCCCCGAGCGTGACCAGACCTATATCGACCAGAAGACGCAGTTCGTCGACATCCACCGCCCGGACGGCGTGCCCGACGTGATCCAGCAGTGCGAGCACGGCGTGCTCAACATCAACGCGCAGGTGGAGAACATCGGTTTCGTGGCCCAGGGCATTGTCCAGGGCACGATGCACCAGTATCACCACCTTGGCGACGCCTCCACGATCACCGACGGCTTCGTTTATGACGCCTCGCTGGCGCCGTACGAGCAGCGCGGCCTGTTCACCGGCACGCGCGACGACCGCTTCGCCTTCACGTCCAACGGCGGCAATCCGGCTGGCCAGATGTCCACCATCGCCGCACTGGCGGCTGCTGCCCGCGTACTGAAGCCCTACAATCCCGAACTGGCCGAGCGCTCGCTGCGCAATGCGCTGAAACTCTGGGATGAGAACTTCGAGGCGGCGGATCCTGCCCGCAACGCCATGGGCGGTTTCGGCGGCTTCGGTGGCTTCGGCGACGGCCGCGTCTCCGCGGCCATCGAGCTCTGGAAGACGACGGGGGAGAAGAAGTACCGCGATTTCTTCGAGCCGCGGGTGCTTGCCCAGATCAAGCCGGTGGAGATGCCGGCGATGAATCGTGCCTGGACGGGTGCCGGTCGCCAGGGTGTGGCCCGGGGCGTGGAAGTCCCGCAGGGACCGGTCCTCTCAGACATGGGTGGCATGTGGGGTGGCTTTGGCCGCGGCGGTGGCAACCTGTCCACGGCGCTTGCCATCTATAAAGATATGGATGCCGATTTCCAGGCGCAGGTGCGCGCGGCGCTGCCTGCGTATGTGGAAGGACTGGTGAAGCAGGCGGAGAGCACGCCGTACGGTGTGCCTATCTCCGGCCGCAGCTGGGGCGGCAACGAGCAGATCCTTGGCTGGGCGCTGAACTGCTACGCCGTCTGGAAGCTTTTCCCGGATGCGATCGATCCCGAGCTCGTGCTCGCCGGCCTGAACTACCTCTACGGCTGCCATCCCTACAGCAACGTGTCTTTCATCACGGCGGTGGGCGTCAAGACCAAGAAAGTGGCCTACGGCAACAACCGGGCGGACTACACCGTCATCCCGGGCGGCCTGGCGCCGGGCCTGCTGCTGATGGCGCCGGACTACATGGAGAACAAGGACGATTATCCTTTCCACTGGGGGGAGAACGAGTGCTGTACACGCAACGTGGTGCAGCTCGTGACCATCGCGCTGGCTGCAGAAGAGATTACCGCAGCGCTCGCCAAATAAACGTCATTCGCCGGCTTCGACCGGCGAATCTCGTTTTTTTGTGTATATTTGCGCTATGGAAATTTCCCAACGCGCGCAGAATATGCCGTCTTCCCCGATCCGGAAGCTGGCTCCGTACGCCGATGCGGCCAAACGCAACGGCGTACATGTTTATCACCTCAATATCGGTCAGCCGGACATCAAGACCCCGCAGTGCGGCCTGGATGCCCTCAAGGCCGTGGACCGCAGCATCCTGGAATACAGCCCCTCGGACGGCTACCTGTCGCTCCGCACCAAGATGGTGCAGTACTATGCCGAGTACGGAATCTACCTCTCCCCGGAGGAGATCATCGTGACCACCGGCGGCTCCGAGGCGGTGCTGTTCGCCTTCCTGGCGTGCCTGGGGCCGGGCGATGAGGTGATCGTGACGGACCCGTTCTACGCCAATTATATGGCCTTTGCCATTTCCGTGGGCGCCGTGATCAAAAGCGTCAAGACCAACATCGAGGACGGCTTCCGCCTGCCCTCCGTGGAGGCCTTCGAGGAGCAGATCACCCCGCGTACCAAGGCCATCCTCATCTGCAACCCCAACAACCCGACGGGCTACCTCTACACCCGCAAGGAGATGCAGCGTCTGCGCGATATCGTGAAGAAGCATCATCTTTTCCTGTTCAGCGATGAGGTGTACCGCGAGTTCATCTATACGGGCATGCCTTACATTTCCGCGTTCCACATGGAAGGGATCGAGGAGAATGTCGTGCTGTTTGATTCCGTGTCCAAGCGCTATTCGGAGTGCGGTATCCGCATCGGCTGCCTCTGCACGAAGAACAAGCAGGTGCGCGATGCGGTGATGAAGTTCTGCCAGGCGCGTCTGTCGCCGCCGCTGCTGGGCCAGGTCGTGGCGGAGGCGTCGCTCGGTGTGCAGAAGGAGTATCTGCATGCGGTTTACGAGGAGTATCTCGAGCGGCGCAATTTCCTGATTGACGGGCTTAACAAGATCCCGGGCGTATATTCGCCCATCCCGATGGGTGCTTTCTATACGATGGCGAAGCTGCCGGTGGACGATGCGGAGAAGTTCTGCATCTGGTGCCTGCGTGACTTCCAGTACGAGGGTTCGACCGTGATGATGGCGCCCGGCGCCGGGTTCTATACCGAGCCCGGAGAGGGTCGCCAGGAGGTCCGCATCGCCTACGTTCTCTGCAAAGAGGATCTTGCCAAGGCGCTTATCGTTCTCCAAAAGGCCTTGCAGGCCTACCCTGGCCGGACCGAATAACCGGGGGGCGTTCCCCCCCGGACCCCCTGCGTCGCTTCGCTCCTTGCAGGCCTATCCTGGCCGGACCGAATAACCGGGGGGCGTTCCCCCCGGACCCCCTGCGTCGCTTCGCTCCTTGCAGGCCTACCCTGGCAGGATATAACCTTCCCGCCGCCCTTTCTTTAGCAGGCGGCCGGAAATTATTTTTCGGGCAAGTTTGCCGAAAAACCAATTTCCGCTCCGCCCTCCACAACGCTTGCGCGCGGGCGGCGGAAAAGCGGAGCCGGAATCGCGGGTGGCGTTAGCTCTCTGCGTCGAAGAATTTGTCGAATAGAATGCGGAGCTGCGCTTCGTCGGCGATGAGGGCGCGGAGAGCGGCGAGTTTCGCGGCGTTGGGAGATTCGGGAATCCAGAGTTTCAGGTAGCCGCCCTCCGCGTATTTCACGTGGAGGTGCTCCAACGTGCGTTGCCAGTGCCCTTCGCGGTCGAGCTCGGGGTAATGGGCGAAACCGTACTGCACGGTGCGGCGGACGATGGTTTCCGGTTCGATTTGCCGGTCGGCTTCGGCGATGATGCGCCCGTAGAGGCTGCGCGGGTCGTGGTCGAGCGAGGCGCGATGGTCCTCGGCGGCCTGTGCGATGGATTCGATCTGTTCGGGGGAGAACCAACGGGGGAGGGCCGGATCGGTGCGGATGATGCGTCCCGAGACGAGGTGGTGCGTGGCGCGGTCCTCGCACAGGCCCGTGTCGTGGAAGGCCGCGGCGGCGTAGAGCATGTTCCTGTCGACGGGATAGAAGGCCGCGAGCGCGAGGGCGTCGCGGATCACGCGCTCGACATGCGGACGCTGATGCGCCTTGTCGAAGGCGTCGTAGCGGGGGAGGATCTCCGCCTCCACGTAGGCTTGCAGTTCGGGAAGGACCATACGGATACGAAGATACGGAAAAATTTCGCATCTTTGCAGTATGAAACGCGTATTGCTTCTTATGCTGCTCTTCCTGGTGGGTCTGTCCGTCCGGGCGGGGGAGCCTTTCACGACCATGACAGCGGGCCGCACGCTGGTGTACGAACGCACCAAGGCGAACGGTCACGTCGAGTATACCACGACGATGGAGTACACGGGCGTCCGCCACGAGGGCGGGAAGACCATTCTCGATATTACTTTCACGATTCACAGCCCTGCCGGAAAAGATCTGTACGGCGGCGCCGCGCCGATGACCACGGTCGTCACTGCTGACGGGACCACAGAGCAGGACCTGGGCGCTTCGCTGAAGGCCGTCCTGCACAACATGTTCCCCAGTGCGGCACAAGAAGTCGAGAGCGTGCCGGCCCGTCTCCCGGCGAATCTGAAGCCGGGCGACCGGCTGCCGGATGCACACTGCCGTGTCCGGACCGGCGTCCTGACCCATACGATGGACATCACCGAGCGGGTCGTCCTGCGCACCGAGCGGATCACCGTGCCGGCAGGGACCTTCGACTGCGTGGTGCTGCGTGAGCGCAAAGTGGAGCATGGCATCGGACGCGAACGCGACAACATCTGCGAAAACTGGTACGCTCCGGGCATCGGCCCGATCCGGCATGACTCCTATCGTGACGTGAACGGAAATCTCAAGCTAAACGCGAGGGAAGTCCTAAAAAAATACTAACTTTGTAAGATCAAACTTCCGGCATGAAGAGAACTCTCAGGCTCCTTGCGTTGCTCCCGCTGCTGATGCCCCTGGCGTTGGCGGCGCAGGTGCCGTCCCGCGTGGACAGCCTGGTGGAATCCCGTGCCGAGGAGGCGGCCCGCCGCCTTGTGGAAGCGGGCTTCCTGAACGTGCGCTCCGTCGAGACGCCGGAGTTCACGGCCTTCACCGTCGAGAACGACTATTACAAACTGCCGGCGGAGGGCTTCGCCCGCGCGGTGCAGATTCTCGAGGGCGCCGGACTGGACGAGTCCAAGCCCGTTAAACTCATCGGTACGTCTTACAAGGTCCCCGAGGTCACGATTACCTACAATCCCGAATCCGGCCGATGGAACACCACCAAGCGCCTGGACGCGTCCTGGGATGCCGTACGAAAACAGAAGTTGTACAACAACAGCTTCCTCCGGACGGACATTACCGTCTATCCGGTGTTCTCTCTGATCAACCTCATCATCACGCAGGTCTACCAGTCCCTCTGGGAACTCAAGCCCGCCCTGGAAATCAATCTCTGGCCGGGTGCGCGCTTCTCCTACCAGCTGGTGATCCCTGTCTTCACGGATTTCTTCGAGACGCAGTACCGCTATATCCATCCCGGTATGATCACCCTGTCGCAGCGTTTCCGCGATCCCTGGCATCTGGGGATCCAGGGCAAGCTGTCGATAGGCCAGTTCTCCAACAACCGCTTCGGCGCGCTGCTGGAGGCCGCCTATTGGTTCCCCAACGAGCGTTTCTGGGTGGATACCCAGCTCGGCGTGGTATCCGTGGGCAGTTTCCGTGCTTTCCACTGGCGTTACTATTGGGAACCGGAATTCGTATGGAATGTGGCCGCCAATTACTACAACGCCTTTCTGCAGACGCAGTTCACCCTGCGCGCGCAGCGCTTCCTGTATGGGGATTATGGCATCAAATTCGAGATGGTGCGGCATTTCCGCCACGTTTCGGTGGGCTTCTATGCCGAGAAGGGCCTCATCTTCGGCCAGGATGGCAAGCCGGTGGCTTCGTCTCTCCAGCCGCACACCAACGGCGGCTTCCGCATCCACATCTCCCTGCCGCCGTACCGGAACCGCCGCCATGGTTATGTGCCGCGCATCGGCATGTCCGGGCAGATTACCTACGACTACAATGCCAACAACGAGCAGGTCTACTATAAGGAAGTCCGTGCCGAAGCCGCCGACAATCTGGCGAGCAAGAATTACTACAATCCTTATTATATTAATGGTTACTTGAATAAGTAACTATATTTTAAAAAAATTTGTTTTTTATTATTTTTAGTCGTACCTTTGTCGGCTGGGGAGTAATATGTCCTTGCGGACATGCCGCTCTCCATGGTAAACAGAAATCAAAGTTTAATGTTTAATATTTATTTTAAAGAAATGAAAAAGTTTTTTTCACTCATTGCGTTAGTAGGTGTTATTGCCGCTTGCACGCCTGAGCAGGTCGAGACCGCTTTCAAACTTGCCGGCGGTAAGGTCCTCGTCAATGTCGAGGTCGTCGACATCATCAACGGCGGTACTTATTCCGGTCCGGTTGACATCCATTTCACCCGTGGTGGTCTGGACATCACCAACGAATTCCAAACCATCGTGGGCAGCGGTCCTCACGCCTATTCATGGCAGGCCGCCGAGAGCCAGGCTGTCGCCGCCGGTGATTATGGTGTCATCGTCAAGGGCGACAAGCTCGCGAAGGACTACACTTCCGCTTTTGTTTTTCCTGAGGTCCTGGCCGGTGGTATGGCTGCGATCAGAGTGATTGTCCCCGTCGGTGAGCCGATCAACGGCTATACGTGTGATACCTTCTGGGACGAGGAAGACATAGAGGAAGGTGAGGATGTCGGTCTCCTGGAGAACAAGGATTACAAGACCTACGCTTATTCCCACGACGGTATCGATACCTGGTACTACAACAACAGCGAGTACATCCTCGAGGGTAATGTCACCGGTGATGACATTTGGTGGTTGTATGAGGTCTCCAACGTTGTTGACCATAATTATCTCGGTTTCGAAGAAGTCGTTGACAACCTGGTTGACTATTGGGGGGATGATGAATACATCTGGCCCTTCGACTACCCATTCTATGTGTCCGCTTGGGCCATGTGGAATATCCGCCAGATCAACTATTGGGAGAAGATTCCCATGGATGTGATCGCCTGGAAGGATGCTGACGAGGATGGCGAAATCGATGAGAATGAAAAAGATAGTGCCATCGAACTGGGCTCCTTTGACGTCAAGTATACCGAGACTGTCGAGCTCGTTCCCTATGAACTTCCTTATCCTGGCGCCGCGGGTCACTATCACTATGGTCACGGCCACGATGCCCATGGCACCATGCCGAACGCCGGTGGTGGTATCTCCTTCAACGAGTAATTCCAAGTTCCCCAATTGTATAACGAAATTAAAAAGTAAAACGATATGAAACTCAAAGCTCTTGCTCTGTCAATCGCTCTGGCCGCCGGCGTGTTCGCCGCGAACGCCCAGACGGCTTACAAGGGGAACGACGTGTTCATCGGTCTCGGTGGCGGTGTCATCTCCGTGTACAACGGTGGCTTCAACAGCCCCGCGATTTACGGCAACCTCATGGTCGGCCGCTACATCACTCCGGTTTGGGGTGTGCGTGCTGTGATCGGCGGTCCTTTCCAGACCCTGGATCAGCATGCAGGCAACGCCGTCAACTTCGGCGCCAACAACGCGATCTACTCCGCGAAGAACAAGCTCTTCGGTGAGTTGAACCTCGACGGTATGATCAATTTCAGCAACATCTTCGCTGA
>CADBYT010000007.1 GCA_902798975.1 uncultured Bacteroidia bacterium | reverse complement strand
ATCACCGGGTTGCGTAGTGATCTGGGAGTTGTTTGCAGGTAGCGTCAGTCCCAGCGGCCCCACCTTCTCGAAGCCGCCGTAATCGTGGGCCTCATAGGTCATGGATGCTTCGCTTAGTGCTGCCACAAGGGCTTTAGTGGCTTCGTTTTCTTCAATTTTCACCGGAAGCGTCTTTCCGGACACGGTAATCTTGATGGTCTCTGGCATGGTGGTATCGGTTTCTCCGGAATTGTCGTTACCATTATTCTCCTGTTTTTCATTCTTCTCCTGCTTGGGCTGATCGGGCTGGACCGGATCGGGAAGCTTCTCGCAGGAGAGCATGGCCGGGAAAATTAAAGTGGACAGGATTCCGATGGCTAATGTGCGAATCATACTATTTCAGATTTGTTTTGAAGAAACGCTCAATTTTGTCGTAGGGAATCACGCCGGCGACATCGTCGTAGAGGTCCACGTGGGAAGCTCCCGGGATAATCATGAGCTCCTTGTTGCTGCCGGTAAGGAGACCATAGGCATACTCGCTGAAATAGCGGCTGTGGGCTTTCTCGCCGTGGATGAGCAGAACGGGATTCTCGATCTCTCCCGCCCAGGCCAGCAGAGGCTGGTTCAGGAAGCTCTGGCAGCCGATGACGTTCCAGCCATCGTTGGAGTTGCCGCTTCGAGGGTGATAGCCGCGCGGGGTCTTGTAGTAGGCATGATAATCCTTGACAAACGAGGGCGCATCTTCCGGAAGTGGGTCGATGACACCGCCGGCGCGCTCGTAGGTGCCGGACGCATAGTCCTTCGTGCGCTGCGCGGCCAGGGCCTGACGCTTTTCCTGGCGCTGGGCGGGTGTATCCTCGCTGGCGAAGTAGCCTTCGACATTGACCTTGCTCATATCATACATCGTCGACGCGACGGTCGCCTTGATGCGGGGATCGAGTGCTGCCGCATTGACAGCCATGCCACCGAAGCCGCAGATGCCGATGATGCCGATGCGCTCCGGATCGACCAGGTCGCAGGTGGAAAGGAAATCCACGGCCGCAAGGAAGTCCTCGGTGTTGATGTCCTGGGAGGCCATCCTGCGGGGCTCGCCGCCAGATTCGCCGGTGAAGGAAGGATCGAAGGCGATGGTCAGGAACCCGCGCTCGGCCATGTGCTGGGCATAGAGGCCACTCGACTGCTCCTTCACGGCGCCGAAAGGACCGCTCACGGCGATGGCCGGAAGCATTCCTTCAGCATTTATGGGAACATACATATCGGCAGCCAGAGTGATGCCGTAGCGGTTGTGGAAGGTGACTTTGCTGTGGTTTACAAGTTCGGATTTGGGAAAGGTCTTGTCCCATTCCCGGGTAAGATTCAGGGTACTCATATTCTTGTTCGTGATTGTTTTGCACTCAAGCAGCATCAGGGATACGGCGCAGATTGCAAGGATGGATTTGATATTCATATCGTATGATGTTTGATGTTGCAAAGGTAGGCTGTCTTTCGGAGAGTCTTTAACCGATTTTGGGCCAATATCTACCAATATCGCAGAACTTTGCTTATTTTTGCAGGAAATCATACCCTTTTGCGTGACATGAAGAACATCCTGCACGTCTCAAATCCCAATGTGTACGCCCGCTCCGTGGGGGCCCGGGAGTTACATCCCCTTGTGAGCGTCATCCACTACGACGAGGTGTCGCCGTTCCGTTCCAGCCTGAACAATTACGGAGTCTATGGTCTCTTCATCCAGAAGAATTTCCCCAAAAACCTCACCTATGGCATGAAAATGTTCGATGCGGCCGACGGTTCCATCATTGCCGTGGAGCCGGGCCAGATCGGCGGTAAGGAAGATAGTGGCGAGGACCTCTACATCAGCGGATGGGTATTGCTGTTCTCTCCGGAACTTCTGCACGGAACGGATCTGGAAACCAGGATGAAGGAGTACCGATACTTCTCCTACTTCGCCACGGAGACCTTGAAAATGGATCCATCCGAATGGGGTCGGATCACCCAGCTCCTCTCGCAGCTCCGGCACGAACTGCAGGACAGCGAAGACTCCCCTGCACTGAGGGCCGTCATCCTGGGGTATATCCGCCTTGTCCTGGAATACTGCCAGCGCATCTACCTGCGCCAGCTATCGCAGGAGGACAAGAGCGCATCGGACATCCTCAAGCGTTTCCACGGCCTCCTGCGGGAGTATTATCTGGACGGCAGGCAAATGGACCTAGGCGTCCCTTCCGTCCAGTACTGTGCAGATCGGCTGGCCTACTCGGCCCGCTACCTGGGCGACGTGATTCACAAATCCACCGGCGGCACGGCCATCGGCTACGTCCATTCCTTTGTGATTGAACAGGGCAAGAACCTTCTGATGAACGGCCACAACGTGAACGAAACCGCCCACCTGCTGGGCTTCGAATATCCGCACCACTTCACCCGTCTCTTCAAGAAGGTGACGGGTATTACGCCAACAGAGTTTCTTGGGAAATAAATAAGTCGCCCGAGAAATCCGATTTTACCTTTCAATCTTCTTGATAAGCGTCAAATCACCGCTGGATAGCGCCTCAAAGTTGGCCTCGATCCTTTCTGACCAGGAAGAGAATTGTTGGCAACTTTTCGAGAATCCGACGGTAAAGAGCCAAAAACATTTTGAGAATCTGACAAAATGCCCTAAATTCGCGTTTGAAACGTTAAACTTTATGAGGAAATGGAATACCCCGAGAGAGTATTTAAGAGAAAGATATACGAGAAACTCGTTGAATGGAAGAGGACCAAGGACGGGGACCTTTGGTTCCTGCCGGTCTATTTGACGCAGTTCATCTAGCGCCAGGTAATCGGTTGTAAAACCAGCGAGCTGGCGGATTCGGATGAAGCCGCTGCTGTCGTTTCTCTTTTGACCTGGGAAGAGAACTTGCTCTTGGTCGTTACCGCCATTTTTCGTGCCTTTGATAATGGGCTTGGGCAAGTTTCCGAAATCATCACTTAAGAAAATCCAAGTCCGTTTTTGTACCGGCTACGTGGAAGTTATTACCGAAAAACTTGAACAACGTTTGAACCACGTACCGCGCAACTCATTGATTATCAATGAATTTAACACTCCGCATCGGAAAATGAAAAATGAAATCTCTGTTATCTGAACAGATCTTCGGCCGTAACCTCTGAGTCTACGACATCTTTATTCACTCCGTCGGCAACGCCAAAAGTCGTGACGAAAGTGTTATTCAACCCGAAAGATGTTCTCTCCTTTTCTTTGAAAAGCAGCGCTCTTCTGCGGACTTCATCTGCATAAGACTTCTTGATTGTGAACGGTCCTATGCTGAATTTCATCTCGCATAAGTTGATGGTTCGGTCGCCTCGTTCAATTACAAGGTCAATCTGCGCTTTCTTTCCTTCCTCATCTTTGGCCGGAATATAGCGCCAGGATGAAGCCGAAGTGGAGATACCGGCAATTCCGAGACACTGGCGGATTTGGGCAAGATGCGTGAAACAAATCAGCTCAAACGAATAACCTTGCCACGACTCCACGCTATGTGAATTGAAGTTGTGTGTCCACCATTGTTCATCCTTGCTGTCTATGGCATCCACGAACTTGTAATAGAATAGAGTATAAAAATCCACGAGTCTATACAATGTACCGCGAGATTTGTTCCCGAATTGCTGAAAAGAGATTACAAAATCACAACGTTCAAGATTCTTCAGCACCGTTGATAACCTTTCACCATCCAGACTGGTAGATTCTTGAATCTCGGTGAAAGTCATACCGTCGTGATTCCCGTTCAGTTGACTCACAATTTCCAAATACTTGTCAGCTTTATTGAAGACAGCCTTGTATAGTTCGTCGAACTCGGTCCGGAGTTCAGCATTTTTTCGGAAGAACAAACGGTCTATATTACCGATAAGCGTTTGTCCTGGATCAAGCAGACTCAGATAGAATGGAATGCCCCCCATCACCATATATAATTGCAGAATCTGGTAATGGCTCCAACGAATACCTCTACTTAATAGATACTCTTCTGTCTCCTTCAGTGTGAATGGGCGAATATAAATGTTGTTCGTAATCCGCGCGTGCAATCCGCCTGGATTGTCCACCAGTTTGTCCATCATCCATGATGAGGCCGAACCACTTGCAATCAGCATAATGTCGGTTCTCCTGGCGCCCCATCCGTTCCAGAACGATTCAAACGCTTCCACGAATTCAGACTGTGGCGTATCAATCCAGGGCATTTCATCAATGAAAATAACCTTCCTTTTTTCTTGTGGTAATGACTCGATATACTCCTCAAGTGCATCAAACGCGTCTTCCCAGGAAGAGAACTTCGGCTGAATCTTCATCCCCGCCGCTTTCTTCAGCGCTTTGGCAAATCCTCTTAACTGTTTCGCTTTAGTCAACTTATGCCCACCCACGTAAGTAAAATCATACTTCTTATCAAAAAAAGTATCAACTAGAAATGTTTTACCTACACGACGGCGGCCATACACTATGACGAACTCAGAACGGTCAGACTCATAGCATCTCTTGAGTTCGGCAATTTCCGCCTCCCGGGCAATTATCTTCGCAGTATTCATACTTAGTCTTAATAATTCTTATGCGAAGATAGCAATTATTATCATCCACACAATAAAAAAGTGCGACCTTTTTGTACTATATCTTCCCAAAAACAATAGATAAAGTACATTTTGCTTGTAGTTTTTTATGACCAATTGTGCTATTTTCAGATTGATTGGTGATTTCATATCACAGCACAAGTCAGAGATCATAGCAAAAGGCGCCGCAGTCTTTAAGCGCGGACATTCCTTCATTATCTTGTCCCCGAAGGGCAGGAGCACGCCCACAAATACTGGAGCCTCACAGACTTCGGGGACGATAGGGGGACAAACGTGAAAAGGATAAAATGTTAAAGTGTTTATTTACAATAAGTTATAGATGTTATCTATTTCCTGCATCGGAAAATGAACGCCAGTACGTTAGTATACGAAGTCGAAATCCTTCGACGGCGCCGTCAGGATGAGTCCGCAGCCTTCCAACTTTTCCATCGCCGGATAATTCGGCACGAAACGCGCCAGGTCCTCCTTCGAGGGGACGACTACAATCATATCCCCTTCCTCGAAATATGCTTCCTGCGCCAGACCTCCCGTCGCCGCAAGGATGTCGTCCGTGAAAGCGTCTACGATATACTGTTTCATACTTTCTGCAAGAACTGCATAGCAGGTTGTAATTCGTCGAATTGATACAAAGATGAAGAAATCTTCGTAAATTCGCAAGCCATGACGTGCCCACCAAGGCCGACCGGTTCGAGGAGGCGCTCCGGCTGCTCTCCGCCTACGAATACAGCATCAAATACTGAAACTTTACCGTTCCATCGGCGCCGCCCCCCCCTCTTCGACTGGACGGTTCAGAGATTGAGCAAAGATGCCTTGAAACGATTCGCCGAATTAGATTAATCATAACAAGAGAAGGTCATCCGCGTTTTATCGCGCCAAGTGTCTGATGGCGGCGAAGGGATGATAGGAGATCATCGGGGCTGACGGTAGCGTCATCATAGATTGGGAGCAGTTGTATGTGGCTGTACGTTGATTACCGGTCAATTCCGGCAGAGTAAACGGCATCTGCTATAGCCTCTTCCACTAAAGAAGCGGAAAGTACGCCCACGGCATCCAGATTTGCGCTCACTTTGTGATGCTCGTCCCCCACGGAGATGGCATAGACAGTGTCTCCGTCAGCGGTGGTAAAGACGGGATCGATGCTGCGGGCCAGTCCGGCCGATGCCATCTGCGCCAGGTGTTTGAGTTGGGCTGGCGTGAAGTCTGCGTTGGTGAATACGGCCACCAGGGTTGTATTGGTGGTGCTGGTGAAGAGATTGTCTGCTGTCGTATGGAGCAAGGTAGTGTAGGAGTCTGCGAAAGCGGAGCGGTCAAGGGTCAGCATTCCGGCAATTTTCTTTCCGTGGGAGTAGATATCCCCGAAACTGTTCAGTACGACGGCCACGCCTATCTGGAGTGATCCCATTTGTGCTGCCGCATAACCGATCCCGGCTTTTTGGGCCTGCTGCATTCCGGCTGCCTTGCCCACCGTGGCACCGGTACCGGCACCGATATTGCCGCTGCGCTGGTCGTCCCAGGCAAATGACGCTTCGCAGGCTGTATAACCCATCTGTTCGTCCGGCCTAACCGTGGCGCTGCCATATCCAAGGTCGTATATACAGCTCTGGCATACGATGGGCACAAGGGCAATGCCGGTATCAAATCCAACGCCATGCTCTTCCAGGCAGCGGGCCACGCCTCCGGAGGCAGCCAGACCATAGGCCGATCCGCCCGAGAAAACCAGCGCATTGAGGGGATGGTTCCGTTCCGGGGCAATGGCTTCCGTCTCCCTGGATGCCGGACCTCCGCCGAAGACCGCTACCGCCGCCCGTCCGGGGACGGTGAGCCGGAAGACGGTCACTCCCGTTCCTGCCGCATCATCCTGGGCATTGCCCACACTGACGCCCTGAATGGCGGAAAAAGAGATACTCTGCGGTTTGGGAACCTGGCCCTGTGCCATAACGCCCGAGGCCAGGATGACTGCTGACAGGGCGGCGATGATTCGTTTCATGGCGTATATCGTTATATTCGCACAAATATAAGTATTTTATCCTTGAAGGGGTTCATTCATTCTGGACTCAGTCTTATTATAGCCGTCGGTATCCCGAGAAGATAGGCCACCCAGCACCGACGGGTCCTCCGTCCGGGTGTCTCGTCCATTTCTTCTTGCTAGCCGCCCTGAGGAGGATCAAACCTATGTAACAGATGTTTTTAACCTCGATGTCGTCTAGAACCATTCATTCTCCGATGGCAATAAACGGAATCAAGAGCATCTTCAATTATCCTTTAAAGCATTCTTTTTCGAGAGCATCAAGGACAATTTGCTGGAACGGCGGAATGATGCGCCCCTCCAGGGTCTGAATGTATATGGCCCGGATGGCGGCAAATGGCAGAATCTCCTCTTCGATATCCTCCACCCGACGGTCTGTCCCGAAATACCCCTTCAAGAAGGTGTTCCAGAACCGTATGGAGGTATCCTTGTCCATATGGTTCATCAACTTCATCAGCTCCTCACGCATGAGTCTCATGGAAATCATGGCCATGCCGAAATCAAGCATGGGATATCCGTATCCGAATTCTCCAAGGTCTATGAAATAAGCGTTGTCTCCGGAGAAAATCACATTCCCGTAGTGAAGGTCACCGTGGAGTGCCGTGTGGGATACGGGAATACTGTCAATGAACCGGATGATTGTGTCTTTGTCCTTTCCGGGCAGGAAGGGATAATCATTCACTACGCGATGGTACTTTTCTGCGACAGGAGGGAACATTCCCTCCGGAACTGTTGTTGCGTGGAGTTCCTTGCACATGGACGCAAAACGGGAGGCAAGTTCTTCGGCCCTTTCCGGGTTCTCTCCAACAGCCCTGGCGAAGGATTTCTTGCCGGGTATGCGCCTGAAAATCATCCCTGTGCGGCCATCCGGAGACTTGACAAGCTCTCCCGGTTCCGGCGTAGGGATCCCGAGGCCATAGACTTTTTGCGCCCGGTCATACTCGTCAAGCGCCATCTGTGTCTGCTCCGGCGCATAAAGCTTCATCATTATATCAGGATTCTCCCTGTGGTTGAAGCTTTCGCCCCAGCGGCCTCCGCCCACGAGAACAAAGTCTTCCGGATTTATAGTCTTGGTGTTATTCATATGCTCATCACGGATTCAAAGATAATAAATCCTTTCCATGATGACAAAAGATCAGCCCAGCACGACGTCCAGGACCAACCTAAGGGCGAAGCCGAGGGCAAGCAACTGGCTGATGCCCGAGATGACTAATGAGAGATAGGTCAACACATTTCTCTTCCCCGCGTATGCGAGAAGAGGTTGCAGAATTGGTTTCTTCTGATTCATACAAGTTTTCAATAGTGAACAAAGATTCGTTTTGGTTCAGAATAAATAGACGGCCGCCGAAAATTGCGTATATTTGGGACATGGAATACCTGTCCAAACAGAAATACGACGAGATTTCCGCCGAGCTGAAGCACCTCATCAACGAGGTGTACCCCAAGGTGCAGGATGAGCTCGCGGAAGCCAGCGCCCAGGGGGACCGGAGCGACAATGCGGGATATCGCGAGGCCCGGCGTATCCAAGGGAAGACCATCAGCCGGATCCGCTTCCTGCAGAAGATCCTGGAGTATTCCCGCGTGATCGATCCCGATGCCCTCCCAAAGGACCGGGTCAGCTTGCTGAGCCGGGTCGAATTCACGAACCTCACGACGAATAAACGCATGACATTCCAGATCGTCAGCCCCCACGAGATGGACCTGGAGGCGGGCAAGATTTCGCTGAAATCCCCGATCGGCGCCGCCCTGATGGGCAAGAAGGTCGGCGAAATCGCCGAGGCTCATGTCCCCTCTGGCATCCTGCGCCTGAGAATCGACAGCATCTCGCTCGACTGATGCCTTGTACTCATGATATTCGGATGCTAATATAACTGATAACCATGAATGCAATTCTATTCTGGGGTTTGAGCCTCAACGCCTGGATTACCCTGGTCCCCGCGGACAACCCGAATATCGGCAAGACGCTCGGCGAGGCGGGGCTCTTCCACGTGAAAGGCGGAAACCTGATCGAGATCTACCATTCCGCTGACGCTAATCATCACCTTCACCGGCATTGTCGCCGCCTGCCTTACATTCCCGCTGACGCCTTTGCAGTAAATGAGCTTCGTGACGCCGTTTATTCCGGCTAGCGATTGGGAGGAGTTTCCATTCTCGACTAACCCAGCACGACATCCAGCACCATCATCAGCGCGAAGCCGAGGGCAAAACCGATGGTGCCGATATTGGAATGCTTTCCCTGGGAATAGTCCGGGACCAGTTCTTCAACCACGACATAGAGCATGGCGCCTGCGGCGAATGCCAGCATATAGGGCATGATACCGAGGATGGAAGTGGCCAGCAGCAGGACCAGCGCGCCGCCGATGGGCTCGACGATGCCGCTCAGCGCGCCGATGCCGAAAGCCTTCCAGCGGGAATTCCCTTCCGCCCGCAGGGGCATCGATATGATGGCCCCTTCGGGGACATTCTGGATGGCGATACCCAGCGACAGAGCAAACGCGCCGGCCATATTGAAATTGGCCGTCAGGGCGCCGGCAATGGCTACGCCAACGGCCATTCCCTCAGGGAAATTATGAATGGTCACCGCAAGCGCCAGTTTAGCCGTGCGCGACAGGCGGCTCCGCGGACCTTCCGTGCTGCCGGACGGATGGATATGCGGGGTGATGTAGTCGATCAGCAGCAGGAAGGCGAATCCGGCCAGCAGCCCGATGACAGGCGGCACGACGGCCGCCGCGCCCTCCCCCATCTCGATGGCCGGAATGATCAGCGACCACACGGAAGCCGCGACCATCACGCCGGAGGCGAACCCCAGCAGCACCTTCTGCAACATCTGCGGCATATCCCGCTTCATGAAGAACACGAAGGCCGATCCCAGGGCGGTCCCCAGGAACGGAATCATCAATGCAGTGAATACCGGGCTCATTTTTTACCTTTGAATGTGTATCCGGCTTTCTCAATAGCCGATCGGATGGCATCTTCTGAAATGGGACCTTTGATGGTCAAGGTATTTCGGGAAGCGCTGGCGCTGGCCGATACCGGCATACACCCTCACATCCTCGTCCTCGGTGGAATTCTCGACAGCAGCGAGCCCCGTCTTCCAGTATAGCTCGGCCATGCGTTTCTGCATCAGGCGGTCATACGCATAGCCCATCCAGTAATCCGCCTTGCCTTCCGAGAAGAGGCCTAATCTTTTCACGCTGTCGGTCAGCGCCAGAATGCGGTTGTAATCCACATCTAGGTAGGCCTGATAAACCTGCCATTCGGCATCTTCGCAACGACGTCTGAAATCGGCATTGTCGCGGATGCACCTTGTAAAAGTGAGGTTTACAAGGGGTATTGCAACGATAGATATCGCAAGGAGCAGTATATTCTTCTTGAACATCTTGTATTTCACCATCAATTATTTGCAAACATAATCAAATCTGATGATGAAGTTGCTTGATGATATCGTCCAGCATGCCGAAGAGGCCGGGAACGGTTTCCGGCGTCACGCTTTCACAGAGCACGGCACTGCCGACGGCCTCAGGGATGTCGGTCAGTTTCTTTTGGAGCCCGCGTCCCTTCTTCGTGAGTTTCACGATCATCTGCCGGGCGTCCTCTTTGCCCTTACTGCGGGTCACAACCCCTTCCGCCTCCATCCGCTTCAGAAGGGGCGTAACGGTGTTGGTCTCCAGCAGCAGGCGCTTGGCGATATCGTTCACCGGCTGCGCATCCTTCTCCCACAGCACCAGCAGCACCAGGTACTGCGGGTAAGTAAGACCGTGCTCACCCAGAAGCGGATGATACGCCTGGGTGAGCAGTCTCGAAGCCGTGTACAGTCTGAAACAGAGTTGGTTATCCAGTTTGAACTTCTCTTCGATCATAACATTTCCTCGATATCTTTCTCGAACGAAGCAGGTTCAGCCACGGGCGCAAAACGCTTGACGACGGTGCCGTCGCGGTTGATCAGGAATTTGGTGAAGTTCCAGAGGATGTCGCTGTCCTTCTCCACGCTTTTGCTCAATCCTTTCAGCAGCGTATGCGTGGCCTTGGCTTTGATTCCCTTGTACTCCTCGGTGGGCGCGACTGATTTAAGATAGGTATAGACCGGATGCTCTTCGGGACCGTTCACGTCGGTTTTCTTCATCAGCGGGAAGGTGACGCCATGATTCAGGCGGCAGAACTCCGCGATCTCCTCATCGGAGCCGGGCTCCTGATGGGCAAACTGGTCGCAGGGGAAGCCCACGATGGCCAGCCCCCGGTCCTTATACTTCTGATAGAGTGCCTCCAGGCCGTCGTACT
Source organism: uncultured Bacteroidia bacterium (assembly GCA_902798975.1). Taxonomy (GTDB): domain Bacteria; phylum Bacteroidota; class Bacteroidia; order Bacteroidales; family UBA932; genus Cryptobacteroides. The sequence goes on along the minus strand of CADBYT010000007.1, from coordinate 148,691 downwards.
GCGGGGTGAAACCGCACTTGGATGCGGTGTTGACAATCAGAAGAACCTTTCCTTCGAACTGTGCGAAGTCGAACTCCACTCCCCTGTTATTCAGGGCTTTGAAATCATAAATCTTTGCCATATCATTTTCATTTATATCGTTCACGATGCAAATATACGACTTTATTTTTATATCGCAAGCGATATTTCCAATAATTGCATAAAAAAGAGTAAATTTGAGCCATGGAATACCTTTCCAAGCAACGATACGACGAGATTGCAGCCGAGTTGAATTCACGAACTTCGCGACCAATAAACGCATGAAAATCGAAATTGTCAGTCCCCCTGAAAACCCTATGATGATCCGTATGAAAAGGCGTAGTCTGCTAATATCAGTCTTTGTAGCCACCGTTCTGGCAACAAGCTGCGGGCGAAGCGCGCAGGACCTCCGGAACGGAGACCTGATCTTCGTCGGCATTCCGGCGGACTATGATGCAGACAACACCTCCATGGACGCTGCCATTTCTGCGGCAACGGGTAAAAGAGGGCAACTGAACATCACCCATGTAGCGATTGCCGAAGTCTCTGACGACGGTATTTGGAGCATTGATGCTACCCCGAAAAACGGCGTCGCCCGCCGCTCGCTGGAGGCTTTTCTTGAAGAGAATAAACAGGAGGATGGCTCCAGCCCGGTGTATGTCGTAAAACGGGTAAATGGCGTCGACGCCGATGCCGCCGTGGCGCGGGCCAAAGCCCTCTGCGGCCGCGCTTACGACCTGCGCTTCCTCCCGGACGACGAAGAACTCTACTGTTCGGAACTCATCCAGAAATGCTACCTGGACGAGCGAAGAGAGCCGGTATTCGAGAGCCAACCGATGAATTTTCTGGCGGCGGACGGCACGATGCCGCCCTACTGGGAGCAACTGTTCCGCGAGTTGGGAATGGATGTCCCGCAGGACGTCCCCGGCACCAATCCACAGCGGATGTCCGAATCTGCCCGCCTCAAAACCGTCCCGGTTTCGCTTCTTCAGATTGCATCCAGCCAGTCTGATCCGGTGCGTGAGGCCATCCGGCGGCAGATCACGCAGTACCCGGAGACACGGGTGCAGGATATCTATAAAAGCTTCTGCCAGGATTGTCTGGGCCCGGGACACCTGATTCCCAATCCGGATGCCGCCAGGGCCTACCTGATGGAAGAATTGCAGACCTATCGGGCAGACCTTGCCAGTGGTCTGTATAAGATCCCGGCCGAGCGCTACGTGCCCGTCGGAGACGCCGGGAATTATGTCCGCGTGGACCTGTCCGTGGTGCTGGATTCACTCGTGGATGCCGAGACGCTGCTGGAGGCCTTCGTGAGAAGCGCCAACGAAGGGGAAACCCTCACGGAAGAGGAATGGAAGGCCAAATGGACTTCTGTGGCAGCGGTCATCCGAGAGGACTTCCCCGCCCTGCCGGATGCTGCTTCCGAGCTCGCCGCCATCGACTCCCTGATGGCTGAAGGTCATTATATCCTGCACCACAGTCCCGTCTTCGAACAGACATACCACCCCCACTACCGCATCGTGGCGCGGGACATCTTCGAAAAAGAGTTGAAAAACTAGGCTCCTGCTTTGCGCTTCTTCAGCCAGTGCTCCTTGAGCCACTCGCGGACCGGTTCGTCGTAGGCCTTCAACAGGCCCCAGGCCAGGATAATGGCCATGAAGAAGATACCGGCGGAGACGGCTATGTGCTGCCACAGCGGGGCATCGCCATGCCCGGCCACCCAATTCATCTGCATGTACATCAGCGGATAGTGCGTGATGTAGATGGGATAAGAAATGTCACCCAGCCACTTGCAGACGGCCGTGCTCCTGGCATCCGTGGTCCTGGAACCGGCGCCGGCCAGCACGATGATCGGGAAAAGGATCAGGATGCTGATGGCCTGGAAAAGACCGTCGGCGACGCCCTGCTTACCACCAATACAAGGTATGGACAGAATAACGATGATGGCAAGCGAGCACCACCAGAATCCGCCTTTCAGGTGGATCGGAGAACCGCTGGGATTGCTTTCCGTCCGGTGCGAAGGCAGAATACGGGAGATCAGCAGACCGCAGAGGAAAGGATACAGCAGGCGCGTGAAGCCGATGTATATCTGGTCCGGCATGAGGCTCCAGCCGCCGATGACGTTGTACTGTGGCTCGGGCAGGAGCCCGAAAACGTTCCAGCCCAGCGTCAGGTCCAAGGTAAAGATGGCGCATACACCGCAGAGGATGGCCAGCGCGACCTTCGGGAGATGCCGCAGGACAAAGGCATACAGGATGTTGCCGATATATTCAAAGGTCAGCGTCCACTGCGGACCATTAAGGGAGTTGAGTTCCCCCCAGCCGCGTATATCGAGCCCGTTGCCGCAAGGAATCATCAGCAGTCCCATCAACACGCAGAGGGCGAATTTCCACCCTTCCACCTCCAGCGTCTTGGGAAATGCCGTGCCGGCAAAGAAGAACAGCGCCGCACCCACCAGCGTGCCTGCAATCACCATCGGATGCAGACGCGTCAGACGCCGCTTGAAGAAGCCCCAGGTGGTCATCTTGTCCCAGCGGTCGTCGTAGGCATAGCCGATCACGAAGCCCGACAGGACAAAGAAGAAGTCCACCGCCAGGAATCCGTGGTTGACAATTTGGTAGGCCGGGCCCTTGCTGTAGGTCTCAAAGATGTGGAACAGGACCACCATGAGGGCGGCCACGCCGCGAAGCCCGTCCAGAATCTCGTAACGGGGCTTGGATGCCAGATATATGTTTTCTCTTGCCACGCTGTATATAATTGACTTATCAAATACAAAGTTAAAAAAAATGCCGAAACGGGCTTCTGCCGTTCCGCGACAAAGCATTATCTTTGCACGGATACTATGCAGCGAACAGCACGACCCAAAGCGCACTGGAGTCCGGAAGCGGATTTTTCATCTACATCCTTCTTCATTCGGAAGATGGACACTTCGGGTTATGACAAGTCCGTCGAAGCCCCCGAGGCGCGTCTTCCTCTCATAAGTTTTATCTATGTGTCGTCGGGAGAAGTTCTTGTGGAAGTTGACGGAACACCATTTCTCTGCCAGCCGGGACAGATTCTGCTGATACCCCAGCAAAGTCCTTTCGCTATCCGGTTCTACCGGAATGCAGTAGGTTACACGGGCGGTTTTGCTCCCACCATCCTGTCCGACACCAAGCCGCTGCGATTCCTTTCCGAGCCGCTTCACCAGGGATTCTGGTTCGATGAAGGCGCCTTTATGGGGGAACTGTTCAATATGCTGGCAATCTCCTTCGAAAAAGGCGACCTGGTGTTTGTGGAGAAAGGGCTGGACCTGTTGCTTTCCCGTATCAGACCGGCGCAGGATGCCGCATTTCCGGCAGCGGTCAGTCAATTTCTGGAATCGGTATTCAGTCCTGGGCAAATGCCGGGAACCATCGCGTCCTATGCCTCTGCTATAGGAATCAGCGAGAACTACCTGAGTCGCCTGGTAAAGAAATCCACCGGCCGCAGCGTGGGTGCCTGGATTGATATCGTACGCATCCAGCGGGCCAAGCGCCTCCTGACTGAAACCAGGGAACCGGTCATCGACATTGCTGCCGCTGTGGGTATAGAAGATCAGTCCTATTTCTCGCGCCTTTTCAAGAAGGAAACCGGCCTGACGCCATCCGCCTTCCGAAAGAAGATGCAAGGATAATCCTAATTCCGTCCCATCCCAGCCTAAAATATCCCGCCACTTATACCGAACTTTGCATCGGTTAAAGTGTATTACATGAATTTCAACGGAATCATCATCGGTGCAGCCGTGTTCCTGAGCATCGGTATCTGCCATCCGCTCGTCATCAAGATGGAATACCACTGGGGCAAACAGAGCTGGTGGATATGGCTGGTGTCCGGACTGGCATTTTGTGCGCTATCTCTGTTTGTAAAGAACGATATTCTTTCAATTGTAATAGGCGGCTTTGCCTTCTGCTGCCTCTGGGGCATCCACGAAATGTTCCTGCAGGAGAAACGAGTTCTGCGTGGCTGGTTCCCGGAGAATCCCAAGCGGCACGAATATTACCAAACGCGCCGTAAAGAAATGGCTGGTAAGTTATGAAACGATTGATCTTAACGGCAATCTGCCTGCTGGTATTCCTTTCCGCTTCCGCTCAGGAGAAGAAAGTCCTGCGCGGTTTTGACGGCGGCATGATGGTACACACCGGCTTTCTGACCGGGAATCTGAATGCCATTGACTACACAGCAAAAGGTGCTCCGATGGGCATCGGAGGCGTCATCCGGCTACACCTTGGGGATCATTTCAGAATAGGTAGCGAAGGCTACGTCTCCACGCTCAGCCAACGCGGCAACGGGAGCTACCTCAAATATGGCTGGGGTGGCCTTCTGGCTGATTTCTATACAGTTCTGGGCCGATTTCAGCCTTATGGCGGCATCACGCTCGGCGGCGGGGCCATGACAACGCTCCTGATGATGAAGGAGCCTGTTTCGGCCTGGGCTCCCATAGACGGGACCCGCTACCACAAGCAGGGGTTTATGGCTATCGACCCGTTCATTGGCTGCGACTTCATCGTTTCCGGCCCCATGCACTTGACTCTGAAGCTTGATTACCTCTGCGCCATAAGCAAGTCAGAGCTTTTACCCAACGGTCCGCGGATCTACTTCGGATTTCTCTTCTATCACTGAGCAGCGCACCCCGAGCACGCTACTTGACCGTACGGACAAACCATCCGATCTTTGGCGTCATGGTATAGTCCTGCGGATCTTCAAGCACGCCGACAATACCTGCGACAAGCTCCAACGATGTCTCTTCCAGCACGACACCCTCCAGGCTGACAACCTGATATTTGAAGGGGACCACCACCGTTTCCGGCAACATGGTCTGCGAAATGTTCACTTTCTTAGGCGTCTTTCCTTTGTTGTCATACGGGAAAAACTTGAGGAACCAGCCGTCAAATTTGGTCATCTTAGGCTGATGCCTGGCGCAGACTGGACCTTGAACCTTCCTGGGGCGGCTCTTGCAGACAATATCCTTCCAAAACCAGTAGTCGGGCTGTCCTTCCGCCGCCTTGATGAACTCCTGCAGAATGGGCTCCAGTTCAGCGGTCCACCAACCCATACCGAATGTTTCCAACGCACGTGTCTTCTCCAACACCTTGAGCCAGTCGTCCGGCGTTCCCGTCAAGGTAATGGAAGGAATACCACAGACCGCATAGATAGCCAAATATTCAAAATAGGGTTTGACCACATCCATCAGCGTCACCTCCGAGGCGATGCGCTCATCCGTTCCGGTGGTGGAAAAGTCGGCGACCAGCGTCGTTGCAAGGCCGTTGTTGGTATATTTATCTATCTCGGCGGTGAATTGGCCGATGAGTCCTTCCCAGTCGGCATGCTCGGAGAACAGGTCGGTAGATCTGACCTGCAGTTCCTTCTTCCCCGCATGATTCACCAATACACTCCGGTACCGCTCCGGATCCTGATTCACGATACGGCTGAACTGCTGGCAGATAATCAGCCAGATGGCATCCGGTGTCAGGACGACGGGGCGATGCTGGCACCAAGCCATCAGCAGCATCTTGAATACAACGTCCTCCCCGATATCGTACAGGTTGTCCACATCGGCAAAACTGTTGGCCAGGATTTCAGCTTCCCAGTCCGAAAACAAGTCGCCATCTATATTTCTGTTCAGATAGGAGGCCATTTTGGATCCCGCCGTCTTCCAACCGCAATGATAATCCGGAAGGGCCACTTCATCGACGGCGAACGTGATGCGTCCTTCTTCCTGGCTGAGAATTAACTGGGCCGGCTGGGCAGACAGACGGATGCAGGCAAGCAAGCCCGTCAAAAGAAACAATAAACGTTTAATCATATTATACCGGGATATCGCCCGGTCTCGAGTACTTATAGCATGTTTCGGGGTAAAATCCGTAGTCAGGTGTATTCATTCCTCGCTCACAATGCGTTTGCCGTCCCACACTCCTTTGTTCAGATAGAGGCGGCCGATCTTGGCCAGGTCCTTCACGGTACAGGTGATGCCTCCGAAGGCATGGCCCACATGATGCTTGGGACTGTCGATATTGACCAGCGGCGGCGTATTGTAGAAATGGAGGCCGTCTGCCCTGTAGCCGCGTATGATATTGCACGACGACAGGACAATCACACAGGCGGCAAGAACGGCGGATTGGCTAATTCGGCACAGAGACATACGCTTGGATTTTACGGGCCACTTCATCCGGATGGTCCACCAGGAACTGGCCGTGGTTCATGCCGGGAAAGACTTCTATCTGCGCAGCCGGAAACAGCTTCTGCAGATGCTCCGCCTGGGGTTTTGCCACGAACGCCTCCTTGGAGCCGTACCAGAAATGGATATCGGCCCCGCCGATGGATTCCAATTTATGGGTATAAACATCCTTATAGCCGTCGCGGACGGCTTTCCCCTTGCCGTATGGCCAGACCTTCCGGCACTCATCCAGCAGCACGTCGAAATAGTGCGAATGGAATACCCATCTCCAGAATCCGGTCCAATGATAGCAGGTCCAGACATTGGCGCTCTGGTAATAGCGCAGCGGATCGACGCACCATTTCGGCAGGGGCAGCAGCGGCGCCGCATCCAGAATGGCGTGGTCGATGACAATCTCGTTCCGTTCCATGATCCGGGACAGGATCTTGCCGCCCAGCGACAGGCCATAGGCAACATCCAGGTGGCCGTCGAGCTGCTCCCGGACATATCCGATGGACTGCGCCGCCTGGTCGTCGATCGACGTGAAACGGGATTTCTGTCCCAGGAGGAATCCGTCGACGCCTGCGGCAATGATATAGAACCGGTCCTGCAGCAAGCCGATGAGCGGCAGGAAAATCTCATAGGACACTCCCAGTCCGGGCAACAACAGCAGGCTGGGATGGTTCTTGTCTCCGTAAGTCTTAAAAGTCATGGTGAAAAAGACTTTATTCCGCGTAAAGATGGTCGATCACAATGCTGACCTGCTCGTCCGGAAGAACCTGTTTCAGCCTATCCTGCAACTGTTGCGTAAAGGCATGGTCGTCGTGGACTGACATGTCCGGCACGACGTCCACGGACATGCGCTTCTCGTCGTCATAGTACAGGAATCCGTGCACCTGCATGACGTGTTCCTGGCGGGCAAGGGTCTGCATGACGGTACGCTGCAGTTCCGCGACCCGGTTCGTCCCGGTGGCGCTGGCATAGATGCCCACCGTCATGATGATGCTGTGGCGGACATACATCATTTCTGAAATCTGACGGGTCAGGACGTGGATCTGGTGAGCCGTCATCGTGTCGGGCACGGCGATATGCAGCGAACCGATGGTCAGGTTGGGCCCATAGCCGTTCAGGATAATGTCAAAAACACCCTGCACGCCGTCCAGTGCCGTGATTTCCGATTTAATCTCCTTGACGAGGTCCGAAGAGACCCGGGCGCCGAGCAGCTGGTTGACAGGCGAAGCGAGCATCTCGATACCTGCCTTGATGATGGCGATGGAGATGAGGGCGCCGAGGTATCCGTCGAGGGACACGTTCCAGAGCAGCATGATTCCGGCGGAAATCAGCGTCGTCAGCGTGATGATGGCATCAAAGAGCGCGTCCGATCCGGAAGCCACCAGGGCGTCGCTGTCGAGCTTCTGTCCCTGCTTGCGCACATACCACCCCAACGCCAGTTTAGCCAGGATGGCGACGATGATGACGACGAGGGTGACGGTCGTGTACTCCGGCAGGGTGGGATGGATGATTTTCCTGACCGACTCGACCAGCGAGGAAACGCCGGTGGTCAGTACGATGACGGCAATGATGATGGCCGTGAAATACTCCACGCGCCCATGGCCGAAGGGATGTTCCTCGTCGGCCGGTCGCAGCGAAAGCTTGGTACCGATGATGGTAATGACGCTCGAGAGCGCATCGCTGAGGTTGTTGACGGCATCGAGCACAACGGCGACGGAGTGCGCCAGCAAGCCGACGAGGGCTTTAAAGCTGGCCAGAAAGACATTGACGACAATGCCGACAACGCTGGTACGGATGATATCCCGGGAACGGTCCATGGTTATTTCTTGGCTTTCAGGGCTTCAATTCCGCTGGGACGGCACTCGGCCAGAAGGTCATCCAGTGCTTTCCGGTCCGCGGGATAGAATTTCACGACAGGGGCCACCGCCATGCGGGCGCTCTTGCCGAGCCGCTTTTCGAGTATCATGAATTCCTCGTACTGGGACAAGTAGGTCTGCTTCTGACTGTCCTCCAGCGGCAGGTCCAGACCCGCTTCCCGCATCATGAAACGGCTCTTGGCCGCCACGGACAGTTCTACATTCAGTTCCACATAACAAATGATGTCAAAGAAAACCTCTGCCGGGAAATTCTCCTTCACGGACAGGAGGTACTCGCCGGTCTTGGTCTCCCCCAGCTGCCCCGCCTGGATGGACTGGAGCAGACTCACCTGCTTGTCCAGGCCGCGGTCCAGCCAGCGGTGGATCATGTCCCCGTCATACTGATAGGTCCAGACCAGCAGACCGGCCAGCGAGGCGAAAATGCAGACGAACTGGATGAGCGGATCGAAGTGCAGGGCATTGTGCAGCACATGCAGGACGGGCGCGATGACCAGCAGGAACAGGGCCATCGCCGTGTCGCCGCGCTTGACGGCAAGGCCGGACCGGATGCGTTCCGCCATCCGCACGGCGAACATGAGCGCTGCCGCCACGATGGCGCTGCAGCCCATGTGAATGAGCGCCACCTCCAGACCGCGAAACAAAACTGTTCCCATGCCAAGGGGCTCCCCAAGTACCAGGTAGAAGATATTCTCCAGAATGGAAAAACCGCCGCCCACGGCCGCACCGCAGATGACGCTGTCGATGAAGAACACCATCTTTTTGCTGCGGGCCAGGATCAGGAGCGGAATCGCCTTCATCGCCTCCTCCAGCAACGGGTACAGGTAGTCGGACGCCGACTCGCTCAGATGCGGAGTCAGTAGCTGGAACAGGCCGAAACTGGCCAGCGCCGTGAGCATGCCGGACAGCACCAGCAGCAGGAGCCGTTTCACGCTCAGGAGCGAGAAGGAATCCAGCTTGTAGACGACGAGGATATAGATCGCTACAGGCAGCAGGGCGGCGACGAAGGGCATCTACAGTAGCTTTAAGGAAATCATCAGTTCATTACCGTGACGGCCGCCCGGGAAGCCTTCGGGAGCGAACAGATGGCCGTACCCGATGGCGAGCGTCGTCTTGAGGTAAGTGAAGAACACCAGTTCCGTGGTCAGCTGGACACCGACGCTGTAGTACATCTGACGCGGCTCGCCGGGATTCCAGGTCGACAGACCCGTGCCGAACAGGGAGCACTGGATCCAGGTCGGATACAGGAACATGGCGCCGAAATTGTTCAGGCGAATGGGCCGGAGATTGAGTTCGGCGGTCGCCTTGGCATAGGAATGCGCCTTGATCGCATCGATGTGTGCGCCTGGCATGGCAGCGGCCAGACGATACTGGAAGGAGCTGCGGTAATCCACCCGGTTGTTGCGGAAGCCGCCAAGATAGGAGTTGCCGAAGGCGGATGCCGGGTCGCCGAAAGAGTGGCCTGCCGCCGTGCGGAGCCAGAAGGACGTATTGCGGCCGACGGGAACCAGGAAACCGAAATCTGCCGTAGCGTCGATTGACGGGAAGAACTGACCGCCGGCCAGGTAGCCGTAGCCCTGAATGCCAAGCTCATAGCCCTGTTCCCGCAGCACGGCACCCAGGGTATTGCGGGCTTTGGTAATCTTTCCGTACGCCGAAATGGTCTGCATGGAGGTGATGCCTTCATCCACCTCGATTTCCTGATACAAAGGCAGCGCGTCCATATCCCCATAAGCGGCCACAGAAGCGCCCCAGGCCTTAGTGTACGGGGAGATCAACGAATTGGTATAGTCGTAAGACAGACTCACCATGTAACCCTTGCGGCTGGCGCGCATCGGGCCGGCCAGGTCATAGAAATCCGTATGGTTCCAGGCCGCCTTCAGCGTCCAGAAATAGTACTTCCACTCGAAGTCGAAGTGGAATTGGTTCTTGAATTCATTGTGGCTCCAGGGAGAGAGGCCCACCCCCAGCTTGATGCTGCTCAGGCCCACAGGATCTTTGAAAAGCAAGCGCCAGCCCAGCACCGGCGTCACATGGTTCCATGAATCCTTGTCAGTGAAACCGGTAATCGTGGGATAAGCGCCGGCAAAACGCATCTCCTTCAGCGGAGCATATTCGACGATGTTGTTGTAAACATCGCCGAACTCGATCGGCTCCAGCGGTTTCTCCAGCAGCCCCACGGCTTCAAGGGCTTCCTGGTTATTCTCATAGGCCTTCTGGCCTAAAAGTTCGATGGCGTTGGCGTCTTCGACGATGGCGCGCGCCAGCTTGACCGGACGCATGCCGTCACGTTCGAACTCAAGGGCCATCAACTCATCCGGAGCAATCTCCAGCGGAGCGAACAGACCGATCTCCGTATTGGAAAGCAGGTCCATCTCGCGGGTCTCCAGGTTGATCTGCCAAAGGTTGGACACGCCGGTATAATACGAACTTCCGATCAGGTAGCGGTCGTCCAGCGAGAAGCGGAACTGACCGAGGTTACTGTCCTCCCAGTTGACCAGTTCCTCCACCTGGTAGTTGGCGTTGGCCAGGTCCTCGGTGCGGAAAAGCAGCAGCGTATGCTCGCCGTTGTCTCCCTGCCGGACCATGCTGAGGAGCTTGCCGTCATGGCTCACGTCCATATCGAAAACGCTCACGCCGAACGGGAAAGCATAGATGACCTCGGGATGCTCAAGGTTCCGGTCGTAGCGGATGATGGACTGTTTGCCGCCGTTCGAGAAAAGGCCATAGAGGCAGTCGGCGGCGTTGTCGTACACGATATTGTTGACGCGCTGAAGATTCAGGCGCTTGACCACCTTTTTCTTCTTCAGGTCAAACACTTCCAACCCGCGCATCTTGGCGTTGTTGGTCGTGTAGATGAGGCGCTGGCCGTTCCGGTCCAGCGCGACGAAAGCCGGATTGTACAGCTGGATGCCATACAGGTCCGTCACCTTCCGCTGCCGACCGGTATTCAGGTCCACTTCCGTGATATGGGCGAAGTCTCCCGGGGCATTCATGGCCGCATAGGCCTTCCCGGTGGCGGGATCATACACGAACGGGGACACCGAGCCAAGCGGTTCTTTGGTCAGGGGGACGGTCTGGGTGAGAGGATATTCACGGACGGCGGCGAGATTGGCCTCCTGGTGCTTCTTCTCTTCAACCTTCCACTCGTTCCACACCTGCCGGAGCGGGCGTCCGTACACCTTTTTGAACTGACTGCCGAAATAGGTGCGGCTGTCTTCCGTACGGTTATAGAACTGGATAAGTTTGTCGTATCCGTACTGGGCAGTGATGTAGTTGACGAAGCGGGTGCCGTAGAGGTAAGCGTTGGCGCCCACCTGGAAGTCCATGGTGGAGCCTTCCGTTTCCAGGCCCACGACGGAGAACAGCGGCTCTCCCCCATGGATGATGCTGCGGAAATACATCTCGTCGTAGCCGCCCAGGGCACGCCCGACGCCGCCGCCCAGCCAGGTCTCCATGAAGCAGGCGATGCCTTCCTGGTACCAGCGCGGGGCATACCAGCGCGGCACGCACAGGTAGCTCCACAGGGCGGAAATCGGATGGGCGCTCTCGGTCGCCACCTTGGTTCCGAAGAAATCGCGCCAGCCCAGATCCTTGCTGTTGTACTTGTCCGTCATCACGATATGTGTATATTCGTGACGAAAGAGCTGGCGGTAACGCTCGCTGGACGGGCCGATGTAATACGACATCGACAAGGGCGCCATGCCGATCTGGATCAGGGAACGCGGCAGCGGTGTCGCACCGCCGTTTCCGTCGTCCTCCCAGTCGGTCAGGAGCAGGAGCGGTGCTTCGGGGACATAGAGGGAATCCGTGGTCCAGATCTGTTCATGAAGTGCCTTCCCGCTCTGGAACATACGGACCATGTGCGGGATGTAGCGGGAGAGGTTCTTGTCGAAGAAAACCAGCCGCGCTTCATCCGTCTTGTACTGAAAATAAGTCTGGCTCTGCGCTTGGGCTACAAGTGGAAGAGCCAGAACAATTATCGATACGCCGATGCGTAAACGGAAAGATGTCTTCACGGAAAAGGCAATTAATCAGGATCTATGGGTCTATTTTTGGGCCGTGGGCTACTGTCAAACTACCTTCTTCAATCGCTTTGACGACATTGGTAAAATGGTTGGACACCACTGTTAATTCTTCCATGCTCTTGACTACATCGCCGATATTGATAGTAGATTTCAGAGCGTCGAAATCATCAATCGTGCTCGCCGCAATCAAATGTCCCGCTTCGCCAAAAGCACCGGAGCTCTTCACAACATCGCCCATTCCACCGGTGCTCTTCACGACATCACCTATCGTACCAGAGCTCTTCACAACATCGCCCATCCCACCGGTGCTCTTCACGACATCACCTATCGTACCGGAACCCTTCACGACATCGCCCATCCCACCGGTGCTCTTCACGACATCACCTATCGTACCGGAGCTCTTCACAACATCGCCCATCCCACCGGTGCTCTTCACGACATCCCCTTCCATAAAGATGTCACAAAGATTGTTTTCTCCCATTCCGGTCATCTTGACAAGGGCACCACCGGCAACAAGGTCGCTAAACTCCTGAAGGTGCGTCATATCAAACTCGTTCAGTGCATTCCTGGTTTGATCGGCATTCAGGAGGTATCCCCGCTCCTCGAGATCCTGGGCAAGCTGGGAATCGTCGGACAGATAGGCCGTCACCTGCTGATAGCCGACCCACTGGTCGCGGATCAGTTTGATCGGGTCATTTCCTTTGGAGTTCTTCAGGTATTTGTCCGTCGTCTCGATGAAGCTGTCGGCAAGATTGTTCAGTTTCTGAAGCGTAGAATAGGCAAGCGCGGCATTGTTCGCGTTCTGTTCCAGGCTCTTGGGCGTCTCGCCTCCGAAAACAGAGTTGAGATCTTCACAGGCGGTCTGCAGGGAGGAGCAGACATTATTGACCGTGGGAAGGGCTTTCTTCATATCCTGGAGCACAGGCTGGAATTCCTTGATGTCTCCGGCGACCTCGGACGACAGACTCACCAGGGAGCTGAACTGATCGGCGCGGGCCTTCATGATGACATAGGTGGCCAGGATGCCGTTCTTATAGTCCTCGTCATTCAAGAGGAGTTCCTGCATGTTGCTGGCCCCGTCTTCAGCCGTCTTACGGGAGAAGCGGGTAGTCTTGGCAATATTGCCGCTGGACTTCGTGGTATCCACCGGCCAGTTGATCAACTTGGAAAGAACAACACCAAGCAGGCACACGGAAAGGACCGAGGCCAGGATCACAATCGTTTTCTTGTTCTTCATGACACGAAAGATTAAAACATTATTTCTGCAAATATATCAAATATTATTTAGAATCCAACAATCTGACACACAGTAGCGTCAGGTCATCGTTCGGGCTGGCGCCGTCGCGATGTTTCTCCACCGCTTTCTGGAGCTTCCGGATCACCGCCTCGGCGGACAGGTTCTCCGCTCCGGCCATCAGCTCAAGCAAGCGGTCGTTGCCCAGAATCTCCATTGCCCGGTTCTCCGCCTCATTGAGTCCGTCGGTATAGACGAGAATCTGGCGCCCGCGAACGTCGTCGATCGACTCGCCGGAGAATTCATCCCGCTCCCACAGGCCCAGCGGCTGGTTGGTGTATTTCAGCGGGAAGAACTTGCCGTCCAGCAGCGGCGGATTGTGTCCGCAGTTGCAGAAGTCCAGGCGGCCAGTCTGCAGATCGATCCGGCCGATGAACATCGTCACGAACATATTCTGCTCGTTGTCCTGGGTGATGAAGTCGTTGATCTGCTTGGCCACTTCCGCCGGCGTATGTCCCTGCTGCGCGATGATACGGAACATGTTGCGCGTGACAGCCATGAACAGCGAGGCGGGGATACCCTTGCCGGACACGTCGCCCACACAGAAATACAGTTTTTCCTGCTGGACGAAGAAGTCGTACAGGTCACCGCCGACCTCCTTGGCCGGGGTCATCGAGGCATAGAGGTCGATGTCTTTCCGTTTCGGGAAAGCGGGGAAGATCCGCGGCACCATGCCCATCTGAATATCGCTGGCGACCTTCAGCTCGTTCTCGAACGAAGCCTTCTGGGCCGTCGTCGTCTTGAGTTCCTCCACGTAATTCACCAGCGAAGACTGCATCTCGCTGAACGACTGGCTCAACTGCCCGATTTCGTCGATACGGCCATCGTCGGGAAGTCGGGTTTCGAAATCGCCGGAGGCAATGGTCTTGGCCTGTCCGGCCAACTGCTGCAGCGGCACCAGTTCCCGGCCCACGATGCGCCGGAAGACCAGCAGCATCAGCAGGAGGCCCACCAGCACGATTGCCAGCACGGAGCGGCGCAGGCGATTAAAACCGCTGAAGATATCCCGCTCGGGGCAGACGATGGCTACGCTCCATCCGGTCGTACTGAGCGGTTTGTAGAAAACATAGCACGATTCTCCGTTGACCATAAGCTGCTTCATGCCCTCTTCTCCGCGCTGCATGGCATGTCCCAACTCGGTGCGGGCGGGATCGGGATGTTCGAGGGTCTCCGTAAAGATGGTCTGGTAGAACAGCTTGGTGGTATCCGGATGCACGAAGAAAGTGCCGCCCTCCCCGATCATGATGCTGTAGGAATTGGGATAAGGCTTGACGGCGGAAATGGTCTCCGAGAGCCAGGACAGGGACAGGTCCACCGAAATGGTTCCGATGTAATTGTTGTCCTCATCCTTGATGGGCTTGCAGTAGGATGCGATCACTTCCGGGGAGTAGAACGCCTTGGGGTTGAAGTCGTTGTACGGTTCCGTCCAGCACGGCTCGTCCAGCAGTTGTGCCTGCAGGTACCAGTCCATGTAGAAATACTCATACTCGTCATTCCCCTCCTGTGTCGTCTCGATGACCCCGTCCTGATTGAGGGAGTAGGCGGAGAACCACCGGCCTTTCTTGGGGAAATAGTACGGCTCGAAAGAGATGGAGCAGCCATTGAGCTCCGGATTGTTCACCAGGATGCGATGGGAATAGACGAGCATCGAATCGGCGGAATCCAGGTGGCGGGGAACCAGCCAGTCCGTATTGTCCGTAGCCACCACCACTTTGTCCAGAATGTTCGTCACGCGGAGCACGGTGGTCTCCAGGGTCTGGGAAGCATGGGAAATCGCTTCCATGCGCACAGCCTGACGCGATTCGGCGAACAGGAAGCCCAGCGCCGCAATAAAGATAAGAGCGGCGAACATCGCGATCCACACGCCCAGACGGGCAGCGAGGCTGCTCCGGATCAGAAAGATGACTTTGTCAAAAATCCGCTTCATGACTTATCGGGCTATGAGTTGTTCGTATGTGACCGGGGTCAGGAGAATACCGTTCTCGATCAGGAGATCGCTCGCTTTCTGGACCATATCGGGACGCAGGCGGAACTCCCGCTCTCCGGTCTCGCGGTTGATCTGGAGACGGAGCACTTCCGCAAGCATCAGCTTCTGCATCGAACGGTTCGTAATGATATGGTTGTCCTGCACGAATTTCATGACGATGTCCAGCGTTTCATCCGGATGAGCGGCCGCCCATTCCCAGCCCCTACGGCAGGCATCGGCAAATTTCCTGGCTTCCTCTTTATGCTTCTCGTAGTAATCGAGGCGCATGTACACACCGTCCTCCTGCACATTGTATTCGTGGTCGCTGAACCGGTACACGCAGCTTTCATCCAGCTCCATCCCACTCTGCACCAGCTGATAATACTCGTTGTATGACATGGCAAGGGTCGCATCAATGGCTCCTTTTATGAAAAGATTGATGGGCGTGGTGGACGGCACCCATTGATAGTCGAGGTGCTCCTTGTCGCTGAGGCAGTAGGCCAGCTGGCCGAAACCGGCGAACCAGCAGCCCACCCTGGCCCCTTTCTGGGTCAGCGGATCCACACCCCTGCGGGAAGCGATGACCATGGAGTTGTTCATGGACGTCTGGAGGATGTTCACCAGGGGGACATCGCTGCCCATAACCTCCATTGCCTGACAAAGCTGCAGGGTCGTCGCCTGGCTTTCGTTCTTGAACATACGGCTCAGAGCCGACTGGGAGGCGGAGGGGTGGACAATTTCCACGTTCAGACCGGCGTCACGAAAGAAGCCCAGCTCCTGTGCTACATAATACCCGGCGAACTGCGCCTGAGGCGTCCACTGCGGCGTGAAAATGAGCCGATCCTGGGCGCCGGCAAAAACGCCGGCCAACAAACCGGCTAGCGCCAATATAAACCTGCCAACCTTGTACATGCGGCCAATTTAATAAATTTTCTTGATATTCCAGCATTTTTATATATTTGTACTGGAAAGAAAACCAACGCTTTTTCAGTATGCATTCGATCTATCAATGGTCCCTGATCATCGGCGCCGTCGCCCTTATTCTGATGGCGGGATACCTTGCGTTTTCGAACAGGGAATATCGCGCCTACTCCTTTTATCTGCGGGCGCGGCAGTTTACCGTCCTCTGGCTGGTGGCCTTTGGCGTCGGATACATGATCCATGCCTTCACCGGACTCCGTTTCTTCTGGCCCACCGCGGCGGCGGCCCTGACCGTCTCCTACTTCCATCTGGGGGCCATCTGCTTCTGCTGGGGCTATATTCCACTGCTGAAACCCGACTTTTTCACGCGTAAGATTGCCGTCCGGGATACGATCATCTATGCCATCGGCCTCATCGGCTATTGGACCGTGGCCATGCTTTGGAAGGAAACGTCCCTCATCACGCTGCTCCCCACCCTGGTTTTCTTCACTTACTGCGCCTGCAACGCCGTCGTGTTTTACCGGATCTATCACCAGGTAAGTTTCCGGCTCCTGGTCATGTCCCACGGCAACGTAAGCGGCTTCGTACATTGGATGCAGGCCAGCTGTGACATCATCATTTTCTTCGGTATCTTCCTGGTAGCCGTCACGGTGCTGTTCCCCAACAGCATCAGTTACCTGACCCCGGTCGAAGCGTTGCTGGGCATCGTCCTCTTCGGCTATATCGTCCACTCCCTGAGCCGTTACGGCGATGTCATCGCCACGGCTACGGAAGCCACGGAAGATGTGGCGAGGCAGTCTTATTATTCGCCTAACGGCAACGAGAAAACAAAACGCGCGCCGGGGGCGTAGGAGGTATCCAGCGCCACTTCGCCGCCGAGCCGGCGTGCCAGGCTGCGGGCCAGCGACAGACCGATTCCGGTCCCTTCCCGATAGTCGTCCAGCTGGACGAAATGGTCGAAGATCCGTTCGGCATCCTCGGGAGGAACACCGATGCCGTTGTCTTCCACCAGGTAATGCACGAATCCCGGTTTGGGGACCATCCTCAGGCACACGGAGCCTTCTTCCGTGAACTTGACTGCATTCTCCAGCAACAGCCCCAGGATACGCATGGCGGCGCGTTCATTCGTCACCAGGGTCTGATTCCGGACGTCTTCGGGCGCCTGAAGTTCAAAATGGATTTTCTCCAATTTCGTGATACCGCATTGCACGACCGCCTCCATTGCAAGCTCCATGGCCGTGATGCGGTCGTTCTTTTCCATCTCCGAACGGCTGATGAGGTCGCTCAGTTCCAGGATCTTGCCGACCAGGCCCGTAATACGGCCGGTGTTCTCGACCACCCCCCTGTTGATTTCCGCCCTGCTCTGTTCGTCCAGCTCCATGCCGGGCGTCGTAAGCAGTTGCGCGAATCCGGACAGCAGGTTGACCGGCGTCCGGATTTCATGCGAAATCTGCTGGAGGAAAGCGGTCTTCACGCGGGATGCTTCCTGGGCCAGTTCATGTGCCTGCTCCAGTTGCTGATAAGCTTCCTCCAGCCGGTTTGCGGAACGTTGGCGGATGATGATGAACGATAGGAAAAAGACGATCAGCAGTACGATCATCGCCACGGCGGAGCGGAAGCGCACACGCTCCAGGCGGGCCTGCTGCTCCGTGAAATCCTGTTTCATCTGCTGTGTCTGGAAGATGGTGGCCAGTTCGGCTGCCATGTCCTCGCGATTCCATACGATGGCGGAGTCCAGGGCCTCGCAAAGCTGGAGGCCCGTAGCGAGGGCTTCCTCACTGCGATGGGCATTGTAGTTGGCCCGGTATTTCGGAAGCAGGTAGAGGCGGATGTTCTCCAGGGTCGGCCCAGGGCCATACGAAGCGAGGTAGTTGTCCAGGTGCCGGAAGTTTTCCGCCGCCTCTTTCCAGCGCCCGGCCAGCATCAGATACCGGGTGGCTTCCACCCTGCCCGGATCGGTCCTGCTGTAGGCATGCCGGAGCGCCTCGTCATAGGCGACAGCCGCCGCCTTGCGCTCGCCGAGGCCCTCAAGTGCCGCTGCGCGGAACAGCAGGGAAAGCGTCTGCCGGCGGTCCGCACTCTCCGGGAATGTCTCCGGTCGGCTGCTGTAGTCCTCCATCACATTGTCCAGCCTGTCCGCCCAGATGATGGCTTCCGCATAATATTTCTCATCCAGACAGTGCCTGGCGATGGTGGTGAATCCCGCCACGGCACTCTTCAGGTTATCTTCATAAGCGGGGCCGTGATCTGCAAGCAGACTGGTAAACAATTGATTGGCTTCTTCGAAGTAGATATGGGCCTGTTCCCTGTCCCGGTTGTTGAGTTCGCTGCAGCCCACAGTAATCAGCAGGTAGCCGTAATCCCGGCTCGACGTCATGCCCCCTTCGCGCAATTTCTCCAAAGCGGGCGTCGCGACGCGCATGGCGGCGTCGAAATCACCCTTCGCCAGCATGAAGTCGGACAGGCGGTTGGCGGAGCGTCCATAGAATTCCAGGTCGACCCGGTCCCGGATTTCCAGGTTGAGCGCCTCGGACCAGTTCACCTGACACAGGTGCTGATCAAGCGTACTGTAATAACCGTATCCGCGCCAATAATCGGCCTTGATCCGGGAGAAGTCCCCGGTGGCTTCCAGGGAATCGGCGAGGACGATGATGCGTTCGAAATCGTGGGTCAGATGGGCCGCCTCAATCAGGGAATCGGCCCGGGCCGCAATCGGGCCGCGGGGCAGGTCATGGACTCGTCCGAGAGACGGTAGCGCCAGCAGGAGGCCGAGCGCGAAGCCGAGTATCAGCTTTCGTTTCATCGTTATTATGGCACTGTGGCCGTGGTTCATCTACAAATGTAAGGATAAAAACAAATTGTTGAAAACTTTTTTTCTTCGAATCGGATTTATCTCACCGGAAATGCATAATTTTGTAACCCGTATTACAAAAACTATTCTTCATGAAATACGGGTACGACAACGAGAAATATCTCAAAATCCAGTCTGAACACATCAAGGAACGTATCGCCAAATTCGGCAACAAGCTGTATATGGAATTTGGCGGCAAACTCTTCGACGACTTCCACGCCAGCCGCGTGCTGCCGGGCTTCGAGCCGGACAGCAAATTCAAGATGCTTTACCAGTTGAAGGATGATCTGGAAATCGTGATTGTGATCAGCGCCGTCGATATCGAGAAGAACAAGATCCGCAATGACCTGGGCATTACCTATGACGTGGACGTGCTGCGCCTTCGGGACGAGTTCCTTGCGCGCGGTTTCAACGTTAACAGCGTCGTCGTCACCCATTACAACGGCCAGTCCAGCGCCGATGCCTACCGCAAGCGTCTGGAGCGCATGGACATCAAGGTCTATTATCATTATACCATTGAAGGTTATCCCCACAATGTGGCCCTGATCGACTCCGACGAAGGATTCGGCAAAAACGACTATGTCGAGACGACCAAGCCGCTGGTGGTCGTGACCGCTCCCGGCCCGGGAAGCGGCAAGATGGCCGTCTGCCTGAGCCAGCTCTACCAGGAGAACAAGCGCAGCATCAAGGCCGGCTACGCCAAATTCGAGACTTTCCCCGTATGGAGCCTGCCGCTCAACCACCCCGTCAACATCGCCTACGAGGCCGCCACGGCAGACCTGGACGACGTCAACATGATCGACCCGTTCCACCTCGAAGCCTACGGCGAAACAGCCGTCAACTACAACCGCGACATCGAGATCTTCCCTGTGATGAACGCCCTCTTCGACGACATTTACGGTTCTTCGCCGTACAAGTCCCCGACCGACATGGGCGTCAATATGATCGGATCCTGCATCTGTGATGATGCGGTCTGCCGCGAAGCCGCCCTGCAGGAAATCATCCGCCGCTTCTACACGGCGCTCGGCAAATTCGCCGACGGCAAGACGACGGAGGCTGAAGTCAACAAAATCGCACTCGTGATGAAGAAGGCCGGCGTCACCACAGCCGACCGTAAGACCACCGTCGCGGCGCATGAACGCCTCGAGAAAGCCGGCGGCGCCACGGCGGCCATCGAGCTCGAAGACGGCACCATCCTCACCGCAGAGACCTCTCCCCTGCTCGGCCCCAGTGCCGCGCTCCTGCTGAACGCCCTGAAATACCTGGCCGGCATCCCGCATAATATCAAACTCATCCCCAAGACCATGATCGCCCCGATCCAGAAGACCAAAGTCACTTACCTGCACGGCCACAACCCGCGCCTGCACACCGACGAGGTCCTGGTCACGATCTCCATGATGAGCCTGCTGGACGAGAACTGCAAACTGGCCCTCGACCAGCTGCCCAAACTCAGGGGGGCGCAGGTCCACTCCACCGTCATGCTGAGCGAGGTGGACCGCAAAACCTTCAAGAAACTGGGAATTGACCTGACCTGCGATCCCGTCCGCAAGATGCGGGATCCCAAGACCTGCGTGGAAGAGGAGCTTTAGGCCTTCTTCGATATCTTCAGGCAGAGCATCGTCAGATCGTCACTGGCTTCCGCACCGTCCACAAAGGCGGCGAGGGCCGTTTCCATGCGCTTAATGGTTTCCTGCGCGGACACGAACGGTGCCGCATTGAGCACCTTCAGGATACGGTCGTTGCCGAACTGGGCATGCACGTGATTTTCCGCCTCGTTGAGACCGTCCGTGTAGAACAGGAACGGCGTCTCCCGGATATCCTCGATCACTTCGCCCTCGAACTCCCAGTCGGCGTCGACACCCAGCGGCGTGTTGGGCTTGATGTCCATGAAACGGGCCTTCCCGTCCGGGAAGACCACGGGAGGATTGTGTCCGCAGTTGCAGAATTCCATCCTGCCGGTCTCCAGGTCGATGGCACCGATGAACATGGTCATGAACATCATCTGTTCGTTGTCGGCCGCAACGGTCTCGTTGATCACGCGCGCAACCTTGGCCGGAGAGATGATCTGGTGCAGTATCACCCGGAAGACATTCCGGGTCACGGCCATCACCAGGCTTCCGGGAACACCCTTGCCGCTGACGTCGCCGACGCAGAAATACAACGTGTTCCGGATGATCAGATAGTCATACAGGTCGCCGCCGACTTCCTTTGCCGGCGTCATGGACGCGTACAAGTCTATCTCCTTACGGTTCGGAAACGGCGGGAACACGCGGGGCACCATCGCCATCTGGATCTCCCGGGCAATACGAAGCTCGCCCTCGATACGTTCCTGGCTGGCGGTCGTCTCCGTTAGTTCGTCGATATAGGTAACCAGGGAAGACTGCATGTTCCCGAACGAACGGGTCAGCTGTCCGATCTCATCGTCATGCCTGGGCTCCGGGAGGGGCTCGTTGAAGCGGCCGGCGGCAATCGTATCCGTCTGGTCCGCCAGACGGCGAAGCGGGATCAACTCCCTGGAAATCAACTTTGTACAACCGATGAAAGTCAGCAGCAGGCCCACGAACACGATGGCCAGCACGATACGCTGCAAATGGCCGAATCCGCCGAAGATATCCTTCTCCGGGCAGACGATGGCCACGCTCCAGCTCGTCGTCTTGACCGGCTTGTAGAAGACATAGTTCTTCACCCCGTCGATAACGATTTGGCACATCCCCTCTTCCCCGTTCACCATGGCATGTCCGAGGTCGCTGACGGCCGGATTCGGATTGACCAGCGTCTCGGTAAAAATCGTCTGGTACAACAGCCGCTCCGGATCGGGATGCACCAGGTAGGTGCCGCCGCGGCCCAGCACGACGCTGTAGGAATGCGGATACGGCTTCACCGAGGAAATGGTCTCGGACAACCAGGCCAGGGACAGGTCCACGGACAGACTGCCGATAAACTCACCGTCATCCCCGATCAGGGGTTTGCAATAGGACGTGACCATCTCGGCGGACTGGGTCTGCTGATCCACGTCCATGTAAGGCTCCGTCCAGCAGGGCTGGTTGAGCAGGCGCG
This sequence comes from uncultured Bacteroidia bacterium, assembly GCA_902798975.1. Taxonomy (GTDB): domain Bacteria; phylum Bacteroidota; class Bacteroidia; order Bacteroidales; family UBA932; genus Cryptobacteroides. The sequence goes on along the minus strand of CADBYT010000007.1, from coordinate 126,492 downwards.
GCAGCTGGTACCAGTCCATGTAGAAATATTGATACTCGTCATCGCCCTCCTGCTCGGAATAGACCGTACCGTTTTCCACGAAGGAGAAAATGGAATAATAACGCCCTTTCTCCGGGAAGAAATCCGGCCGGAACGAGATGGAACAGCCGTGAAGTTCCGGGTTGTTCAGCAGCACGTTGCGGCCCAGGTCATACATCGCGTCGGGATCGTCGAGATGGCGGTATACCAGCCAGTCGACGTTGTCCGCAGCAATAATACAGTTGTCCAGAATGTTGTTGACGCGCATCACGGTGTTGTCCAGCAGCTGGGTGGCATGTTCGATGGCTTCCCGCTTGACAGTCCGGCGCGACTCCAGGAAAAGATACGTCAGCGCAGCGACGAAGATGAGCGCCGCCAGGGAGACAACGATGCTGCTGAGACGGGCGGCCAGCGAGCGCCCGGTGAATTTCCTGATCTCTATCATCGGACAATCATTTCTTCATAGGTTATCGGCCGCTTCAGCATGCCGCACCGGGTCATCAGGCTGCTCGCCAGGCCCACCATATCGGGACGCAGGCGGAATTCGCGCTCGCCGGACTCCCGGTCGATCTGGAGGCGGAGGATTTCCTCGAGCATCAGTCCCTGCAGGACACGGTTGGTGGCGATGTGGTCGCGTCGTACGTATTCCATCACGATATCCAGGGTCTCTTCCGGATGCGCTGCCGCCCATTCCCAGCCGTGACGGCTGGCACGGGCAAAGCGCTCCGCATCCTCTTTCTGCCGGCGATATGCGTCCAGCGTCATGTAGACGCCGTCTTCCTGAACATTGTAGCCGTGGTTGCGGAAACGGTACACGTTCTCTTCGGTCAATTCCATGCCGGTCTGGAGCAGCTGGTAATACTCATTGTAGCTCATCGCCAGCGTGGCATCCAGGGCACCGGAGACAAAGAGCGTGACATTATCGACGAAGCGGACCCACTCGTAGCCGAGGTGCTCGATCTCGTTCAGGCAGATAGCCATCTGACCAAAACCGGCATTCCAGATACCCACGCGGGCGCCATGCTGCTTGAGCGGGTCCTTGCCGCGGCGGGACACGATCACAAGTCCATTGTTCATGGAGGTCTGCAGGATATTGACGAGCGGGGTACCTTTGTCGATGACTTCCAGGGCCTGCGCGAGCGTGAGCGTCGTGGCCTGGCTCTGGCCCGTCCGGATGCGCTCCGCAGCGGACTGGGAAGCGGAAGGATGAACGATCTGCACTTTGACACCCTCTTCTTCATAGAATCCTTTCTCCTGGGCGACATAATAACCGGCAAACTGGGCCTGGGTCGTCCACTGAGGGGTAAAGACAAAGGTATGATCCTGCGCACACAGGAGCCACGGGACCAGGAAGAGCGTCAGGGAGAGCAGTTTCTTAAACATTACAATGGGTTAAGTACCACAAAAATAAGAAAAATGCGGATTGTCCGGAAGAACAACCCGCATTTTTAACCGAAAAATACTAACGCACCAGGTTCTGCAGCGCGGCGCCAAAGATCAGGTAGGACGTATTGCCGGCGATCGTACCTTCGTTCTGTCCCCACAGGAACGGCCAGTCGTCGAAGTTCTCGAAATGGTCGGGATGACGGAACAGCACGCCGGGAGCGACATTGCCCGGGATAAAGGAGAAGTCCGCCCGGTTGTTACCGTAGAAGACCTGCTTCGGGCGCGTGGCACCGACGGCGGCGACCAGCGAGAAGTTGTGGTACGGGTGGCAGCCGAACATGTATCCGGCGGCCTTGAGTGCATACTCGGGGCTGACGATGTCCGGATAATACTTGCTCGCGAAGCTGGCCGTGGTGCCGAAGCTCACGACGGAGCCGCTGGAAGCCCAGTTGCCCTTTCCGATGGGCACGCCGTAAGGATTGTCGAACTCCAGACTGTCGAGGTACTGCTTGTACTGCTCCACATACGGGCGCAGGCGCTCCTTGTAGGCCTCGTCCAGGTACGGAATGGCGTCGAGGGCCGGCTGGATGGAAAATTCCACACCCCGGTCAAGCGCCGGCCAGATCTGCTGCTGGAAGTCGTCGAGATAGTGCTGCTCGCCCGTGCAGACGTACAGTTGCAGGTTCGTGGACATGTTACCGAAGCCCCCGCGGCCGCGCATACGCGCACCCATCGGGCTCTTCGCGAGCAGTTCGGTCCCCTCCTTCATCAGGCGCTTGGACTGGGTGAGGGCGCGCTTCGCAAGGTCGTCATTGTAGCCGGTCAGGGCGCGGCTGGCCGCCGCAAACATCGTGGCCGCCTGGAGGTCCAGGCCGGGATTGCGGGTCGTGAACGCCCACATGTCGTCCGGCGTACCGCTGGACTTGCCGTCCGCAGACTTCTGGTACGGCTTCAGGCGCGGGTCGTAGTGCAGGCCGTCCGTGATGGCTGCGGCGTCGCCAAGGTGGTGGTAGTTGTCCAGCACGGAATTGGACAGCGTCTGGGACATGTGGCCGATATTCTCGGCCTGGGCCACCAGATTCAGCACACCGTGCTCGATATACTGCAGCACGTCAGGAACACCGTCCGGACGGTGCAGGTCCACATAGCGCTGCTCCTCGCTGACGAAGGTTTCGTCGCGCATAGGCTTGAAACGCTCCCAGTCGGAGACAAGGTTCTGCACCACGCTGATATTGGAGCCCGTTTCGATATCGAAGTCGCCGGCGTCGAAGAAGCCGCCCACGTTCAGGCCCGGGATCAGCTGGTAGGCCTTGTACTTGGTGTCGATCGGGCCCTGGCTGTGCAGGTCAAAATGGTCGGTATTGGCCGGAGCCTGCAGGTAGCCCTCCTTGAAGGGCTCGCCGTGCCAGATGCGGTAGGCCTCGTTGACCATCATGTGGTTCATGTGGATCGGGATCCAGACATCGCTCGTGGCATCCGTGATGCGGTCCAGCACGTCATCCCCGATGATGAAGTCGTTGGTCTGCACATCGCCGTATTTCAGGAAATACACGCCCGGCTCCCGGACGTCGCTGAAGTCGAATTTGACGTAATTGTACTTGTAGTACATACCCCAGGCCTTTACCGGGCCGGAGAAGGCGCGGGCGGTGGTGCCGTCCTCCTTTACCTTCCAGACCTCGGCCGTAGCGCGCGGCTTGTCGAGCTTGTCCAGCTCGATGACCGCCACCTTCCGCTGGCCGGGCAGGTAGCCCACCTGCGAGAAGCCCACGTTCGGTTCGCGCGTCCAGCCGGGGATGGCGTTCGGCTCCACGGTCCAGCTCAGCACCTTGCCGGTCTTGCCGACGGGCAGCAGGCTGCGCAGCACATACCAGCCGTTCTGCGCCAGCAGGCGGCCGTCGTAGAGGTTCAGCTCGGCATCCTCGCTGGTGATCTTGATCAGGCGGGACGGATCGTCCGGCGCCACGATGAGCTCGTGTCCGGTCGAGAGCGGGAGCGGATCCACGAAACGGCCCGTTCCGCGGTCATCATAGGTCTTGTAGCCCTTGTACTGATAGACCTTCTCCTCGTTGGGACGCGTGGTGGTCAAACTGGCGGTGTAGCGCGGGAAACGGTTTGCCTTGCCGTCCATCACATAAGCCTTGTTCCAGTACTGGGAAGGCAGGAATTCCAGGTTGAAACCGGCGTCGCCCTCCAACTCGGCGGGGACAGGCTTGTCCAGGAAGACATCGATCCGGACGGCCTTGCCGACGGCGGTCACCTTCACGCGGGATTCGAAATCATAGTGCGGATAGCGCAGGTCCACCTCGATGGAGCCTTCCTCGCGGTTCACGTTGCGCACCGTCGTCTCAGGGACCAGGTCCCACTGCTCAGGGGTGTTGGACAGGCGCACGGCGCCGCCCTGGACCGTGCGGACACCATGGTGGATAATCTCAATGCCGGAGTTCTTCTCGTCGTTGAAGCCGCCGGAGAACGTGTTGCTGTAGACCAGCACGTTCACGCCCTGGCGCTCGAAATACTCCAGGTCATTGAGTTTCAGGTCAGAGCCGGCCGGCTGGGAACAGGCCGCCAGCGCCAGCAGAGGGAGGAATAACAAAAAGGGGGTTCTCATAACGGTTATTAATGTGGATTTACACTTTTTTCAAAGGTACGTGATTATTTCCGGATTCATTGTCCGCCTTGTTCCAAGTTCTTCAATTTCTGATTCATTTCTGGAAGTGCTGGTAGTCTTTCGAGCGGGCCCATCCCCCGCCCCACATAAATCCGTGCTCGAGAAAGAGGCGGCAGCAGAGGTCCTGCCGGTCGATTTTGTGCGGGAAATCCCGGGAGCGGTCGGCATATTGCGCCGCTTCCGGCGGCCGGATCACCCCCTTCGTGTCGATATAGGGATTCTCGAAGGGATTCACGTCCACCGCCATGCCCAGCGCATGCCGGGACAGATTCCCCTGCCCCGGAACCAGGCGATAATTGAAGCAGGAGGTGTTGTCCGCCAGCATGGAGGCGTCGTCCGACGCCCCGAAATCGTCCACCAGGCGTATGCTCCTGATGGGATATTCCGCCTCGTAGAGGGCCTGGAAGATCTCCAGCAGGTCCTGCGCGATGGCGGCATTGCAGACCATTTCCCCGGTCTGCGGCACGCCGTTGAAATCATAGTAGGACAGACGCAGGTAGCGCAATTCGCCCAGGCTGACCGTCGCCCCGTCCGGGTAGCTGCTTCCGCGCATGCGGGCCTCCACCTGCGGTGGAATGGGCTCCGCCGTGAAAACGGGCCGGAACGCCATGAGCATCAGGCAGCTCAGCAGGAGGGTCAGCGCACGCATCGGCTTACTGCGGCATGGATTGTTCGAGACGCACGATCGTGTCCATGATCAGCATTGTCTGCGCCTGGAGCGCTTCCTGCGCCTTGCGGTCGCGGGCAAGGAAGATGTCGCGGTAGACCTCCAGTTGGTGGCAGAGCCGGTGCTCGTAGCGGTTCAGTTCGAAGGACTGCATCGCCTGTCCGGGCAGCATCAGGTCCACCTTCGTGAAGAAATTCGGCAGGCCGTGGACGCGGATGGCGCCCTTCTCGCCCTGAAAGAAGAAGCCGCGCAAACCGTCGGAGTCCATGGAGGCCGTACAGACGGCCGTCACGCCGCTCTTCCAGGTCAGCGTGGCTGCGCCCGAGGTGGCTACGGCGTTGCGTCCACAGCTGTTGGCGGCATAGTAAACCGTGTCCGGGCGGCCGTAGAGCGCCAGCACGATGTGCAGACAGTAGATGTTGATGTCGCGCAGGGCACCGCCTTCGTATTCCTGCGTGAACACGGGCAGTTCCTTGCCCGCGAGGTACTCGTCATAGCGGCCGAAATGCTCGTCGTAATCGGCATGCACCAGGCGCACGGGGCCGATCTGCGGGAGCAGCTCCCGGACCTTGAAGAAGTTCGGCAGGTGGATGTTGGAAATGGCTTCGAAAATGAATAAATCCCGCTCCTGGGCCAGCGCAAACAGCTCTTCGGCCTGCTCCACGGTCGAGGTAAATGGCTTCTCGCAAAGCACGTTCTTGCCCGCCAGCAGGGCCTGCTTCGCTGCGCCGTAATGGAGCGAATTAGGCAGGGCGACATAGACGAAGTCGATGTCCGTGCGGGTGAGCATTTCCGCGTAGTCGGTGTAGAGATTCGGGATGCCGAAACGGCCGGCCTTTTCCAGGCTGCGGGCGCAGATGGCCACGATTTCGTAGCCCTGCACGGTCTGCATGGCCTTCAGCATATCGGGCACGATCATGCCGCTCCCGACGATGGCGATTCTGATCATAACGGTATGTAATTGTTTATTTACAAATATAACGTTATTTTTGTAGATATGAGAACCCCCACGTTTTTCCTTTCCGCGCTTGCAGCGCTCGTCTGCACGGCCACGGCCGCGCAACCCCGTTTTTCCGCTTCCAATCCCGACGGACCGTTCCGCGTCCGCATCGGCGAATGCACCCATGGCAGCGTGAGCGTCACGCCGGCCGTCGATCCTGCCGAAGGGACCGTCTTCCCGAAAGGGACCGTCCTGCACATCAAGGCGACCGCCGACCCCGGCTATGCCTTCGAATGCGGCTACAAGGACCTGCGCGGCATGTTCGCCTTCTACACCGAATACGGCACCCCCGAATTCGACGTCGTCGTGGACAATGACATCTTCATCGGCGCCTCCTTCGTGGAGCCCGCCGAGCTGGCCGGCTACCGCTGCATCCCGGACATCGTTTACGCGCAGCCGGGCGTGAAGCCGCTCAAATACGACGCCTTCATCCCCGACGGCGCCAGGAACCTGCCTGGCATCGTCATCATCCATGGCGGCGGCTGGCAGATGAACTGCGAGGACGTGATGAAGGGACTCGCCCGTACGCTCATCCGCGACGGGAAATACGTCGCCTTCAGCATCGACTACCGCTGGATCGGCACGCGCGACGGCGACGCCGCGCCCAACGGCATGAATCAGCTCATCGAGGACTGCTACGGCGCCATCATGCACATCCGCGAGCATGCCGCCGAATACGGCCTCGACCCGGACCGCCTCGCTGTCACGGGCGACAGCGCCGGCGGCCATCTCTGCGCCTCCGTGGCCACGATGATCGAGCGTATCGGCGACCGCGGTTTCGGCGTCAAACCGGGCGTCTACGAATACAAGCCGACCTACCTCCCCGCCAGGATGAGCGCCAAGCAGGCCCGCAAGGCCCTGCTCAAGTCCATCCGCGCCTGCGCGCCGAACTACGGCGTCTTCTCCGCCAAGAGCATCGACCGCTTCGTCCAGGATTTGAAAGAGGACGGCGCCCGCGCCGCCGTGTCACCGCTCAGCAACATCCCGAAGGCCTCCAAGCGCAAGATCCCCCACTGGCTGAACCGCGGCACGGAGGACACCACCGTGGACGACGCCTCCAACCGGGAATACCTCGAAGCCCTCAAGGCCGCCGGCCAGGAAGCTTACTACATCCTCGTCCCCGGCGCCGTACACGCCTACTACGACTGGAAGCCCGACAGCAGGACCAAGGAGACCTTCCGCCGCTTCGGCGTCCCCTACGCCCGTCAGATGGAAGACTTCTTCAACACGGTCTTCTACTAATCGTCATGCCTTCCCCGGTCCGCACCTACATCGCCATCGACCTGAAGTCGTTCTACGCCTCCGCGGAGTGCGTGGCGATGGGGCTGGACCCGCTGAACACCCACCTCGTGGTGGCGGACCCGACGCGCACGGAGAAGACCATCTGCCTGGCGGTCTCGCCCTCGCTCAAAAGCTATGGCATTGGCGGCCGCGCACGCCTCTTCGAGGTGGTGCAGGCGGTGCGCCGCATCAATGCCGACCGGCGCGCGAATGCTCCCGGGCGGCACTTCCGCGGCAAAAGCAACATTCATTCGGAGCTGCAGCGCGACCCGTCGCTGGAGCTGGACTACATCGTCGCCCCACCCCGCATGGCCCGCTACATGGAGGTCAGCGGCCAGATTTACGGGATTTACCTGCGCCATGTCTCGCCCGAGGACATCCAGGTCTATTCCATCGACGAAGTCTTCATCGATGCGACCGACTACCTGAAGGCTTACAAATTATCCGCCCACGACTTTGCACGCAAGCTCATTCGCGAGGTACTCGCCGAAACGGGCATCACCGCCACGGCCGGCATCGGCCCGAACCTGTACCTCTGCAAGATCGCGATGGACATCGAGGCGAAGCACAGCCCCGCCGACGCGGACGGCGTGCGCATCGCGGAACTGGACGAGATGAGCTACCGCCGGAAATACTGGACCCACCGACCCCTGACGGACTTCTGGCGCATCGGACGCGGCATCGCCGCGAAACTCGAATCCAACGGCCTCTACACCCTCGGAGACGTGGCACGCTGCTCGCTGGGCAAGCCGTACGAGAAGTACAACCAGGAGTTCCTGTATAAGCTGTTCGGAGTCAATGCCGAACTGCTCATCGACCACGCCTGGGGCTGGGAGCCCTGCCGCATGGCCGACATCAAGGCCTACCGGCCCACCACCAGCAGCCTCTCCAGCGGGCAGGTGCTGACCGAACCCTACACCTTCAAGAAGGCGCGCGTGGTCATCCACGAAATGACGGAGCAACTGGTCCTGAGCCTGGTGGACAAGCAGTTGGTCACCGACCAGATGGTGCTGCACATCGGCTACGATGTCAGCAGCCTGACCGATCCGGAGCTGCGATCCCGCTACAAAGGACCCGTCACGCAGGACTGGTACGGACGTCCCGTGCCGAAACCCGCCCACGGCACCGCCAACCTGCCCAAGCACACGTCATCCACCCGCCTGATCGCCGACGCCGTGCTGGACCTCTACGACCGCATCGTGGACCGGCAGCTGCTGGTCCGACGTATGTATGTGGTGGCGGCCCGGCTGCAGGACGAATCGCAGGTCCAGGCCGTTCAGCTAGGTTTATTTGACGAGCCCGCGGAGGATGAAAGCCGCGAGCGCAGCCGCCAGGAGGCCATTCTCGCCATCCGGCGCAAGTTCGGCAAGAATGCCATTCTCACAGGCACCAATTTCGACGAAGGCGCCACCGGACGCGAGCGCAACAAACAAGTAGGAGGACACAAGGCATGAGCAACGACTTCGACCATCGCTACGACGACATCATCGCGCTCCCCCATCCCGATCCGGATCCGCGGCGCCACCCCCGCATGTCCATCGCCGAACGTGCCGCCCAGTTCGCCCCTTTCGCCGCCCTCACGGGCTTCGACGGCGTCATCGACGACACCGCCGACCGCCACCTCGCCGAGCAGCCGGAGATGTATGGGGACGAAGAATGAAACTCTAAAACTGCCACCCCAAGCCGATGACGGCAGCATATTCTTGCAGCCTTATCGTAGAAATGCCGATACTCCCCGAGAAGCGGTGAATGGAAAAGACAAGACCGGCTTCAATCAATAAACCGGAACGGGACACATCCGATACTCGGGCCCAATGTCCGGAGCTATCTTCCCAAAGCACAGTTCTTTTCTTGTTTTTACAAACATAGTTTATTCTTGCCGAGATATAAGGTCCATTTAAGGTCCATTTGAAATTGACGTGGTAAGAGGGCCGGCACATGGTTTGGCGGACTGAGAGTCTCCGGTCCATATGAGGAGGTGATAGCTAAATAGTTTATATTTGCATCATATCAAAACGGAAATGACCGACTTCGCCGCCATAGACTTTGAAACCGCCAACGAATGCCGTTGCAGCGTGTGCTCGGTGGGCGTGGTGGTCGTGCGGGACGGAAAGATCACCGACCGCTTCTACAGCCTCATCCACCCGGAACCGGAATACTACCAGTGGTTCTGCCGCCAGGTGCACGGGCTGGGGCCGGAGGATACCGAAGACGCGCCCGTATTTCCCCGTGTGTGGGAGAAGATCAAGCCGCTGATCGAAGGGCTGCCGCTGGTGGCTCACAATGCCGCTTTCGACGAGGCTTGCCTGCGTGAGGTGTTCCGGGTGTACCGGATGGATTATCCCAATTATGAGTTCGTGGACACGCTGGCGGCCTCCCGGCGTCATTTCGGCTGCTGCCTTCCGAACCACCAGCTGCATACCGTGGCCGCGGCCTGCGGCTACGACCTTACCCGGCATCATCACGCCCTCGCCGACGCAGAAGCCTGCGCCGCTATCGCCTGTAAGATTCTGTAAATCAGTTAATCTCCATCATTCAGCAACGCCGCACGTGCAGGACGGATTTTATAACCGTCCACCATGTCGGATAAGCGGCGATACTGCTTGATCGAAAGGATTTCTTCACCCAAGGCCGTTTCGATTTCCGCCAAGGTCTGAATGGTGAAATTATGTGTGCCGCTCATCCAACGTGACACGACAGTCTCCCGTTTTCCCGTTGCGCGAGCCAGATCCGCCTGCGTCCAGTCCTTTCGAAGCAATACCTCGTGAATACGCCGGGCAATTCCATAGGACAGTTCCGATTCACGCCGTTTGTCCTTCGGCACCTGATTCAGCATTTCTTGAAACAGGGGGTCTATGTACTTTACTGTGTTCATTTCAGTCTATTTCAACCGTTAAGTTAAACAGCGAATCATTCAGATTGACATCTTCACCCAAAACCTTAAGTCTGTTGTCTATAGATTGCAACGTATTAATATGTGAAGAAAGAATCGGATCTTCTTCCGGTGTTTGAGTCGTCTTCAGTCCTCCCCCACCCACAATCAACAGTTTATCCGATATACGTATGCAATATAGCCTCAGTGTCCCATGTTTAGAATGATTGCGCGGAACAATATACAACGGAATAGCAACAACACGATCATTCATCTTTCCCTCATTCCGAAAGAATCGTTCCAACGCTCCATTGTTAGCAATCTCAGATAACCCAGTCACAATCTTGGTCATATCATCTTTAAGGTACGGATCTGTCGTATCCTTGAACATGATCAAGAACTTATTGATTTCGGCCATCTTATCACCATCGATCCTGATACTGAAAATATCAGTAACTTCAGTCAGGAGGAATGGGACAAATTCTACTTTACGCATTGTGGCCATATTTACTTACGCAAATATAGCCACAAAAAAACTAAATATCAATGTATAAAAGTGAAATATTATACACTTATAAGTAAAGGGATTTAGAAGAACTTCACGATCTCGTCCAGCGGACGGTGGACGGGCATGTTGGGCTCTTCGGCGCGATAGCCGAGGGCAATGACGGCGAGGATCATTTCGTTCTCGGGGATGTTGAAGAGCTCGCGGAGCTTGTCGGATTCGCGCATGCCCATGATCAGGGTGTCGAAGCCCATGTCGCGGGCTTTCAGGATGAGATAGCAGTTGCTGAGGCCATTGTCGTAGGCGCCCCAGAAATCGCCGGCGTCATTGGCGGGCGTGCCGCGGAAGAAGCCCGATTTGCCCTTCTCGAAAGTGGACACGATCATCACGGGAGCGTTCGCCACGCGGTCTTTGTTACCGCCGATCATCTCCAGCACGGCAGCCTGCTTCTCCGGGCTGATGGCCACGTAATACTTGCTCGGCTGCTGGTTCGCCCAGGAGGGGGCATTCTGTGCAGCGGTAAGCAACTCGCGCACCTGCGCTTCGGAAATGGTGCGGCCGGGCTCGTAGCTGCGTATGCTCCGGCGGGTCAGGAAGAGGTCGTCCAGCGACGCGACGGACGCCTGCTGCGACGTGCAGCCGGCAAGGAGGGAAAGTGCGAGAGTTGCAACGATTAATACATTGGTTTTCATATCAGAGGTATTAATTGGTTCACGTTGCCAAGATACGAACTATTTTCGATTATCTTTGTCAAAGAAATGCAAAAGAAAATCGTCATCGCTCCGGACTCGTACAAAGGCTGCCTCCCCGCCCGGGAGGTCTCGGCCGCCATGGCGGCAGGCGTGCGTGCGGCCCTGCCCGGAGCGGAGGTCGTGCCGCTCCCCCTCGCCGACGGCGGCGAAGGCACGCTGGAGATCCTGACGGACGCGCTGGGCGGCGAATGCCGCGAGGCCGTCGTTTCCGACCCGCTGGGGCGGGAAATCCGGGCCCGGTACGGCGTGGCGGGCGACCGGGCCGTCATCGAAGTGGCCCAGGCCTGCGGGCTGGGGCTGCTCTCCCCTGCGGAACGCAATCCCCTGACGGCCACCACCCGCGGCGTCGGCGAACTGATCCTGGCGGCATTCCGGGACGGCTGCCGCCGCTACCTGATCGGGCTGGGCGGCAGTGCCACCTGCGACGGCGGTGCCGGCATGCTGTCGGTCCCGGGCATACGCCAGGTGCTGCAGGAAGGCGAATTCGAGCTGCTCTGCGACGTACGCGCCCCCTTCATCGGCCCGGACGGCGCCGCACGCGTCTTCGCGCCGCAGAAAGGCGCTTCCCCCGCCGACGTGGAGCTGCTGGAACAGCGGATGACGGAACTCGCCGGGCTGTTCGCCCGGGAAACGGAAACAGACGTCTCGGCACTTCCCGGCGCCGGTGCGGCGGGCGGCCTGGGCGGCGCCCTGATGGCGTACGCCGGCGCGGTCATGTGCAGCGGCGTGGACAAAATAATAGACCTGGTCGGATTCGACCAGGCCATTCAACAAGCAGATTTAATCTTAACCGGCGAAGGCCGTTCGGATGCCCAGACCCTGCTCGGCAAGGTCCCCTGCGGCGTCCTGCGCCGCGCGGCCGGCATCCCCGTCGCACTCGTCTCGGGAGCCATTACGGACGCAGATGCCCTCCGACAGGCCGGCTTCGCGGAACTCGTTCCCGTCTCCCCCGCCGGGCTCCCGCTTCAGGAGGCTCTGAAGCCGGAAATTGCCGCAATCAACATCCGTCAAGCGGCCAGGATGCTTCTACTGTCAGCAGAAAAGAGATTCGCCGGTCAAGCCGGCGAATGACGAAGGCTCCAAACCGGCGAATGACGAAGGATCTGGGCCGGCGAATACGCTACGCGTTAACCGGCAGGTCCGCTTCCGAAAGGGCGTGAAGCCCATGGGCGCGGATGGCGGCTTCCGTCTCGGCGGCCTGAGTCGTCTTGAAGATCAGGATGCCGCGGCCGTCAAGCAGGAACGCATACATGTAGGTGATGCCGATCCCGGCCCCGCTGAAGACGCTCACCACGTTGGCGGCGCCGCCGGGCTGATTGTCCAGCTCGATGGCGAAGACATCGGAAATGGCGACGGCCACACCGGCCTCCTTCAACTCCTCGCAGGCCCGGTCGGGCTCGCTGCAGATGATACGGAACAGACCGTACTCCGCCGTGTCGGCGATCGTGCAGGCAATAATCTGGATGCCCGACTTGCGAATCAGCTCCAGCACCTTCTGCAGGGTGCCGGACTGATTCTCGATAAAGATTGATAACTGTCTGATGGTCATAGTATTCAGTGTCAATAGAGTTTACGTTTGTCAATGACATGTGAGCTCTTGCCCTGGCTGCGCTCGATGGTGCCGGGAGCCTTGATCTGCACCTTGGCATTGATGCTCAGCACGCTGCGGAGCTTGTCGGCGAAGCGCTTCTCCAGCTCGTCGATGGCAGCCGGCGTATCGAGGGTGGCGTTGAAGACGTCGGGCCGCAGCTCCACCTGCACCACCAGGGTGTCGAGGTTGTTGACGCGGTCCACGATGAGCATGTAGACCGGAGCGAACTCCTTCATCGTCAGTACCACGCTCTCCACCTGGGACGGGAAGACGTTGATACCGCGGATGATGAGCATATCGTCCGTACGTCCCTGGATGGCGGACATACGCACGTTGGTGCGGCCGCAGGGGCACTCGCCCGGCAGCAGGGAGCAGAGGTCGCGGGTGCGGTAACGGATTACCGGCATGCCCTCTTTGGTAAGGGTCGTGAACACCAGCTCGCCCGTCTGCCCGGCCGGCACCGGCTCCAGCGTAACCGGATCGATGACCTCCGGGAAGAAGTGGTCCTCGTTGATGTGCGAGCCATGCTGCTCGTCGCACTCATAGCTCACGCTCGGGCCCATGATTTCGCTCAGACCGTACAGGTTGAAGCCCTTCAGGCCCAGGCGGTCCTGGATCTCGGTACGCATATTCTCGGTCCACGGCTCGGCACCGAAAGCGCCCACGCGGAGTTTGATCTCGTCCTTGGAAATCCCCATCCTGTCCATCGTCTCCGCCAGATACAGCGCGTACGACGGCGTACAGGCGATGCCCGTGATGCCGAGGTCGCGGATCAGGCGCGCGTGCTTCTCAGTGTTTCCGGTCGAAGCGGGCACGACGGATGCGCCGATCATCTCCACGCCGTTGTGCGCGCCAAGGCCGCCCGTGAAGAGGCCGTAGCCGTAGGACACGGAGAAGATATCGTCGCTCGTGACGCCGTAGGAAGTCAGCGAACGCGCCATGCACTCACTCCAGATGCTGATATCCTTGCGGGTATATCCGACGATGGTCGGATTGCCTGTGGTGCCGGAAGAGGCGTGGATACGGATGATTTCGCTCTGCGGCGCCGCCTGCAGTCCGAAAGGATAGTTGTCGCGCAGGTCCTTCTTGGTCGTGAACGGCAGCTTGACGATATCGTCTATCGTCTGGATGTCCTCGGGCGAGATGTCCATCTCCTGCAGCTTGTTCCGGTAGAACGGAACGTTATGGTAGACATACTCCACGATCTTGTGGAGCCGTTTGCCCTGGAGCAGACGCATCTGCTCGCGCGGCATACATTCTTTGTTGGGATTCCAGATCATATTTACTGACTAACGGATTTTGCGTGTTCGAAGCCCAGGTCGAAGGCTTCCAGGTTGGCATTGACGACGGCGTCCCCCTTGCGGGCGAAGACGCGGGCGATGGCGTCGCGCAGCTGAGCAGGCTGCAGCAGCGGCAGCGACGGGGCGGCCATGCCGAGCAAGATCATATTCGCGCTCTTGGGGAGACCCTTCTCGCGGGCCAGCGTGTCAATGTCCAGGCGCACCACGTGCGGCAGCGCGTCCAGTTCGGCGAGCAGCGCCGCCTCTTCGGGGTAATTCGGGATATTGACAAAGGGGCGGCTGGCCGTGACCACGGCGCCGGCGGGCGCCAGATACGGAAGATAGCGCAGCGCCTCCATCGGCTCCATCGAGATGATGAGGTCGGCCTGCCCGAGCGGAATCAGGTCGCTGCTGATGGTGTCCGTGGACAGGCGCAAGTCGCTCTGCACGTCACCGCCGCGCTGGCTCATGCCATGCACTTCCGCCTGCTTGAGCTGCAGGCCCGCGGCCGTGGCGGCCTCACCGATGACGGTCGCGATCGAGAGGATTCCCTGCCCTCCCACACCGGAAAGTTTGATATCGATTTTCATGGCTACTGCTGCTTTTTCTGACGGAGTTTGCGGCCGAGCGTCTGCATGCACTCGCGCTGCGGAATGATGACGGACACGCCGTGGTAGTTGATTTCCTCGCGCAGGATGCGTGTGATTTCCGGCATGTTCGCCGGCAGGGGCACGACCACGTGCAGGTGCTCCCGCTCCACGCCCAGGGCAAGGCAGATGGCCTCGAACTTGTGCGTGCCCGCGGAATCCTGTCCGCCGGTCATGGCCGTCGTGAGGTTGTCGCTGATGATGACCGTGATGTCGGAGCCGTCGTTGACGGCGTCCAGCAGGCCGGTCATGCCGGAATGCGTGAAGGTGGAATCGCCGATCACGGCAATGGCAGGATACACACCGGCGTCGGCGGCACCCTTGGCCATCGTGATGGAAGCGCCCATGTCCACGCAGGAATCAATGGCGCGGAACGGCGGCAGCGCGCCGAGCGTATAGCAGCCGATGTCGCCGAAGATGCGGGCATCCGGGTACTCCGCGGCCACCTGGTTCAGGGCCGTATAGACGTCGCGGTGGCCGCACCCCTGGCAGAGCTGGGGCGGACGCGGGGCGAGGTTGCGGGCCGGAGCGAAGGCGGGGCCGCAGGGCACGCCGAGCGCCGCTGCCACGCAGTCCGGCGTCAGTTCGCCGGTGCGGGGCAGGTCACCGGTCAGGCGCCCGCAAACGGGATAGTCCGCCCCCAGCAACGCCCGGACCTGCTCTTCGACGAAGGGCTGGCCGTCCTCGACCACCAGGATGCGGCTGCAATGCGCCGCCAGTTCGCGGATCTGCTTCGCGGGAAGCGGGTATTGCGAAAGCTTCAGCAGGGGAAGGCCCTGCGGAGCGGATTCACGGACATAGTTGTAAGCGATACCGCAGGCGATGATGCCGAGCGATGTCCGGTCACCGCCGGACATGACACCACCTTCATGCCCGCCTTCTTCCGTCATTCGCCGGCTTGACCGGCGAATCTCCATCCGATTGAACCCGGACTTCTCCGCCATGGCAGCGATCTCCGGCTGCTTCGCCACCAGCGACGCATACTGCCGCTTGGCGTTGCCGGGCAGCAGCACCCAGTGGCTGCGCTCGGAATCGGGGTCCAGGGCGTTCTGCGCGAGCGGCTCCCCCACCGCCACGGCGGCACGGGAATGCGCGAGGCGCGTGACCAGGCGCATCAGCACGGGCAGCTTGAGCGACTCGGAGAGGGCGAAAGCGTCTGCCATCATATCGTAGGCCTCCTGCTGGCTGGACGGCTCCAGCACGGGCACGAGGGCGAATTTCCCGTAGAAACGGGAATCCTGCTCGTTCTGCGAAGAATGCATGGACGGATCATCGGCCGCCAGCACCACCAGGCCGCCCTTCACTCCCGTGACGGCGGCGTTCACGAAGGCGTCCGCGCACACGTTCATGCCCACGTGCTTCATGCACACGAGGGCGCGTTTGCCAGCATAGGACATGCCGAGGGCGGCTTCCATGGCCGTCTTCTCGTTGGTGCACCAGCGGCTGCGCACACCGCGCTCCCGCGCGAACGGACTCTGCTGTATGTATTCGGTAATTTCGGTCGACGGCGTGCCGGGGTAGGCGTATACGCCGGACAGGCCGGCATACAGGGCGCCCAAGGCTACGGCTTCATCGCCCAAAAGCAAGCGTTTTTCAGACATGATACACAATAACTAACCGGAACAAAGATAGCTCATTCCGGTCAAGATAACAAGAAAACACGGAACTAATTGCTCTCTTCCCGCTTGAGCCGTCCGATTGCATTCTCAAGACTCTCGGTCGGTTCGATGATGTTGTAGTCCTTCCAGAAATCCGGATCGAAGTAGGTCTGCGTCTTGTCAGCGAGGATCTCGTTGCTGCGGAAAGCCTCCTTGCGGTCGATCGGAGCCACGTCTGCGGTCGGATAACGGTTGGTCACCACCATCTCGGCAATCACGGTGAATTCCGTATTGAACAGGCGCTTGCGGGCGTCGCAGTTGAAGCGGAACACCGTACGCGCATAGCTCAGGCGGCTCTTGCCGTCCTCGCGCTTGTAGTTGAGCAGCAGCGACATTTCCTTCGGCCGGAAGCGGATGTCCATCGGCTTGCTGACCAGCATTGCCCGGGAAGCCTTTTCCGGATCGGACATGTCCAGGGTCATCTCGATGCGCGAGAAGGCCATCGTCTCCTGGTCGATGTAGATTGTGCCATGATGCAGCGCGAAATCCTGCTGCACGATGGGCGTCAGCTGGATGACAAACTGACGGCGGTCGTCCAGCATCACCGGATCCATCATCTCCAGATCGAACATTTCCAGATATTCCTCGTCCAGGAAGAAATCGCGCGTCTTGACGATATCCAGGTCCACGGCCTGCACCGGACCGCCGACCACCTTGACCGACAGGGTGTCCGATTTGCGCGGGCTGGTGAGCAGGCGGCTCTTCTCCACGGCGGCGCGGTCGCGGCCGAAATTAACCCGGAACGGGGTCTTGTACATCTTGGTGACCGCTTCGGAGATGTAGATAAAGCGCTGGCGCTTCTGGACCGTCTCGCGGTAGAAGCAGTCGAAAAGCTCCGCCTCGTCAGGGCAGTTCGCGGTGATCCTGTAGATCGCATCCCGAAGGATGGTCAGCGGATCGCCGGAGACCACCTGGGCGGGATCCAGCGTGAATTGCCCACGGTTCAGCCGCACGCGCATCATCTGGTCCGGGTCAGCCGGAACGGTCTGCGACTTATACCCCATCAGCGAGAACGACACGAAACGCGGCTGCGTGTCGGACTTGATCACGAACACGCCGTCCTGATTGGTCACGGTCGCATAGTTCGTGCCCGGCAGGGTCACGGACACATAACCCAGCGGCCTGCCGCCGGAGGCATCGACGACGGTGCCCCGGACGGAATAGCGCAGGCTATCGGTCTGCCCGAAGGCCAGCGGACCGGCCAACAGGCACAAAAGCGTCAGAAGTCTTAAAATGGTTTTCACGGCTCAATCAGTTTTCTCTCGAAAGATAGCAATAAAAACGGAACGTCCTAATGGACGAAACTCATGAAGTAACCGTGGAAGGCGACATTTGTAACAAGATAGCCCACCACCGTGGACACGATCACGCAGATCAGGCCCGGCATCATGAAAGAGTGGTTCAACAGGTAGCGGCCGATCTTGGTCGTACCCGAGCGGTCAAAGTTGACCGTAGCGATATCAGAGGGGTAATTCGGGATGAAGAAATAGCCGTAGACGCTCGGCAGCACGCCCAGCAGCACCGGACCCGCGATACCCAACTCATAGGCCAGAGGCAGCATCGCTACGACCACGGCGCCCTGGCTGTTGATCAGCACGGACACGAGGAAGAACACGAAAGCGATGGACCATGGATAGTTGGTCACGAGGTCCGCGAGCATCAGCTTCATCTCGTCCAGGTAGTTGCCGAAATAGGTGTCCGCCAGCCAGGCGATGCCGTAGATGGCCACCACGGCCACCATACCGGACTGCCACACGGCGCCGCCGACGGCCTTCTTGGGCTGCGCCTTGCAGAACATGATGTTTGCCGCCGCAGCCGTCAGCATGATGATCTGGATGATGATGTTCATCTTCGGCAGGTTGATGGCTTCGGCCAACGTGCCGCCGTCCGCCACATGGATCATCTGGCAGAACGCAAAGCCCACGATCACGAGCAGGGCGCCCAGGAAAATGAACACGGACGCCTTGGCTTCCTTGCTGATCACCTTGTCCAGGGTGGTGGCACTGCTCCCGTACATGTACTTGTACATCTCCGGATCCGCCTTGCGCGCGATGAAGTCGGGATCCTTGTCCAGATCCTTGCCGCGCCTGTAGGAAGCGGCCGCCGCGCACATGAGTCCGATGAGGCAGGACGGGATCGTGACCATCAGCACCTGCGGGATGGACACCATGAAACCGTTGGCGTTGGAAATCGTCACGAAAGCCACCACGGCGGCGGCGATCGGAGAACAGGTGATACCCACCTGCGAGGCGATGGACGACACGCCGCAGGGGCGTTCCGGCCGGATATTCTTTTTGAGCGCTATGTCGCAGATGATCGGCATGATCGTATAGACCACGTGGCCCGTACCCACGAGCACGGTCAGGAAGAAGGTGGTCAGCGGCCCCAGGAAGGTGATGTGGTCAGGATGCTTGCGCAGCATCTTTTCGGCCACCTGGATCATCCAGTCCATACCCCCGGAAGCCTGCAGTGTGCCCGCGCAGGTGACGGCGGCGATGATGATGTAGATGACGTCCGTGGGCGGCGTGCCGGGCTTGAGGCCGAAGCCGAACACGAGGATGGCGAGGCCGATGCCGGAAATGGCGCCGAGCGCCAGGCTGCCGTAGCGCGAGCCGACGTAGAGGGCGGCCAGCACGATCAGCAGTTCGATAATCATGACAAGTGACATAGAGAAAGCGCGGTTATGATATGAATCTTTATGGTACTATGCAAATATACTGTTTTTCTTCGTATTTTTGCCGGCCTTCAGCAAGGATTGTATGCAGTATCTGGGAGAAATCATCTCGCTTGTCGTCGCCGTGGCCTGGACCGCGACGGCCCTTTTCGCCAACGAAGCCAGCCGGCGCATCGGCGCCATGAGCACCAACCTCTTCCGGATGATCCTTTCCGCCATCCTGCTTGCCGGGCTGCTCTGGATCGTCATCGGACACCCCTACCCGGCTTTCGCCGACGGCAAGACCTGGCTTTGGATGGGTCTCTCGGCCCTGGTGGGCTACGTTTTCGGCGATTTCTGCCTCTTCAATTCCTATGTCGTGATCGGCGCCCGTTTCGGGCAGCTCTTCATGACGCTCGCTCCCGTATTCGCCGCCATTGCGGGCTGGGCGCTGCTCGGCGAAACGCTTTCCTGGAAATCCTGGCTGGCCATGGCCGTCACCCTGTCGGGTATCGCCCTTTCCATCCTGAGCCGCTCCCGGGATGGGCATCATCTCACGCTCAAACTGCCCCTCAAGGGCGTCCTGCTGGGCATCGGCGCCGGCATGGGACAGGGCGTGGGTCTCGTGCTCAGCAAGATCGGCATGCAGCACTACGAGGCGGCGCTGCCCGCAGATGCACCCGAAGCGTTCAGCTGGGCCATGCCCTTCGCCTCCACGATGATACGCTCCCTGACGGGCCTGGTCGGATTCTTCGTCTGGATGGCCCTGCTGGGCCAGCTGCCGCAGCTTCGCGCCGCCGTGCATGACCGCACCGGCATGAAGTTCACCGGTCTCACCACCCTCTTCGGTCCCTTCATCGGCGTGTCGCTCTCGCTCATGGCCGTTCAGTACGCCCATGCGGGAATCGCCTCCACCCTGATGGCCCTCACCCCCGTGCTCATCATTCTCCCCTACGCCGTGATCTATAAACAAAAGATCACGCCGAAGGAAATCCTCGGCGTGACCGTCAGCATGATCGGCGTCGCACTGTTCTTCCTGCTGTAGGCGGACGGCGTCTTCCGGACGGGCGGACCGAATTTTTCCCCGGACTAGTTTGCCGAAAAACCAATTCCGGCTCCGCGTTTCCGTCCGCCGCAGTCATTCGCCGGCCCCGACCGGCGAATCTCCTCCCACACATACCTGTTCTTGCAGCGGGTTCAAGAAGCTGTAGTACTGGTCGTACCCCGATATGAACCGGCAGCGGAACAGGAAGTTCGACTTTTTCAGTACCAGGTAATTCGAGTACAATCCGAGGATCGTCGCATCCATCGACGGCGTCGGTAGCGACTCTCCGTCGCGTAAGCGCTTGATGGTGAAGCGGGAGCAGTTCAGGATTCTTGAGAGCAAGGCAGCAGAAATCCCCGATTGCTCAAAAGCCTGCAGCGCTTCCGCAGAAGTCATTCCCGAAGTCTCGGAACAGACTTCACTCATTTCCGCGGACGAAACGGATCTGGTCAAACTCACCGTCACCCAGACAGCCGTTCCCGCAACCAGGGCGACAAGCAGGGAAACGAAGAATAATCTAAATCCACCCATCTTTCCCCTTGACATTTTCAATGACATCTTTCAAACGGCGCAGAAAACCCGAGATACCCGTCCAGTTCAAATCCACGACCTTGCCGCATTTCGGGCAGCGGATGACCAGAGAGCCGACCGAGGTATTGTCCTCGATATCGAACGCCAGGAAGGAGTGCCCACATTTGGGGCACTTGATCTTTTGTACTTTTCGAAGCATGGTTTCAGTCTTTCAGTTTGATTCTGCCGGCACCCTCGCCAGCCTTCTTGACCAGGGTGCTCCCGGTCGCGAGCGCCACCATTCCGACGAACAGTTTTACCGCAAATTTCAGGATATCCTTATTCATGACCACGTGATTAGTTTTTGTCGAAACCATCGAAGATGGCATCGATGAAATCGTTGATATGCGTGCCGACCTTGCTGCCGACATCCCATCCCGCCTTGATGACCTCCTTGGCGAGGCCGACAATGTTGGAGGGCAGGTTCTCCGTGAATTTGTCCAGAGCATCCATATGTGCGTTGTTTGGTTTTATTGCTTGCAAAATAAGGGCTTATGTCGGCAAAAACTTGGCAGTGACTCTTTTTTTTACTAAAATTGTCCTCTGCTGGGATTTTGCAGAGTTGAGACTTATTTTTGCACCCGTTGGAGAACGACAATATATGGCAAGCAACTTTTTCGGACGCTACACCTGGCTTATCAATACCATCCTGCAGTGCGGGCCCATTTCCTTTCGGGAGCTCAGCGACAAATGGCGGCTCAGTTCCCTCAATCCGGACGGGAGCCCGCTCCCGGAGCGGACTTTCTTCAATCATAAGACGGAGATCCTGGAGCAGTTCGGTATCGAAATCCGTTACCAGAAGGGGTTGGGTTATTTCATCTCCAACAAAGATGATCTGGGCTCCGACGGCCTGCGCAACTGGCTGCTGACCTCCATCGCCGCGAACAGCACCGTACAGGAGAGCGCCGGAATGAATGCCCGCATCCTCATCGAACCCATTCCGGAGGGGCTACAGTATCTGAACGTTATCATCGATGCGATGAAGGAGAACCACACCATCGAGATTACCTACAGACGATTCGAGGAGGCTGAATCCCGGACGCTGGAAATAGAGCCCTATTGCCTGAAACTATTCCACCAGCGGTGGTATGTCCTCGGAAAGAGCGGGAACTACGACAAACCACGCTTATACAGTCAGGACAGAATCAGCGAGGTCAAGGTCTGTTCCAGAAAGTTCCGCCTCCCCAGGAATTTCAACGCGGAAGAATTCTTCAGAGAATACTTCGGTGTCGTAATCGACGACACGCCCGTTTGCACAGTCAAACTGAAGGTCTGGGACCCTCACCGACAGTATATGCGGGCACTCCCCCTTCAGGCGTCCCAGGTGGAAATAGAAACGGCGGCCGAGTGGTCCATCTTCCAATTCCGGATGGCGCCCACTTGGGATTTATCAATGGAACTGATGAAATACCACGACATGGTCAAGGTCCTCGAGCCGGAGTCCCTCCGGGACGATGTGATCGACCATGCCTACTGCATCCTGGACATGTATGGGGAGCGCTGAAAGCGCACAACAATCTATATAGGCTCGTTACAAAACGCGTCTAATTTCATTAATGCTTGAAAATCAAAGCGATAGCTAATGTCGATAAATCCGGTCCAGCTCTTCTTTAGTAAAAGCTTTGAAACGCGCTTGCCAGTATGCCGATTTCTCGGCATCGAACGCTTCCCGGTCAATCTCCGACTCCTTTCCCGCCTGATGCAGGATGGTATTGTTTCCATCCCCCATGTGCTCAGCCCAAGTCAGCTCCGCAAAGGGTGAATCCTGTCGCTGACCTATATGGTGCAGTTCGTAAGGATCTCCGTTGCGGTCGCGCGGGGGGAAACCCTCCCCGATCAGATCGGCATTGTTATACTCCGCCCACTTGTCATAATCTGCCAATTTGTTCTTCAGCCAGGTATTGCGCCGGATGCTGTAATCCGACCAGTCAATGTCCGTTCGGATCAGCGCCAGTCTACCACCGATCCGCGCCTCCTTCAGCCCGGAACGGCGGTAGATTTCCGCTTCTTCCTCTGAACGGATAGCATCCCGGATTTCCTCTGACCAAATAGAGGGTCTAATAACAATCATGGAACATGTTTAATCCTTTATTTCCTTGTTAAGAACTTTTTTGAAGTAGTTCCCTATGTTCTCTGGAGTTAAGTCGATTCCCGACGCAATCATAAACACCAAAGCGGCAATATATGCTTCACCCATAGCGGTAGTGATAGCAGCAGCGGTTGTGGAGCTAACGATGCCCCCAATGATTTGACCAGCACCAGGAATCATTTTCATAATGTTTGAGAAAACTAACCTACCGACATGGGTCGCTCCTCCCACACCTCCAGCAATCATGACCAGACTCTTTAAAAAATCATCAGTCGATTTCAGCCCCATAACAAGATTAATCCCGGCCAACATTGATATCTGGATGGGAGCAATCGCGATCGCATCAGAAAGAGGGATGGGCACAGCACAAACACCAGCAGCAGTTGAGGCAGCGCCCAAAACTACTTTATCGGCACGATTCTTTTTGGCTTTTAAACTGACCTTTTGAGCAGAAACAAACGCTTTTCGAAAGGCCTCAGGAATAAGTTGTTCCGACACTTCTTCAAGAGTATCAAGGCCAAAAGCACGGTGTACGCCAAGATCGGTTTCATAGTCTCTGGCCAAAACCCTGACAACCTTTTTTACTGAAGGAGCTCCGTGTAAAACCACTTCTTCCAATTGATCTGCTACCTTTCGGGAAAGGCATTGAGTCAATATGACAACAACCGGGATACGTTCCGCCAACTCATTAATCAGATTCAATTCAGCATCCTCTACCCTTTTGCTTTCACATTGGATACAAAACCATGCCAGATGAATATGATCAGCTTCGTTTTCTGTGTTCCTCGAAGTTATCAATTCTTTTAAACCCTGGAGGATGGTTTTGTAATCCTTCAACTCCATCCCTTTTGTATCGAATAGACGCAAAAAAGAGTCCTCTTTCGTATACTCCCTGACATTTTGTGTAACGGGGCGCCCAATGCCTGTTTCGGCAAGATCTTCTTGAAAGAAAGCATTTATCAAGGTGCTTTTCCCTACTCCCGTCTTACCCAATAGTAAAATATTGACCTTGCCAAAACTTTCTTTTACAACGGTAAATTTTTTCCGAATATCATCGAATGAATACTCCATAATAAAGTGTGATTATGATTATTTCTATTCTTTATACTTTGGATCAATTTCTACTTCAGGCCCGGTGGGGGTCATTTTATACTTAACCTTCGAGCCTTTATAAATACCATACATGGCTAAAGCGAAACCACAGAGGATAGCCAACTCTTCAGCCGTCAAGACCAATGCTGCTCCACCTATTGTCAACCCGGCACTAACCCCTACGGCTGACGCCCCTCCAGTAAAAGGTATTGCTGCCAAAGAAGTTAATACAAGAGCGATTCCGGCAATCTTGCTCGCTTTCCTTGTTTTTGCCTTTTTAACCATCTTCTCTGCCATCGGGCCCTTTACGAGGATTTTTTCTTCCTTGGCTGCAAAGGCCGCTTTCAATTCGTCTTCAGTTCTCACGGTTCTCATAACGCTCATTCTTTTTAATTACGGGTTTATTTGTTTTTGGTCTTCTTTCCGAACAGATACCCTGCATACGATATGCTACCGCTAAGTTTTCCGCAATCAGGACAGGGCATCGATGGATAACCGGATAGGCTGATCGGGGCAGGATCAATCAGAATATCTACAGAGAATACTCTCCTACAATTCGGACATTTGTAAAAAGCCATGACATTAACAATTATATGTGTTTAGCATCTGCCATAGAATCTGGGCCAATGCCCTCAGTTCACCAACGGCAGTGCCGAAGATGACTTCTTTGGCAAGACAGACATCCCAGCTGTCATCTTCACAACCGGACGCATATAGACAACACGAGATCTCATTGTTATTCTTGTCCGTTGTGATCTGAGTGCTGACAACAATAGCCTTTCCTTCAGCATCACCCGGGATCATCTCGCACAAAACGTTGAAGCTTTGTTGCAAATCTCCCAGACGAGATTGAGCAGATTCCGGATCAATTGTCAGGAAACAAGGAACAAGTTCATCAAAATCATGATGAATGATCAGATTATCTAATGTCATTGTTTTAGACCGTTAGACTCTTTATGACCTCTATCATTTCATGACCATATTCCTCGTTGCGGTCCCGCTCCGGATCCTGAACAACTTGCAGAGCATCCAGGATTTGTGAACGGACTCCCCGGTCAATTAATTCGGCAGCGATGTCGCTTTCTTCGCGGCTGAATGTTTCTCCCGAAGAATCCAGGATTACACGGCGAATCTTTTGTTCCAGATTATTGATTGGTTCCGGATTCTTGGAATCTCTCATAATCAACGATCCCCGAATAATGATGGACTTCTTCAGGACAAACGATAACTCTTCTTCTGACAATGTCTTTCGCATAATTAACCGAAGATGGCAGGAATGCTTTTTGTCAAACAAAAGACGGCAGCTCCGATTAATACAAGTCGAACGATGAAACCGACGATCATCGGAAGCGGGACACGAAACGGCCGGCAAATGACCCATATCAGTCCAGATGCAGACTTGCCGGCATAAAGTAACGCAACAACAATCTCCAAGACCAGGACAATCCCAATAACAAACAATGCAATCATTTCAGTAAGTATTATTATCCTTCATACATTTCCTCAAGATCTTCCTCATCGAACATCATTTCGAGATCCTCATCGGCATCATACTCACTGGTCTCGTCATCATAATCATCATCGTAATTTCCCATAAATAATTGATTTTTAGTAAAATAATGTGTTATTAATAATAAAACAAAAACAAGAAAAGCGCGAGACTGCTGGTAATTCCTGGGACACGGGCTCTGGAAAGCCTTGAAGAGGAATAAAGCAACAGCCTCACGCCAAAATGCCATGAGAAAATGCGCCTGCTCCTCTTCAAAAATTTTCCAGATTTGTGTCCCGGAGCCGACCACACTTTCGAGTGTTTGTCATTATGTTCCGCTAAGTTAGAAAAACACGGCGAAAAAACAAACACCCGGCTGTTGCACAATCGCCTAAATCAGCGATTGTTCTTCCATTCCTCCATCATCGATCACCATATGCGTCACGATGCCCTGGTTCGCAACGGCATCCGAAAGGGAGAACTCCAGAGTATACCTTGTATTACGTTTCATCAACATGCCCGATGTGGTAAAGAGCAACATTTCTTTTCCGGACTCATCGAAATACGTAATGTTCACATCCCCCCAGCCGTAATTGATCTTACGCTCCTTGATTTCTTGCATCTCTTCCGGCGTATAATCTTCCAGATTCCATGACAACGTGTTAACTCCCAGTCCGTCTATGCTTCCGTAACAAGGCATCCAGGGCGTCTCCATCTCCAGGTCAAGTTCGGTATTGCCCGTGCTGGTCGGATCCATCCTGTATCGGATGGAAAAGAATTCGTCCCCATAAACCATCAGGTATCCCTTCTTAAAATCCGTCGCACGAATCCGCAAGCCCATCATCATCCGGTGCAGGTCAATGTCTACTTGCCGTCCCTGGGCGGGATCCCAGTCGTCTACAAAACCTTGATAGCGCTCCACGGTGTTCCAAAGAAGCTTCCCGGAGGTATTGTCCTTCGTTTCTGCGAATCCCCAGTTCAAATCCGGAGTTTCATATCCGTACAAGATCTCATTCAGTTTGGCCGCCTGGTGATCCGGGCTGCCACTGTCAGCATAGATGCTCCTGCAAGGTGCGCCATAGTAATCAGATCCATAGTTCTTTAGCACATTCTTTCCGTTCGGGATATAGATGACACATATTCCATAATGGAAACTCTTCGCGACCTTGAATATGGCATGGGAGAGGTCGTCGAACACGCCATAAGCATATTTACCATAATCCGTATATCGGGCCCCGCTATGCGGCATCACAGCCTGGATAATCTGATGAACTCCAACAACATACAAATCATCAGAACTGCCTGCTTTGGTACGCAGCGGTTCTTCATCGAAGACAAATTTCGTGGAAAGCGTCATCCAAGCGTAGTCCGGGGGAAGTTCAGGAAGTTGGTCCGTCGGATCTTCCGAAATGTCCGAATCGAGCGGCTTGTTCGGGTTTCCGCAGGCCGACAAAATAGCGCAGAATGCGGCCAGTAAAAAGAATCTTTTCATCGGTGGTCAGTTTTAATGTTTCCGCAAATATCCTTTTTCTGCCCGGTCCAATCAAGTTCACCTCCGGTTCATTTGTGGCTTCCGGCGGACATCCAACGGAGAAAAACGCTATATTTGTGTTATGAGATTCCATAGATGCTGCATCGCTCTACTGCTGCTCGCGGGTGCCTGCGGGCGGCCATTGCCGGACAACACGTCTGTCCTGATGCCGCAGATCCAGAGCCTGACCGTCACGGACATCACGGAGCGCGGCGCAACACTGATTGCCTCCGTCACGCAGTCCGACCTGCTGGTCCGATACGGCTTCACCATCCAGGAAGACGGCTCTGCCAATTCCCGGAACGTCCCGGCGAACCTGGACGGCAATCTCATCACCGTGACGCTGAGCGACCTGAACAGCGCACGAAGCTACACCTTCCAGGCGTACATCGACAACGGCGGCAGTCTGCGCGTGTATTCAACGGAGAAGTCATTCACGACGCTCCCGCCTACCGAGATTCCGGAAGAACCGGATAACCCCGAAAATCCGGATAACCCCGAAAATCCGGACAATCCTGAGAATCCAGAGGAACCGAATAATCCCGAAAAACCGACCACTGACTTCATCGAGATTCCAGACGAACAGTTCCGCGCCTGGATACTCTGGAATTACGACATAAACCAAGACGGACAACTTAGCCAGGAGGAAGCCCGGACAATCACCGCGGTCGAAGTCGGCACGGACAACATCCTGTCACTGAGCGGCATTGAGTCCTTCCCGAACCTGATCAAGTTGCAAGCCAATGGGACACGCGTCGAAGACATCGGCCTCGGCCGCCTCACGGCCATCGACCTGACAGGAAATACCCGGCTTACACAACTCTATGTCCCGCACAACCGAATCCGGACTCTGGACCTCTCCCCCGTAACGCATCTGGTCCAGTGCGAAGTGTGCGTCAACGAGTTGACCGAACTGGACGTGTCCATGCTCCGGGAGGTCGAACTGATGAATGTCTCCTACAACCCGTTGTCTGCGCTGGACGTATGCGGCCTTGACCGGCTGGATGAACTCCACTGTGAAGAAGCCCCCATCCGGGAACTGCTGCTGGACAATAAAACCCTGCGCTACCTCGACTGCCACAGCACGGATATCATGACGCTGGACTTGTCGAAATGCCCGAAAATGAACATAGTTGACTGCCACGACTGCCCCAAGCTGACCACCATCTATCTGGCCAAAGGGCAGGTACTCGGTACGCTGAACAGAGACGACAACGTCAAAATCGTTTACCATGAATAACGAACTCGATTACCTGCGGAAAGAAGTCGCCCGGCAGTACGGCGGCCGCCTGGAGACCTCCACTGACTTTGACGCGCTCGAAGCCGTCATTGGCGATAAGCTGGGAGAAACCGTATCCTCTGCCACACTCAAACGATTCTGGGGCTACGTCTCGCACCATCCGCGCCAGCGCCTGTCAACCCTCGACCTGCTTGCCCGCTACGCCGGACGCGACAGTTTCCGTGCCCTCTGTCTCGAATTGCAGGACACCTCGGGTTTCCTCACGGCCCAGCCCGTGAACAGCCAGGAGCTGGAAGTTGGCAAACATTTGACACTCAGCTGGATGCCAGACCGGACGGTCATTCTCAGAAGCCTGGGCGGCTGCCGCTTTGAAGTGGAAGATGCCGGGACGTCCAAACTCCGGGCGGGCGATTTCGTCGAGACGTCTGAATTCCTCTTGGGACAGCCGCTTTACCTGTCGGTAGAAAGGGACGGCAAGCGCCTGAGCCCTTATGTCGCCGGACGCGCCAAGGGCCTTACCCGCGTCGAAGTCTATTGATCTTCGCCGGAGAGAATCATGTCCGTCGCCTGACGGAACAATTCGTCAATGGCAACCGGATCCGAAATGACGGACTCCGGTTGCTCCGTTTCTGCCGGGAGATCCGGCTCCGGCACGGTCGGGCGCAAGAGGAAGAGCACCAGTCCCACGGCAAGGACAAGCAGCAAGGCGGCGGGCAGCCAACCCCACGGCCGACGGCGCAGGGCCGCTGCCACAGAAGCTGCATCCGGATAGCGCCGGTCCCGGTCTTCGTCGGTGCAGCGCCTGACAACATCCTTGCGCGCTGGAAGCAGCATGGCAAAGATCTTGCCGAGCGAATAGATGTCCGCACGGCAATCCGCCGCTTCGCCGCGTATCAACTCCGGAGCCGCGAAAGATTCTGTTCCGGCTGCAGCCTTCAAAACGGCATGGCCGTCCGTATCGGACAGGCCGAAATCGATCAGTTTCACATTCAGTCCGTTGTGCGTCAGAAGGATATTGGCCGGCTTGATGTCGCGATGGACAATCTGCCGGGCATGGAGATAGGAAAGTGCATCGCACAGTTGCAACAGCAGTCTGCGAGCCGTTGTCACGTCCGGGCGGTGCGTAGCCAGGTACTCCGCCAGGGAGCACCCGTCCACCCATTCCATTTCGATATAATTGCCCAGCGCATCAGAATGGCCATACGAATAAACCGACCGGATGGCCGGATGATCCAGGCTGTATCCAATCTCATATTCTTTACGCAGCAGCGCCTCATATCGCTGCTGTCCGCGCAGCCCGGAGCGGAGGACCTTGAGGACACGGAATTTGCCGTCCCGCTCGACACGGTACAACTCCGCCCACCCCTTCTCTGACCGATGTATGCATTCAGGCCGGTCAAAGGAAACGCGGGAGTCATCCCGAAGGTCGAAAAAAGCGGAGTCCTCTGTCATCGGAGTCCAAAGGTACGGAAAAATTGCTAATTTTGTCTTGTCTATGACACGACGCATTGCTCTGGAAAGCCTGCTCCTGCCGCTCCTGCTCCTGGCGGGAACGGTCCGCTTGTCTGCACAGGACCGGTGGGACGGCATCCTGGACCAATATGAGGAAATCTGCGACCGCTGCATCGACATGCGGCAGCGCATTGCTGGCGGCGAATCCGTTCCGGACCGCTCGGTCACAGCACTGCTCCAGGAACTCGCCGCCCTGCGGAAAACCCTCCAGGAAGCGTCTGGAACAATGAGCAAACGCCAGCGGACGCGCTTTCGTGCCATCCAGCAGCGCTATGCCGACGCCAGCGGCGCGACATCAGCGCCAGCCAGTCCGACCGAAGCAGACCGACCAAAAACGCCTTCGACTCCCTCAAAACACACGCCACCGGCCACCTCGCGGCAAATAGCAGCCGAGCCAGCCCCCGTAGTGCGCGAACGCCTCCGGCTCCCGGCACTGTCGCTACCGATTACCGCGTCGGCATCTCCCCTTTCATCCTCAGAACCCGACATCAGGCTCGCCGACCCGGCTTCGATTCTTCCGTCTTACGACCGCGACCCGAATTACCCTCCAAAATGGTCGGCGGACCTGCTGGTGCTCTATGCCCACGGCTCCGCCTCCAGTTACGGCCTGATGGCCGCCGTGAGCTATCGGCAGCGCTGGGGTTTCTGGTTGGCCGGGCGCAGCAATTTCACGGCCATGGGGCATAGCTACGACTGCCGCAGCGACGGCACGGCGGACGACGGACGCTTCTGGGGGAACGGCCAGAGCCGCTACGGTGTTTTCTCCGTGGCCGGCGGACCATTATGGCGTCCTTTGCCCTGGTTGGGAATCTACGCCGGAGCCGGCTACACGAAAGAAGAATTGGACTGGCAAGACGCGAAAGACCGTTGGGCCCGCGTCACGGATTACTCGACCGCCGGCCTCTGCGGCGACGCCGGGGTGCTGATCACTTGGAAACATTTATCCTTCGCCGCAGGCTGCTCCTGGCGCACTTACGCCACCCTCACCTTAGCCCTCGGCGTACACTTCTGATCAGTCTGAAAGGCAGCCGTCCATCAGGGACTCAAGGGCCTCTTTGTCGAGGTGCTGACCGATGAAAACAATCTTGTTCATGCGGTCGCCATACTCGGGATCCCAGTCGCGGCGGAGCTTGGCATCGCGCGCCATCAGTTCCTGCAGTTCGTTGCGGGGCATGGTGGCAAACCAGTAGCCGGCGTCCTTAAGGGTCTTCTGCTTGCCTGCGGTCTCGAAGAGGTAGCACTTGTCCGGGTCGGCGCTGAAGTAGCAGAGGCCCTTGCAACGAATGATCTCCTTGGGCCACTTCTTCGCCACGAAATAGTCGAACTTGTTGATATCCAGCGCGGGACGGGAGAAATAGACATAGGTCCCGATGCCGTATTCCTCAGCTTCGCCCTCCTCGTGATCGTGGTCATGATGATGGTGGTGATGCCCGTGCTCATGCTCGTGCTCGTCGTCATCATCGTCTTCGTCGTGCCCCTCGATCTCCGCGATCCAGGCAGCGCTGGTGGCCACCCGGTCGAAGTCGAAGAGACCCGTGTGCAGAAGCTTGTCCAGCTCGATGTCGCCGTAGTCGCAGGTCAGGATCTCCGCGTTGGGCTGCAGGGCGCGCACGATGCTCTTCACGCGGCCCAGCTCGTCAGGAGTCAGCTCGGAGGCCTTGTTGAGCAGGATGATGTTGCAGAATTCGATCTGCTCGATCACCAGGTTCTCGATATCCTCCTCGTCGATGTTCTCACGCTGGAGCGCCGCTCCGCAGCCGAATTCGTCCTTCATGCGCAGGGCGTCCACGACCGTGACGATGCAGTCCAGCGTGGGGATGGCGACGCCCGGGTAGGACGGGCGCGCCAGCTGGGGATACGAGTTGATGGTCTGCGCGATGGGGGCCGGCTCGCAGATGCCGCTGGCCTCGATGGCAATGTAGTCGAAACGGTTCATGCGGGAGAGTTCCTCCAGCTGCGCCACCAGGTCCATCTTCAGCGTGCAGCAGATGCAACCGTTCTGCAGGGCCACGAGACTGTCGTCCGTCTGCCCCACGACGCCGCCCTTCTCAATCAGGTCCGCGTCGATATTTACCTCCCCTAAATCATTGACAATCACCGCGAACTTGATTCCGCGGTGATTGGTCAGAATACGATTCAGGAGGGTTGTCTTTCCGCTGCCAAGGTAGCCGGTAATCAGCAGCACCGGCAGCGCTTTGTTCTCCAATTCGATGTTCATTTAGTCCATTTTCCCGGACTTGCTGCGATTCTGCCAGCAAGCCTCGCTCTTGGTACGGGTGTAGTAGATGACAATATCGGCGTCGGACTTGGTGTCCGTGAAGTAGACCTTCTTGCGGGCATCGCTCGCGGAGCTCACGAAATACCAGTAGCCCTGGTTGCCGGAGGCCTCGCTCTTGGAGCTGCACTCGTACACCACCAGGTCGGCTTCGCTCTTGGTCGAGGTCACGTAAACCTTCACGTTCGCATCGCTCTTGGAGCTGGTCTTGTAGACCGCCTGAGCGTTGGCCGCCACTGCACCCAGCAGGGACAGCACACAGATAATCAATAACTTCTTCATAGTAACACTACTTTTAAGTATGCAAATATAAAAACAATTGCGTACATTTACGCTATGAAACAGAGAAGAACCTCCAAACTGCTGCTTATCCTGGCAGCCATCGTTGTCCTGGTGCTGATTTGGGCCAGCAGCGAGCGCCGCCTGCGGCCGGCCTACATCAGCATCGCAAAATTTGAGAACAAGATGCGCGGCATCGACGGCATCTCCGCCGCTTCGCTCGCCGAGGTCAAGGGCGACGCCCGCCGGCATTCCCTGCTGATCCGCAAAGGCTTTGGGCTCTTCGGCAAGGCCAAGGAGGCCCCGGAGGCCAATTTCGACGATTTCGTGGAGATTGCCGAGGCGGTGCCGGACGCCATCCTGGAGATACGCTACTATTCGACCTACAACTTCATCGGCACGCGCATCGACGGCTACCTGCAGCCCACCGCGCTCCTCACGCGGGAAGCAGCCGACTCCCTGCGCGCCGTCAGTGACGACGTCATGGCGAAGGGCTATCGCCTGAAGATTTATGACGCCTACCGGCCGCAGTGCGCGGTGGACCATTTCGTCCGCTGGGCGGCGGACATCCCGGATACCCTGATGAAGCCGTATTTCTATCCCGACCTGGACAAGTCCGTGCTCTTCGAGCGGCTGTACATCATGGAGAAATCCGGCCACACGCGCGGTTCCACGGTGGATCTGACGCTCTTCGACATGGCCACGGAGAAGGAGGTCGACATGGGTGGCACCTTCGACTGGTTCGGCCCCGAGAGCCATCCGGACTTCTGCGGCGACCCCGACTTCAAGGACTATACCGGCGACGGAAGCGTCAGCCCGGCCGGCCGCAGCATCACGGCGGAACAGTTCGCCAACCGCATGATCCTGCGTTCCACCATGCTTCGTCACGGTTTCAAGCCCCTCGAGAGCGAATGGTGGCACTTCACCCTCGCCGACGAGCCCTACCCCGACACCTACTTCAGCTTCCCGGTCCAGGAACTGAAGTAGCCGTCATCCCCGACCTGATCGGGGATCTAATTTATTTGGCAGGATTACGAAAAAAAACTATCTTTGCAACCCCTTCGGGAGATTAGCTCAGTTGGTTCAGAGCACTTGCCTTACAAGCAAGGGGTCACTGGTTCGAACCCAGTATCTCCCACCACTTGCATTCGGGGATGTTCTGGTTTTGACAGCACTGATTTCGGATGGTAAGCACGTCGGGCGTAGGAAGCTGGCCCGTTAATCCCAGTTTTCGAGCCATAACTGGCAACTACAACTATTCATACGCTTGCTAATCTCTCAGAGATTGAGCATCAATCGATTCCGCCAAGGCTGCGGAACGACGTATATCCCTCCAGCTTTAGGCCGGTTCAGTCTGGACCCAGGGGTATCATCAAAACCGGATGCGCGGGGCAGACGCCTCTAGGACCCGCTAAGATTCAGAGGATAAGCCCGCGGTGGCCTGCCTTCCGGCAGCTTCGGGCCGACAATTAAAGAAAGGATAAGCGTGTAGAAAGCTACCTGGGACTTTGTTTGGACGGCGGTTCGACTCCGCCCATCTCCACAAAAAAGGCTGCCGGCATTCGCCGACGGCCTTTTTTGCGGAGATATCGCTTCGCTATGAGCGGGGGAAGTATCCCCCGCAACCCCCTCGGTCGCTTCGCTTCGATTCTGTCGCTCGACGAATCAATATACTTTGAGGCGGCGGAGCTTGCCGTGGCGCCAGCTGAGGTCGACGGTCTGACCGCCGCGGGTGCGCAGGCCCGTCACGCGGCCGTCAGGCCAGGCGGCGGGCAGGGCCGGGAGCGGCGTCACAGAGCCGTCGGGGCCAGACTGCAGCAGCATTTCCGCGACACCGGCGCAGGCGCCGAAATTGCCGTCGATCTGGAACGGCGGATGCGCGTCCAGCAGGTTGGGATAGGTGCCTCCCCCGCCTTGATAATCCGGCTCGTCGCTCTGGCCGTCCGGACTCACATAGCGCAGGATGCGCCGGTACATCCGGTATGCATTCTCCCCGTCCCCGAGGCGCGCATAAAGATTGATCCGCCAGCCACAGCTCCACCCGGTCGTCTCGAAACCCTTGATCTCCAGCGTCTTCAACGCCGCATCCGCCAACGGACCGGAAACGATCTGGTGCCCGGGATAGACGCCGACCAGATGCGTCTGATGACGGTGCGTCGGCTCCATGTCGGCCCAGTCATAGTACCATTCCTGGAGGTTGCCGGCAGCGCCCACCCGGTAGGGATGCAGGCGGGCGAGCGCCGCCTCGGCTTCTGCGACAAATTCCCCGTCCACGGAGAGTTCCCGCGCCGCAGCCACCGCATCCGTCAGGCACTCGCGGATGATGGCCAGGTCTGCCGTTCCGCCATACAGCGTGGCGCCGCGCACCCCTGTATCGGTGATGTAGAAATTCTCCGGCGAGGTGCCGGGCGAGGTGATCAGTTCCCCGTCGCGGTCCACCAGCCAGTCCAGACAGAACTCTGCTGCACCGCGCAGCACGGGATAATCCCGCTCCAGGCGGGCGCGGTCGCGGCTGAACAGCCAGTGCTCCCAGAGGTGCGTGGACAGCCAGGCGCCGCCCATCGTCCAATTGGCCCAGCTGGACATGCCGGTTCCCAGTCCCACGGGGCAGGCCATGGCCCAGATGTCCGTGTTGTGGCCGGCGTTCCAGCCCCGCAGGACGCCATAGTAGTGCGCAGCAGCGTCGTGTCCGTTCTGCGCGAGGGCGTGCACGAAGTCCAGCAGGGGCTCGTGCAGTTCGCCCAGGCCCGTGACTTCGGCCGGCCAGTAGTTCTCCTCCACGTTGATATTGGCGGTATAGTTGCAGCTCCATGGCGGCTCCACGCTTTCGTTCCAAAGGCCCTGCAGGTTGGCAGGCACACCGGACGTGCGCGACGAGGCGATCAGCAGGTAGCGGCCGTACTGGAAGTAGAGCGCCTCCAGTTCGGGATTTGCCGCGCCTGCGGCATACTGTTTCAGTTGTTCGTCCGTCGGCAGCGCGCGCACGGAAGCATCCGTACGGCCAAGGTCCAGCGAGACGCGGCCGAAGAGCGATCGGTAGTCCTGCAGATGGCGCTGCATCAGGGTGGCGTCGTCCAGCGCCAGCACCCGCGCGGCAGCAGCGTCCGAAAGCGCCTGATACGGCTTCCCCTCGCGCACCGGATCCTTGTCGAAGCCATTGAAACTCGTGGCGTTGACCAGCAGCAGCGTCGCTTCGCGGCAGCCCTCGAGCACCAGGTCTGAGCCCTCGGCCCGGACGGAACCGCCCTTCTGCCGGACGCTCAGGACCGTCCGGAAATGGATGCCGCGTCCGGAATCGTAACGAAGCTGGTCTTCGCCGCTGCGATAATAGCCCGGGTAGGTATGCCAGGCGGCATAGCCGTCGCTGACGAGCGCCCCCTCGCGGACCGAAACCTCGTGCGGCAGCGGCGAATCGAGCCGGAGCCGTACGTGAAGTCCCGCCTCGGCGCGCAGCGTCACAACGATGGCCGAATCGGGCGCGGACACGAAGTATGTCGCCTCACAGGGGCGGCCGTCGCGCAGGTAGGAGGTCCGGGCCACGGCCGTCTCCAGGTCGAGTTCCCGGCGGTAGCCGCTGACTTCGCCCCCCTCCAGATGGCGGATCCAGAGCGTGCCGAGCGGCATATAAGATTCACTGAAATGGCCCTGTACCTGCCGCTGCAGGCGCTCCGCCGCCCGATAATCGTCCCGCGCCAGCGCCTCACGGATCAGCGGAACCGTCTCCGCAGCCTTTGCGCCGGTCCCGTCCTGCAGGTCGGGATGCTGCGCGCCGCGGTCCGGTTCTCCGGTCCACAGGGTAATGTCGTTCAGGGAGATTCGTTCCTCGTCCGTCCCGCCGTAGATCAGCGCGCCGAGGCGGCCGTTGCCCAGCGGGAGTGCCTCGTCGAGGCTTTCCGCAGGGCGGTCATAATGAAGCGTCAGGGACGGGGAAGTACAGGCAGCCAGCGGCAGCAGCAGGCACAGGAGGAGCGGAAAACGGTTCATGGCAGCAGCATTTCTTGCCAAATTTACGGATAATTTTGCTAATTTCGCGGCGCAAAAAACGAAAGACGATGATTGGAAACTTTACCAATAGATTCCGGGGTGTTGCCGTAATTGCAGCGCTGCTGCTCAGCCTCAGCACCACGGCGCAGCCGAAAATCACCCAGCTGTATTTCGACACCCGCGCCTCTTTCCACCAGGAATGGAACGAGGGACAGTACAAGAACCAGTTCACCGGCGACCATTTCAATCTCAATATACGCGGCTCGCTCACCGACAAGCTGGACTTCCGCATCCGGCAACGCCTCAACAAGGCCGTCTTTGACCCGCGCAACATGTTCAACGCCACCGACTTCCTGTATCTCCGCTGGCAGGCGACACCCAAGCTCGCGCTGACCGCGGGCAAGAACGCCCTCTTCATCGGCGGCTACGAATTCGACGCCGTTCCGATAGACGTTTATTACTACAGCAACTTCTGCAACAACCTCTACCAGGGTTTCGCCTTCGGCGTCAATGCCGAGTACGAGTTCCTGCCGGGAGAGGTGCTTGCCTTCCAGTTCTGCAACTCTCCCCTTTCGCTGGGCTTCCAGAACCTGTATGCCTACAACCTGGCATGGTTCGGCTCCTTCGCCCCCTGGTGGAACACCATCTGGAGCGTCAACTTCGTGCAGGATGAGTACAACCGTTTCATCAACTACATCGCTCTCGGCAACCGCTTCGTTTTCGGCAACCTGGCCATCGACGTGGAATGGATGAACCGCGCCGGCTTCGGCCAGAAGAATTTCTTCTCCGACTATACCGTCATTTCCAAAATCATCTGGACCGTCGGGAAGTTCAATCTCTGCGCCAAGGGCGGCTACGAGAGCAACGACATCGCCAACGTGGACGCCCAGGGCCGGCCGCTCGACGTGGCCGTGGCGCCCGGCACGCGCAACATCTACGCCGGCTGCGGCATCGAGTTCTTCCCCCTCCCCAACCGCGACCGACTCCGCCTGCACGCCGTCTATTTCAAGAGCAGCAGCATCGGCATCGACAATTTCGACATCGGAATCACCTGGCGGCTCGACGTCATCAACAGGCAGTAAAACCGCCTTTTAGCGGGCTTTGAATGCGTCCAGCTGCTTGAAGCAACATTCGTTCAGGATCTCCTGCAGCGGCCGGTCGAAATTGCGGCGCACGCTGCATTCGTAATCAAAGATGAAGCATTCGCCGTTCTGCGGCGTATAGGGTTGCCAGGCCGGCAAGCCTTCCACGTTCGGATCGCCCGTGATGGCGAAATTCGCCCAGCTGCGGCTCATGTTCTGCGCCAGCGTCCAGTCCGCCTCGGACGGTTCGGGCAGCACCCGGCCGTGCAGGTTCGGCGTGTTGAAGCAGAAATTCAGCTCATAGCCGTGCACGGAGCCCTGATCCGCGGGCGACTTCCAGGTGAACATGTACATCCACAGGGGCGCCTTGCGCGTCGTCGCCACCGCGTCCGCGGTGATGAGCGTCTTCGGCCGGAACATCATGTCGATGGACAACAGGTCCTGCGGCGTGTAGTCGGGCCACGCTTCCGCGAAAGCGGCAACATACTCGTCCACACGATTCCCGAAGGTCGTCTTCAGCTGCGCCTTCGCCTCCTCCAGCGTCATCGGCGTGCCGTACACGCGGCGCTGCAGCTCGTTGAAGGTGGTGCCGATCATCAAGGGGACATCAGACGAAATCTCCGCGAAATCCGGCTGGAACGGCTGCTGGAGCAGCACTTCACCGTCCGGAGCGGGACCGAAGCCCCACATCATCGGCGTGCCCGGCGAGCGGGTGCCGATGCTGGCGGCCATGGCGCGCTGGCCGGCGGCGACCAGTTCGCCGTACGGCACGTCCGCGAGCTTGTCGAGCTCGTCCGGGCCGATGCCCAGCTGTTCCACTACGGCGCGGCCGAGCTCTTCGGTCATGGCTTTCGTATTGACATTCAGGATGGTACCGCTCATGATGATGGCCTTATGGAAAAGCCCCTTCGCGGCCGGCATGCACATCAGGGTGCCGACCTTACCGCCACCTCCGGACTCACCGAAGATGGTCACGTTCGACGGGTCGCCGCCGAAGGCCTTGATGTTGTCGCGTATCCACTCCAGGGCCTGCACGATGTCGAGCATGCCCACCATGCCGGAATGTTTATATTTTTCACCGTACGTGGACAGGTCCAGGAAGCCCAGGATGTTGAGCCGGTGATTCAGGCTCACCACGACCACGTCCTGCTTCGCCAGGCCCATGCCCGGATTGCCGGCGGCCGAGCCGGAATCGAAGCCGCCGCCGTGGATCCACAGCATCACGGGCTTGGAAGCCTTCAGGTCCGTGGTCCAGACGTTCAGAACGCAGGAATTCTTCTCGGACATCACGCTCTCCGGCACTTCGCGCCGGCCGTTCCCCTGCATCACCTGCGGACCGAAATGGTCGCAGACCATCACCGTGTCCCATTTGTCCACGGGAAGAGGCGGCATGAAGCGCTCCACTTTGGCGTAGGGAATGCCCATGAAGGCGAGGGTGCCTTCTTGCTCGATGCCCCGGACCAGGCCGGACTTCGTGCGGACGACCATAGTGTCGGACGGCGCGCAGGCGCTGAGCACTGCCAGCGCGGCGCAGAGGAGAAGTTGCAAATGTTTCATGATACAAATATAGGAATAATAGGATAAATCGTAGAATATGTGTATCTTCGCAGAGAACAACCACATAATGAATCCTGTCAAGATCATCGAAATCAAGAAAAGCGTCTTTGCGGACAACAACGCGGACGCCGACGCACTGCGCCGTGAACTGAAGGCCCGGGGCGTCTATCTCCTGAATCTCATGTCTTCCCCCGGCAGCGGCAAGACCACCACCCTGATCCGCACGCTCAGCCTGCTCAAGGACCGGCTCCGCATCGCCGTGATGGAAGCCGACATCGACAGTGACGTCGACGCTGTCAAGATCAAGGAAGCCACCGGTATTCCGTCGATCCAGCTCCACACGGGCGGCATGTGCCACCTGGACGCGGAGATGACCCGCCAGGGGCTGGCGGGCGTGGACCTGCCGGAACTGGACCTGGTGGTCCTGGAGAACGTGGGCAACCTCGTCTGTCCGGCCGAATTCGACACCGGCGCAGTGCGCAACGCGATGATACTCAGCGTACCGGAAGGCGATGACAAAGCGCTGAAATATCCGCTGATGTTCTCCGTCTGCGACACCGTCGTCATCAACAAGATCGACGTGCTTCCTTACTTTGATTTCGACCTGGAGAAGTGCCGGGAACACATCCTCCGGCGCAATCCCAAGGCGCGCATCTTCCCGCTCTGCGCCAAGACCGGAGAGGGTGTCGAAGCCTTCGCGGACTGGCTGTACGGCGAAGTCCTTTCCTGGAAAAACACGCAAAACCGATAACCTATGCCCCAGATATCCACCAAATTCGTTCCCAAGCACAAGGGGGACAAGAATCCGAATCCCAAACTTCTAAAATTCGTCCGCCATGTGACGGACCGCGTCCCGGGCAAGATCAAGATGGACTCCAATGCCCCGGAGTACTGGGGCCTGGCGTGCATCTTCGAAGACGAAATGGATGCCGCAACCCGCGAAGCCTCGCTGGATCTGCTGCTGGACATGCTGCCCGGCAACTTCTTCAAGGTCCGCAAGCACCACCCCTACGCCCTGCTGCATGAGATGAATGCCGGGAAGCACTATACTCCGGACGACGCGAGCTTTGACGAGCTGCTGGACAAACTTGCCTATTTCGGCATGCTGGAATACGATTACGGCGACAAATACACGAAGGACGGACCGGTTCCGGGTACCACCTACGAACGCAAGGACCGCATCTACTGGGTCCCCATGTTCGTGCCAGGCAGCGCCGAATACACCAACATGAACACGGAGCTCATGGACCGGCATCCCGAGCTGGCGATGTTCTTCGAGCGCATGACCTTCCTGCCGCTGGAGAAGATCACCCCCATGGTCCCGATGGGCGGCTCCGGCATCGGCATGCACGTGATTCCGGTGGAAAAGGCCATTTCCATGGAGAACCAGTCCGTTGACATCGAGCACATTTCCTATTGGCTGAAGAAATACGAAGGCCACATCGGCGTAGGCATCTGCTCCTGCCGCTACGGCCGCAAGAAACTGGACGAAGGCTGCGCCGACGATTACCGCGACTGGTGCATCGGCGTGGGCGACATGGCCGATTATCTCCGTGAGACGGGCCGCGGTCACGATATCACCTACGACGAGGCCATGGCCATTCTCCGGAAGGCCGAGGACCACGGCTTCGTACACCAGGTTACCAACATCGACGGCGAAGGAAAGATCTTCGCGATCTGCAACTGCAACGTCAAGATTTGCAATGCATTGCGCACATCGCAGCTATTCAATACCCCCAACTTGTCCCGCAGCGCCTATGTCGCGAAGGTAGACCCGAAGAACTGCGTCGCCTGCGGCCGCTGCGTGGAATACTGCCCGGCCGGCGCCGTGAAACTGGGCCAGAAACTCTGCACCAAGCACGGTCCGCAGACCTATCCCAAGCAGGAGCTTCCGGACGCCGCCAAATGGGGCCCGGAAAAATGGAATGAAGACTACCGCGACCGCAACCGCATCAACTGCTACCCCACCGGTACGGCCCCCTGCAAGACGGCCTGCCCTGCGCACATCGCCGTCCAGGGCTACCTGAAGAAGGCCGCCGAAGGCAAATACACCGAGGCGCTGGAGCTCATCAAGCGGGAAAACCCCTTCCCCGCCGTCTGCGGCCGTATCTGCAACCGCCGCTGCGAGGACGCCTGCACGCGCGGCACCATCGACCAGCCCATCGCGATCGACGCCGTCAAGAAATTCATCGCGGAGCAGGATCTGAACGCGGACACCCGCTTCGTTCCGGAAGTGAACATCTGTTCCAACGTGGAGGAGCGCTGGCCGCAGAAGATCGCCGTCATCGGCGGCGGCCCGGCCGGCCTGAGCTGCGCCTATTACCTCGCCACCATGGGCTACAAGCCCACCGTCTTCGAGAAGAACGAGGCGCCGGGCGGCATGCTGCGCTACGGCATTCCATCCTACAAGCTCGGCAAGGACGTCCTGAAGGCGGAGATCGACATCATGCGAGAAATCGGCGTGGACATCCGCACGGGCGTGGAAGTCGGCAAGGACGTAACCATCGCCGGCCTGCGGGAAGAAGGATATCAGGGTTTCTATGTGGCCATCGGCTGCCAGGGCGGGAAATTGCCCGGCATTCCGGGCGAAACGCTTCCCGGCACGACCACGGCCATCGATTTCCTGCATGAGGCCAATTGCGGCGACCGCAAGCTCAGCGGCAAGGTGGTGGTGGTCGGCGGCGGCAACGTGGCCATCGACGCAGCCCGCGTGGCGAAACGCAGCGGTGCCTCATCCGTCACGATGCTCTCGCTCGAGACCGAAGATATCATGCCCGCTTCGCCGGAGGAGCGGCGCGAGGCCCGCGGGGACGGCGTCGTGCTGAATCCGGGCTGGGGCCCGAAGGAAGTGCTGGGCACGGACAAGGTCAGCGGCATCGTCTTCAAGAAGTGCACGTCCGTTTTCAACGCCGAACACAAATTCGCGCCGGAATATGACGAGAACGAGCTCATTACGCTCGAGGCCGACCTGGTGATCTTCGCCATCGGCCAGACCGTCGTCCTGAAGGACCTGCTCAAAGACACGAAGGTGGAGTTCTTCCGCGGCGTGTACCCGGTGGCGGACAAGCTCACCTACCAGACCGCGGAACCGGACATCTTCGTGGGCGGCGATGTCTTCACCGGTCCGAAATTCGCCATCGACGCCATCGCGGCCGGCAAGGAAGCCGCCGAGTCCCTGCACCGTTTCGTGCAGCACGGCCACATGACCATCGGGCGCAACCGCCGCGATTTCATCGAGTTGGACAAGCAGGATATCCGGGTCGAGTCCTATGACAACGGCTCCCGCCAGGATCCGGGTACCTACGAAGACAAGCAGCCGTTCCAGGAGTATGCACGCACGCTGACGGAGGAACAGGTGCGCAAGGAGACGGCGCGCTGCCTGAGTTGCGGCGCTTCCGTCGTGGACGAGAACCGCTGCATCGGCTGCGGCATCTGCACCACCAAGTGTGGTTTCGACGCCATCCACCTGTACCGCGAGCATCCCGAGGCCAGTGTCATGCGCACGTCCGAGGACAAGTTCAGCGGCATCCTCCCCTACATGATCAAACGTACCGGTAAAATACTGTTCAAAAAGAAATAAGATGGTATGCCCCCAAAACTACGGACCTTCGGTCCTATCCCTCCCAACCTTGCGGTTGGGCCCCTCCCGCTCATGAAGCCGCGGGCGGCTACGGTTTTGGGGACATACCATCTTATTCTTTAAATGATTATGCACGAACTGGGTATAGTGTTTTATATTATCAAGGACGTCAAGGAGGCGGCTGAGGCGAACGGCGTGCAGAAGGTGTCGGCGGTGGTGATGAATATCGGGGAGGTGTCGACGGTGGTGCCGGAGTACCTGACGGACTGCTGGCGCTGGGCGGCCGACAAAGAGGAGATGCTGCGGGGCTGCGAGCTCAAGGTGAACCTGCTCCCGGCCGTCAGCTACTGCGAGAGCTGCCAATGCGAATATCCGACCGTGCAATATGGGAAAACCTGTCCGAACTGCCAGAGCGACAGGACGTATTTATTGAAAGGTAACGAAGTAGAAATCAAAGAAATAGAAGTTTAGAATCATGGCTTGTTTTGTTGTTCCCCTGGTTCAGGCTATCGCCACCAGCGTCCTGCGCAAGCGGGGCCGGAAAGACGGCTTCATCGGCCGCAACCTGGCTTCCCTGGAGCTCATGCTCTGGGGCGGCAGCGTCATGCTCATCGTGGACCACGTCATCAACGGCGAACTCACCTGGCGCTTCCCATTCTTCACCGCCCTCGGGGTCGAGGGCGGCGGTGCGGTGATGCTCCGGGAGATGCTCACGGTCGGCGTGCCCATGTCCCTGGTCATCACCGCCCTCTGGGCCGTCATGGCCCTGATCAAAGAAAAACATGTTTTATCCTACTAATAACCTTATCCTATGTTTTTTCAAGTCTATGGGGCGCATGCCCTCTCGCAATGGCTGATGCTTCTCGTCGTCCTGGCGGGACTCATCCTGTTCAATGAATTCGCCCGCCGCACCAAGTTCGGCGGTATCGTCACCTTCCTGGTCATCCCGCTGGCCCTCACCGTCTATTTCCTCGCCATCCTGTTCGGCGTCAAGAGCGGGGCCCAGTGGGCGCTGCAGAACCAGACCCACGTCTACATGCAGGGATGGTTCCACTATGCCAAACTGTACGCCGCCACGGCCGGGTGCATCGGCTTCATGATGATCAAGTACAAATGGGGCATCGGCGCCAAACACTGGTTCAAGCCCTTCCCCTTCATCATCGTGGCCATCAACATCCTGATCGCCTGCGCTTCCGACTTCGAGAGCGCCGCCATGGGATGGAACAAGTGGTGGCTTACCTCTGAAGGCGTCTGGCAGTACGGCGGCTGGCACAACGTGATGAACGGCGTGGCCGGTCTGCTGAACATCTTCTGCATGACTGCCTGGTGGAACGTCTATCCGTCCAAGGACAAGAAGGATATGATCTGGGCCGACATGACCTGGGTGTACATCCTGGTCTATGACATCTGGAACTTCGCTTACACCTACAACTGCCTGCCCACGCACTCCTGGTACTGCGGCGTCGCCCTGCTGCTCGCCCCGACCATCGCGGCCCTCTGCTGGAACCGCGGCGGCTGGATCCAGAACCGCGCCAACACCCTGGCGATCTGGTGCATGTTCGCACAGGTGTTCCCGCTCTTCCAGGAGACCTTCAAGGACGGCCGTCAGTGGTTCTCCTGGGCTACCCTGCCCGTCCTCTATCCGAACGGCACCGCCACCATCGAGCAGCTTTACGCTGCTGCCGGCGGTGAAGCTGCTGTCGTGGGCACCACCGTGGACCCGTCCGTCGTGGCGGCCAATCCCACGATGATGGTCGTGATCAGCGCCCTCGCGCTCATCACCAACTGCGCGGCCCTGTGCTGGATCATCTGCATCTCCAGGAAGCGCCACATCAATCCGTACAAACAGGACGTCTTCGTGGACCAGAAATACTACAAAGACGCCATGGCCCGCGCCGTCGTCGACTAGCCGACAGGCACATACACACACGAAAAAGCCCTGCAGCAATCCTGCAGGGCTTTTTGCGGAGAGACAGGGATTCGAACCCTGGAACCGCTTTGGACGGTCACACGCTTAGGGATTCGAACCCTGGAACCGCTTTGGACGGTCACACGCTTTCCAGACGTGCCTCTTCAGCCACTCGAGCATCTCTCCAAACGGGACTGCAAATATAGGAACTTTTTTTGAAATTGCAACTCGGTTGCATGTAGAACGAGGTATCTTTGCATGACA
This sequence comes from uncultured Bacteroidia bacterium, assembly GCA_902798975.1. GTDB lineage: Bacteria > Bacteroidota > Bacteroidia > Bacteroidales > UBA932 > Cryptobacteroides. The sequence goes on along the minus strand of CADBYT010000007.1, from coordinate 82,016 downwards.
AAAAGAAACGCCATGTCCCGTAAAGAAGCCATCATCGCGACCATCCTGCTGGTCATCTTCGGCACCAGCATGCATTTCGTGCACCATCTCCCCTTCTTCAACCATTTCTGGGGCTACATTTTCCCGGTCACGGAGAGCGTCATGGCGCACATGAAGATGAACTTCTACCCCATGCTGCTATTCGCGATCTACCTCGTGATCAGCCGCCGCGACATCAAGGAATTCGGCGCGCCCATCCTGGCCGGTCTGGCGGTCATGCCCGTGGTCGTGGCCGTTTTCTATTCGTACTGGATCTTCGTGCGGCACGAGATCCTGCCGCTGGACATCGTCATCTACACCGCCTCCGTCATCCTGTCCGTCTACTGGGCCCTGCGCTGGCGCAAAAACGAGACCATTCGCCGGCTGTGGCCGCTCTGGGTCGCCGTGGCCGTCATCACCATCATCCTGACCGGCGTCCTGACCTACCACTACCCGGACTGGCAGATTTTCCGGGACAAGTAATCCCATTTCTTTCCATTTTTCACTATATTTGTGAAATATGGAAAAGAAACTCGTCATCATCCCGACATACAACGAAATCGAGAACATCTCCAAGATCATCCAGGCGGTGCTCGCTCTCGAGGGCGACTACCAGATTCTGGTGATCGACGACGGCTCCCCCGACGGGACGGCCGGCGTGGTCAAGAGCCTCCAGGCGGTCTATCCGGAGCGCCTGCACCTGGTGGAGCGCAGCGGCAAGCTGGGCCTCGGCACGGCCTACGTGACCGGCTTCAAATGGGCTCTGGAGCGCGACTACGATTATGTTTTCGAGATGGATGCCGATTTCTCCCATAACCCGAAGGATCTCCCCCGCCTGCTGGCTGCCTGCACGCAGGACGGCGCCGACCTGTCGATCGGCTCGCGCTATTGCGACGGCATCAACGTCGTCAACTGGCCGCTGGGACGCATCATGATGTCCTACTGCGCTTCGATGTACGTGCGCGTGGCGTTGGGATTCAAGATCTATGACAGCACGGCCGGATTCGTCTGCTATTCCCGCAAAGTCCTGGAGACCATCGACCTGGATGCCGTGAAGATGAAAGGCTACGGCTTCCAGATCGAGATGAAATACACCGCCAGGAAGCTCGGCTTCCAGATCAAGGAAGTGCCCGTCATCTTCATCAACCGCACGGAAGGGACGTCGAAGATGTCCAGCGGCATCTTCGGTGAAGCCTTCTGGGGCGTGCTGGGCCTGCGCTTCCGCAAACTCCGACCCGCACAATGAAAGAACTCTATATCCAGCACATCGCCGGCCTCCTGGACTTGAAGGACTGGCAGGTCGAGAATTGCGCCGAACTCTTCGCGGACGGCGACACCATTCCCTTCATCAGCCGCTACCGCAAAGAGAAGACCGGCGGCATGGACGATGCCGAAGTGGCGGAGGTGCGCCACTGGGTGGACGTTTTCTTCGAAATGGACAAGCGCAAGGAGACCATTCTCAAGGTCATCGGCGAGGCGGGCGCGCTCACGGACGAGCTGCGGGAGAAGATCGAACAGTGCGTGAATGCCACGGAGCTGGAGGACCTTTACCTCCCCTGGCGTCCGAAACGCCGCACCCGTGCCACCGCAGCCCGCGAACTGGGCCTGGAGCCGCTGGCAGACCTGCTCTGGAACGGCAGGACGCACAATCCGGAGGCCGACGCACGCAAGTTCGTGGGTGACAAGGTGCCGGACGTGGAGGCGGCCCTGGCCGGAGCACGCGACATCGTGGCGGAGCGCCTGAGCGAAACGGCCCTGATCCGCGAAAACCTGCGCGCCATTTTCCGGCACCGCCGGGTGGTGGCAACGGTCACGAAGGCAGGCCGGGACAGCGCCGAAGCCGCGAAATACCGGAGCTATTTCGATTTCAAGATGCCGCTGGAACGCATCCCTTCGCATAATCTGCTTGCCATCCTGCGTGCGCAGAACGAGGGCTTCCTGAATGTCAGCATCGACGCGGATCCCGAGAAATGCGGTGCCAAGATCTACTATGATTTCTGCCAGGAGCACGGCTACCCCGCCGGTGCGGCCGCCGGACAGGTCAAGGAGGCCGTCGCGGACGCATACAAGCGCCTGCTGGAGCCGTCCATCAGCGGAGAAGTGCTGCGCGAGGCCAAAGAGAAGGCCGACCGGGAGAGCATCCGCGTGTTCGGGGAGAACCTGCGCCAGCTGCTGCTCTCCGCCCCGGTCGGGCAGAAGCGCACCATGGCCATCGACCCCGGCTTCCGCAACGGCTGCAAGATCGCCTGCCTGGACGAACAGGGCAAACTGCTGTACCATACCATCATCTACCCGCATCCCCCGCAGAACGAGAAAGTCAAGGCCATCATGGCCGTACAGGACATGCTGAACCGCTACGGCATCCAGGCCGTCGCCATCGGCAACGGCACCGCTTCCCGCGAGACAGAAGACTTCATGCGCCGCATCCAGCTGCCCGACGGCTGCCGGGTGTGGACCGTCAGCGAAGACGGTGCCTCCATCTACAGCGCCTCCGAGATTGCGCGCCAGGAGTTTCCCGACGAGGATGTGACCGTGCGCGGCGCCGTATCGATCGGCCGCCGCCTGATGGATCCGCTTGCGGAGCTCGTCAAGATCGACCCCAAGAACCTTGGCATCGGGCAGTACCAGCACGACGTGGACCAGGCCTTGCTCAAAGAGCAGTTGGACAACACGGTGGAGAGCTGCGTGAACGCCGTGGGCGTGAACCTGAACACCGCTTCCCCCTACCTGCTGGCCTATGTGGCCGGCATCGGACCCGCCCTGGCGGAGAACATCATCGCCTTCCGCACGCAGCAGGGCGGCTTCAGCAGCCGTGCCGAGCTGCTCAAGGTCCCCCGCCTGGGACCGAAGGCCTACGAGCAGTGCGCGGGCTTCCTGCGCATCCGCGGGGCGGAGAATCCGCTGGACAATTCAGCCGTGCATCCCGAGTCCTACGGCATCGTGGACAAGATGGCCCGTTCGCTGGGCGTCAGTACAAAAGAACTGGTGGGCAATGCGGAGCTCTGCGCGAAGATCCAGGCGCAGGATTTCGTGACGCCGACGGCCGGCCTTCCGACCGTGAACGACATCCTGAAGGAACTGGCGAAACCGGGACTCGACCCGCGCGAGCAGGCGGCCGAATTCTCCTTCGCCGAGGACATCCACGGCATCGAGGACCTGAAAGTCGGCATGGAGTTGCCGGGCATCGTCACGAATATCACCAATTTCGGCGCTTTCGTGGACATCGGTATCCATGACGACGGCCTGGTGCACGTTTCGCAGATGGGGCCCCGCGGTACCGATCCCACCAAGGTGGTCAAACTCCACCAGCAGGTGCGCGTGGCCGTTACCGCCGTTGATCTCGACCGCGGCCGCATCTCGCTCAGATTACTGAAATAGCTTACTGCCCGAGCGCCTGCCGGAACATCGCGATCAAGGCCTCGATGGTCTTGTCATTGTCGTAGTTGCGGGCGGAATCCGCATAGCGCTGCGCCATTTCGTTGCGCTCCTCGGGGTGCTCGATCCACCAGTCGATCCGCTCCGCCAGGGCGCGGCTGTCGCGGGCGGGATAGAGACTTTCCGGGCAGAGGGCGAAGACGGAGGTGCCGATCAGGTCACCCTGCGTAATTACGGGCACGGTGCCCTCCCGCAGCGCTTCCAGGCAGGAAAGGCCTTCGACTTCCACCCAGGCACAGTGGATGTAGAGATAAGATTGGCGGGCCATCGCCTGGAGTTCAGCGTGTGAGTAGAAGCCGAACGAGGCGGGATTTTTCAGTACGCCTTCCCGGTACAGGCGATCTGCCATTTTCTTGTAGTAGCTGGTCTTCGGGCCGTTTCCGGCAAAGATCAGATGAATCTTGTCCGCATGGCGGCTGTGGCGCATCGCCTTGAGCAGCGTATCCTGCGATTTCTCCTTGGACAGGCGGCCGATGCACAGGATATCCACCGTCCCGTCGACAGAAATGTATGTTGCTTTCACCGGCTCCGCCGGAATATCGGTGCCGTTGGAAATCACGTGCAGGCGGGCCTTGAAGCCCTGTTTCAGCAAATAATCGCGGACAACCGCTGTCGGGCACTGGATGTCCCGGCAGTGATTGAAGACCAAGCGTCGCCAGTTGTGCAGCAGCGGCCAGTTGACGAAATTGTGCTTGGGCAGGCCAAGGTTCGCCGAGACGTTGTGGGGATACAGGTGAAAGGTCGCGGTGAGCGTCTTGCCCATCTTCCGGGCCATCTTCACCACCACGTTCTCCAGCGGCATGGCCTCCTGGATATGGACGATATCCGCCCAGGCAAGGGCTTCCGCAATCTTCTCCCGGTCGATCTCAGCGTAGGCGAAGCCGTTGGCGTAGATGATGGGTTCGAAAAGGGGGAACTTCCAGTGGCCCAACGGGAAATCGGGTTGCGGGCCCTGGGGATCCGGATTGGCAATCGCCATCAGGCGGGCGTTCACGCCGTGTTCCCGAAGCTTGCGTATCGTATTGTGGATGGAAACGCTCAGACCGTTTCCCTGATTGTATGCGTTGTTGCAGACAAAAAGTACTTTCATAGTCAGTTATCAGTTATCAGAAAATGCGCTGGACGAAGTCTTCGAAGTTGGCTATCCAGTTGTACCATTCGTGGCCGCCCGGGTTCACGACGAACTGGTGCGGGAAGCCGTTCCTGATCATGCGCTTCTCAAGCGCCATCATGTGATGGTAGAAGAAATCTTGCTCCGCCGTATAGATGACATAGAGTTTGGGCGGATCGGAGAACTGCTCTTTCTGCTTCCAGCGCAGTCCGGAGTACACGTCGCGGTGGAATTTGCCGGCCATCGCCTTCGCATAGGGCGAGAACAGCCCGACGTAGTCAAAGGCGCGCGGGTAATCGGCCGACAGGTAGATCGCCTGGAGGCCGCCGTTGGACATGCCCGCGATGGCACGGGCGTACCTCCTTTCTATGGTGCGGTAGCGCTGCTGCGTGAAGCGTACCACGTCGTCGATGAAATAGCGTTCCACTTCTCCGTCCACCGTCCAGAAGGCCGGCAGGGCGCGCAGGCAGCGGCTGTTGGCGTAATCCCTGTCGCTGGTGTAGCGGTTCATGTTGGGCATGACCAGGATGAAGTCTTTCGCCAGTCCTTCGGTCCGCAGGGAATCCAGGCGGCGAAAAACGTCCGCGCTGTCGATCCAGGTCTTTTCGTTGCCGCGCGCGCCGTGGATGAGGTAGAGCACGGGATAGCGCCGGAGCGTGTCCTTGTCATAACCCTTCGGCAGGTAGACGACCATGCGCCGCTGCGTGATATGCTTTTCGCTGCTGGGATAGTACACCGCTTCGATGGTGCCTCCGTACGCGGGCATCGCCTCGATTTCGCTGCTTTCCTCGCCCCGGTAGAAACGCGCCGCGGTGCTGCATGCGCAGAGACCGGACGCGAGCGTCAACAGGAGGAGGAATCGCTTCATCATGCATTCGGTTCAAGCGCCAGCTTGAACATGGAGATCAATGCCTCTGCGGACTTGTTGATATCGTATTTCCTGGCGGAATCAGCGTAACGCGGCGCCATCTCGTTGCGCTTCTCCGGGTGCTCGATCCACCAGTCGATCCGCTCCGCCAGCGCTTTGCTGTCGTAGACGGGATACAGGCTCTCCGGGCAGAGCGCGAAGACCGGCGTGCCAATCAACTCGCCTTGCGCAATCACGGGCACGACGCCCTGCTGTATGGCTTCGAGGCAGGAAAGCCCCTCGACCTCCACCCAGGCGCAGTGGATATAGAGGTAGGATTTGCGGGCCATTTCGCGGAGCTCGTCATGTGTGTAGAAGCCAAATGAGGCGGGAATCTTCAGGACGCCCTCCTTGTACAGGTCTTCGGCCATTTTCTTATAGTACTTGGCCTTGGGACCGTTTCCGGCAAAGTTCAGGCGGATGCGGTCGGCGTAGCGGCTGTAGCGCATGGCCTGCAGGAGCGTGTTCTGCGATTTTTCTTTGGCCAGGCGGCCGATGCACAGCAGGTCGATCGTCCCTTCCGGCAATACCGGGTTTACCTTGACCGGCTCGGCCGGAATGTCGATGCCGTTGGAAATTACGTGCAGGCGTGACTTGAAGCCTTCTTTCTGCAGGACGTCGCGGACGACGGGCGTCGGGCACTGGACATCGGAGCAGTAGTCATACACAAAACGCCGCCACAGAAACGTCAGCGGTGGATTCATGATGCTCTTCTTGGAAAACCCGAGACTCGCCGTGAAGTTTTGGGCGAAGATGTGGTAGGTCGAGGTGATGGCCTTGTCCATCTTTCGGGCCATCCTCAGGACCGGCCCCTCCAGCGGCATGCCTTCCTGGATGTGAACGACGTCCGCCCATTCCACGGCTTTCCTGATGACCTTCTTGTCAATCTTGGCAAAAGCAAAGCCGTTTTTATAGAGAAGCGGTTCGAACACGGGGTATTTCCAGTGCTCCAGCGGAAAATCGGGCTGCGGGCCATCCGGGTTCGAGTTGGCAATCGCCATCAAACGGGCGTCCACGCCGTGTTCGCGGAGCGCGACGATCATTTTCCTGACGGCAACGCTCTGACCGTTTCCAGGGTGATATGCATTATTGCAGACAAACAGGACTTTCATCTTCTTCTTCAAAGTCTGCAAAGATACACAATTATTTTCTAATGGGGAAAACCCCGCATCAGCCGGAGTGGAGCTTGGTTTTCCGAAATTATATAGGAAAACTCCGAAAAAGATTAGGAGTTTTGATTTTTGTTTGTATATTTGCAGTGGAAACACTGTGAATATGCGACAGAGATTAACCACCAAGGAAGAAGAAATCATGCAGATCGTCTGGCAGAACGGCGATCTGTTCATCCGGGATATCGTGGCCCGGATCCCCGACCCCAAACCTTCATACAACACCGTGGCTACGCAAGTCAAGTTCCTGGAAGACAAGGGATTCCTGACGCGCAAACCCATGGCGAACAGTTTCTGTTACTCCCCCGCCGTCACGGAAAAGGAGTACCGCGGCTCGACGGTCGGCGACCTGGTCGAGCGCTATTATGACAATTCCTACTCCCTGCTCGTGTCCCAGTTCGTCGAGGACGACAAGATGGATATCGAAGAGCTGAAGGCCCTGATTGCAACCATTGAAAACAAGAAGAAATGACAGCCACCTTACTCTATATCGCGCGCGCCAGTCTGTATCTGGCCATCTTCTACGCTTTTTACCTGCTGGTGATGCGGCGCACCTCGCTGTTCCGCTTCAACCGCATTACGCTGCTGGTCGGGACGGTGGCCTGCCACCTGCTGCCGCTGCTGCGCCTGCGCACCGTCCTCCTGCCGGAGACAGTTTCCGTACAGGTGGGGGAGCTGGAAATGGTCGGCGAAGCCGCCGGTGCTTCCGCAGCACCCTTCCCCTGGATTGCGGTCCTCTATGCCGCCGGCGTAGCCGCGATCCTGGCACTCAGCCTGGTCTCGGTCGCGCGGACGCGCAGAATCATACGCAGCGGCATCCAGACGCCCTGTGACGGCTGCCGCCTGACGCTGGTGGACCGCGACGTGCCCTCCTTCAGCTGGGGTCGGAACGTCGTAATGAGCCGCGACGACTATGATAAATATCCCGCCATCCTCGGGCACGAGCTGCAGCACGTGCAGAACCGTCATTCGCTGGACATCCTGCTGATGACCGCCGTTTGCGCCGTGCACTGGTTCAACCCGCTGGTGTGGATCGCCCGCGCGGAGCTCAAGCTCCTGCACGAATACGAGGCCGACGAAGGCCTCATCCGGAAAGGCATCGATGCAACCTCATATCAATTATTGTTGGTTAGGAAAGCCGTGGGAGAGCAGCGATTCTCCCTGGCCAACGGCTTCAACCACGCCAAGCTAAAACAAAGAATCACCATGATGCACAAGAAACAAACCCCTGCGCGCGTCCGCTTCGCGTACGCCGCCGTCCTTCCCATCCTCGCCGCGACGATGTTCGTCTGCAACCCCGCCCGCGCCCGGATCGTCTCTTCCGACAACGCGACCCTTGCGGAAGCGCCTGTCAACGAGCCTGTTACCATCAATCAGAACCCGCCTGCCGGGGAAACCGTACCCTTCGGCCAGGTCGAACGCAAACCCACCTTCAACGGCGGAGATGCCAATGAATTCGCCAAATGGGTCGCCCAGAACATCAAATACCCCGAGTCCGCCAAGGCTGACGGCATCGAAGGGCGCGTCATGGTGCAGTTCAAGGTTTGCGCCGATGGCGAAGTCCGCGACGCCAAGGTGCTGCGCAGCGTCAACGAGGCGCTGGATGCCGAAGCGGTCCGCGTCATCTCGGCTTCCCCGAAATGGGAGCCCGGTATCCAGAACGGAAAAGCCGTCGACGTCATTTTCTCCTTCCCGGTCATTTTCAAGCTGAACGGAGAGGCTGAAACGATCAACACCTTCTCGGTGAAAGGCAATATCATCATCCGGGATGCAGAAGGCGGTCTTTCCAATCCGCTCATCTACCTTGACGGCGTGAAATATACCGGAAATATCAGCGACATCGATCCCGCTACCATCGCCTCGATGGAAATCCTCAAGGACCAGAAAGCCATTGACAAATATGGCGAAGAAGCCAAGAACGGCGTCATCCTGATCACCTCCAAAAAACAATAAACCATACCAACCATGCGCTGCAGAGTCTCCCTCATCGTTTTATTCCTGTCGCTTTCTTCGCTGGCGGCACAGGACCTCACGGCGGTGCGGGAGCTCAAGCAGCTGTGGAAATACGACGAGGCCATCGCGACGCTAACGCAGATGATGGCCGCTCAGGGCACCCGGGCGGAGCTGCTGGAGGAGCTGGCGGACTGCCATTACCAGAGCGGGAATTCCGCCGAAGCCCTGTCGCAGTACAGTCTGCTCGCAGACATGCAGCCGGACAAACTGCTGTACAAGCTCCGCCTGATGAACCTCCTGTATCGCGCCAGGCAGTATGACGCGGCCATCGGTTTCGGACGCGACATCCTCCAGCGGGACTCCATCACGCAGGTGGTGTCGCTGGTCGGAGATGCTTTCAACCAGCTGGAACAGCGCGATTCCGCGGAATGGTACTACCGCCGGGCGCTGGCCCGCCGGCCGCACAACGACGCCGTACTCAGCAAGCTTTGCAACATCCTGCTGGGCCGGGAGCAATACGACGAAGTCCTCGCGCTGTCGGACGCCTTCCTCTCCGAGGAGCCGGACAACCTGACCATCCTGCCGATCCGCGGCATCGCCCGCTACAACAAGAAGATGTACGACGAGTCCGAGGCCGATTTCACGCGCATGAACCAGCTCGGGGACGACGGATACGCAGTCCACTATTATCTGGGCCTGTGCACCCAGAAAACCGGCATCCTGAGCATTGCGCAACGGGAATTCCGGCTCGCCTGGCAGCGGGACTCCACGGACGTCGGACTGGCGCTGACCATCGGCCAGTTGACCGCGGACTGCCGCATGTCCGGCTGGGAAGAGTGGTTTGACAAGGCGCTCGCGATGCTCGAGCCGGATCCCAAGGTCATCGCCGCCACCGTCTCCGCACATCAGAACTATGCCGTCTCCGCCTACAAATTCGGGCAGTGGGACCTTTGCATCTCGGAGTACAACAAACTGCTGGAAATCAACCCGAAGCACTATGCCGCCTTCTACATGATCGCGCAGTGCTACGAATACAAGAAAGACTACAGGACGGCCCTTTCCTGGTTCAAGAAAGCCCAGGGGTGCTTCGCCGAAGGCACCCGCGGCCGAGAAATCGCCGACGGCGGCGTCGAGCGCATGACCGCCGAACTCTTCTTCCAAGACAAATAGCGAGCTTGCCGCTTCCTCGCGGGCGGCCCGGAATTATTTTTCGTGCAGTAGCTCGAAAAACCAATTCCGGCTCCGCCCTCCACAACGCTTACGCGCGGCAAGCTCGGAATCTAGATACGGTTTTTCGAATCGATGCAGATGGTGACGGGACCGTCGTTCAGCAGGGCGACCTTCATGTCGGCGCCGAACTCCCCTGTCCCGACGGGCCGGCCGATGGCGGCGGAAAGCGCCGCGCAGAAAGCCTCGTACATGGGAACCGCAATCTCATGCCCGGCGGCGCCGATATAGGACGGCCGGTTGCCCTTCTTGGTGGAAGCCATCAGCGTGAACTGGCTGACGACCAGCGCCTCTCCCCCGACCTCCACGACACTCCGGTTCATCACCCCTTCGTCGTCGTTGAAAATCCGTAACCCGGCCACCTTCCTGACCAGCCAGTCGATATCCTCCGCTCCGTCGTCCGGCCCGATCCCCAGCAGCACCAGCAAGCCCTGCCCGATCTTTGACCGGACCACGCCCCCAATCGTCACGGAAGCCTCCGAAACCCGCTGAATCACCACGCGCATACCTTTGTTGTTTTTGCAAAGATAACGAAAAGCGGCTTATTGGCAACGCCCATGGGGAAGGTCTCATTTCAAATCCCAGACCTTCCCCAAAAGATAAAGATTATTCGCCGGTCGGTGCCAACAAATGACGAGAAAAGATGAGGCAAGCCTATGGGAAACACAAGCGGAGGAAAAAGCAAGTGCAGGGAAAGAGGAGGAGGAGGTTTCAGTCCTCCGAAGAAATTTCCTTCATCTCGGCACGATAGGCAGTGAGCAGACGCGAACGGGACACGAACCCGAGATACCTGCGGTCAGCATCGAGCACCGGAAGACGCCAGGCGCCCGTCCGGTCGAACTTGTCCATCACCGACTCCATCTTCTCCCCCGTCGAAATATACTCCGGCACCGACTCCATGATATTGTAAACATGCCAGGAATCATACTTGGACGGATCCAGCAGCGGCTTGCGCGCCGTGGCCAGGTCGATCATTCCCTGGAAACGCCCCTTCCGGTCGATCACCGCCAGCACGGCGGCATCCGAATCCGCCACCACGGAAGCCACCTCCCGCAACGTGGCGTCGACCTGCACCTTCGGATATTTGTCCCGGATCAGATCGTCCAGGCGCATCAGCGTCAGCACGGCCTGGTCGTTGTCGTGCGTCAGCAAGTCGCCACTCTGCGCAATACGCTTGGTATAAATGGAATACTTCTCGAAAACGCGCACCGTGCCGAATGCCACGGTCGCCGTCAGGATCAGCGGAATCAACAGTTCGTAGCCGCCGGAAATCTCGGCGATCAGGAAGATGGCCGTCATCGGCGCCTGCATCACACCTGCCATCAGCGCCGCCATGCCCACCAGCACGAAATTCTGCTCCGGCACGCTGAATCCCAGCAGATTGATACAGCGGGCGATCACGAAACCCAGGATGGCACCCGCGAACAGCGTCGGACCGAAGGTACCGCCGACTCCCCCGCCCGCGTTGGTCGCGGTCATCGCAAGGACCTTCAGGAAGAAGATCAGCGCAAAGCAGAGCGGAACGCCCCATTTCCAGTCCAGCAGGAAAGACAGCACGCTGCGCCCCTCCAGATCCAGTTCCTGGACGTTGAGCAGGGCGCCCAGCGAATCATATCCCTCGCCATAGAGCGGCGGGAAAAGGAATATCAGCAGACCCAGCGCCAGGGCACAAAGCACCCAGCGCAGATAGGGGCTGCGGATCTTGCCGATCTTGTCCTCCAGGAAAAGCGTCGTCCGCATGAAATAAAGCGAGCCCAGGCCGCCTACCACGCCCAGCACGATGTAGAACGGGATATTCCCCATCGAAAACGGCGTCAGCGTGCAGGCGAAGACCGGCAGCTGCCCGCGGAAGGCATACGCGACCACGGTTGCGGAAATGGTGGAGAACAGCAGCGGCAGCAGCGACTTCATGGACACGTTGAAGAGCAGGATCTCCAGCGTAAAGAGCACGCCGGCCAGCGGCGCCTTGAAGATACCCGCCACGGCTCCGGCCGCGCCACAGCCCAACAGAAGCGTGATATTGCGGTAGGAAAGGCCGAAAGCCCGACCCAGGTTGGAGCCGATGGCAGCCCCCGTATAGACGATCGGCGCCTCGGCTCCCACGGAACCACCGAAGCCGATGGTGATGCAGGAGGTCAGCATCGAAGACCAGGTGTTGTGCGGCTTGATCTTCGATTCATTGCGGGACACGGCCAGCAGGACCTTGGTCACACCGTGTCCGATGTTGTCCCGGACCACGAAGCGCACCAGCAACAGGGAGATCAGCATACCGATGCCCGGCAGGATCAGGTTCTGCCAGGCATACTCGCCGTGGAAACCCTGGTTGAGCAGTTGCCCCAGCGCATGGATGCCCCATACCAAAAGCGAGGCGGCGCACCCGGAGAGCACGCCGACCATCAGACTCAGCAGCAAAAGCTTGCTACGTTCGGAAATATGATTCAGGGAAATCTTCACGCTACGCGTCGGCTCCGTCATCGTCGCCGCCGTACTGGGAGATATTGTCATCCGGCAGGGTGTCGCCCTCGCCTTCAGGAGCGGAAGAGGTACCGGCCACGGACTCCACCTCGGCCTCCTCTTCACCTTCGAGCCAGCGCTCGATGTCGTCGGGATTGTCGATCTGCACCTTGATCTTCACGAGGTAAATATCCTCTGGAAGCTCGATCAGCACGGCATAGAACGGAGTGCCGTCCGGTTTCGTATATTTGTTGAGATCAGGCAGATAGTCGTTGAAGCCCTTGGGATATTTCTCCGCGAATGCCGCAGCGAGCTCGGGAGACATGTTTTCATAGCTGACAATGTGTCGTCTTCTGTTATCTTGTGCCATAAAAAGTTGGGTTTGGGTTAGTAAGTTTTGTGCTGCAAGTATAGTTACTTTTTCTTAAAAAAAAGCGCCTTTTGTTCCTTTTTTTTCAACATATCTTTTTCGGTCCAGACGGGCTTCATCGTACGGGGATCCAGGCCCGACCACCACATCACCGAAGAGGTCGTCATCGGGGTGGGCATGAAGTCCTGCACCTGCTCCATCCAGATTCCTTTCAGGCAGGGATTTGCCGCGAGGCGGCGCATGTCTTCGAGCCGGCAGCCGGGGTGCGAGGAGATGAAATACGGCACCAGTTCGGTATGCGTCCCGTTCTCCCGGTTGATCTTGTCGAACTCCGTCCGCAGGCGCTCGAAGAGGCGGAACGACGGCTTGCCCATGTAGTTCAGGACCTTGTCTTCCGTATGCTCCGGCGCCACCTTGAGGCGGCCGGAGGTGTGCTTGAGCATGAGCTCGCGCAGGTAGGGTTTGCCCGTTTCGTCGACGAAGCCCTTCTCGTCGAGAAAGAGGTCGTAGCGCACGCCGCTGCCAATGTAGCTGTGGCGCACGCCCTTGACGGCGTCCACGGCGCGGTAGAGCGCCAGCACGCGGGCATGGTTGCGGTCGAGGTTCGGGCAGGGGCCGGGGAAAAGGCAGGACTGGCGCCGGCATTTTGCGCAGAGATCCGTATTCTTGCCGTGCATCCCGTACATGTTGGCCGTGGGCGCGCCGAGGTCGGAGATGTTTCCGTGGAATTCGGGCATGGCCGCCAGGCGCCGGACTTCGTCCAAAATGGACTTCTCGCTGCGCGACTGGATGAATTTGCCCTGGTGCGCCGCGATCGTGCAGAAGTTACAGCCGCCGAAGCAGCCGCGGTGGGTGATGATCGAGTCCTTGATCATGTCGTAGGCCGGGATGCGCTTGCCTTTGTAGCGCGGGTGCGGCCGTTTGGTGAACGGCAGGTCCCAGCAGGCGTCCATCTCGGCGGTCGTCGCGGGCGGATAGGGCGGATTCACCTGCACGTATCCCTTCCCCACCGGCTCTATCAGCGTCTGCGCATTCAATACATTCGCCTGAATCTCAATTTCATGGAAGTTCTCCGCAAACGCTGCCTTATTCTTACAACATTCTTCATACGAATTCAGCAGAATAGGCTCCGTTCCACCGGAAAAGCCTCGCCGGACTTCGCTTCGCTCATCCCTCCCACTGTCTGCAGATCCGTCGACCAGGCGAGCTTGTTCGCCGTCTCTCCAGCCAGCGGGCCCCCCCCGTTCACGAAGCCACGGGCGGCTACGGTCCGGCGAGGCTTTTCCGGTTTCCACTGCGCCTATTTTGCCGGTTTTGAAGAAGGCTATCTGAGGGATGGATTCTATTTGTTTTCTATTTCTACCTGCTTCGATAGCCTTTGTCAATTCCAACATAGGCCTTTCGCCCATCCCGTAGCAGAGCCAGTCGGCGCCGCTGTCGACGAGGATTGACGGCATCAGCCGGTCATCCCAATAGTCGTAGTGCGTCAGGCGCCGCAGGGAGGCCTCGACGCCGCCGATGACGACGGGCACCTCGGGCCAGAGCTGCTTGAGGATCTTCGTATAGACGGTCACGGCGCGGTCCGGCCGCTGCCCTGCCCTGCCCTCGGGCGTATAGGCGTCGTCGTGGCGCAGGCGCTTCGCGGCCGTATAGTGGTTGACCATGGAATCCATCGCCCCCGCGTTGACCGCGAAATACAGCCGCGGCGCACCCAGTTTGCGGAAATCCCGCAAGTCGTCACGCCAGTTCGGCTGGGGTACGACCGCGACGCGGTACCCGGCTTTCTCCAGGTACCGCGCGATGCAGGCCGTGCCGAAACTGGGATGATCGACGAACGCGTCTCCGGTGAAGAAGATAATGTCGATCCAGTCCCAGCCGAGCTGCTGAACCTCCTTGACGGAAGTGGGAATATTACATTCGCTCCGGTAAGTCAATGCCCAGGATCTTCATGCCGCGCCGCAGGACGCCGGCGAGCGTGGAGATCAGCTCCAGACGCATCTTGAGGACCTCCTGGTCCGGCTCCTTGAGGATAGGCGTGTCGTGGTAGTACTGATTGAATTCCTTCGCCAGGTCATAGCAATAGTTCGCGATGACGGCGGGCGACAGCGCAGCGGCGGCTTCGGCCACCTTCTGCGGGTAGGCACCCAGGATCTTGACGAGACGGATTTCCTTCGGGCTCAGCTCCACGGCCGGATTCAGGGCGGCGACCAGATTCTGCTCCGCGGCCTTGCGCAGGATGGAACAGATGCGGGCGTGGGTGTACTGGATGAAGGGGCCGGTGTTGCCGTTGAAATCGATGGACTCCTTGGGGTTGAAGAGCATCTTCTTCTTGGGATCCACCTTGAGGATGAAGTACTTGAGCGCGCCCAGGCCGATCATGCGGTAGAGCCGCTCCTTCTCCTCGTCGGGAATGCCCTCGAGCTTGCCGCTCTCCTCGGAAGTGGCCTTCGCCTCCTCGTACATCTTCTCGATGAGGTCGTCGGCGTCCACCACCGTACCCTCGCGGGACTTCATCTTGCCCTCGGGGAGCTCCACCATGCCGTAGGACAGGTGGAAGATCTGGTCGGCCCAGTCGAAGCCCAGCTTCTTCAGGATGAGCTTGAGGACCTGGAAATGGTAGTTCTGCTCGTCGCCCACCACATAGATGTGAGAATCGAGCTTATATTCGCTGAAGCGGCGCTCGGCGGTGCCGAGGTCCTGCGTAATATACACGGAAGTGCCGTCGGAACGCAGCAGGAGCTTGCGGTCCAGGCCGTCAGCGGTGAGGTCGCACCACACGGAGCCGTCCGGGTCGCGCACCAGCACGCCCATGTCGAGCCCCTTCTGCACCAGTTCCTTGCCAAGCAGGTAGGTATCGTGCTCATAATAAGTGCGGTCGAAGGTGATGCCCAGGGCCTTGTAGGTCTGCTCGAAGCCCGTGAACACCCAGCTGTTCATCATCTCCCAGAGCTGGCGGACGGCGGGATCGCCCTCCTCCCATTGCACGAGCATCTCGTGCACCTTGTCCATCACGGACGGGTCCTCCTTCTCCATCTTGGCGAACTCCACGTAGCAGTCGCCCACGAGGTGGTCGCCCTTCTTGCCCGTGCTCTCCGGCGTGGCGCCGTTGAAGCGCTGCTGCCAGGCGTACATGGACTTGCAGATGTGCACGCCGCGGTCATTGACAAGCGTGGCTTTGATGACCTCGTCGCCGGCGGCCTTGAGCAGGTCGGAGACGGAGGCGCCGAGGAGGTTGTTGCGGATGTGTCCCAGGTGCAGGGGCTTGTTGGTGTTGGGCGAGGAAAACTCGACCATCACGCGGCGTCCTGTGGAGGGCAGCTGGCCGTAGGCTTCATCCTCCACGATGGAGGCGAGGGACTCGCGCCAGTAGAGATTGGACAGGCTGAGATTCAGGAAGCCCTTGACGGAGTTGTAGGCGGCGACCTCCGGGCAGTTGGCGACCAGCCAGTCGCCGATCTCCACGCCCGTGGCGTCCGGACTCTTGCGCGAAGTGCGCAGGAGCGGGAACACGACCAGCGTGAAATCGCCCTCAAACTCCTTGCGGGTCACCGCAACCTGCATGGCCGACGGCTCGATGTCGGCGCCATACAGCGCTTTGACGGCCTCTGAGGCCTTCGCAGCGAGGAAACTCTCCGGGGTCATCTTATCCGAGGTAGGTCTTGAGCAGTTTGCTTGCGGACGGCTTCTTGAGCTTGCGGATGGCCTTCTCCTTGATCTGGCGCACACGCTCGCGGGTGAGGTCCAGGCGCTCGCCGATCTCCTCGAGGGTCATCTCCTGGCAGCCGATGCCGAAGAAGGACTTGATGATTTCGCGCTCGCGCGGGGTCAGGATCTGCAGCGCACGCTCGATCTCGGTGCTCAGCGACTCGTTCGTGAGGCCCTTGTCGGCGCTCGGGGAGTCGTCGTTGGGCAGCACGTCCAGGAGGCTGTTGTCCTCCCCTTCCACAAAGGGAGCGTCCACGCTGACGTGGCGGCCGGACACGCGGAGGGTATCGGCGATCTTGTCTTTCGGAATATCAATCATGTCGGCCAGCTCGTCGGTGGACGGCTGGCGCTCGTTCTCCTGCTCGAATTTGCCGAGAGCCTTGTTGATCTTGTTCAGGGAACCCACCTGATTCAGCGGCAGGCGCACGATGCGACTCTGCTCGGCGAGGGCCTGCAGGATGCTCTGGCGGATCCACCACACGGCGTAGGAGATGAATTTGAAACCACGTGTCTCATCAAACTTCTCGGCGGCCTTGATCAGGCCCAGGTTGCCCTCGTTGATGAGGTCGGGCAGGCTGAGGCCCTGATTCTGATATTGCTTCGCCACGGACACGACGAAACGCAGGTTGGCGCGGGTCAGCTTCTCGAGCGCCTCCTGGTCGCCTTTGCGGATGCGCTGGGCGAGTTCAACTTCTTCTTCCGGGGACACCAGTTCTTCGCGGCCGATCTCCTGGAGATACTTGTCCAGGGACGCGCTTTCGCGGTTGGTGATGGATTTCGTGATCTTTAACTGTCTCATATCTCTAATAGTCTCTGCCCAATTATACGGAACAATCCCGCGCAAGTTTCACACTCACGCGGGATTTTTTCCGGAAAGTTTTCAACAGGATTATTCGTCCTTGCCGAAGCCGAAGTAGCCGGGCCGGCCGTTCGCCGTCACACCCTCGATGAAGATGGAACGCTTGCTCTTCTTGGCGATGTCGATGACGTCCTGCGGCTTGGTCACCTTCTGGTCGTTGACGAAGCGGATGATGAAACCGTCCTCGCCGCCGGCCTGCGCCAGCTTGCCGTTGCCGGCGGACACGATCTGCACGCCGTTCTCGACCGCCTTCAGCTGGGCGCCGTAGAAGGCTACCGTGCCGTCGCTGCCGACCGTACCGTTCTCGATGTTGCCGTCCTGGAAGGTGACGGTGAAGGTCATCGGCTTGCCGTCGCGCAGGGCCTTGACCGTGGCCTTGTCGCCCGGATGGAAGCTGTTCACCTTGGCCTGGAGCTCCGGCATGGTGGAGATCCTGGTACCGTCGATGTCGGTGATGATGTCCTCGGACTTGATGCCCGCCTTGTCCGCGGCGCCGCCCTTGACAACCTCGCTCACATAGACGCCTTCCGGCGTGGAGAGCTTCATCTTCTTGGCAATCTCCTCGTTCACGGTGCCGCCGGTGATGCCGAGCATGGCGCGCTTCACGGAGCCGAAGTCGATGAGGTCGGAGACCACCTTCTTCACGATATTGGAAGGAACGGCGAAGGAATAGCCGGTGTAGGAGCCGGTCGTGGAAACGATGGCGGTGTTGATGCCTACCAGTTCGCCTTCCTTGTTCACGAGGGCGCCGCCGGAGTTGCCAGGATTCACGGCAGCATCGGTCTGGATGAAGGATTCGATCTTGAATTCACCATTGTAATTGGGCATCGAACGGCCCTTGGCGCTGACGATGCCGGCGGTGATCGTGGAGCGGAGCTCCTCGCCCAGCGGGCTGCCGATGGCCAGCACCCACTCGCCCAGGCGGAGCTTGTCGGAGTCGGCGAACTGCAGGGTCGGCAGGCCGGAGGCGTCGATCTTGATCAGGGCGACGTCCGTGGCCGGATCGGTGCCGATCACGGTGGCATCGTAGGTCTTGTTGTTGTTCAGCGTGACCTGGATGGTGGTGGCGCCGGAGACGACATGGTTGTTGGTGACGATGTAGCCGTCCTGGCGGATGATGACGCCGGAGCCGCTGCCCTGGCGTTCACGGTTGCCGTAACCATATTCGTCGCCGAAGAAGAAACGGAAGAACGGGTCGATCTGCTGCTGTTGCTGCTGGGGCTTGATGGTTACCTTCACGTAGACCACCGCCTCGACGGCGTTCTCGGCCGCATAGGTAAAGTCGGGATAATCGGAAAGTGACAAATTGACAGTCCGCACGGCCTGGCCGTCGGAGGAATAAACCATGGGCTGGCTCTCACCCTGGGCGGGAGTCGAGGACTTCACGATCGCGTACGCGGTCAGGCCACTCAGAAGAATGGAGATGACCACAGTCAGAAAACCTTTTTTCATATATGTTGCATTTAAAATTTTGTCCGCTCGGTAAAAAGTCAAAATACATGCCAAAATCCAAGAATTAATTCGTAAATTTGCGAGAACGAATATTCGAATTATTTAAAAAGACTGATATGGAATTCAACGTTTCTAGCGCCGGACTGCTCAAGGGCATTCTTGATGTTTCCAAGGCGATTCCCGCCAAGACCGCCCTCCCCATCCTGGAGAACTTCCTCTTCGTCCTCAAGGACGGACAGCTGGAGGTCACCGCCTCCGACCAGGAGCTCACCCTCCGCACCGTCGTCGCCGTGGACAGCATTGCCGATGAAGGCAGCATCGCCGTGCCCGCCCGTCAGATGATGGACCTGCTGAAAGCCCTCCCGGACCAGCCCATCACGATCAAGACCGCCGGCGAAGGCTCCTTCGAGTGCATCTGGAGCAACGGTAATTCCTCCCTGCCCTTCTTCCCTGCCGCGGACTATCCCGAAATCAAGGGTGCGAGCAGCGACGCGCTGTCGGCCACCGTACCCGCCTCCGTGCTCACGGAAGCCATCGGCAGCACCATCTACGCCACCGCCGACGACGAGATGCGTCCCGCGATGAACGGCATCTTCTTCGACATGGACCCGGAGAGCACCACGCTCGTGGCCTCCGATTCGCATAAGCTCATCTGCTACACCACGCGCGCCTTCAAGGTCGCGGAGAAGTCCTCCTTCATCCTGCACAAGAAGCCGGCCAGCGTGCTGAAGTCCATCCTGGACAAAGATGACGAGGACGTGCAGATCGCCTTCGACTCCTCCACCGTGGTCTTCACCTTCGGCAGCACGATGATGGTCTGCCGCCTGATCGTCGGCAAATTCCCGGAGTACCGCAAGGTCATCCCGCAGAACAACGCCAACATCCTCAAGATCGACCGCAACCAGCTGCTCAATACGGTGCGCCGCGTGGCCGTCTGCGCCAACAAGGCCTCCAACCACATCAAATTCGACCTCAAGAACGGCCAGATCGAAATCACGGCCCAGGACCTGGGCTTCGCCCTGGCGGCCTACGAGAAGCTCGAATGCGACTACAACGGCGGCGAGCTGGGCATCGGTTTCAAGTCCTCCTTCCTCATCGAGATCCTTTCCAACATGAGTTGCGGCACCGTGGTGATGAAATTCGCCGACCCGCGCCGCGCCGCGCTGATCGTCCCGGCCGAGGAGGAAGAAGAGAGCGAAAAGATCTGCGGCATCCTGATGCCGATCATGGTATCGTAAGCCTATGCAGCTGAACCTGACCCGGCCGCTGCTCTTCTTCGACATCGAGAGCACCGGCCTGAACATTCCTGAAGATTCCATCGTCGAACTCAGCTTCGTCAAGGTGTTTCCGGACGGCGGGGAGCGCGTCAAGACCTGGCGCATCAAGCCCTGGGACTACCTGCGCAACCGCCAGCGTCCCATGAATCCGGAGGCGTCCGCCGTCAACGGCATCAAGGACGAAGACCTGACCGGCTGCCCCACCTTCTTCGAACTCTCCGACGAAGTGGCCTCCTGGCTGCAGGACAGCGACCTGGCGGGCTTCAATTCCGCCAAGTTCGACCTGCCCATGCTGGCCGAGGAATTCGAGCGCGTCAAGCTCGCCGGCAAGGACCTGCACGTGGACCTGCACGCGCCGCTGATGGTCGACGTCCAGAACATTTTCCATACGATGGAGCCGCGCAACCTGCGCGCCGCCTACCGCTTCTACTGCGGCGGCGAGGACTTCGAGAACGCCCACAGCGCCGAGGCCGACACCCTGGCCACCTACGAAGTGCTCAAGGCCCAGTTGGACCGCTACAAGGAACCGGACAAATACCGCGAGCAGGTGCTCAAGAACGACATCAACGCCCTCGCCTCCTTCGTCGGCAAAAAATACGTCGATTTCTCCGGCCACCTGATCCGGGACGACAAGGGCGAAATCTTCATCAATTTCGGCAAGCACAAGGGCAAGACGGCCCGGATGGTGTGGGAAACCGAGCCGTCCTACTACTCCTGGATCCAGCAGGGCAGCTTCACGCTGGACACCAAAGCCCAGTTCGCCAGACTCGAAGAACAATTCAAGCGGGAACGGCTTGCAGCCAAGTGGAACGGCAAGCTGTTTTAGAGTTTTGAAAATAATTTAGGAATTGCTACCTTTGCGCCCCGATTGCAAAGGTAGCTTGTTTTGTATATGAAACTCATCCCGATATACACCTGGAACAAGGGTGTCTTCGAATTCAACCGGCGTAGCGGACGGCTGTCCAACAAGCCCTGGTTTCAGGGCGTCCTGCTGATGGCCTGCGTCATCGTGGCCATGCTGCTCGCCAACCTCCCCTTCACCCGCGACCTTTATCACGATATCCTGGAGACGCACATGCAGCTGCATCTCTACAGCCCGGACGGCGCCGTCGACCTCCTCTTCCCGCGTGACCTGACCGTCGAAAAGTTCATCAACGACATCCTGATGGTCATTTTCTTCTTCACGGTGGGCCTGGAAATCCGCCGCGAAGTGGCGCACGGAGAGCTTTCCTCCCCGAAGAAAGCCATGCTGCCGGTCATCGCCGCATTTGGCGGCGTGATCGCCCCGGCACTCATCTATACCCTGATCAACCACGGCACCGCGGCCGCCAGCGGCTGGGGCATCCCGACCGCCACGGATATCGCCTTCGCCGTGTGCATCCTTTCGATGCTCGGGCCGAAGGTCCCCGTCTCCCTGAAGGTCTTCCTGACGGCCCTTGCCATCGCGGACGACCTCATCGCCATCCTGGTGGTGGCCATTTTCTACGGCGGACAGATCAATCTCCCGCTGCTCGGCATCGCCGTGCTCGTGATCCTGTTCACGCTGCTGCTCCGCCGCATCGGCGAGAAGCACATGTTCCCCTACCTGTTCTGCGCCATCCTCGTGTGGGCCCTGTTCTTCTACAGCGGCATCCACGCCACGATGTCCGGCGTCGTGATGGCCTTCCTCATTCCGGCCACCTCGCGCTACAACAAGGCGCAGTACATCCACAAGCGCAACCACTACCTCCGGATGCTCGAGGATATGGACGGCATCGACGACGAACCCTTCCCCAACGGGCCGCAGAAGCACGCCCTGCGCCGGCTCGAGCGCGTAGCACACCGTTCGATGGATATGAGCTACCGCGTGGAGCACGCCCTGACCCCATGGGTGAATTACCTGATTATGCCGGTCTTCGCCCTGGCCAACGCCGGCGTGCAGATTACGGACCTCTCCTACTTCAACGTATTCAGCTATGACCTCCTGCTCGGTAGCGTCTCAATGGGTATCTTCCTGGGCCTGCTGCTCGGCAAGCCGGTGGGCATCACGCTGTTCAGCTGGATCGCCATCAAGCTCAAGGTCGGCGCCATGCCGGAGAAGGCCACCTGGCCGATGTTCTTCGCCGTGGCCTGCCTGGGTGGTATCGGATTCACCATGTCCATCTTCGTGGACACCCTCTCCTTCGGCGAGCAGGCACCCGACGTGTTGGCGCACCTGCGCGACGCCGGCAAGATCGCCGTCCTGATGGGCTCCCTCTGCGCCGGAATCCTCGGCACGGTCCTGATCAACATCGTGTCTAAGGTACAGAAACAAAAGTAAAACTATCTGAGATAGGCCTGACGCTGCGTTTCGGGGAATTTCTCGATGGCGTAGCGGAGCATTGTGCGCGGCATCTGCTTGTAGCGGGGCTGAGATGCCCGGTCGATGCCGGGCATGACGGTGGGATTGCTATCTGGCTTGATGGATGTCAGGTAAGCTTCCAGCGCGGCTTTGTTGCGTTTGCCGGCTTCGCGGAGGAGCCAGCCGACAGCCTTGTGGATGAGGTCGTGCGGGTGATGCAGGAGAATGTCCGCGATGGCGAAGGTGTCGTCCAGCTGTCCGTGGCGGATGAAGGTCATGGTGCTGACGATGCCGATGCGCTGCTCCCAGAGGGTTTTGCCGTTGCGAGCGAGCTCGTACAGCAGCGTGCGGTCCTTGTCCAGCAGCCAGACTCCCAGCAGAGGATAGCAGGACAGGTCCACGAGATCCCAGTTGTTGATGAAGGCGGTGTGGGCGAGGTAGAAATCGACGCACGCTTCCTGCGTCATTCCCGGCTTGACCGGGGATCTTTTCGCATGCCGGAAGACCTCCACCAGGGTGAGCAGGGCGGCGAGGCGCACTTCGTGAAATTCGCTCGTGACGCAGGTCTCGAGCTCGTCGAAACTCATCTGCCGCCAGCATTCCTTCACCACGTCGCGCGTCACGGGCACCTTGATGCCGAGGAACCGGTCGCCTTCGCCATACTGTCCCGGCCCCGTCTTGAAGAAGCGGGACAGGCCTGCAACCTGCGTCGGGTCGGCATGGGACAGCATTTCCTGGAGAAGCTTCATCAGAATCGGGATATGAACTCGGTAACCAGTTTGAAAACGGGCTCATAGCTGTCGAAAACGGCGTTTTCCCAGCTGTCGTAGATGGTGTGGTAGAATGGGAAGGCGTCGCCGTCCTCATTCTCCAGGAAGATGCAGGGCACGCCGCGTGTGGCGAAGGGGTAATGGTCGCTGTTGGCGGCCAGTTCGCCGCGGTTCAGGGCCTGGAAATACTTCTTCTCGCCGTTAATCCGCTCGAAGAGCGCGAAACCCCGCATGCCGACGTCGCTCACTTCGCAGTACTGCACGGGGTTGTTGTCGCCGATCATGTCCAGGTTGAACAGGTATTTGATTCGCTCCAGCGGCACGACGGGATGGTTGGCGAAGTACTCCGAGCCGCGCAGGTTGGCATCCTCGCCCGAGAAGGAGAGGAAGTAGACGTCGAACTGCGGCCGATTCTTGGCATAATAGGCTGCCAGCGTGACGAGGGCGGCGGTACCGGACGCGTTGTCGTTGGCGCCGGGGTAATAGACCTTGCGGCCCAGGTTGCCCAGGTGGTCGTAGTGCGCGGTGAAGACGTAACAGCTGTCGTGGCGCGCGCCGGAGACCTTGGCGATGACGTTGAAGAGCCCGTAGCCGGGCAGGAACTTGTTCTCCACGTCCACGCGGACTTTCTGAACGCCTGCGATGGCCTCCGGCGTCACCCAGATGATGGGTTTGTCCACAATTTTCTCACCGTAAGCTTTGTAGAACTTGATGGGAGAGGTCCAGGTCTGGATGAGACCCGCGTTGTTGCATGCTCCCGCCTTCTGCAGGCGTGCGAAGGGCTCTTTGTGCCGGTAGGCGAACCAAAAGTCGCAGCAGACCAGCGCGTCCGCGTATTCCGGTTTCGCGAGATCAGCGAACATCCGCTCGATGTCGAAGTTCAGCGTGTCCACATGGTAGACCGGGAATTCGCCGCGCACGCCGGGAGAATATTCCCGCATGGCGAAGTCCACGCCGGGCGTCAGCCGCTTCCCGTCAGCCCAGAGAGACATTTTCCCGGGGAAGGTATTGATGTCGATGGAGAACGGCTGCAGCAGGACTTCGTCGGCCCCGGCCCTGCGGTATTCCTTCTCCAGGTATTTCCCGGCCTTGTTGGCTCCGCCGCAGGCGTAGCCGCGTCCCTGATATTTGGCGGAGCTCAGCTCCTTGACGACGCGCTTGTAGTGCGTCAGGTCCTGGGCGCCCAGCTGGACAGCCGCCAGGGCCAGCAGAAGAATCAGAAGTTTCCCGGAGAGATGCATGGTTTGCCGTTACTAACTAATGCGAAGATACGAAGAAAAAGTGTAACTTTGCCCATCATGACCAACGAACAAATCATTGCCCTCATCCAGCGGGAAGTGGTGCCGGCCGTCGGCTGCACCGAACCCGCCGCGGTGGCGCTCTGTACCGCCTATGCCAAGGAAGCCCTCGGCTGCAGGCCGGAACGCGTCGATGTCTCGCTCAGCGCCAACATGCTCAAGAACGCCATGGGCGTGGGTATCCCCGGCACGGGGATGACCGGCCTGCCGATCGCCATCGCCCTGGGCGCCCTGATCGGCAAGAGCGCATACCAGCTGGAAGTGCTGAAGGACGTCTGTCCGGAAGCCGTCGCGGATGCGAATGCCTGGCTGGCCGGAGACCGCATCTCCATCGGCCTCACGACATCCAGCGACGAGGTGCTCTACATCGAGGTGAACTGCCGCGCGGAGGGCCGCAGTTCCAAGGCCGTCATCGCACGCGACCACACCCGCCTGGTGTACCTTGAGGGCCCGTGCAGCCCCACGGTGGACCGCCGCGCGGAGCTGGGCAGCCAGGAGGCGGAAGCCGCCGAGAACGACCTGACGCTGCGCCGGGTCTTCGAATTCGCTACCACGGCGCCGCTTGCCGACCTGGAATTCATCAACGAATCCCGCCGTCTCAACGAGGCTGCTGCCGAAGAGGCCCTGAAGGGCAATTACGGCCACGAACTCGGCAAGACGCTCTCGCGCCCGCTCGGTAAGGGCATCATGGGCGACAGCATTTTCAGCCACATCATCAGCGCCACGTCCTGCGCCTGCGATGCGCGTATGGCCGGCGCTATGATTCCGGTGATGAGCAATTCCGGCAGCGGCAACCAGGGCATCGCCGCCACCCTGCCGGTGGTGGTCTTCGCACGCGAGAATCATAATACGGAAGAAGAGCTGACACGCGCCCTCGTGCTGAGCCACCTGACGGCCATCTACATCAAGCAGAGTCTCGGACGCCTGAGCTGCCTGTGTGGCTGCGTGGTGGCCTCGACCGGCAGCAGCTGCGGCATGACCTACCTCATGGGCGGCGGCTACGAGCAGGTCTCCTACAGTGTGAAGAACATGATCGCCAACCTCGCGGGCATGGTCTGTGACGGTGCCAAACCAAGTTGCGCGCTGAAAGTCAGCAGCGGCGTTTCCACCGCCGTGCTGAGCGCCATGCTGGCTGTGCAGAACCATTCGGTCAGCAGCGTGGAAGGCTTGATCGAGGAAGACGTGGACCGCTGCATCCACAACCTGACGCGCCTGGGATCCGTGGGCATGCAGGAGACGGACAAGATGGTCCTGGAAATCATGACGCACAAGAAAAATCGCGCGGACGAGTAGGAGATTTCATTATTTTTACTACCTTTGCAATCCCATTGCCACTTTAGCTCAGTCGGTAGAGCAGCGCATTCGTAACGCGCAGGTCAACAGTTCAAGTCTGTTAAGTGGCTCGAACAAGGAAGGCGACTAATAAGTGATTATTGGTCGCCTTCTATTGATTTGTGGCGGGCGCCGGCGAGGAGCGAGCCCATGGGTGCGTGGCATCAAGTCGGCACCAGCCGACCGACGCGGTCCCGTGACTTTGCACAAGCAAAGTTGGAAAGGGACTCGAGCGGCGCAGGGGGTTATAGGGGGCGGCTTAGCCCCCTTATAGATAGGAGGCGCTGGTGCCTTCCGTCGACAGGTGTCCACAAAACCGGCATCCTGCGCCGTAGGATTGGACACCTCCCCCTCAAAACTCCCCATTTGGGCAAAAACCAGGGGGAGGTGTCCACGCAGAACGCGTATATCGGCGTTTTGCTGGATACCTGTTTCATGACAGGATGGTTAAAAAAAGCCTGGCGGTTCGCCAGGCTTTTTTCGCTATCCATTATTCATCGTAATCCTGATAGCGCTTGAAGCCGGGTTCCTCTTCGGTGACATAGCGGGCGTCGTTCGACTTGGCTTCTTCCGCCTGGATCATCGCGATGTTCATTTCCTCGATCAGAGAAAGCTGGATTGCAGCATTGTCAGCAATCGCTTTGTACCAGGGCTCGAACTCAAATTTCAACTTCAAATCTTCGGATTTGAAAACATAGCCGTGCTTGGCCAGGATGGCGTTCCGCATGATACGGAGCGTCTGCTTCGTGTACGGCAGACGGCTCACGAAATCCTGCGAGAGGAAATCCCAGCGCCCGCGGTCCGGGTCGTTCCAGACCAGGGTAACCGGCTTCTCGTCAATGTCCTCGCTCATGCCGTACTCGTCAATCCGGGTACGATAGGCATTCAACCCGCTGGCGGTCATCACGAAGTGCCACATTCCCTTCCAGGGGCCGTCCTCGATATCGAGGATATCCATCGGATAGCCGTTGAAAGTCAGGGCTTTGGAACGAGATGTCACGCCGTTCACCGTCACGGTATGCTGTCCGATGACAAGCGGCGTGCTGCCGGATTCCGGATCGGAGAAAGAATAGATGCCGCAAATCCGGTGGAAGAAGCGGGTGAGCAGGTTCTCTTCGAATTGCCGGTCCGTCAATTCCATGACCTCTTCGAGATGGCCTTGCGGGTCATACTGGGCCAGGATCGTCTGTCCGGCACGCTGGATCAATCTGTAGGTGACCGTCTCGTCGGCGAAGTTCTTTCCGGTATACTGGCCGGGCTTCCCGCTGACAGGCGTGATGGTGTATTCTGTCTCCTCACCTTCGTTCATCATGTACATCGTGACGCTGCCGTCGGCGTGGCGGGTGGCCTCGTACTGCATGCCGCCAGTGAACCACTCAGATCCGGACGGGATGGTCTGCGCCTGCAGGCCCAGGACGGCCGCAAGACTGGCAATCAGAAGAGATAATCTTTTCATTATTGATTCGTCACGTTTTTAATGCCAGGAACTTCTTCCGTGACCCGGTTCCGTTCCTCATCCGCCTTGGACTCCTCGCCCTGTATGCGGGAGATGTTCATCTGCTCGATGAAATTGAGGTTGATGGAATCGTTGTCCTTGCCCGGCTTGTACCAGGGCTGGGTCTTGAAATACTCCTTGAGCTGCTTGTCGCGGAACACGTATCCGTGCTGCGCCAGGATGTGATTGCGAATCAGGCGCAGAGACTCTTTCGTGTAATAGATCGGGATGATGAACACCTCCGAGAGGTAGGACCAGCGGCTCTGGGTGGGATCCGCCCAGTTCAGCACGTAGGGACGGTCGTCCACCTCGTCGTAAAGCTCCTCATATTCACCGGTTGCATTCAGCTTGGAACGATAGACGTTGAATCCGTCAATGGTCCTGACGAAGTGCCAGGCACCTTTCCCGACACCGTCCTGAATATCCACGACATCCAGCGGAGCCCCGTTGCTCTTCACCATCTTGTAGCCAACGGTCTCCCCGTCGATGGTGATGATGTCGTCGCCGACCGTGACGGCCAGGACCTTGCCCTCCGGCGTCGTGCAGCTGTATTTGCCCCGCACCGTGGGATACCAGCGCTCGTCGATGATTTCGTCGGATGAAAGAGCCGTCCGCTCGAAGAGTTTGGCAACCATGCCGCCCTGGTAGATCACCAGCATCTTCCGGCCTTCATCTTCGGTCAGGCTGGCCAGGGTGATCTGGCTGAGGATAACGGAGTTGGTGTTCTCCCCATCCAGCGTGAACCAGTCCATCTGGTCAGGAATGGGGTTCAGTACAAACTTGGTCTTACCGCCGTCATCGGCGGAAGTCAACGTGATCTTGCCGTCATGTTCGCTGGCTACAAACATATTTCTGCCGTCGAACCAACGGGTCCCGGGCCCGAGAGGCTGCGCATGGAGGCTGATGGCAGCCAACATACAAAGAGCAATAAGCAATATACGTTTCATAATTGTGAGCTTAGTGTATTAATCGGATAATAACAATTGTTGGGCCAAATATAACAATAAATAGCTATATTTGTGTTCAACATAACCAAGATACTATGCAACTTGACGGAAGAAGACAGAGTACCAACGTCGATGACAGGCGTGGTATGTCCGTCGGCAAAACGGCCGGCGGCATCGGCCTGGGCGGCCTCATTATTGTCGGACTGATCACGCTCCTGTTGGGTGGCGACCCCACGGAAGTGATTGGGCAAATGGGTAGTATGAGCGGCACGGAAATCGTCAGTCCAAGCGGCCGCACCCCGACTGCGGAAGAGGAAGAGCTCGCCGTATTCACCAAGCAGATCCTGGCAGGCACGGAAGACGTATGGACCAAGATTTTCCAGCAGAACGGCCGTTTCTACGACCCGCCGAAGCTGGTCCTTTACAATGACTATGTGCAGACCGGCAGCGGCACTGCTTCCGCCCAGATGGGGCCTTTCTACAACAGTGCTGACCAGACGGTCTACATCGACCTTTCCTTCTTCACCACGATGAAGCAGCAGATCGGCGCGGACGGTGACTTCGCGTATGCGTATGTCATCGCCCACGAGGTCGGACACCACGTGCAGTATCTGCTCGGCACGCTGCAGAGCGCACACCAGCAGATGCAGCGCGTCAGCGAGAAGGAGAGCAACCAGATCAGCGTCCGGCTGGAGCTGCAGGCCGATTTCTACGCCGGCGTGTGGGCCTACCACGACAACCAGATGTACAACTCCCTGGAGCCGGGAGACATTGAGGAAGGCCTGGCCGTCGCGTCCAAGATCGGCGACGACTACCTGCAGAAGAAGGCCCGAGGCTACGCCACGCCGGAGACCTTCAACCACGGCACCTCCGACCAGCGCTCCCGCTGGCTGATGAAGGGCTTCCGCACCGGCAACCCGGCTGAAGGCGACACCTTCAGCCCGGCGTATAACCAGCTGTAATTTAACCCTGCTTATAAAAAAGGCTCGCAAAACTGCGGGCCTTTTTTATTCTCTTTATGGTGTTACTGGTTGACTTGACGGTGTGCGAAAATATTGGCCAGGATGGTGCCGCTGATGCTGTGCCAGGCGCAGGAGATGGCGCAGGGCACGACGGCCATCGGATTGCTGGCCACGAAGAAGGTCATGGCCAGGTTGGTGCCCAGGCCGGCGTTCTGCATACCGACCTCGATGGAAATCGTGCGTTTCTTGGCGGTGCTGAAGTGGAACAGCGTCCCCACCAGGTAACCCAGTACATAACCGATGGTGTTGTGGCAGAACACCATACCGAAGGTCAGCAGGAACAGGACCAGACCATTCTCCACTAGCGGATCATGAACGGTGGTGATGACGCCGCCCACGATGCAGGCCAGGCAGATGACCGACACGCCCGGCATGCAGCCCTGGATCTTACGAAACACCTCCTTGTGGCCAAGCCAGACGTTCAGGAAAAAGCCGATGGCGATGGGGATGATGGTCACGATGAGGATCTGGCGGAACATTCCCCACGCATCCACGTCCACCCGCTCCCCGGCCAGCGCCAGCACCAGCAGCGGAGTGAGCACGGGCGCCAGCAGCGTCGAGGCGCAGGTCATGCCCACGGAATAGGCCACGTCGCCTTTGCAGAGGAAGGACATGATGTTGCTCGACACGCCGCCCGGGCAGCAGCCTACGAGGATGATGCCGATGGCCATCGCCGTGCTATACGGCGCGAAGGCGGGCACCTGGCTGAAGAGCCAGGAGAGCGAGAACGCCACCAGCGGCATGATGGTGAACTGGGCCGCGGCGCCGATGAGGATGTCGAACGGACGCTTTGCCAGGAGTTTGAAGTCCTGCGGCGTCAGCGTAAGTCCCATGGTGAGCATGATGATACCCAGGATGATGGTCTGCATGTCCCCCTTGACCCAGGCAAAAAGCTGGGGGAAGAAGAAGGTGACCACGGCGGTCAGAATGATAAACAGACTGGCCTTGGAGCTCAGAAAATCACTTAATCTCTTCAGCATAATTCCTGTTTGTTAGCGATTTGGCAGCGCTGCGGCCGGCGAGGGCGCCGGTGGCGAAGGCGAGCTGGAGGTTGTAGCCGCCCGTGTCGGCGTCGATGTCGAGCACTTCGCCGCAGAGGTAGAGGCCGGGGACGATGCGCGACTCCATTGTCTTGGCGACGAAGTCGTCCGTCGACACGCCGCCGGCGGTGACGACCGCACGCTCGTAACCGACGTAGCCGGCAATGTCGAATTGCCAGGCTTTCAGCGCTTTGGCAATGCTGACCAGGTTCACCCACACCTTGGTGTCGGCTCTCCCCCGCCGCTCCACTGTGATGATCTCTGGATGCGTGGCCATGAAGCCGGGAATGAGCTCGCGCGGCATCAGCTTGCCCAGCAGGATGCGGCAGCGTTCCTTTTCGCGCACTCCGCGCGAACGCGGATCCTTGTTGATCTCCTCCCACAGCGCCTTGACGCGCACCGTTAGTTCCGTCAGGTCCACGCCCGGCTTGAGGTCGAGCAGCAGGCTGACGCGGGAGCCGTTGACGAGCGCCTTGACGGCCTTGCGGCTGAGTTGGAAGCCCACCGGCCCTTCGAGTCCGCCGTCGGTGAAATCGACGTCTCCGAACTCGCTGTCCGCCTCCGTCCCTTCGATCAGCAGCGACAGCTGGATATTCTTGAGCTGCACCCCGCAGAGCGCCTGTCCCAGCTCGCTGAGCGGCGTGCTGCGGTCGATATGCAAGTCTTTGTCTTCCTGCAATTTGTATCCTCTCGGGACGAGCGCCGTCAGGGACGGGAACGTCGGCACGATATGGTGTCCCAGCTCCGCCGCCCAGCGCAGTCCGTCACCGGTCGAGCCCGTCGTCGGATAGCTCAGGCCGCCCGTCGCCACAATCACCTTCTGGCACTTCCACTCCCGTCCGTCAGTCAGTTCTACCCGGAACCCTCCTTCACTTCGAGGCAGCTCCCCTCTGAAAACGTCCGGCTGCGCCGGACCCCTCCCACTGACTTCGTCAGCGGGCCCCTCCCTCTTACGAAGCCGAGGGTGGCTACGGTTTTCAGAGGAGACTGCCTCCTCCGTTCCGGGAGGTTCCGGCAGAGAGTAAATGCTGGCGACTTCGGCGTCGGTTTCGAGTTTGACGCCGAGCGAGAGGCAGGCGTTGACGAGCGTATCGACGACGTCGGAAGCGTGGTAGGAGGCCGGGAAGGCGCGGTCGCCGCGCTCGACGACGGTCGGCATGCCAAACGACTCAAACCAGTCCACGACAGCCTGCGACGGCAGATTATAGAAAGCGGACTTGACGAAATTCGCCTTCGAGCGAACGTGCCCGGAGAAGGCGTTCCAGTCCTTCACATTCGTGAAATTGCAACGTCCCTTGCCGGTGATCATCACCTTGCGGGCCGGCCGCGGCATCTTCTCCAGCACCGTGACCTGCGCCGCCTGACCGGCATCCACGAGAGTCCGGGCGGCGTGATAGGCCGCCATCAGGCCGGACGCTCCCCCGCCAATGATGACAATCTCCGATTTCATTCCGAAAGAAAACAAAAAAGGGAAAGCTTAGCACATCGCACCGCTACGACCTCCTACCCTTGCTACCTTCCGGTCCTGGGGGAATTCAGAGGGAGCTGGTCGTGTACGACTTTCCCGATGCAAATATAGTAAAAAATCAAATGCTGTTGAAAATGAGCGGAAGAATATCATCCACTTTCTCGAATTTCCAAATCTTGTCCGCCGAGATCATGATGACCGACATCGGCTTGCCGGACTTGGCCTGATACTGCGCCATCACCTGGCGGCAGGCCCCGCAGGGCGTCGCCGGTTCCTTGCCCAGACGCCCGAACGCGCCGCCTGCCAGCGCAATGCTGACCATATCCTTGTCGGGATAGAGCGCGCCGGCGGCGAACATCGCCGTCCGCTCGGCGCAGAGCCCGGACGGGAAAGCGGCGTTCTCCTGATTGGCGCCATGCACGATCGACCCGTCGGACATCCGCACCGCCGCACCCACATGGAAATTGGAATACGGCGCATAGACGCCCTGCATGGCCTTGATGGCCTCCACGGCCAGTTCGCGGTCCTCCGCGTTCAGCTCTTCGATGGATGCGTATTCTTCGTACGTAATGTGAATCTCCCGATTGGTCATAAGCCCGTGTGGTTTAATCACTCAAAGTTAGTAATTATCTTGAAATTTCGGTATTTTTGCCCCCGAAATGAAGATTTGCGTCGGTCTTTCCGGAGGCGTGGACTCCAGCGTGGCCGCCCTGTTGCTCAAGCAGCAGGGCTACGACGTGTTCGCCATGTTCATGCAGAACTGGCATGACACCGAAGGCACGCTCCACGGCGACTGCGAATGGGAAGAAGACAAATTCGTGGCGGAGATGGTCGCCCGTAAGATTGGTATCCCCTTCTATTTCATTGACTTGAGCAAGGAGTATCGGCAGCGCGTCGTAGACTATCTCTTCGACGAATACGCCCACGGACGCACCCCCAACCCGGACGTCCTCTGCAACCGCGAGATCAAGTTCGATGCCTTCCTGCAGGCGGCGCAGCACCTGGGAGCGGACTGCGTGGCCACGGGCCACTATTGCCGCAAGGAGACCCTCCCCGACGGAAGCTGCCGCATCCTCGAAGGCAGCGACCCCAACAAGGACCAGAGCTATTTCCTCTGCCAGCTCAACCAGGAGCAGCTCAGCAAGGCGATGTTCCCCATCGGGAATCTGCTCAAGCCGGAAGTGCGGCGCCTCGCGAAGGAAGCGGACCTGCCCTCCGCCGACAAAAAGGATTCGCAGGGCATCTGTTTCGTGGGCAAGGTGGACCTGCCGGTCTTCCTCCAGCAGAAGCTGAAGAGCGTCGAAGGCGACGTGGTCGAGGTGTTCGACGCGTACTACGCGGACAGCGCGAAACATGCCCGCGACCGGGAGTTGCTCGCCAAGGGCATCGAACTGACGGACAGCGAATTGCTGGAGTTATCTACACCGTTGGATTATAGCGATATCCGTTTCGAGACGGAGACCTACCGCTCCGGTAAGAAGCATGTCAAGAAGACGCGCGACAAGGTGAATCCCTGGGCAAAGCGCATCGGCCGCCACGAGGGCGCGCAGTTCTACACCATCGGCCAACGCAAGGGCCTGGGCATCGGCGGCCACGCCAGCCCGGTCTTCGTGCTTGCAACCGACATTGAGCGGAATATCATTTATGTGGGCGAAGGAGAAACCCCCCCCGGCCTGCTGCGCGGGTGCTTGCGCATCGCCCCGGACGAGATCCACTGGATCCGCCCGTCCGAAGCCATGCAGATTGGCGAAAACCGGCGCTACCGCGTGCGCATCCGCTACCGCCAGCCGCTCCAGGATGCCACCCTGCTGATGCGCGAGAATGGCCTCTTCATCCGCTTCGACGAGCCGCAGCGCAGCATTACGCCCGGTCAGTTCGCGGTCTGGTATGCACCCGACGGCGAAATGCTCGGCAGCGGCGTCATCTAATTATCTAAGTATCTGGGAATAAATCGTTTCAGCAAGCATTCGGGCGCCGCGGCGCTGGGGATGAATGCCGTCACGGCAAAAATGGGCGTTGCCGAAAAGTGGCTGCAGGTCGATCAGTTCCAAGCCCTTCTGTACTGCTATCTTGCGGATCGCCGGGCGGATTTCCTCTTCCAGGACATCCGGATTGAGAATAAGGCTGGGAACGTTGAAGACGCGGAAGATGCGGATGGGCGCCACGAGCACGACCCGCGGATGCGAAGGGAGCGCGAGATAGGAATCCACCAGGCGCCCGTAGTCGCGCTGGAAGATCTCCGCATTCCAGTTCCAGGGTTTGGTGTCGTTGGTGCCGAGCATCAGGATGACGGTGTCGGGGTTCCAGTCCAGACTGTCGCGGTACACGCGCTTTTTGACATAGGGCGTGTCCGCGTCGAAGCGCACCGCCGCGTCGTTGTAACCGAAATTGCGCACTTCGTATTCCTCTCCCAGGAGGTGCTGCAGCACAGCGGGATAGCCGTGCTTTTTGGGGTTCAGGATGGTGAATCCCCAGGTAATGCTGTCTCCGACACAAGCGACCTTTTTCATACCTGTTCCGTTTTAAACGACCGGGCTACAGCCTCGGCCACGTTGATGCCGTCCAGCGCGCTGGAAACGATGCCGCCCGCGTAGCCGGCGCCTTCCCCGCAGGGGAAAATGCCCGGCAGCGAAACGTATTCGAGCGTCTCCGCGTCCCGCGGAATGCGGACCGGCGAGGAGGTGCGGGATTCGACGCCGAGCAGGAGCGCGGCGTTCGTATAGTAGTTGCGCATCTTCACGCGCGGGAATGCTTTCTGGAGGCGCTGCGCCACGATGGGCGGCAGCAGTTCGTGCAGCGGGGCGCTCACCACGCCGGGATGGTAGCTGGTCGGCGGCATGGTCTTGGAGACCTTTCCGAGGCAGAAATCCTCCATGCGCTGCGCCGGGGCGGCCATCGGGTTCGATGCACCCAGCGACTGCGCGGCGTCGTACATCCGCCGCTCGACCGCGTGCTGGAAATCCATCAGCTTGAAAGGGCCCTCGCCGGGCACGTCTTCCGGTTCGATCTGGACGACGACGCCGGCGTTGGCGAATTTGCCGCTGCGGCCGGAGTTCGACATGCCGTTCAGCACGACCGTCCGCTCCTCCGTCGAAGAGGGCACCAGGATGCCGCCGGGGCACATGCAGAAGGAGAATACGCCGCGCCCGTCGACCTGCTCGACAAAGGAATACTCCGCCGCCGGCACGCCCGGTTTCCACTGTCCGTGGTACTGGCACCAGTTGATCTTCTCCTGCGGATGCTCCACACGCACGCCCATCGCAAATCCTTTCGCTTCCAGCGCACCGCCCGACGCCTGCAGCATTTCGTAAACATCGCGCGCCGAATGGCCCGTCGCCAGGATCACCTTCCGGGCCCTGTATTCCTTCCCGTCCGCCGTCCTTACAAGCATCGCAAGCGGAGCGGACGTCTGACGAGGCTGGCTGCCGGGAAGCGACGAAGGGGCGATGCTGATGACTTTCGCACCGAAGTGGTATTCCCCACCGTGCCCGATGATGAAATTGCGGATGTTTTCGACGACGACGGGAAGCTTGTCGGAACCGATGTGCGGATGCGCGTCGATGAGGATATCCTTCGAGGCGCCGAACTTCACCAGCTGGTGCAGCACCTCGCGGAGATCGCCGCGCTTCGAGGAGCGCGTATAGAGTTTTCCGTCGGAAAATGCGCCCGCGCCGCCTTCGCCGTAGCAATAATTGGAGTCCGGATCCACGATGCCGTCGCGCGAGAGCTTCGCCATGTCGAACTTGCGATCGTGCACATTCTTGCCCCGCTCCAGGATGACGGGCTTCAGGCCGAGCGTCAGAAGCTTGAGCGCCGCAAACATCCCGGCAGGACCGACGCCGACGATGATGACCGGCTCCGCGTCGTGCACGTCGAGATAGTCCGGGAGCTCGTAAGGGACATAGCTCTCCTCCGGCCCGTACGCCTCGTACTGATAGCGCCAGACCGGTTCCTTGCGCGCATCGATGGAGCGCTTCTTCAGCACCCATTTCCAGCCGCCGGCCTTCGCCTCGATTTCCTTGAGACGCGGCTCGCGCGTAAGCGGACAAACGATCTCGAACTCCTTCATAATCAATTAGAAATCGGACATTCTGGACACCGGAGCCACATCCAGCGGCGTGCGCTCCCCGGCCAGGTAATGATAGTATCCGGCGATGGCGATCATCGCCGCGTTGTCGGTCGTAAACTTGAATTCCGGAAGGTAGGTATTCCAGCCGCGCTTGCGGCCTTCGGCCTCGATGCGGGCGCGCAGCCCGCTGTTGGCGGACACGCCGCCGCCTATCGTCACCTCCTTGATTCCGGTCTGCTTCGCGGCCTTGATCAGTTTGTCCAGCAGGATGTCTATCAGGGTCTTCTGGAACGAGGCGCAGAGGTCCTCCTTGTTCTTTTCCAGGAAGTCCGGATCCTTCGCCATCTCGTCGCGGACGAAATAGAGCAGCGAGGTCTTGATGCCGCTGAAGCTGTAATCCAGCCCCTCGATGTGCGGCTTGGCGAACTTGAAGCGCATCGGATCGCCCTCCTTCGCCAGGCGGTCGATGACCGGGCCGCCGGGATAGCCCAGGCCCAGCATCTTGGAACATTTGTCGAAGGCCTCCCCCACCGCGTCGTCGATGGTCTGGCCCAGGATCTCGAAATGCAGCGGATCGTCCACGCGGACGATCTGCGAATTGCCGCCGCTGACCAGCAGGCAGAGATACGGGAACGACGGCTCCCGGACGGGCTTGTCCGGCTGGCGGATGAAATCGGCCAGCAGGTGGCCCTGCAGGTGGTTCACCATCACGATGGGAATGTCCAGCGCCAGGCCCATGGCCTTGGCGAAAGAGGTCCCGACCAGCAGCGAACCGAGCAGGCCCGGGCCGCGCGTGAAGGCGATTGCCGTCAGCTCGGACGCCTTCACCCCGGCACGCGCGAGGGCCTCGCTGACCACGGGCACGATGTTCTGCTCATGGGCGCGGGAGGCCAGTTCCGGCACCACGCCGCCGAAGGCCCGGTGCACGTCCTGGCTGGCGATCACGTTGGACAGGAGCCACCCGTCGCGGATGACGGCCGCCGAGGTGTCGTCGCAGGAAGATTCTATGCCGAGAATAATGTCTGCCATCTGATATTGAATTACCCGGCAAAGATAGCAAAAATGCGCGGAGAAATTCGTATATTTGTAGATTACAAGTACTATGTACAGGAAAACGGGATATATCATCGCGCGCATTGTCGGCTTTTTGACAGTGCTGGTAATGGCGTTCTTCGTGGCCATCCAGACGCCGATGATCCAGACCCGCCTGTCCAAAGTGGCTCTCAATCAGCTGGCTGCCATCATGGACGGCCGCGTGCAGTACGACGAACTCAAGGTCATGACCTCCGGCGTGCTCGTGATCCGCAACATCAAGCTGATCGACCGCATGCCCTATTTCGAGGACGAATACCAGCGCGGTTGGTGGCCCGCGGACACCGTCTTCCAGGCCAAGATCATCACGGCCACCTTCTCCCTCGGCGGCCTCTTCCGCAAGGAAGGCCTCCACATGGGACGCGTGACCATCGAAGGCGGCGGCTTCCACCTCGTCACGGAGCCGGGCCAGGAGTACAAGGACAACCTCTCCCGCATCTTCCACCTCAAATCGACCGGACAGCCCCCGAGCCGGGACAATCTATTCGATATCAAGAAGCTGCGCATCAAGGACTTCCGACTTCGGATGAACAGCTTCCTCCCGGACAAGGGCACCTACAAGGGCTACGGCATCAATTTCGACAACCTGGACCTGACGCTGGACCTGGTCATCAACAACTTCCGCATGGCGGACGCCAAGATCTCCGGCTTCATCGACCGCCTTTCGGCCCGGGAGCGCTCCGGCTACGTCATCGATAATCTCTCTTCCAGCGTCGATTTCGGACTTGTGGACGGCGCCCTCTTCGAAGATCTCCACCTGCGCGACCCCTGGTCCGACCTGCGCCTGCGCTCCCTGTCGCTGGACTACGACGAACTTTCGGACATGTCCGACTTCGTCAACACGATCGGCATCGAGGTCGAGTTGCAGCGCTCCTCCATCGCGCTGCAGACCCTGGCGTATTTCACCGGTTCCTTTGTCGGAAGCCCGCTCGTTCTGGAAACCCGGCGCGGCCATGTGAGCGGCCTTGTCAACAACCTGCTCGTCGACCGCCTCATTTTCACGGAAACAAGCTCCGGCGTAGCCTCCACCGTGGATGCCCACATCAGCGGACTCCCCGACCTGAGCAACGCCCTGCTGGACGCCAAACTGACCGACCTGACGGGCACGACAACCGGGATCTCCAACTTCCTGGGCGGCCTCTCCCCTGACAAGCCGGCCCCCCAGCTGGGCAGTATCGCGCACAACGTCCCGATGACCATCCAGGCCAAGGCCACCGGCCCCTTCAACAACCTGGACGTGGACGTCCTGATGCAGAGCGCCATCGGAGAATTCAATCTGACGGGGCAGGTCAACAACGCCGTCGATCCCGTCCGCCCCATCGACCTGGCCCTCAACCTGGTCACCCGCGAACTTGACCTGGGCGACATGCTCGGCGTCGACTTCCTGGGAGCCGCCAACGTCCGCACCAGTCTCCGCGCCGTCCTGGGCTCCTCCGGCCTGCCGGACGCCCGGCTCGACTCCCTGCACATCGACCGCATCCGCGCCCTCGGGCACGATTTCCACGACATACGCGTCACAGGCTCGCTGAACGACGGCGTGGCCGAAGGCCGCATCCAGAGCAGCGATCCCCTGCTGCGGCTCGACCTCAGCGGCCTCGCGGACCTGGAGCCCCGCGACGGACAGGCGCGCTACCGCATCGACGGCACCATTTCCGAAGCTAACCTGGCCGCCCTCGGCTTTGACGCCGGCGGCAAACTCTCCCGCGTGGCCACCGGCCTTCATGCCGACGTGGTCCGGACCGGCGAGCGCTTCGACGGCGACGTCCGAATCTCGAACCTCCGCCTGATCGACAACGATGGCACCCTCCCCCTCGGGGACATCCTCGTGGACGCCAATACGGACGGAGACTGGCAGGACATCAAGTTGACCGCCGACTTCCTCGACGGCCACTTCCGGGGCGACCGGCCCGTGACCCATTTCGTCCGGGACCTCCAGGGAATCACCCTGCGACGCGACCTCTCCGCCCTCTATACCGATGAATACGTCCCCGACGGCTGCGGCAACTACCAGGTGGACCTGAACTTCCACGACACGCGCCCGCTGCTGGCCCGCTTCGCCCCCGGCGCCTTCATCGCCGAGAACACCGGCCTTGTCCTGAACGTGACGGACGAGGGCCTGCTGGACGGACAAATCAGTTCGGATCGCATCGCCTTCGACAAGAACTACCTGCGCAATGTCGAGCTGCGCCTCGACAACCGCCACGAAGCCCTGCTCGCCAGCATCCTCAGCTCCGAGCTGCGGGCCGGGAACATGGCCATGCTCAACCCGACCGTCATCGCCGGCGCCGACGACAACCACCTCTCGCTGGGCGTCCATTATGACAATTTCTCCGGCACGGGCGGAGAAGCCACCATCGAACTCGACGGCCGGCTCTACCGCGACGAGGAGGACATCCTCTGCGTGAAGGCACACCCCGTCGGATCCTATATCATGACGGGCGACGACACCTGGGCCTTCGCCCCCGCCGACATCCTCCTCCACGGCAAGGAAATCCATCTGGACAACTTCCTGATCAGCAACGGCGCCCAGCGCCTGCTGGTGGACGGCGGCATCTCCCCGGACCAGAACGACACGCTCTCGCTGACAATGGACCGCTTCGACCTGGCGCTCATCGACACGTTCATGACCGAGCCCATCGGCATCGAAGGCAAGATGAACGGCAACGCGAGCCTGTATTCCGGCCCGGACAAGGCCTTCGGCATGGAGATGGACTTCCGGCTCGACACCCTTCGCCTGAGTGGCGCGGACGCCGGATCCATGGTGCTTACCAGCCAATGGCAGAATGAAGGCAAGGAGCTCGGCATCCTGCTGCGCGACGTAATCGAAGGCCGGGACGCTTTCCGCGTCGGCGGCAGCTATTTCGTTCAGGAGAAGCGCCTGGACCTCACGGCCCGCTTCGACAAATTCCCCCTCGCCGTAGCTACGGGTTTCCTGCCCGACATCATCACGGAGGTGGGCGGCGGCATCAGCGGATCGATCAGCGTCACGGGCCCGGCGAACGACCCTGTCCCTTACAGCCAGGACCTCCACATCGACGACGCCTTTGTGCACGTGGGCCTGACCGGCGTGCCGTATACGGTCAACGGCCCCATCCGCGTGGACGAGCACGGCTGCTACCTGGACGGTCTGGCCATCCGGGATGACGACGACGGCATGATGACCGTCAACGGCGCCCTCCGCTACGAGCACCTCAAAGATTTCAACGTGGACGGGCGCGTGGACTTCAACAACCTGAAAGTCCTGGATGCACCCGAGCGGCTTGGCCAGCCTTTCTACGGCTTGTTGCGCGCCACCGGCACCGCCACCGCGCGCGGTCCCGTCAGCACCCTGGTCGTGAACGCCACCGTCACCACTTCCGGCGACGGCAATGTCCACGTGCCCATGTCCGGCGCCCTCGCCTCCTCCGGCAACACCCAGCTGCTTACCTTCACCCAGCCCGTGCGGGAACTCGATCCCTACGAGGAAATGCTGGCAGAACTGCACAAGAAAACCAAGACGCCGGCCGACGTAACCGTCCATGCGCGCGTAACCGTCCTGCCGGGCGTGCGCGCCTTCGCCGAGATCGACAAGGAAGCCGGCAACGTGGCCTCCGCCAACGGCCAGGGCACGGTCAACATCACCCTGCGTCCCACCCGCGCCCTGTTCGACCTGAACGGCGACTACAACATCAACGAAGGTACCTACCAGTTCGTCCTGCCTGGCGTCCTGTCCAAATCCTTCTCCGTCCAGCGCGGAAGCTCCGTCAAGTTCGGCGGCGACATCATGAACACCGAGCTCGACATCACCGCCACCTACGGGCTGCGCACCTCGCTCGACCCGATCCTGGCCACGGACAACCTCTCCCGCCGCCAGGTCGATTGCATCATCAACGTAGGCGACCGACTCCGCGCGCCGAGCCTGAACCTGTCCATCGACGTGCCGGACCTCGACCCGACCACGCGCATGGCAGTCGAATCAGCCCTGAGCACCACCGACAAGGTGCAGAAGCAGTTCGTCTCCCTCCTGCTCCTCGGTTCCTTCCTGCCCGACGAGAACTCGGGCGTGTTCACGCAGAGCAACCTGCTGTTCTCCAACGTGATGGAGATGATGTCCGGACAGATCAACAACGTCCTCCAGCGCCTGCAGATCCCGGTGGACGTGGGCTTCGGCTACCAGGAGATGCGCTCGGGCGAGAACCTCTTCGACATCTCCCTGTCCACCGAACTCTTCGACAACCGCGTGATCGTGGGCGGCAATTTCGGTAACCGGCGCTACTCTACCGGCAACACCGGCGGCGACTTCATGGGCAACCTCGACCTCCAGGTCAAACTCGACCCCGAAGGAAAGTTCCGCTTCAACGTCTTCTCCCACTCCGCCGACGAGTTCACCAACTACCTGGACTACTCGCAGCGCAACGGCATCGGCGTGAGCTTCCAGAAGGAGTATCCCACTTTCAGGGACTTCGTGCGCAACGTCTTCGTGCCGAAGAGGCGCCGCCAGGCCCTGGAGCTGCTCGACGCGGAGAAATTCACAGAACAAGTTGTCATCCACATTGAAAATGAATCCGGGGAAACTCTACCTGATACCAACTCCGCTCGGTGACGCCGAACCCGCCGAAACCCTGCCGCAGAGCGTCCTGGAGACGGCCTGCGGCCTGCGTTGCTTCGTCGTGGAGGAACTCCGCACCGCGCGCCGTTTCCTGTCCCGCTACGGGCTGCGCGGCCACATTGACGAGCTGGATTTCCACGTGCTCAACGAGCATACGACACCCGCGGAAGTGGAGGCCCTGCTGCCCCTCTTCGACGGCCGGGATGTCGGCCTGATGTCTGAAGCGGGCCTGCCGGCCGTCGCCGACCCCGGCGCCGCCCTCGTGGCCCTCTGCCACCGGCACGGCATCGAAGTCGTCCCGCTGGTCGGTCCTTCCTCGCTCATGCTGGCCCTGATGGCCTCCGGCCTGAACGGCCAGTCCTTCGCCTTCCGCGGCTACATCCCCGCCAAGACGGACGAACGCCGCGCCGCGCTCAAGGAGCTGGAAAAGCAGTCCCGTACGCTCATCCAGAGCCAGATCCTCATCGAAACCCCCTACCGCAACGACGCCCTGTTCGCCGACATGCTGCAGACGCTCTCCCCTTCCACGCAACTCTGCGTGGCGGCTGATATCACGCTCTCCACGCAGTTCATCCAGACGAAAACCATCGCGCAGTGGCGGAAAGAGATTCCGGGTCAAGCCCGGAATGACGATAGAGCCGGCTCCAATTCGTCATTCGCCGGCTCGACCGGCGAATCTCCGATCGGCAAGCGCCCCTGCGTCTTCATCCTGCTCGCCTGACATGAAAATCGCGCTGTTGACCCTGGGCTGCAAGCTCAATTTCGCCGAGACGGCGACCTACGAACGCGGCTTCCTGGCCGCGGGCCTGGAGGTCGTGCCCTGGGGGCAAAGCGCCGACGTCTGCCTGATCAACACCTGTTCCGTCACGGCCACGGCCGACAGCAAATCCCGCAACCTTGTCCGCAAGATGCACCGCCTCCATCCGGAAGCCCGGATCATCGTGACCGGCTGCAGCGCGGAGCTCCGCCGGCGCGAGATCGAGCAGATTGAAGGCGTATCGCGCGTCTTCGGCGCCGCCGAGAAGGGCCTGGTGGTGCAGGAAACGCTGAAACTGCTGGGACTGGATACGATTCCTGTGGCTTCGCCGGAAGCCCCCTGCTTCCCGGCTTATTCCTCCGCCGAATCCCGCACCCGCGCCTTCTTGAAAGTCCAGGACGGGTGCAACAACTACTGCAAATACTGCACGGTCCCCTACGCCCGCGGCGAGAGCCGCAACCTCCCCATCGCCGAATGCGTCCGCCAGGCGGAGAAGATCGCGGCGGAGGACGTCCGGGAAATCGTGCTCACAGGCGTGAACACGGGCGATTTCGGGCGCACGACGGGCGAAAGCTTCCTCGACCTGCTGAAGGCCCTGAACGAGGTCGCGGGCATCGAGCGCTACCGCATTTCCAGCATCGAGCCCAACCTCCTGACGGAGGAAATCGTGGACTGGATCGCCTCCGGCACCAAGTTCCAGCCGCATTTCCATATCCCGCTCCAGACCGGCTCCGACACGCTGCTCGCCAGCATGGGCCGCCACTACGACACCGCCTTCTTCGCGGAGCGCATCGAGATGATACGCCGCAAGATGGAGCGACCCGGCGCGCCGAAGGTCTTCTTCGGGATTGACGTGATGGTGGGCCTGCCCGGCGAGACGCCGGAGCTTTTCAAGGAGACCTTCCAGTTCATCGAGCGCATCCGCCCGGCATTTATCCACGTTTTCCCCTATTCCCGGCGTCCCGGCACGCCGGCCGCGTCCATGCCCGGACAGGTGGAGGAAAGCGTCAAGAAGCACCGCGTGGCCGTGCTGGAAGAGCTCTGCCGGGGCCTGCATGAAGATTTCCGCGCGCAGAACCGGGGCATACCCGAGCGCGTCCTTTTCGAATCCACCGTCCACGACGGGATGATGGAGGGATACACCGGCAACTACATCCGCATCGCGCGCCCCTACGACCCGGCGCTGGTGAATACGCTGGTGGACATTGTCATAGACTGAACATGGAAAAGAAAGCGAAACTGACATTTCTCGGCACGGGCACCTCGTCCGGCATTCCGATGATCGCCTGCGACTGCGAGGTGTGCCGCTCGGCGGATCCGCGCGACAAGCGCATGCGGGCCTCCGTGCTGGTCGAATACGGCGGTCTGACCATCCTGGTGGATGCCGGGCCCGATTTCCGCGCCCAGATGCTGCAGCACGACGTGCACCACCTGGACGCCATCCTGCTGACGCACAATCACAAGGACCATACGGGCGGTCTGGACGACATCCGCGCCTTTAACCTGGCGGAGCTTCACCCCGTCAACATCTGGTGCGAGCCCTACGTGGAAACCACCCTCCGGCGGGAATACGGCTACGCCTTCGCGGAGGAGAAGTATCCCGGCGCCCCGGAGTGGCGCGTCCACCTGATCGACCCCGCGCTGCCCATCAC
This sequence comes from uncultured Bacteroidia bacterium, assembly GCA_902798975.1. Taxonomy (GTDB): domain Bacteria; phylum Bacteroidota; class Bacteroidia; order Bacteroidales; family UBA932; genus Cryptobacteroides. The sequence goes on along the minus strand of CADBYT010000007.1, from coordinate 38,229 downwards.
GGTGCATTCCAACGCGGGCGAGGAAGTCCTCTCCTGGGAGCATGGCTTCGGCTACCACCATCTGCCGCCGCACCCGGCACCGGACAGCTCCGTGGAGGTGATTCCCATCCGCGGCTGGCACCACCGCGAGAAGAAGACCTCCGTGCTGGGCTACCGTTTCGGCAACATCGCCTACCTGACCGACATCAAGATGCTGGACAGCGAGGCGGAGTACGAGAAACTCAAGGGCGTGGAATATGTCACGCTCGGCTGCGTCAAGATCGGCGACCATCACTCGCATCCCTCGCTGCAGGAAACGCTCGATTTCTTCGAGCGGGTCGGCGCCCGGGAATCATATATCACCCACCTGTCCCACCAGCTGCCCCGGCACGAGGACTTTGCGGCCATGCTGCCGCCCCACGTGCATCCGGCCTGGGACGGGCTTGTCATCGGAGGATAACCATGAAACTGTCAGAGCTCGGAGAATTCGGTCTCATCGCGAAGATTCGCGAACGCTTCCCCGCCCCGGACGGAATGACGGGCATCGGCGACGACTGCGCCGTTCTGCCGCAGAATACCGGCCACCAGACGCTCGTCAGCACGGATATGCTGGTCGAAGGTACGCATTTCCTGCTTGACAGGATTCCCCCCTACGACCTGGGTTGGAAGTCCGCCGCCGTCAATCTCAGCGACATTGCCGCGATGGGCGGGCAGCCCACGGGCACCTTCCTGTCCCTCGCACTGCCGGCTTCAACCGATTCCGAGTGGTTGGATGAGTTCCTGCGCGGCTACGCCGACGTCTCCGAACGCTTCAGCACGCCGCTGCTGGGCGGGGACACCACAGGTTCGCCCGACCGCATCTGCATCAATGTGACCGTGCTCGGCGAGGCGCCGTACGCGACCGTCCGCAAGCGCAGCGACGCGAAGAAGGGCGACCTGATCTGCGTGACGGGCCCCCTGGGCGACTCCGCCGCGGGCTTGAAAGCCGTCCTGGATAGCGTGGAGCACGATCCGGACGTGCAGAAACTGATTGAACGGCACTATCGCCCGATGCCGCGCGTCGTGGAAGGGCAACAGCTGCGGCTCAACCTGGGCGTGCATGCGATGATGGATATTTCCGACGGTATCGGTTCCGACCTGATGCATATCCTGGAAGCGTCGGAGATGAATGCGGAGATCAATCTGGCTTCCCTGCCGTTCTCGCTGGCGCTGAAGCATGTCTGCCAGCGTTTCGGTTGGAATCCGGCCGAGCTGGCGGTCTGTGGCGGCGAGGATTACGAGCTGCTCTTTACCTGCACGCCCCAGGCGGAAATGCTGCTGACCATCCCCCACTTCGTCATCGGCCGCATCACCGACCGCGCCCACGGCACTCCCGAAATCACCTGGCGCGGCGCCCCCGCCTCCTCCTTCTCCGGCTTCGATCATTTCAAAAAAGGGAAGTGATAAGTTTCTGCCTTGCACATTTGAAAATAATCCCTACCTTTGCAGTAGGATTCGTCGAAGGGGAATTCGTTTGAAGGGATGACAACCCTCCCAATTATTTGGTCCGAGCCCCATTTTCAAAGCCGTTACCTGACGGCTTACTTTTTTGTCACCGGTCTATATGGGCACCAGCGCCTCGCGATACACGGCTCGGCGCTTGGCGCGAGACGCTGCGCGAGCTCTTTGGTGGGCTCGCTCGCGCCCGCGCCTGCCTAGTCGGAACCAAAATCGGCCAAAATCGATGCAACCCCTAAAGAATTCTCTGGGGGTGGCATCGAAAAAGGCCGAAAACGATGCCGACCCAACTTTTAAAACCTGAGTCGGCGTCGAAAACGACCAAAATCGACACCGAGATACCCGATTAGGCGTGGGGCGGGCAGCTACCTCACTTGTCGGCAACGAGCACTCCGCGTCGAGCCCTCCAATGCTCGAAAGCGGAAATTGCTCGTAACCGACGGGCGCACGCCCGACGGTGGTGCCAGGTCCTGCCCGCTACTGACATTGTTCCGGGAGCAATAGAGGCTATTATTGCTCCCTGCGACAGTATTTTTCGCATTCCTGGAGCGCTGGGGCCCTTCTCTGCTCCCGGAATCTCCTCCCAAGGGCTATAACACCCCATTTTGCCCCTGGCAACCGTAATTTTCCGTCGCGAGGGGTAAATCAAGGGTCTGTGGCCCCTGGCGGCAGAAGGAGATTCGCCGGTCGTGCGGGGGTGTTGTGGAGGGCGGAGCGGGAATTGGTTTTTCGGCAAACTTGTCCGGAACGAAGTGACACAGGGGGTCCGGGGGGAATGCCCCACGGTCATTGAATTCCCGTCCGCCCGCAAGGGAAGGCCGGCGAACGACGCGAAGGCACAGTATTTGAGAATAGGGAGGGACGTTATGAGCAGGAGATTTCTCGTTACGGTCCTGGTGCTTGCAGCAGGCATGGTGCGCCTCGGGGCGCAGGACATTCCCGTTACCGTCCTGGACGGACCCATCCTCGAAGCGGAGGACAGCCTGAGCACACGGCCGAAACCCTTCCCGACCCTGCTGAACCCCATTCCGGGGCCGATGATCCAGGCGCTGTCTCCCCTCTACGCCCCGCTCAACCCCTTCGAAACCAAAGAACAACGCGCCGCACGCATCAACGCCCGAACCTTCTACGCCGTACGACAGTCCGTAGACCAGAACCTCACGTGGTACCGCATGCCGCACTACTCGAAAGAAGAACAGGCCCTGTTCTGGGTGCTGAGCCTCTTCCTGTCCGCCCCGTTCGGCTATCGGGAAGGGTACGTCCCCCTGATGAACCACTCCAACCCCTTCGTCTACGCCAAGACCCCGGGCATGGCCCCGTACGACAACCCCTACTCCCCTGAAAACTTCCCCCAGACCATCAAGACCGAATACGACTTCGCCACCGGCACCTACAAAACCGTGATGGTCAGCTGGGAGGACTTCCAAAAAAGCCTCCTGGTCAGTCCAGGAGGCCCTTCGTTCGGAAATACGCCCATTCCGCGGGTAGCGGTGACGCCGGGAGACCGGATCGTCCGCTAAAGCGCGTGCTCGTGCACGCCGGCGACGGCACGGCCGCTCGGATCGTTCATGTTCTTGAAAGCGGCGTCCCACTCCAGCGCGATGGCGGTCGAACAGGCCACGCTGGCCTCGCTCGGCACGCACAGAGCGGCAGAATTGCTTGGGAAGAGCTCTGAGAAAATGCTCCGGTAATAATACTCCTCCTTGTTCTGCGGCGTGTGGATCGGGAAACGCTCCGCGGCATGCAGCATCTGGTCGTCGGTTACCGATTCGGACGTGATCTTCTTCAGCGTGTCGATCCAACTGTAGCCCACTCCGTCGGAGAACTGCTCCTTCTGCCGCCAGGCCACCTCGGCCGGCAGCAGATCCTCGCAGGCCTCGCGCACAATGCGCTTCTCGATGGTCTTGCCCGGGCAGAGCTTGGCCGACGGATTCAGACGCATCGCCACATCCAGGAACTCCTTGTCCAGGAAAGGCACGCGGCCCTCCACACCCCAGGCCGACAGGCTCTTGTTGGCCCGCAGGCAATCGTAAAGGTGGAGCTTGGAGAGCTTGCGCACCGTCTCCTCGTGGAAGGCCCTGGCGTCCGGCGCCTTGTGGAAATAGAGATAGCCGCCGAAGATCTCGTCGGCGCCCTCACCCGAGAGCACCATCTTGATACCCATCGACTTGATCACGCGTGCCAGCAGATACATCGGCGTGGAGGCGCGGACGGTCGTCACATCGTAGGTTTCCGTGAAGTAGATCACGTCGCGAATCGCGTCCAGGCCCTCCTGAATGGTATAGTTAATCTCATGATGTACAGTACCGATGTGTTCTGCAACCACGCGCGCCTTCTCCAGATCCGGGGCGCCCTTCAGGCCGACGGCGAAGGAGTGAAGCCGCGGCCACCAGGCCCGCGTCTTCGAATCATCCTCGATGCGCATGGCGCTGAATTTCTCGGCGATGGCCGAGATCACCGAAGAATCCAGACCTCCGGACAACAATACACCGTAAGGAACGTCGGACATCAGCTGGCGCTTCACCGCCGCCTCCAGCGCGGCACGGAGCTCCGCCGGGTCGGCGGGGTTGTCCTTGACCGCGTCGTAAGACATCCAGTCGCGGGTATACCAGCACTTTACGCCCGGCTCCCGGCTCCAGTAGACGTGTCCTGGGAGGAAGGGCTCGTAGCGCTCACACTGCCCCTCCAGGGCCTTCAGCTCGGAAGCGACGTAGATCTTCCCGTCCGGATCATAGCCGATGTACAGGGGAATCACGCCGATGGGATCGCGGGCGATCAGGAACGCGTCCTTCTCCGCATCGTAGAGCGCAAAGGCGAAGATGCCGCTGAGCTCCTCCAGGAAATCCGGTCCCTTGTCGCGGTAGAGCGCGAGGATGACCTCGCAATCGCTACCCGTCTGGAACTCGTATTTCCCGGCGTAGCGGCGGCGGATCTCCTGGTGGTTGTATATCTCGCCGTTCACTGCCAGCACCTGTTTCCCGTCCGGGGAATTGAGCGGCTGGCCACCCGACTTCGGGTCCACGATGCTCAGGCGCTCGTGGGCCAGCACGGCGCTACCGCCGCACCAGATGCCACTCCAGTCCGGCCCGCGATGTCGGATCTTGCGGCTCATTTCCAGAGCCTTGCGACGCAGGGCATCGGACTGCTCCGCGACATTGAATATTCCGACTATTCCACACATAATCTTGTTGATTTGGATCCCCGGTCAAACCGGGGATGACGTTGCTTGTTTGAGGTCCCCGGTCAAGCCGGGGATGACGTTGCTTGTTTGAGATCCCCGGACAAGCCGGGGATGACGATGATTAAATTCCGAGGGTGAAACCAAATACCAGGTAGAGCTTCGAGGCGTAGGGATTGGCAGCCAGCTGCGCGAACACCGGGATCGAGAAACTGTCCGTGATCCGGATGTCCTTCGCCGCCGTCAGCATCAGGTTGGTGACGGCGAAGCGCTCCGCGCCATAGAAATCCGTCGCGAACGGGACCGCGCCGGCCGTGGCCGTCCAGTCAACCCCACCGAGGCTGAAAGGGACGTTCAGCTCGAAATAGCTGCTGTACGCCTGCTTCCCTTCCGCGGTGAAATCGTTGCCGGCGAAGTTGGTGGACCACAGGATTGAGGCGAAGCCGAAATCATAGCTGACAGTAGCCTCGAACACATGGTTCGTGACGCCGTAACCATACTTGAAATAGCTGCAAGTCGGGTCGGGACCCGCATTGAACCAGTAATCGGTCACCGTGATGTTGAATCCGCCAATCGTATAACCCAGGATCAGGTCAAGCTCCTTCGTGTCTGTCGGGGTGGACAGGCCGACGGATCCCCAGGCTTCCAGGGACAGGCCCTTGAAGCTGACCTCCAGGGACGGCTGCAGCGACACGTCGCCCAGATGCTGGCCACGCCAGACATAATCATTCACGAAGTCCATACTGACGGAGGTTTCCACTTTATCTTGGGCCTTGCCGGCTGCCGCTCCGAGGAGCAGCAGCGCAAGGACAGTTATCAATAGCTTTTTCATAATCTCTTCCATTTAAACGTTGTAGCAGCTTTCGCCGTGCTCGTAGATGTCGAGGCCTTCCTCTTCAACACGCTTGCCGACACGCAGGCCGTGGAGCTTCTTGATGCCGAAGAAGAGCAGGATGCCGGTCGCGGCCGCCCAGAGGTCGATGACCACGATGCCGAGGGTCTGGATGCCGAGGAAATGCCAGCCGCCGCCGTAGAAGAGGCCGCCGTCCGTGGCCAGCAGGCCCGTCATCAGCGTGCCGAGGATGCCGCAGACGCCATGGACGCTGGAGGCGCCCACCGGGTCGTCGATATGCAGCTTGCGGTCGATGAATTCAATAGCGAAGACCAGCACGGTGCCGCAGACCAGGCCGATGATGACCGCACCGAGCGGAGACACCACATCGCAGCCCGCCGTGATGCCGACCAGACCCGCCAGCACGCCGTTGAGCAGCAGGGAGAGGGACGGTTTGCCGTACTTGATCCAGGTCAGGAACATGGTCGCCACGCCACCGGCGGCAGCCGCCAGGTTGGTGGTCAGGAACACGTGCGAGATCGCCGTACGGTTCACCTCGCCGGATGCAGCCAGCTGCGAACCCGGGTTGAAGCCGAACCAGCCCATCCAGAGGATGAAGACGCCGAGGGCGGCCAGGGTCAGGTTGTGGCCGGGAATGGCGCGGCTCTTGCCGTCCGGGGAATACTTGCCAATCCGGGGACCGAGTGCGATTGCACCGATCAGGGCCAGCACGCCACCCACGCTGTGCACGATCGCCGAACCGGCGAAATCGTGGAATCCGAGTTCGGACAGCCAGCCGCCGCCCCAGGTCCAGTGACCCTCGATCGGATAGATGAACAGGGAAATGAAAGCACTGTAGACCAGGTACATGGAGAACTTCGTACGCTCCGCCATGGCACCGCTCACGATTGTGGCAGAGGTGGCGCAGAACACGGTCTCGAAGATCAGGAAGCCCTCCACGGGCAGGTCACTCTTGTAGAAAGACAGGTCACCCCAGTTGGGGGCACCGATGAAGCCGGCGCCGTCGCTGCCGAACATGAAGCCGAAACCGACAAACCAGAACAGCAGGGAGCCGAACATGAAATCAACAAAGTTCTTCATCAGGATGTTCGCCGTGTTCTTGCTGCGGGTGAAGCCCGCCTCGCACAGCGCAAAGCCCGGTTGCATAAAGAAAACCAGCATCGCGGCCAACAACATCCAGACGGTATCGAGAGATATGGCTAATTCTTCCATAAGGCATTCATTTAAAGGTTTTTACTACTAACAACAACTACTTCTTGTCCCGCAGGACCGTGTCGCCGTGCTCACCGGTGCGGATGGACCAGGTGTCGATCACATCGCTGATGAAAATACGGCCGTCACCAATCTCGCCCGTCGAGGCAGTCTTGAGGATGACCTTCACGGTCGGGTCGACAAACTGGTCGCGGCACACGATGGTCAACGCCACGCGCTCGATCACGTCCGTGGAATACTGGACACCACGATAAATGCGCTCCTGGCGGCTCTGGCCGATACCATGCACGTTGTGGTACTCGAACCAGTTGATGTCTGCGCCGAGCAAGGCCTCCTTGACCTCCTCGAACTTCGTCTTGCGGACGATTGCTTCAATCTTTTTCATACTACTAACTAACTATTAATTGGTGAAACAACTCTCAAACAAACAATAATATCCCCTGGCAAGCAAACTGTCTCCAATTTGCAAGTAACTATCAATCAGATATTTAAAGAGCTTTGGGGAGCTTAGGTTCCGTCGGTCTCGGGCAGATCACTGTCGACCGAGGTCAGACGCCTGCGCGATGCAGGCCTTGACGAAACTGACAAAGAGCGGATGCGGACGTAGAACGGTGGAACTGTACTCCGGATGGAACTGCGTACCGATATACCAGCGAAGCTCGGGAATCTCGACGACCTCGACGAGGTCGGCCTCCGGATTCACGCCCACACACTTCATTCCGGCCGTCTCATAATCAGCGCGATAGCGGTTGTTGAATTCGTAGCGGTGACGATGACGCTCGCGGACCGAAGCCTTGCCGCCGTACGCCTCCAGCGCCCGGCTGCCCTCGCGCAGCTCGCACGGATACTCGCCAAGCCGCATGGTGCCGCCCATCTGGGTGATGTTCTTCTGCTCCTCCATCAGGTCGATCACGTTGTTCGGCGTATTCGGATTCATCTCGCTGCTGTCGGCATCCTCCAGCTTGAGGACGTCGCGCGCGAACTCGATCACCATCATCTGCATGCCGAGGCAGATGCCGAAACAGGGAATATCATGCGTACGGGCATACTCCGCAGCGACAATCTTGCCGGGAATGCCCCGCTGGCCGAAGCCCGGGCAGATCACGATACCGGCCATGCCGGCCAGCTGCTCCGCCACGTTTTCCCGCGTGATCCCCTGGCTGCCCACGAAGTGGATCTTCACTTTCACCTCGTCGTAGATGCCGGCCAGGTTCAGGCTTTCGCGAATGCTCTTGTAGGCATCCTGCAGGTCATACTTGCCCACCAGAGCCACATGCACCTCGCGCTTCGCGCTCCGCTGCTTGTCCAGGAAATCATGCCAGGACTTCATCGCGGGCGTCTCCCCCACGGGAATGCCGATCTTGCGCAGGATGGCCGCGTCGAGCCCCTGGCGCTGCATGTTCACGGGCACCTCGTAGATGCTCGGCAGGTCCTCGCTCTGCACCACGCACTCCAGGTCCACATTGCAGAAGGAAGCCACCTTCATGCGCAGGCCGTCGTCGAGATGCTGCTCCGTGCGGAGCACGAGGATGTCCGGCTGGATACCCATTCCCTGCAGCTCCTTGACGGAATGCTGCGTCGGCTTGGTCTTCAGTTCGCCGGCCGCCTTCAGAAAGGGCACATAGGTCAGGTGCACGCACACGGCGTCGCGTCCCAGTTGCCAGCGCAGCTGGCGGATGGCCTCCATGAACGGCGCACTCTCGATGTCGCCGATCGTGCCGCCCACTTCCGTGATCACGAAGTCCAGCTCCTCCCCTTTCACGTCCTGGCGGAGCATGCGGCGCTTGATCTCGTCGGTGATGTGGGGCACCACCTGGATGGTCTTGCCCAGGTAGTCGCCATGGCGCTCGCGGTCGATCACGGTCTTGTAGATGCGGCCCGTGGTGATGGAGTTCTCCCGCGTGGTACGGATACCCGTAAAGCGCTCATAGTGACCGAGATCCAGGTCGGTCTCCATGCCGTCGGCGGTCACGTAGCACTCGCCGTGCTCGTAAGGGTTCAGCGTGCCCGGATCGATGTTGATGTAGGGATCGAACTTCTGGATGGTCACCTTGAATCCGCGTGCCTGCAGCAGCTTGCCGAGGCTGGCGGAGATGATGCCCTTGCCCAGCGAGGAGACCACGCCTCCGGTGATGAATATGTACTTGGTAGCCATTACTTCTTCGGTTTACGGAAATAAGCGTCCACGGCGTCGGCCGCCGCGTGGCCGGAAGCCATCGCGCGGACCACCAGCGAAGCGCCGCTCGCAACGTCGCCGGCGAAGAACACGTTCTTCCCCACCTCGGGCAGCTGCGGCTTCAGGAAGCCCATGGCCAGCAGCACGATGTCCGCCTTGACCAGCTCCGGCTCGCCGGCCGGAACCATCAGCGGGCGTCCGCCCTCGGGGTTCGGTTTCCAGTCAATGGGCTGGATTTCGACGCCCGTCAGTTTGCCCTTCTCGCCCACGAAACGGAGCGTATTGATGTTCCAGCGCCGCACGCAGCCCTCCTCGTGCGAAGAGGAAGTCTTCAGCGTGCGCGGCCAGTTCGGCCAGGGGTTCGCCGGGTCGTCGGGACCCACCGGCGGCTTGGGCATGATCTCGATCTGCATCACGGACTTGCAGCCCTGCCGGTGCGCCGTTCCGATGCAGTCGGAGCCGGTGTCGCCGCCGCCGATCACGAGCACGTCCTTGCCCTTGCAGGTCACGCGGTGCGCGGCGTCGAACTCGGCGCCGTACAGGACACGGTTCTGCTGCGAGAGCAGCTCGAGGGCGAAATACACACCCTTGAGTTCGCGCCCGGGCACGGGCAGGTCACGCGCGGTCGGCGTGCCGGTGGCGATGACATACGCGTCAAATCCCTTCGGCAGCGCGTCCGGTGCCACTTCTTCGCCGTAGCGGAAGCTAACGCCCTCCTCTTCCATCAGCGCGATGCGCCGGTCGATCACGGTCTTGTTCAGCTTGAAGTTCGGAATGCCGAAACGCAGCAGACCGCCCGCTTTCTCGTTCTTCTCGAACACGGTCACGGTGTAGCCCCGGCGGTTCAGCTGATTGGCCGCGGCCAGGCCCGAAGGGCCCGCACCGATCACGGCCACCTTGCGTCCGTTGCGTTCGGGCGCCACCGGACGGACATAGTTCTCGCGGTACGCGATCTCGGTGATGGCCGCCTCGTTCTCGCGGTTGGTCGTCGGTTCGTGCATCGTGAGATTCAGCACACAGGCCTTCTCGCAGAGGGCCGGGCACACGCGCCCGGTGAACTCCGGGAAGTCGTTGGTGGCGTTGAGCAGGCGGTAGGCCAGCTCGAAATCCCCCTTGTACACGGCATCGTTCCACTCCGGCGGACGGTTGCCCAGCGGGCAGGCCCAGTTGCAGAACGGCACGCCGCAATCCATGCAGCGGGACGCCTGCAGCCGGCGGTCACCTTCATTGAGCGTCTGCTCCACTTCCCCGAAATCCAGGATACGGTCGTGAATCGGCCGGTAGCCGGCTTCCTTGCGGGGTATCGTCAAAAATGCTTTGTAGTCTCCCATAAGGCGTCAATATTGGATTTGGAGATGCTGCACCTTCTCTGCCAGGCCGCGCAGGCGCTCCTGCTCGAGAACGTGCTTGTATTCGATCGGAATGACTTTGATGAAGTCGTCGACGGAGCGGGTCCAGTCGTCCAGCAGCGTCCGCGCCAGGTTGGACCCGGTGTAGAGATAGTGCTGGCGGATCAGCTCGTGCAGCTCCCTGCGGTCGAGCTTGTCGTCCACGAGGGAAATCTCGACCATGTCCAGGTTGCAATAGTAGTCGAACACATGCCCGGGGTCATAGACGTAGGCGATGCCGCCGGACATACCGGCCGCAAAGTTGCGTCCCACGGGTCCCAGGACGACCACGCGGCCGCCCGTCATGTATTCGCAGCAGTGGTCGCCCGCACCTTCCACGACGGCCCTGGCGCCGGAGTTGCGGACCGCGAAGCGCTGGCCCGCGCGGCCGGCGACATACATTTCGCCGCCCGTGGCGCCGTAGAGGCAGGTGTTGCCGGCGATGATGTTGTCCTCGGCCTTGAAAGCGGCGCGTGCGGACGGACGGATGGCCACCCGGCCTCCGCTCAGACCCTTGCCGACGTAGTCATTGGCCTCGCCCTCGAGGCGCACGTTCACGCCCCCTGCGAGGAAGGCGCAGAAGCTCTGGCCGGCGGAGCCCTTGAACTTGATGTTCAGGGTCGAATCCGGCAGGCCCTCGGCGCCGTACTTGGCCGCGATGCGGCCGCTCAGCATGGTGCACGTGGCGCGATCGGTGTTGGCGATCGGATATTCCAGGCTGATCTCTTCCTTCCACTCGATGGCCGGCTGGGCCGCCTTGATGATCTCGAGGTCGCGCACCGGCGGGAGGGTATGGAAATCAGCTCCCGACCAGCCGCACGATCCGTCTTCCTTGAATAAGACACGGGACAGGTCAACCCGCGCCGCCTTGGAAGACGGGTCGATTGGCTTCCGGAGAAGCAATTCGGTGTGCCCGACGATGTCGGACAGCTTGGTGTAGCCCATCTCGGCGAGGTATTCGCGCACCTCCTGTGCCAGATAGGTGAAATAGTTCACGAGGTAGTCGGCCTTGCCGAGGAAATGCTTGCGCAGCTCGGGATCCTGCGTCGCCACGCCCGTGGGGCAGGTGTTCAGGCTGCACTTGCGCATCATCACGCAGCCGAGCACAATGAGCGGCAGGGTGCCGAAACCGAACTCGTCCGCGCCCAGCAGCGACATCAGGATGACGTCGCGGCCGGTCTTCAGCTGGCCGTCCACCTGCAGGCGCACCTGGCTGCGGAGTCCGTTCCGCACCAGCGTCTGCTGCGCCTCGGAGAGGCCGATTTCCGGGCTGATGCCCGCGAAACGCATCGAGGATGCCGGGGAGGCTCCGGTACCGCCTTCGGCGCCGGAAATGACGATCAGGTCCGCCTTCGCCTTGGCCACGCCGGCCGCGATCGTACCCACACCGCTCTCCGACACCAGCTTGACGCTGATGGCGGCGGCCGGGTTGACGTTCTTGAGGTCGAAGATCAGCTGCGAGAGGTCCTCGATGGAGTAAATGTCATGATGAGGCGGCGGGGAGATCAGGGAGATGCCCGGGATGGAGTTGCGGGTCTTCGCGATGATGGCGTTGACCTTGAATCCCGGCAGCTGGCCACCCTCGCCGGGCTTGGCGCCCTGGGCGACCTTGATCTGGATTTCCTCGGCGTTGACGAGGTATTCCGCCGTGACGCCGAAGCGCCCGGATGCCACCTGCTTGGTCTTGCTGGACAGCGACACGCCGTCCACGTCGCTATGGTAGCGCTCGTTGTCCTCACCGCCTTCGCCCGTGTTGGAACGGGTGCCGAGCCGGTTCATCGCCAGGGCGATGGCCTCGTGGGCCTCGATGCTCAGGGCGCCGAAGCTCATGGCGCTCACTACGAACCTCTTGACGATGTCTTCCACGGGCTCCACCTGGTCGATGTCGACGGGCGTACCCCGCTTGAAGTCCAGCAGGTCGCGCAGGAAGAGGAGATCCGCCTTGCCGTCCACGGCGCCGGTGAACTCCTTGAATTTCTTGTAACTGCCCAGGCGCGTGGCGATCTGCAGCGAGGAGATCGTCTCGGGGTTCCAGGCATGGACGATACCGCCCTTGCGGTAATGGAACTGACCCACATTGGGCAGGAAGTCGGTCTTCGCCGCATCGGCGTACGCCTGTGCGTGGAACCACATTGCGTCACGGGCGATGGTCTCCAGGCCGATGCCGCCGATGGTCGAGCGCTCTGTGCCGAAGTACTCGCGCAGCAGGCCTTCATCCAGGCCGATGCTCTCGAAGATCTTGGCGCCGCGGTAGGAGCGGATGGTGGAAATGCCCATCTTGGCCATGATCTTCAGCAGGCCCTTCTTCATCGCCTCGATGTAGTTGGTGCGGGCCGTGGCGTAATTCAGCTGGATCTTGCCGCCGTGCGCCAGGCTCGAGATGATGGCGAAAGAGAGGTACGGGTTGATGGCGGAGGCACCGTAGCCGAGCAGCAGCGCGGCATGCATCGTCTCACGGATTTCACCGCTCTCGACAATCAGCGCCGTCTGCACGCGCTTGCCGGCGGCGATCAGGTGGTGGTGCACCGCGCTGACAGCCAGCAGCGAAGGGATGGGCGCATGCGTCTCATCCACGTCACGGTCGGACAGGATGATGTAGTTCACGCCGTCGTTCACGCATTTCTCGGCCTTCCGGCAGAGTCCGTCGAGGGCGCGGCGCAGGTTGTTCGCGGCGGCCGTCGTGTCGGCGGCGCACTCGAACAGCATCGGCAGCTTGACCGTATTGAATCCCTTGTAACGGATGTTGCAGAGCAGGTCCAGCTGCGTGCAGTTGTCCTCGTCCGGGGTCAGGATGCCCGTGCCCACGCGTCCGATATACTCGAACAGGGACATCACCATCTGCTCGCGGATGGAGTCGATGGGCGGATTGGTCACCTGGGCGAACTGCTGCCGGAAATAGTTGAAGAAGCTTTGCGGACGCTCCGTCAGCACGGCCAGCGGGGTGTCGTTGCCCATCGAAGAAGTGGGCTCGATCCCCTTCTCGCACATGGGCTTGATGGCGTTCTCCACGTCCTCGGCCGTGCAGCCGAACAGGAGCTCCTTGTGGAGGAGGTCGGCTTCGTTATGCTCGATCTTGCGGCCGCTGTGCAGGTCTTCGAGCTGTATGCGGCCGGCGGAGAGCCACTTGCGGTACGGATGCTCCGTGGCCAGCCGCTCCTTGATCTCGGCATCATACCAGATCTTGCCTTCTTTCGTATCCACGAGGAGCATTTTGCCGGGCTCCAGGCGGCCCTTGCACTCGATTTCGGTCGGATCGAAATCCAGCACGCCCACTTCACTCGCGACGACCAGCAGGCCTCGCTTGGTGATGGTGTAGCGCCCCGGACGCAAGCCGTTGCGGTCCAGGATACCGCCGGCGTAACGGCCGTCGCTGAAGAGCAGCGTGGCAGGACCGTCCCAGGGCTCCATCAGGATGGAATGATATTCATAGAACGCGCGCAGGTCCTCGGAGATCGGGTTGGTCTCGTCGAAGCTCTCCGGCATCAGCACGGCGACGGCCTGCGGCAGGCTGAGGCCGCTCTGGGTCAGGAATTCCAGGGCGTTGTCCAGGCTGGCGGAGTCGCTCATGTCCGGCTGGATGATGGGCGTGAGGTCGCCGATGTCGCCCAGCGCGCCCGAGCCCAGCACGCTCTGGCGGGCCTGCATCCAGCTGCGGTTGCCGCGGATGGTGTTGATCTCGCCGTTGTGGCAGAGCATGCGGAACGGCTGCGCCAGGCTCCACTGCGGGAAGGTGTTGGTCGAGAAACGGGAATGGACGATGGCCATCGCGCTCGTGAACCACTGGCTCGTGAGGTCCGTGTAGTACTCGCGCAGCTGGCGGCTCGTCAGCATGCCCTTATAGACGATGTTGCGGGTGGAGAGGGAGCAGATGTAGCCGTCCTCCCCCAGCCTTTCGACGTGCTTGCGGATGCGGTAGAGCTTGCGCTCCAGGTCCGCTTCTTCCATGAATTCCGCGCTGGTCACGAAGATCTGTGCCGTGTAGGGCTCTCCCTTGGCCGCCTCTTCTCCCAGGCAGCCGGAATTGACCGGGACCTCGCGGATATGGCTGAGCACGCAAGCTTCGTGCTCAACCTCCGCGCGGATGGACTCCAGGATGCGCTCGCGCTTGCCGGCTTCCCTGGGCAGGAAGACCAGACCGGTACCGTAGCGTCCCTTCTCCGGAACGGGGATACCCTGCAGGAGAATGAATTCGTGGGGAATCTGGACCATGATGCCGGCTCCGTCGCCCGACTTCCCGTCGGCGCCCTCGGCGCCGCGGTGGCTCATGTTTTCGAGCACCGTCAGGGCATTGTCGACCAGCTCATGGGTCTTGTCGCCACGGATGTTGACGACCATACCAACCCCACAGGCATCGTGTTCCGATGCCGGATCATATAGACCGGTTTTCATTTGGTTTTTCTTTCTTAGTGTCTAACTGACTGCAAGTTACACTAGCTGATAAAGAGCATTTCGCGGTACTTCGGCAGCGGCCACATCTTGTTGTCCACCACTTCCTCGAGCTTGTCGATCGGACGGCGCAGCGCGAAGAGACTCTCGGCGATCTCGTGGTACGCGAGGGCACGCTCGTAGCCATCCTCGATGGCATTTGCGGCCTTGCGGGCTTCCTTCATGGCGCTCGCCTTGACGCGGACTTCCTCCACATACTTGTTGATGTCGTCGAGGATCTTGAGCTCGGTGGCGCAGCCGTCGAGGTTGCCGTAGATGGACTTCGCGAGAGCCACTTCCTGCAGGAGCTTGGCCTTGTATTCGAGCGCCGCGGGAATGATATGGTTGAGCGCCATGCGCACCATCACGCGGGATTCGATCTGGACCTTCTTGACATAGGTCTCCCACTTCACCTCGTTGCGGGCTTCGAGTTCCTTCTCGGTATAGACGCCGGTCTTGGTGAACATCTCGATGGCGGCGGGCTTGGTGAACTCGCAGAACATCTTCGGGACGTTGGTCTCCACATCCAGACCGCGCTTGACGGCCTCTTTCTTCCACTCCTCGCTGTAGCCGTTGCCGTCGAAGCAGACGGTACCGAGCACCGACTTGATGATGGGCTTGAGGGCATCCATGATGGCCACATTGACCTTCTTTCCCTTGGCGATCTCCTGCTCCACGTCGGCCTTGAAGGCGATCAGCTGTTCGGCCACGGCGGCGTTGAGCGTGGTCATCGCACCGGCGCAGTTGGCGCAGGAACCCACGGCGCGGAACTCAAAGCGGTTGCCGGTGAAGGCGAACGGCGAGGTGCGGTTGCGGTCGGTGTTGTCCACGAAGACTTCCGGAATCTCCACCAGGCCGACGCTCTTGCTCTTCTTGCCCGCGATCTCGATCGGGGTGTCGGAAGGGACCTCCAGAAGTTTGTGCAGCACCTCGGTCATCGTCCGGCCGAGGAAGGCGGACACGATTGCGGGCGGCGCCTCGTTGGCACCCAGACGATGGGCGTTGGTGGCGCTGGCGATGGAGGCCTTCAGCAGGGCGTTGTGCTTCTGCACGGCCGCGAGCACGTTCACGAAGAAGGTGACGAACTGCAGGTTACCCTTGGCATCCTTGCCCGGAGCGAGCAGCTGCGCGCCCTTGTCGGTGCCGAGCGACCAGTTGTTGTGCTTGCCGGAACCGTTCACACCGTCGAAAGGCTTCTCGTGCAGGAGCACCACGAAGCCGTGCTTGCGGGCGATACGGCCCATCAGGTTCATCACGATCTGGTTCTGGTCATTGGCAAGGTTGGTCTCGCCATAGATCGGCGCGAGCTCGAACTGGTTCGGGGCCACCTCGTTGTGGCGGGTCTTGATGGGAATGCCCAGGCGGTGACCGGCAATCTCCAGGTCACGCATGAAGGCGGCCACGCGCGTCGGAATGGCGCCGAAATAGTGGTCGTCCAGCTGCTGGTTTTTGGAGGAATTGTGTCCGAACAGGGTACGGCCGGTGATCATCAGGTCCGTGCGGGCGGCGTAGAGCGCCTCGTCCACGAGGAAGTACTCCTGCTCCCAGCCCAGGTAGGAATAGACCTTGGACACAGACGGATCAAAGAGCTTGCAGATAGGCACGGCAGCGTCGCTGACGGCCTTGAGGGCCTTCTTGAGCGGGGTCTTGTAGTCGAGGGCCTCGCCGGTATAGGAAATGAAGACAGTCGGAATGCAGAGGGTATCGTCCAGGATGAAGACCGGGGAGGTCGGATCCCAGGCAGTGTAACCACGGGCTTCGAAGGTGGCGCGGATGCCGCCGCTCGGGAAGGAAGAAGCGTCCGGCTCCTGCTGGGCAAGCATCTTGCCGTCGAAGGTCTCGATCACGCCGCCCTTGCCGTCATAATCGATCAGGGAGTCGTGTTTCTCGGCAGTGCCTTCGGTCAGCGGCTGGAACCAGTGGGTGACGTGGGTAACGCCATGTTCCATGGCCCATTCCTTCATGCCTTTGGCGACGCCGTCGGCAGTTTTGCGGTCGAGAGCGTGACCACCCTCGATGCAGTCAAGCAAGGCGTGCAGACTCTCAGCGTCGAGGTACTTGCACATCTTCTTGCGGTCGAACACCAGTTCGCCGAAATAATCGGAAGTCTTGCCAGCGGGGACTTCTGCCGGAACCTCTTTCCGTTCGAAGGATTCCTTAACCAAATCAAATCTGTCCATAATTACACTATTTAAAAACTAACTAATACCCTACTAAAGTAGAGAGGCTGGTCCACCGGACCAGCCTCTCTGATATTCATTTGTTGTTATGTTCGCTTCTTTTTTTCATGTGCCGCATCGGCTGGTGTTATACGCACAGAGAAGCTCTCAGGACCTGCTGATTCTGAGACTGCTTCTGGTTATTATTATTGAACGTGCGCATCACTGTTTCTTGAACCAAAATTCGAGTGCAAGTTACGAAGAAAATTTGGAAATGCAAGAGTTTTTCAAAACTTTTTAAAAGATTTTATTATACCTCTTTTATAATGCAATTCGGCGTCTTGGCGGATAGTCTTGCATAGAAGATGCAAATCCGCTATCTTTGCGTCTATGAAGCATCTTGGATTGATCCGTGTGGCGGCGGCGATGCCGCGTGTCCACGTGGCCGACCCGGCGGCGAATGCCCGGGAGATCCTTCAGTTGTGCCAGGACCTGAAAGCGCAGCGGCCCTCCGTCATCGTTTTCCCGGAACTGAGCGTCACCGGCTACACCTGCGCCGACCTCTTCGGCCAGAACCGCCTGCTCTCGGATGCCGAGTCGGCCGTGGCAGAGATCGTAGCCAAGACGGCGAAACTGGATGCCCTGGTCGTTTTCGGCACGCCGGTGCGCCATGCCGGACGCCTCTTCAACTGCGCCGTTGCGGCCCGCGGAGGCCGCATCCTCGGCATCGTGCCCAAGAGCTACCTCGCCGGAAACAATGAATTCTACGAGCCGCGCTGGTTCGCCCCGGCGCGCGCCCTCCCCTGCGGCGGCGCGCGTATCCGTTTCGCGGGCCAGGAAGACATCTTCCTCGGCACGCGCCAGCTCTTCCGCATCGGCGAAGCGACGGTCGCCATCGAGATCTGCCAGGACCTCTGGGTGCCCGTTCCGCCCTGCTCGCAGGCCGCCATCGCGGGCGCGCAGCTCATCCTGAACCTCTCCGCCAGCAACGAATACCTGTTCAAGCACGAATACCGCAAGAGCCTCGTGGGCGCCACTGCCTCCCGGCTCTATGCCGCCTACATCTACTGCTCCTGCGCCGAAGGCGAATCCACCACGGACCTCGTCTGGGCCGGCTCCTCGCTGATCTGCGAGAACGGCTCCTTCCTCGCCGAGGGCAAACGCTTCGCGCGCGGCAGCCGCTTCATCATCGCCGACGTGGACGTCGAGCGCCTGGAGACGCTACGCGCCAAGGAGCACAGTTTCGGCTTCGAGGGCCCGGTGCCCCCCTATTGCGTCCAGGACGCGGGCGAAGCCGCCCCGACCGACTTCGAAGCGGAGCTGCTCCGCTACGTGGAGCCGCATCCCTTCGTCCCGCAGGGCGACCCGGAGGCGCTCGGCGTACGCTGCCGCGAAATCCTCGCCGCCCAGGTGGCGGGCCTCACGACGCGCCTGGAGCACATCCACTGCCGGAAGGCCGTGCTCGGCGTATCCGGCGGCCTGGACTCCACCCTCGCGCTGCTGGTGACCGCGCTGGCCTTCGACACCCTCGGCATCCCGCGCGAGAACATCATCGGCGTCACCATGCCCGGCTTCGGCACCACGCACCGCACCCACGACAACTCCGTGGACCTGATGCGCGAACTCGCCATCACCGCCCGCGAGGTCTCCATCGTCCCCGCCGTCCGGCAGCATTTCGCCGACATCGGCCAGGACGAGAACAAGCACGACCTCACCTACGAGAATTCCCAGGCGCGCGAGCGCACGCAGTTGCTGATGGACATCGCCGGCAAGGAAGGCGGCATCGTCGTCGGCACGGGCGACCTCTCCGAGCTCGCCCTCGGCTGGTGCACCTACAACGGCGACCACATGTCCATGTACGGCGTCAACGCCAGCGTCCCCAAGACCCTGGTGCGCACGCTGGTCCGCTGGGCGGCCGACAACAAGTTCGACGCCACCGGCGACATCCACAAAACCCTGCTGGACATCGTGGACACCCCGATCAGCCCCGAACTCCTGCCCGCCGACAAGGAGGGCAAGATCGCCCAGAAGACCGAGGATACCGTGGGCCCGTACGAGCTGCACGACTTCTTCCTCTACCATTTCTTCCGCTCCGGCGCCGGCCCCGACAAGCTGCTCTTCCTGGCCCGCAAGGCCTTCGCGGGCGTCTATGACGACGCCACCCTACGGAAATGGCTGGAGACCTTCCTGAAGCGATTCTTCCAGCAGCAGTTCAAGCGTTCCTGCCTGCCTGACGGGCCAAAGGTCGGCTCCGTGTCCCTCTCGCCGCGCGGCGACTGGCGCGCCCCGTCCGACCTGGAAACCTGGTGGAAGCTCACTGACTAAGCAATGTTCGAGAGAATCGTCTCCGTCCTCAACGACATCATCTGGAGCCCCGCCCTGGTCGTGCTCCTGGTGGGAGCCGGTCTTTACTTTTCCGTCAGGACCCGCTTCGTGCAGGTGCGCCGTTTCGGACTGATGATCCGTTCGCTGTTCGCCCGCGCGGAGAAGTCGCCGGACGGCAGGCAGCACGGTATATCCTCATTCGAAGCATTCTGCGTCGCCCTGTCGGGCCGCGTGGGCACGGGCAACATCGTCGGCGTGGCCACGGCCATCGCCCTGGGCGGCCCCGGCGCTATCTTCTGGATGTGGATCATCGCCTTCTTCGGTGCTTCCACGGCCTTCGTGGAGTCCACCCTCGCCCAGAAATACAAATTCCACCACGCCACGGGCTTTCGCGGCGGACCTGCGTCCTATATCGAGAAGGGACTGAAACGCCGCTGGCTGGGCATCCTCTTCTCCGTCCTGGTCCTGGTGGGCTACGGCACCTTCCTGCCCACGGTGCAGGCCAACGGAATGGCCGGTGCGCTGGACAATTCCTTCCAGCTCTCCCCGCTCGTTTCCGGGCTCGGCCTCGCCTTTCTGCTGGGCCTCGTGATCATCGGCGGCATCAAGAGCATTGCCCGCGTGGCCTCAATCGTAACTCCTTTCATGGCCCTGGGCTACATCATCATCACACTGGTCGTCATCGCCCAGCACCTGGACGCCGTGCCGGGTGTGTTCAAGGCCATCTTCGACGGCGCCTTCGGCATCCAGCCCGTGGCGGGCGGCATCCTCGGCTCCACCATCATGATGGGCGTCAAGCGCGGCATCTTCTCCAACGAGGCCGGCCAGGGCGGCGGCGCCATCGTGTCCGCTTCCGCAGCCGTCTCGCACCCCGCCAAGCAGGGCCTCGCGCAGGCCTTCTCGGTCTACGTGGACACGCTGCT
The DNA here is from genome assembly GCA_902798975.1 of uncultured Bacteroidia bacterium. Taxonomy (GTDB): domain Bacteria; phylum Bacteroidota; class Bacteroidia; order Bacteroidales; family UBA932; genus Cryptobacteroides. The sequence goes on along the minus strand of CADBYT010000007.1, from coordinate 18,114 downwards.
CATCTGCACGGCCACGGCCCTGATGATCCTCTGCTCGGGCACCTACAACATCCTCGACGCCAAGACGGGCGAGCTGCTCGTGGCCGGTGCGCCGCAGCTTGGCGACAACTACGTGGGCTACACGCAGGCGGCCGTGGATTCCGTCCTGACGGGCTTCGGCAGCACCTTCGTGAGCATCGCCCTCGTGTTCTTCGTCTTCACGACCGTGATGGCCTACTACTTTTACGGCGAGTCCAGCATCATGCAGATCTTTGCGGACCGGCCGGAAAAGAAGAAAACAGAACAGGTCTGCATCTGGATCTTCCGCTTCTCGCTGCTGGCGATGGTCATCTTCGGCGCCCAGCACGAGACCAACGTCATCTGGCAGTTGGGCGACGTGGGCGTGGGCCTGACGGCCTGGATCAACGTCATCGTGCTGATCCTCCTCTGTCCGCAAGCCATCAAGGCCCTGCGGGAATATGAATCCTCCGTTTCCAAAAAGCGCAAATCATGACGACGAAACCTTACCTGCACGAAGTCAAATACTACGAGACCGACAAGATGGGCATCACCCATCATTCCAACTATATCCGCTTCATGGAAGAAGCCCGCATCGACTGGCTGGACCAGCTGGGCTACGGCTTCGACCGCATGGAGGCCGAGGGGATCGTCTCCCCCGTTGTCGGCGTGAGCGTCAACTACAAGAAAACCACCACCTTCAAAGACGTGATTGAAGTGGAGGTCAAGGTCAAATCTCTCAGCGAAGTCAAGCTGATCATCGCCTATACGATGCGCGTGGCGGGCAAGATCGTCTGCACCGCCGAGAGCACCCACTGCTTCTTCGACGGCGGCCGTCCGGCCGTCATCGCCGAGCGCTTCCCCGCCCTCTACGAGGCCATGATGGCCACGATGGTTGAATAATATTTTGACTATGCAACTGGATCTGAATCTGCTGCTTCCCCGGGTACAGGCGACCGTCCGGGAAGCGTCCCGGCTGATGATGGACCGGGAGCATCTGCTGGTCAAGACCAAGGGCTCCGTCACAAACCTCTGCACCAGCGCCGACCTGGCCGTGCAGGACTTCCTTTATCAGGAGCTGCGCGCGCTGCTGCCGGGCTCGGGCTTCCTCGGCGAAGAGAATGATCTGCTGGACACGCAGCACGAATACGTCTGGATCGTGGACCCCATCGACGGCACGGCCAATTTCGCCCGCCAGATCCCGGAATGCTGTATCTCCGTGGCCCTTCGTGGCGACGACGAGATCCTGCTCGGCGTGGTGTACAATCCCTATCACGACCAGCTCTTCGACGCGGTCAAGGGCGGCGGCTCGCGCCTCAACGGGCAGCCCATCCATGTCTCCGACCGGCCCTTCGAGCAGAGCATGCTGCTCACGGCGCTGTGTTTATATCATAAAGAGCACGCGGAGGCCTGCAGCGCCATCATCCTGGAAGCCTACAAGAAATGCAACGATGTCCGTCGCTTCGGCTCCTGCGCCATCGAGCTCTGCTACATGGCCTGCGGCCTGTGTGAGCTCTTCTTCGAATACCGCATCCAGCCTTGGGACTACGCCGCCGCCTACCTCATCCTGACCGAAGCCGGCGGCGTGCTCACCGGCCGCGCCGGCGCCCGCCTCCACTTCGACGGCCCGACCATACTTGTCGGGGCGAATAGCTTAGAGAATCATAGGATTCTCAGTGAGATTGTTTGCAAGTATACGGTGTAGAAATAATTAAAGCCACTATTTACCACCTTAAAAATACGTTTTTATATCACGCAGTGCTCGCGCAACCAGCTGTGTGTCAGTAGTTTATATATTAAACGATTAATATTCTTTTTCTTATTATTTTCCTCGTATATTTACCCTGATACATTTGCATCCGGCGATGGAAAAGAAAAATAGAAAAAAGAATGCCAACGACCTGTCGATAGAATCGCAGACGTTACCCCAGAGATTGATTGAGGATCGAATTCTGAAGATACGGGGAGTTCAAGTAATTATTGACAAAGACCTGGCCGCACTATATGGTGTCCCAACATATAGATTAAACGAACAAGTCAAAAGGAATATTCGAAGATTCCCGGAATCTTTTCGTTTCAAACTAACCCCATGTGAGACTGATGAACTTATCGCAAAATGCGATAGGTTGAATTCGTTGAAGCATAGCCCCAACCCGCCATACGCTTTTACCGAACAAGGGGTTGCGATGCTTTCCTCAGTTTTACATAGCGATGAAGCCATTGATATAAGTATTAGAATCATGGATGCCTTTGTCGCCATGCGTCATTTTATTGCCACAAACGCTCAGATTTTCCAACGACTTGGTCAAGTGGAACAAAAGCAATTAGAAACGGACAATAAAATAGAACTGCTATTTGACAAACTCGAGGAACGGTCTGTTATTCCCAAGCAAAACATCTTCTAGATGGACAGGTCTTCGACGCCTACCAATTTGTATCGGGCCTGATAAAAAGCGCAGAATCCCAAATTGTCTTGATTGACAATTACGTAGACGAATCCGTGCTGACCATTTTGGATAAGCGAGCACCCTCCGTCACGGCAACCATCTATACCCAAAAGATAACGCCGCAGTTAAAGCTGGATATCAAAAAGCACAACGCGCAATATATCCCTATTGATGTATATCCCTTCAATAAGGCGCATGACCGCTTTCTCATCATAGACGACAAGGTCTACCACGTCGGCGCCTCCCTGCAAGACCTCGGCAAAAAGTGGTTCGCCTTTTCCCTCATGCTCGATCTAAACCCGGAGGAGTTGTTGAAAAGGATTAAAGATTTCTGAAGGCTAACGCCAGGCTTCCCAGAAGGCGGTGGATTCGACGACTTCTTCGATGGTGTCGTCCAGGTTCGGGAAGAGGTCGTAGCCGGCAAGAACTTCAAGGTCATCCACCGTGATGACGGCGTCCTTGAGAGGCTGGCGGATGGAGTTGTTTTCGAAGATAAAGGCGATGGCGCGGAAGGAGCCGTCGCTTTCCCGTCTCAGGACGGCCTTGAAGAAGCCGTCTGGGATCGTGACCTGTCGCTCCCCTATTGTTCCGTAATGATTGTCCTGTACGAGCGGGCCGCAGACCACCCAGACGCGGCCGTACTGGCGCGCCCAGTCGCGCACACGGTTCTCGAGAGTATGCCAGTCACGGCCGTTCAGGTCGGGATTCTGCGGGCAGATGTTGGTCAGGTAGAAGCTTTCGGTCATCGCAGTCTGCGACCATTTCATGTCGGCCGAAGGAGCCATGTGGCCCTTGTCCCAGCCGGTGTTGCTGTAGTCCTCGCGCATCGCCTGGCGGCCGTGGTAGCTCAGGTCCATGCTGAAAGATCTGGCCCGGGGGACGTTGCCGTCAAGTTCTTCGGCAGTCAGCTCGTAGGCCACCATGTTCGGAATCAGCAGGTTACAAACTGTCACAGAAGAACCGTGACGCCACCATCGCCCGCATAGAGGCCGAGTTATGGACCGCAAAGGACAAATGCGCAAGAGCCGAGAATGTGCGCGAAAACAGGCCAGAAAGCATCGTAAAATCCTCGCCCAAGTTGAAGCAGAGGTTTCTTCACATCGCCAAATACCACTAAGGATACAAAAGATATCGTCCTATGAGGAATAATCAGTATCTTTGTAGAAATCATTTTTGATATGCTTATTTTTGTCGACCTTGACGGAACCCTTACCGATACAACTCATCCTTCCTGGGCGCCTTTTAGGGATGGGCAAGCGGAGGTCGATGTTTCCCGTGTCCATCTATTTTTCGGGGCGATGGATTTTATACGTGACTTCAGGAATTCTGGCCATACTATTATACTAGTTTCTGATTCTCACCCGCGTTATGTCAATAAGTTCAAAGCTCTTTTCGGTTTGGAAGGAATAGAACTGGCGGATAAACCGAACACAGTAAAACTCAATTCTTTTATCGCCACAAAGCCTGATGTTCAAGCATTGCTTCAGGACAAATCGCAATGCTTCTTCATAGGCGATACAAAACTAGACATCGAAACAGGACGTAGACTTGGTATTATGACGATTCTTCTGATGCAATATATCGTAAAGGAAGAAAACATTAGTGTTCGGGACGGTGTCGGCGACAAGCGTGGAAATCAAAAGATGGGGCCAACCTTTTACGCAAAAAGTTTCAATGAAGTCCGTGACATACTAAATAATCCGATGGGGCATTTGCCCAGTATCGAGGCTGCTTTCTCCGGCTTCATCAGTAACATAGCCATAAGGTTCTCCGACATACGATATAAAGATGGAAGTTTCGGAATAATAAGATGTCTGGCCAGACAAGAGCAGGGATCTTGCGACCAGTTTGCAAGAGCAGACAAGTATTTTCAGATTTCCAATTCTAACAGACCTCAATCTTTTTTACAGACCCTCGCTGACGGCGTTAAGTTTTATCTTGATGGCATTCTTGCCAACAGAATGTACTCCTGGGACGTTTTTACGTATCTGACAGACAAATCTACCACCCAACCTCCTAACAAAATGAAGGAAATATTTGATCTTATTGATACGTCTATTCCTAAGGTGACTTTATTTAGGTGGCTTGAGCAAGGTCAAGGATCATTAAGGGAGAGGAATCTATACAAAGAGCGTCAAGAATTCCTCAATCAATACTTGCAGGTGGACGATTCCGTTGACATTAAAGGGAAGAGTATCATCGTTCTTGATGACCAGCTTACTACAGGAGCAACAGCTTTTTATGCTATAGGGAAACTTCGGGAACTCGGTGCGGTTAATGTGATTGTCATTGCGATGTTCCAAATGATCCTTCCAGTATATAACGGGAAGATTTGCCCCCGATGCGGCAAGGAGATGCTTATAAAAATCCGTCGTAATGACGGCAGTCGTTTTTATTCATGTACGCCACCCCAATACGGGGGACAAGGGTGCGGGTATACTGAAAACATTTTATGAACACACGGGACATCATAGCATTGTCAATGGTTAAAGGTATTGGCAATGCCTTTATCAAGAAGAACATCAATCAGATTGTTATGGGTTCTTCTGTGGAGAGTTTTGTGTCGTCTGCAAATATTGAAGTAGACGATTCATACGAGCCCAGTCGTTTCCTAAAGAGAGCCGATAGCATTATCAAAGAGTGTCAGGACAAAGGATATAAGATTGTCAACATATCCGAAAGCAGCTACCCCGCTTCGCTCAAAGCAATAAGCGATCCTCCTGCTGTGTTATATATGCTCGGAGATGAGTCTTTATTGGAAAAGCCAGTAGCTATCATCGGGACACGTCATTCTTCAAACTTAGGCAACAGAATAGCGGAAAGGTTAGGGAAGCATTTTTCGAATCATTTCTCAATTTGCAACGGTTTAGTTGAAGGAATTGACGAGCATGCAATATACGTCGACGGCCACATCATTCATAATGCTGTTGGTGTGATTTCCGGAGGACTTAATTATACAGACACCTGCACTGCCTCTCACGCTGCAATCATTAAAGATGTCCTTGATGCTGGCGGTCTTATTGTCTCAGAATTTGAACCTACCCAAAAAGAAGACCAGTTCTCTGGTAGCAAGGTCAGTCGCATTCAAGCTGGTCTTTCTTTGGGATTGATCCTTGTTCAAAGTTCCATAGACGGCGGATCTAAATATACGATTAAGGCTTTTGGCAAACTAAATCGAACTCTTGGTGTTGTTCATTTCCCATCAAATGAAGAATATAAAACAGACTCATTTTCCGCAAACCGTGAGATTGTGGAAAATGGCTATCCAGGAATAGCGAAATTAATTGGATTAAAGAGTACTACTGGACTTGTTATCAAAGACCTCGTTATAATTGAAAGCCAAAAGGATTATGCATTGTTTAAAGCAAAAATAGAAGAGGCAGCTATTTCATTGTGGTAAATAGCCTTGTTTTCTAAGCAGGATTGTCTACGATTTATTAGAAGAAGACGATAATGCATTCAGGGTCTCTTTCAGTGATAACCAATTCTTTCCTCAAATAGAATAGGAACCTTACTTTCGCAACGAAACATTTCTTATATTTGTTCTTATCCAATGGGACAATTAAAACTATTGCCACAACGCCTTCCTCTGCGAACTTACAGTTCGCCAGTGTGATGTAATTTTGTGGTTATATTTTAGATTGTTACCAGAATATATTTCGTTACACTCAAGACTCTATTGCATTTAAATATGGGCGATTTTTTAAGAACGCTGATTCCTTGGGCCAATTGGTGGAATGAGCTTATTCTGTCGTTGGACATCATTGTTCTCGTCGTATTCTCAATTTACTACAAAAGGACGAAATCCCGTACTCTTCTTACATCTATGCCAGGCCTTTTCACCTCGCTTGGTATTCTGGGAACCTTTTGCGCTATTTGTTATTCCTTGGCAGGCATTTCTGCCGAAACAATTGCATCGTCTGATCTGGGGATGACCGTAGCAGAAGCGGCAAAAACGTCCGGGGGTCTAGATTTAAGGAGAATCATCGCAGATCTTATTCCGGCGTTTTCTACCTCTATTTATGGTCTAGTCTTTGCCTTTTTCGCGACAATTTATGCCAAGATTAGATTTGCTTTCGAAGATGCTGCTCTTGTCGGAACCCTTAAGTATAAAGACCCAGAGACCGCTCTCCAAGCGGTGGATGAGCATGTTCAGCAGTTAATGGAGGTCAGTTCCGCCAACAACGACAAACTCAATGATAGTATTGTGGCCCAGAGTGCTATTCTGTCCACCTTCGTGGATACTTTCATGGATAAGATGAAGGGGACATTTGAGGCCATGAACACCACTATTGAAGAGAGGGTGTCTAATTTCGGCACGACGCAGTACACTCAGAGTCGCGAGATTCTCGAGAATATTACCAAGAAACTCGGTGAAGACGCCAAGGGTATTATAGATGCCCACAATGAGTCTGTAAAGACTATGACAGACGCATCAACAGCCGATTTGGCGGCCATTAAAGAAACCCTTGCTACTGCTGTGGCGAATCTTAAGACCGATACTGTCTCTGGCATTGAAGAACTCACTCGTAAGCAGAACGAGTCCCTCCAGAAACTCGCTGACGATTCCCTATCGTTACATATGGAGGCATCAAAAGAACAGAACAAGTTCAATGAAGAACTCATCGCCAAGATGAGCAGTTCTCTCTCCGAGACAACGACTTCTATCATCAATGGAGTTGGTGAGCAGATCAAGGTCCTCAAAGAAGCCCTTGTCGAGAACATTGGCAAGCTCCAGGAAGCTTATGAGTTCATCGATGACAAGTCAGCCAGCATTATCTCCAATTATGAACAGGTTTCCGAGTCGTACCGAGATGCAGTTAAGAACGCTCACGATCTCAACGAGAGGGTCGAGAAGGGACTTGTTACCGTAAACACAAGCCTAAAAGAAGTCGGTCAGACCAATGAGAGTGTCCAAAAGGCTGTCAAACTTATTGAAGACAAGGAGACCAATATGGAGGCTATAGTGATGCGCATAGAGTCATTGAGTAGTGCTATTGCTACTCTCGAAAGACTTGAATCCGTCCTCTCCAGAATTAGCGCCAAATGAGACGACTGAACTTTCATAACGACGGCGAAGAACACAATTTCTGGCAGAACTATACGGACCTTATGTCCGGGTTCCTGATTGTGTTCATCATCGCAAGCTTGGTAGCCTATTCAAGCTATAAAGTCTATGTTGACCTATACCATGAGAAAGGCATCACCGAGGCAAATGTCAATGATATCATCATCAATGCTGAGTTGTATGAAAAGATTCGGCAGTTCCAAGACGCTCAGAAGTCCCTCAATTCGGAGTACTTCCGGTATAATGAGGAGTATAAGCGTTTTGAGTGTAAGATTGATGTTCAGTTTACCGCAAATGATTTCGAGAACATAAGGCCGGAATATATTGAGCCGCTGATGAATGCGGGGAAAGAGTTGGATTCAATTCTTACGCAATTTACGAAGACCACTGGTGTCAAATTCAAGGTAATAGTTGAAGGACGTCTTGCCAACAACCTCCAAAATGGAGGGGCGGATTGGGTTACACCGGAGAACAATCCAGCAGCATGGAAACAAGGATTAGAAAACAGTTATAAGCGGGCACTCACCGTTGTAGAACTGTGGCGAAAAAAAGGCATCCTTGCCGATTTGCTTTATAATGACCCGGCTAAATCTGCCACAAAGGTTGACACCTCTCATGTATATCCGGGTGAATTGTTTGTGAGTGGTGCCGGATTTGGTGGTCAACATCGATATAAGTATTCTTCTCAAGACCCAGAGGGGGAAAATAGAAACAAAACATTTGTCATTCAGATAATCCCGTATATTAATTTCTAGCATGAAGATTCGCGACATAGAGAAATATCTAAAAGGATATTGCCCTGGGTCAAGCCTTTCGCTCTTGGGGACGGATGAAGAGCCGTTTCTTGAGCGTATTTATGGAGTTACCCAGCAGTTGGATACAACAATACGGGAAGTAGCGAGTTTCGCGAAGGATTCCGAAGAACAGCTATTTTACGAGTTCGTTCAGAATGCTTTTGATGCTCATGCGGATTCTCTATGTTTTTATTTCGATGAGAGCTATCTCATTATACTTAATAACGGCATTCCTTTTTATACCGATTTTTGGGATCACAAAACAAAACTCCCCGACGGGCAACTTTTTAATTTTCTTACCAAAGGCAAATCTCCCAAGGCCGGCGACGAGACCAAAAGCGGGGAGTTCGGTAAGGGCTCAAAACTACTCTACACTCTGATTCCCGATAAGGGCTTGGCAAGTAATCGATCCCTCCTTATCAAGGCCATCAAACAAGAGAAGAAAGGGCCTTATCTTGTCAGTTGGGGGAACCCCGATCAATTGTCTGACTTCCGTTTCCAGACGGAGTCCGAATGGACACTTACGGATCCTTATGCTGAAAAGCCTGATCTCCTTGTATGTAAAATTCTCATGACATACTACCCAGTTGCACCAGGTGTTGACGATGTGTTTTTTACCGATAGGGAGTTCAGTGATATCCGTGCCGCTTTCGAACGTCTCGTCAATCCCAAGCGTAGCATCGTCCGCCTTAACACGGGATCTGCACTTATCGTTCCCCTCGGTAAAGGTCAGAGCGAAGCCATTGCGGACGAAGGAAACATCAAAAAGGTACTCTCTCGTCTTGGCGGTTTCGCCGCCCTAACAGCAGACAAGGAAAAGAACCACGGAAGGCACCTTGAACGCATTCTTGTGAACAATCAGGAAGTTGAGATGCAGCACAATGTTCAATACCTGCCTATCAATTACAAACTCCCGGATGCGGAAGAAAAGTTCTCTTACCAGTTCGCGTTCAATCCGGACTTCGCCAAAGACGGCGTTGTTTCCCTGTACAAGACTCTCCCAATAACCGAAGCTCGTTATAATCTAGGATTCATCATTGATTCCCAGAACTTTGAACCTGATGACAGTCGTCAGAGAATCAATGACACCCATAAAACCAGCCTTCAATTAAAGGAGGCCTTCAAGAATCTCCTTGAACAGGTGGAAAACACCAGGGCCCACAACCCTGAACAGTTCCACTACCTTTACGATGCCATCATTGCGTCCCATCCTTTGAAGAAAGAAGACGTTCTATTTATTAGGGAGCCCTTCTACAACGTCTTCGGCCCGTTCTTCAAGCAGAATGTCAAGACGCAGGAAGGATCATATCTCCCCGAGGAAAAGGTCCGCACGCCTAATGATCTTAGCAAGCTGATTCCGCTATCGCAAGTCGGCATTACTCAATACCAGTGGATAAGCGAGGATATCGCCAAGAAAGAACTTACAAATTTCGGCATCAAGGCAGAGCCTTGGCCCTTGAAAGAGGTTCTTCTGGCAGCAGACAAGTCCAAACTCGCCGCATGGATAGCGAACCTCCCCAAAGAGGATTACCTTAAGTTCCACGAGCATTTCGTGAAGTTCAGTAAGGAGGACGCGGATCTTTTCAGCAAACCTCTCCTGAGAACTAATAAAGGCAACGTCTATAGCCTCGAGCAGGTTATTTCTGCCGATAATCCAGTCCTTCTCTATGACGAGAAAGCGGGACATGAGCATCTTGACCGCAGCCTCAAAGTCGAGTATATCCTCGGCCCTATCAGTTTCTTGAGTCAGGACGGAACCAGCAATAACGGAACCATCAATGTTCAAAAGATTGTAAAGAGGATCGATTTCTATAGGGACGGAGACGACAGTGTGGACGTAGCTTGCCGCGTCCTTGTGGACGCCAAGCGCTTCTCAAGAGCAGAAAAGGCGCTCAAGGATTTTGTATCTCTTTTCCAAGGACCGGATGGCAAGTACAGGCCTTTCAAACAGATGCTCCGTCAAAAGCCGAAGGACACTATCCTGTTTGATTCTTACTGTGCCTATGGCTACATACCTAATGTCGAAGGCCTCAATGACCTTTTCATCACCGGCAAGAAAGAGATCTGGAATTGGCTCTTGGATAACTTTGACGAACTCACCACCCTCCCCGACTGGGGCACACAGCATCAGGCATACTTAAAGGACATTATTAGTGTCTATAAAGATGCCGAAGAGCCAAGCGACCGTCTTCATTTATACCTTGACGTTGATGGTGTACCCACAACAAACAAAACCTTCCTCCTTAAGGACGAGCATCTAGATAGCGAACAGTATGATCGCATCGCCATGTTCGCCGAGACGAAGGGGTATTCCATTGTCCCCTTTCAGTTCAAGAAGATCCTCTCTGAAGCTCCTTTCGAGACTGAAGGAGCCTCCATCGGAGACATCATCGGCCAGGGAGCCATTGTGGATTCCCGCCTTCTGGGCTGTATCGTCAGTGTTGCTGGAACGAGGATTCTCAAGAGCTTCAAGGTCACTCAGCAGAGTGAGAACAATTACCGCATCGTTAAGCTCCTGAACGAGACCAACTATACATGCGCCATTGAGTCCGAGGCGATTGACCAGGCCCTTGACACCATCAGGTATTGCCGCATCTCTCCTGAGGTCTGCCGTTACTTCGACAGGTCACAGTTGGCCGAATTCGAGCTTACCACCTCTCACGAGATGATGGAGTCCGTCATCACAAAGATCCATCCGGGACAGCTCCCAAAACTGCTTCCTGTCGCACGAAAGCATAACGAGGCCATAGTAACTGCATATTTCAACCGTCTCCCCAACCTCTATGTAAATGATGATATCGCCGAGGAAGACCCCGAATGGCAGGTCATCCGCTATGCCATGACGAAGATCTCCGAAGGCGGAAGCAATTATGATTACAGGGAGAAGCTCCTGAAGCTTATCATGTTCAATGGAGAGCGGCTTCCGGATTCCATCAAATCGGACATGGTACGCTTCAACGGCACCGATTACGACCTTTACAAGCTCATCCACGACAGCAAGACGGAAAACGAGCTTGTCGACAAATTCCTTGCATGCATCCCTGATGCCCCGGCTTTCCGGAGCACAGTCTACGCTAACAACCAGGAAGAGCTATCTCCGGAGGACATCTATGATGAGCTCCATAACTGCTATCTCGACCTCGAGCAGCTCCGTTTCTGCCTGGATTACTCCATCCAAAAGAAGTGCGAATACAAGGAGCTGGAGATTAGCGATGACACTCCCCTCTCTGACGCTTTGGTGATGATCGGTGAGAACAACTTCGCCGGCTTCGATGAGTACTTCAAGATGGCGGGATTTAACAAGGAGCTGCAGGTGTACGCCGATGAGGGCCTCCTTCTGGACGAAGAGAAACTACCCGTCGATATCTTCAATTGGATCGCAAAAGACCCGCAGAAAGCCATCAGCCTTCTGAAAGGATTACATACGGTCGCAGACGACTATATTGCCATCCGTAACGCCATTCATGATGGCTTGCCCTTCCTCGCTTTCAACGGCGTGGTGGAGGACGCAGATCGGCTCTCGAGAACCGTACAATGGATAGTGAATCAGCAATACAAAATTCCTTTCATGTATACTGATTCTCGGTTTGATACTCTCAAGACCCTCCTCGACAGGCTTCCTGAAGACACAGACGACATTCCAGTTTTCCGATACACACCGACCTTCGAAAAGGAGCAGGACGGGATGTCGCACATGATCCTGTCCTTCGAATATCTAGACGAAGAGATGGTCCTGATGGAGTTCGACAACGTCTATAACAACACCGTCCAAATTGAGAACAAGCCCACCCTGAAGAGTTTTTTCCGTCAGCATAAGATTGGCGGTTACAACCTCAACTATTTCACCCGTCAAAACCTCAATTTCTACACCCGCTACCGCATCAATACCACGGCCGAGAAGAAAGAGTACCAGGAATGGGGAGCGAAGGTTTACACGCAGTGGAGGACAACCGACGAGAGCGAAGGCGTAAGGATTTTCATCAGTGAACAACCTGTAAACATTGTCATAACTGTCACTGACGAGTCCTCTGGGAATGAGGCTCTGAAGATTTCTTCACGTAACGACCTCTTCGGGTTCGACAAGGATGCCAAGACCGTTGTTATACAACATCCCAATGCCGAAGAACTCACCGAGATGAAAACTCTCGAAAGGGTTGCCAAGGCTCAGGATTTCTTCAAGAACCCGTTCATCTCGCTGCAGAGCATCTACGTCGATATGGTCGAGAATGGTATCGACCCGAACGCCCTTGATGAGAATGAGAAGAAGGCCGTCGAGATGGCTGGCAAACTCGGAGAAAACACCTTGAACAAACTCAATGACAACCTAGACACGGTCAAAGACATTCTCGATGGGCTAACTGAAGAGGAGCTCAAGACAGTAGCCGAGAATAAAGACAAGATCAAGAATCTTCTTGAGGACTTCCAGGATGACGATGAATCGATGGAGTCAAAGGTTCGTAAGACTATCGGCTACATCGGTGAGCTCATCTATCAACAGTATCTTGAGAATAACGACATAAAGTACGATTATGCAGCGTCACATGGTGTAGGAGATTATGACTTTATGCTTCCAGCAACAGATGCTCGTCCAACTCTGTACGTCGATGTGAAAACGAATCTGTACTCCTTCAAAGAGGAGGCAGTTCCTCTCTATATTCATAAATCACAAAATGCTTTCATGCAGAAGCATCCTGACGAACCATTCCGTATCGTTCGTATTTCATTGGCAGATCTTGAATTGACAAAGTCTTATGAGCGCATTCGTGACCTTTATGGCGCCGAGGCAGATTATGAAGCAGATTCAAGGCTTAAAAAGGACTGCCAGAAGATCGCTAAGGACTACTGGAGGAAAGCAAGGATTGAGGAGTTTGATGCCGCATCACCGGAATACGGAATAAAAATTGAACGACTGCCTAGACCCTAGCAATCTATGTACTTAACACCTCTTCAGAAGAAGTATTTTGCCTGGGACATCAGCCACAAGAAGTCCACGGGAGACGATTCTAGATTCACTGGAGTTCTCTCGGAAGCCAGAGTGGATTTAAACCCACACCAGGTAGACGCGGCTCTATTTGCTTTTAAGTCCCCACTGAGCAAAGGCGCTATTCTTGCTGACGAGGTGGGTCTTGGGAAAACGATAGAGGCAGGTATCATCTTGTCCCAAAGCTGGGCTGAGCACAAAAGGAGGATACTTATTATTGTTCCTGCTTCTTTGAGGAATCAGTGGAACTTAGAGCTTCGAGACAAATTTTATCTCCCTTCTTCTGTTATCGTCCGCTCTGTATATGATGAACTGTTTTCCTTGAAAAGAGACCCGTTCCAACAGGAAAATATCATAATTTGTTCATACCAGTTTGCGGCAAAGCACGCTGATGAAATACACAGAGTGCCATGGGATTTGGTGGTCTTGGATGAAGCTCATAAACTGCGGAATGTCTTTAAGAAAAAGAATAAGATAGCGGCGGCAATTCGAGCCTCATTGATGCCATACAAAAAGGTGCTGCTAACGGCAACTCCTTTGCAGAATAATCTCAACGAGTTGTATGGACTTGTCAGTATTATAGATGGACAGTATTTCTCAAATGTTGACAATTTTTCCAACGAGTATAATGCAGTATCTACCCGTGACGCGGCTCGTTTTGGAGAATTAAAGGGCCGCCTGCAGAACATTGTTCAGAGAACACTCCGCCGACAAGTCCAAGAATACGTAAGATACACGAAGAGGACGGCAATGGTCCAGGACTTTACATTGAATCCTGAAGAACAGAATCTGTATGACCAGATAACCGATTATCTTTCCAGACCGTTTCTATTTGCTATTCCGGAGGTTATTCGACCCCTGATGAGTATCACTATCCGGAAAGTGATGGCGTCATCATCTTATGCTCTTAGTTTTACTCTTGGTAAACTCAAGCAGCGAGTTGAAGAATATCTGGCAACTGGTCAGGTGAAGAACCTGATTAACGCTTTGGCAGAAGATGATGAGATCTTGGACGAAGATGATGTCGATGATGCAAACTGGGATATCCCGGAAGAGCTCTCCTCTAAGGGTATGGCAGAGAATGCCATGCGTTCAGAGATAAAAGACTTAGAAGGTTTCATTAATCTGGCAAAAAGTGTTGGTGAAGAAAGTAAAGCCAAAGCTCTTGTCCAGGCGCTGGCGCTGGCTTTCAAGAAAATGGAAGCTATTGGAGCTTATAAGAAGGCATTGATATTCACGGAAAGTTGCCGAACACAGGATTATCTTAAATCATATCTTGATAGTCACGGTTACGAAGGGAGAATAGTATGTTTTAATGGGACGAACTCTTCACCCGAGGCAAAGGCGATTTACAGTCGTTGGCTATCACGTCATAAAGGAAGTGACAGGGTTTCCGGAGATCCATTAATAGACAAAAAACAGGCTCTTACTGATTACTTCGAAGAAGAAGCTGATATCATGATTGCAACAGAGGCCGGTGCAGAAGGTATCAACCTTCAGTTCTGCTCAATGGTCGTCAATTATGATATGCCCTGGAATCCTCAACGTATTGAGCAACGCATTGGTCGTTGTCATCGCTATGGCCAGAAGCATGATGTAGTTGTTGTCAATTTCGTGAATCAGTCAAATGCAGCAGATCGAAGAGTCTATGAGCTTTTGAACTCCAAGTTTAATCTCTTTGATGGCGTATTTGGAAGCAGTGACGAAATCCTTGGTGCCATAGAGTCTAATATTGATTTCGAGAAGAGACTTAATGCCATTTACCAATCTTGCAGGACTGAAGCAGAAATCAATGCGGCGTTTGATGAATTACAGAAGGAGCTTGAAGATATCATCTCTGAACGGATGAAGCAAACTAAGAATGCCCTTCTAGAACATTTTGATGAAGATGTCGTTAAAAAACTTAAAAGCCGACAAGCCATTGATTCGGGTCGTATTAGCCAGTATAATAAGCATTTATGGGAACTTGCTATTTCAGTTCTCAAGAATCATATAGAAAGTATTGATGAAGCGGGTCACAGTTTTACATTAGTGGACGAGATCAGCAATGTAGAACCGGGGCGTTATTCACTTATTAAAGGGGCGGAAACCATACAATTGCGAGTAGGAACGCCACTTGGTCAATATATACTCGACCAAGCAGGCATTATTTCGTTAATGCCGACTAGTTGCGTTTTTGATCTGAGTGGTTATCCATATCACTCTGCTACTCTCGAACAATTCAAAGGGGAGAGCGGGTATTGTGTTGGTTATAAGGTGGTTGCTAGTAACGAACACGACAATGAAGAAGAACTTTTAATCTGCGGAGTCTCAGATAGTGGTGAGTTGACTCCCGATGATTTTGGGAAGAAACTCCTTGAGCTTGATGTCATTAGCGAGAAGGACGCCCTTATTCCATCAGATGTTACAATGGAGCTGAATACGGCCTTTAAAGATATTCTCTCTGAATATAAAAAGGATTTGGCCGAGCGGATGCAAACCTATTTGAATGCGGAAATCGATAAGCTTTATGCCTGGGCAGATGATAATATGTTCCCGCTTGAAGACGAGGTTATATCTTTACGAAAACAATTACAAGCCAATCGAAGAGCCGCTCGCAAAGCGACTTCCACCTCAGAACGGATTGAGCTCAAGCGGATTGAGATGTCATTAAGTAAGAAGCTTAATGACGCTCAGATCAAATGCAACGAAGCAAGGGATTATTATAATGCAAAATCAGAAGAACAGATAGACAGTCTGGAAAAGAGTATGGTTAATTCCGTCTCTGCTGAAGAGATGTTCATTTTGCGCTGGACTATTCGATAGCGATACATCCTTGTATGATGGGGCTTATAATCCAGATAGTAAGCCTCATTATTCTTCGGGTACGACTCGAATTATTGTCCCTCCTTTTTTTGAAACGAGTAGTTTCATCCCATTTTCGAACTTAGAACCTCGATTATAGGCACTTGTGGGAACCAGTTCGGATTGTAGCCCTTCGCATTTAATATACAAAGCACCGGGAAGGGCACTGGTGACAACACCATGCAATTCTTCTACTGATAGATTTGAAGCATAATCAAAGACTTCTTGCCGGCGCAAGTACCCCTCAGAAATCTTGTCAATAAAGAAATGCAGAAGTTTCAAAAAAACTGAATAATAACCATCCTGATCAGCGATGATAGCTTGGAATACCGTTTCTTGTTTTGGACTCCGCTCATTCCCGCTATGGTCTGCTTCACATCTTATTTGATAGACATTAGAGATTTCATATGCAAAATTGTTAAACTCAGTTGATGAGAACAAACAAGTAGCGTAACCGCCCAGATATAGTGCGATTTTGATTTTATCCAGAATATACTGCTGACTTATGTTAATTCCGGTTTTATCTTTTCCATCCTTTGTTTTGTCATACTCACCAAAAACCAGCTTCTTAACGGCGGGAGACGCTATGTTTCTCGTGAAAATGGACATGGGGGTGTCGGGATTATACATAGTAAATGCGGGCGAGTTTATCAGGCTAGCAAAAGCGCGGTTATAAGCATCCATCTTGCATATATAGTTTGCTATGCCTTCTATTTGCTTAAACAACTGCGCTGAGAAATTCAGAAAGTCTCCCCTCCTTTTAAAACTTTCCATCAAAAGATAATCTTCAGACAGTTTCCCGGCAATTTCTTTTATCGGGAACCTGCTATAAACAGCATAGGCTTGCTTCCGTGCATTGTTTTCAATGCAGTACTCATAGATTTCATCAAATCTAGAATCTCTGCTTTCTTGTGAATCTGCCATAACAATAGCCTGAATCCCGGCAGCAAATTCCTTGTTGTCGGGATGGTCGTAGAGTTCCTTGACGAAAGCAAGAAGTTTTGTCAACTGCTTCTTATCTTGTCCCATTCATCGAGTGTTTTTAAGTCAAAATCGGTATCTATTAACGAAGCCAGTACTTCGTCGGTATTCTTTCCGACCGCGGGCGTTGCGTCAGCGTTTTCATTGGGCTCTACCGTGACAGCCAGTATCTGTTCCAACACGGCATCTGTATCCAAATCATCAACAGAAAGCGTTTTCACCCATTGCCTCTTGCGCTCTATCCGCCAGAAACCGGAATTGTTCTGCTCGTAGAAAATGAGCATATATGAGGTTTTGAACTTCTCTATTTGCGCAGGGTCGTTCTTGGCCAATATGTTGGTTATTCTCGTCCTGGCGTAGTGGCTGAACGAGACGAATGTATTCTGGCCATTCAAAGTAAAGAAGCCGCGCATCACGCCCTTGTCGTTGGTTTCTATCTGAAGTTCCTGCCCGATCTTCTTCTCAAAGTCAGCGATGGTATAACGATATTTGATGGTGGCGAATTCCGTAGAAGGTTTTGCTCCGCTCACCCTGTTGAATCGTCTCTGCAAACGTCTCCACACCTCGTTGTCTGCCCCCTTGACCATCTTAAGGTACAGGAGTTTGCCCCGAATGACGGATTCCATGTTTGGCCTGTTCTTATGGAGATTCTGCTTGGGAGTATAGTGAACGAGAAACTTAGCGTAGGCCTCATCTTCGCCGTACTTCTCCCAGATATAGAGAATGTTGTCCAAATCACGGACGTAGCTACGGGCTACATTAACGCGGTCGCTCACCACGAGACCGGTTACTTCCTGCCGCTGGTTCTTGTTTTGGACGCGGGTCTTCTTCTCGTTGATGGAGAAGTTCTGTCCGGTGATGATTTCCTCCAATTTCTGCTGGAACTCTCCTCCTTTTTGGAACACGTTGCGGTTGCTGCTGAAGGTGATGTCATCAGCATATCTTGAATAACGCAGATTGTATTCCCGGGCAAGCTTATGCAACTGACGGTCCAGGTTCCGG
>CADBYT010000006.1 GCA_902798975.1 uncultured Bacteroidia bacterium | reverse complement strand
CTTCACCTCCACGCTGGAGAACCCGAACGGTATCATCTCCTCCGACAAGGTGGGCGCCTCCATCGCCAACGACATCAAGCGCAACGCCATCATCTCCATCATCCTCGCCCTCATCGTCATCTTCGCGTACATCGCGCTGCGGTTCAAGGGTTGGAACTGGGGTCTCGGCGGCGTGGTCTCGCTGGCCCATACCGCGATCATCATCATCGGCTTCTTCTCCCTGTTCAGCGGCATTCTGCCGTTCAACCTGGACGTGGACCAGACCTTCATCGCGGCTATCCTGACCATCATCGGTTACGCCATCAACGACAACGTGGTTATCTTCGACCGTATCCGTGAGAACCTGGCGCTCCACCCGAGCGACAACTTCAAGGACACGGTCAACAAGTCCCTCAACGCGACCCTGACCCGTACGGTCAACACCTCGGTCTCGACCCTCCTCCCGATGCTCACCATCGCGATCTTCGGCGGCGAGTCCATCCGCGGTCTGTCCGTCGCGCTCTGCCTCGGTGTCCTGATCGGTACCTACGCCTCCATCATGATCGGTACCCCGATTATGTACGACGCCGAAATGGCCGCCCGCAAGAAGAAGGCTGCGAAGAAGTAGTCGGCTGGCGCCGTTAAACGCCTAAATCGATGCGACCCCCGGAGATTTCTCTGGGGGTCGCATCATTTTTGCCCGAAAACGTGCCCTGCCTTCCGGAGCCTTTACTTGTGCTCCACCTTGTAGCTGAGGCCGAGCTTCTGGAGCGCGGAGAGGAAGGGTTCGCTGACGGTGACGGAGAACTTCTTGGAGTAGAATTCGAGGTTGTAGCCCGTGGCCTTGTCGTGCAGGAAGAGCGAGAGGGGAATCTTGCCCTTGTGGGCCTTGAGGGTCTTGACGAGGGCGGCGCGGAATTCCGGGGTAATGCGCTCGGACTCCACATAGACGTCCAGGCCCGTGATGAGGGATTCTCCCAGGTTGCCCAGGAGGGTGATTTTCTTGATCTTGAAGCCGTAGGGGGCTTTTTTGCCTTGTGCCCGCTCCTCGGGCTTGATGAAGTAGCGCGCGGAGATTTCTCCTTCGATGAAGATCTGCGCGTGCAACTGCATGAATGGCAGCAGCGCCTCGTAGTCCTTGCCGAAGAGGGCGAATTCATAGGTCCCGTCGAAATCCTCCACCGTCACGCGGGCGCCCGGCGAACCGCTGCGCGTCGTCATCGTCTTGACGTCGGTCACGATGCCGGCCACAGCCGCCTTTCCGTTCTTGTCGGCGAGCTCGCACTCGTCGATGCGCCCCTGCAGCTCGGTCAGCTTGCAGTCCGTAAAGGTCTCGATCTCAAAGCGGTAGCGCTCCAGCGGATGCGAGGACAAGTACATGCCCACGTACTCCTTCTCCTGCTGGAGCAGGGCCAGGATGTCCTCCTCGCCGGAGAAAGTCGGCACCTCCGGCCGAACGGGCTTCAGCTCCTCCACCTCGCCGAAGAGCGAATTGGCGGTGTCCAGCTGGTCGTTGCGGTAGAGGCCCGCGTATTTGACGGCTTCGTCGATGAACAGCTCCCCGTTCTTGCAGGGCAGGAAGAATTGCGAACGCTTGTAGCCGAAGGAATCGAGGGCGCCGGAATAGACCAGCGTCTCGAAGGCGCGCCGGTTCAGCATTTCCGCCATGCGCTCCACGAAATCGAAGAGGTCGGTAAAGGCGCCGTGCTCCGTGCGCTCCTCGATGAGGGCCTTCACGACGTTGTCGCCGAAGCCCTTGAGGCCGCCGAGGCCGTAGCGGATGTCGCCGTTCTTGTTGACGGAGAAGGTGGCTTGAGATGTTCTGCGTGAGGTTGGAGGCCTGGAATTCGGACGGATAATGCGCCTTGATCCAGGCGGTCTGGTAGCTCACCCAGGCGTAGCAGGTGGCGTGCGACTTGTTGAACGCGTATTTCGCGAATGCCTCCCAGTCGGACCAGATCTTCTGCAGCACCGCCTCCGGGTGCCCGTTGGCGAGGGCGCCTTTCATGAAGGACTCCTTGAGCGAATCCAGCACCGCTTTCTGCTTCTTGCCCATGGCCTTGCGGAGCTTGTCCGCCTTGCCCTTGGAGAAGCCGGCGAGCTTCTGCGACAGGCGCATCACCTGCTCCTGGTACACCGTGACGCCGTAGGTCTCCTTCAGCAGTTCCTCCATATCGGGGAGGTCATAGTGGATCTTGGACGGGTCGTTCTTGCCGGCCACGAAGTCCGGAATGTAATCCATCGGGCCCGGGCGGTAGAGGGCGTTCATAGCGATCAGGTCTTCGAAACGCTCGGGGTGCAGGCGGATCAGCCACTCCTTCATGCCGCCGGATTCAAACTGGAAGATGCTCTTGGTGTCGCCGCGGGCGTAAAGCGCGAAGACCTCCGGGTCGTCAATGGGGATCTTCTCGATGTCGATGTCCTTGCCGAAACGCTTCTTGACCATGGCAAGCGCCCGGTCGATGATGGAGAGCGTCTTGAGGCCCAGGAAATCCATCTTCAGCATGCCCACGTCCTCGATCTTGGTGCCCTCGTACTGGCTCACCCAGACTTCCTGTCCGGTGGCCTTGTCGGTGCCGAGCGTGATGGGGATGTAGTCCGTGAGGTTGCCGCGGCCGATGATCATGGCGCAGGCGTGGATGCCCGTCTGGCGGATGCAGCCCTCGAGTTGGAGGGAATAGTTCAGCACCTCGCGCACCAGCGGCTCACCCTCCTCGTATTCGTGCTTGAGTTCCTTGATATATTTCACGCTGTTGGCCAGCGTGGGCTTGTATTCCTTCTCCTCGCCGTTCTCCTTGACGATGATGGGCCGGTCGGGGATCATCTTCGTGAGGCGGTTGGATTCCGGGATGGAGAGTCCGGAGATGCGCGCCACGTCCTTGACCGCCAGCTTGGCGGCCATGGTGCCGAAGGTGATGACGTGGGAGATGTGGTCGGCGCCGTAGCGGTCCTGCACGTACTGGATCACGCGGTAGCGGCCCTCGTCGTCGAAGTCCACGTCGATATCCGGCATGGAGATGCGCTCCGGGTTGAGGAAACGCTCGAACAGGAGGTCGTAGCGGATGGGGTCGAGGTTGGTGATGCCGAGGCAGTAGGCCACGCACGATCCCGCCGCGGAGCCGCGCCCCGGGCCCACGGAAACGCCGTTCCGGCGGCCCCAGTTGATGAAATCCTGGACGATGAGGAAGTAGTCCGGGAAGCCCATGTACGAGATGGTCATGAGCTCGAAGTGCAGGCGCTCCTGTTGTTCGTCGGTGAGCGTATCGCCATAGCGGCGGTGCGCGCCTTCGTAGGCGAGGTGGCAGAGGTAGGCCACCGAGCGGCAGAATTCGTCGCCGCGATAGTTCTTGACCTCGTTCCCGTCCTTGTCCTTGGAGACGTCGTATTTGCCGTTCTCGATGATGTCGGCGTACTTTTCCAGCTGCGCGTCAATGTCCGCGAGGAAGTCCGCCGGGAGCTCGAATTTCGGCAGCACGTGGCCGCGGTCAATCTCGTAGCGCTCCACCTTCTCCAGAACCTCCAGCGTGTTCTTCAGCGCCTCCGGATGCTCCGGGAACAGCGTCGCCATCTCCTCTTCGCTCTTGAGGTACTCCTGCTGCGTGTAGCGCAGGCGCTTGGGGGCGTCCACCATTTCGTTGGTAGTCAGGCAGATGAGGCGGTCGTGCGCGGGGCCGTCCTCCTTGCGCACGAAGTGCACGTCGTTGGTGGCGACCACTTTGACATTGTGCTTCTCCGCCAGCTCGAAGATGCGGGCGGTGTATTCCTTCTGCTTCTCGTAGAGGTCCAGCGACATGCCGGGAATCTCCGTCTTGTGGAGCATGACCTCGAGGTAATAATCCTCCCCGAACACGCGCTTGTGCCATTCTATGGCCTTGTCCACGCCCTCCGCGTCGCCCGCGAGGATGCCGCGGGGCACTTCGCCCGCCATGCAGGCGGAGCAGCAGATCAGCCCCTCATGGTACTGCTCCAGCACCTCGTGGCTCACGCGCGGCTTGTAGTACATGCCCTCGATGTGCCCTGTGGACACGATCTTCATGAGGTTTTTGTAGCCGTCGTAGTTCTTCGCGAGGAGGATGAGGTGGTAGTATTTCTTGTGCTCGTTGTCATGGAGGTGATGGTCGTAGTGCTGCGTCACATAGATCTCGCAGCCCAGGATCGGTTTCACGTCCGGGTGTTTCTTGGCCACGTCGCAGAAGTCCTTGATACCGTACATGTTGCCGTGGTCCGTGATGGCGAGGCCCGGCATGCCCAGCTCCTCCGCGCGGCGGAAGAGCTTCTCGATATCGCTCATTCCGTCGAGGATGGAGTATTGCGTATGGACGTGCAGATGTACGAAAGACATGGTACTACAAAGATAAATAAAAACCCCCGACCTTCAGCGGGCCGGGGGTTCATTGTTGATAACTTTTCCGGGTCCGGGCCCGAGATGGTCCGCCAGTGCGGTAGATGTCCCATAGTTCGGCAGATTAACCGCAAAAACGGCCATTTTTGCGGTAGATGTCCCACTAATTAACCGATCTCCTGCACTTTGTCATTATTTAATCTTATCCGGGGAGAAGGCTTTGCGAAAAATATCGCGATAGCTGTCGCCGATTGGGATCGTTGTCCCGTCATCAAGCGTAACGCCGTCGCGGCCGGCTTCGCGGATGCGCGAGAGATTGACGATATAGGAGCGATGCACGCGCAGGAATTGCCCGGTGGGCAGCATTTCTTCCAGATTCTTGAGTCGCTCGAGCACGATGAGCGGCGCCGCGGTGCCGTCTTGCCAGATCTTGACGTATTCGCTCATGCCCTCAATATAGCGGATCTGCGCCGCTTCCACGCGGACATCCCGCCCTTCAGAGCGAAACTGCATCGTTTCGGGCCCTGCCGGCGCGGGCTGCTCGTTCCGCTGCTGCAGCTCGGCTTCCAGTTCGCGGATGCGGGCCGTCGAGCGCCGGGCCTGGATCCAATAGATCAGGCCGACATTGGCCGCCAACAGAAGAACTCCCAAGATCATTTCGAACCACTCCGGCCGCATCGGTCCCCTCCCGGCCGGCCCCCCCGGTCCTCCCGGACCATGCGGCGGACCGCCCGGAACAGGTGGCGGGAAAGCGCCCTCCGGCGGCATCGGGGGCCGCATCTCCGGGCCGCGACCCGCGTGCGTGAGCAGCACGTACGTAACAAAGCCCCCCAGCAGGGCCAGCGTCACGACGGCGTACGCCCACAGCTTCTTTTTCCGCACCAGGAAGGGCACGGCGAGGACGTTGTGCAGCAGCAACAGAGCCAGGAATGCGAAGATCATATACGCAAAATTAGAAAAAATCCGCTCCAATCCAGCCGGTTCGCTGAAGAAATCGGCCCGTTCGCTGAATCGCCCCAAAAATGGCAAATGATTTGCCTTTAGAGGGGGCGTGACTAAAACCGAATCGTTATGAAAAAGTATTTTTCCTTCTTATTTCTTCCCCTGCTCCTCCTGGGCAGCTGCGAGAAAGCCGATCCATATGTGGACCCTTTTGGCGGGGGTAATAATGGATCCTACACGGACGACCCTGTCGATCCGGTCGTCCCGGACACCCTGGTTGAGGACAATTTCGTCCTCGAGGACGAAGATGACGCCATCGCCAACACGACCTTCGACCGCACCATTTCCATTGTGTTTGCGGCCGCAGGCGCGACGGTGAGCGGCGACGAGAATGGCATCGTGACGGTCAGCGGCAACTGCGTGACGGTCAACAACACCGGCGACGAGAATATCCGCTACGAGCTTTCCGGCTCGGCCGCGGACGGTTTCTTCAAGATCTACGGCGAGAAGAAGCAGGCCATCGTGCTGAACGGCCTCAACCTGACGAATCTCAACGGCGCCGCCATCAACAACCAGAATAAGAAGCACACCTTCGTCGTCGTGAACGGCACGAACACGCTCGCCGACGGCAAGAAGTACACGCTGACGCCGGAAGACGAGGACGAAAAAGGCGCCTTCTTCAGCGAAGCGCAGCTCATTTTCAGCGGCAGCGGCTCGCTCAGCGTGACATCCATCGGCGGCAAGGCGGGCATCTCTTCCGATGACTATGTGCGCGTGCTGGAGACTCCGACGATCACCGTCAGCGCCGACAAGGGCCACGGCATCCGCGGCAAGGATGCGGTCGTGATCGGCGGCGGGAAGCTTGACGTGACCGTTAGCAAGGTAGGCAAGAAAGCTATCACCTCCGACGGCACCGTCCGCATCGACGGCGGCGACGTGAAGCTGACCGTCTCCGGCGGCGTGGACGATTCCGATCTCACGGATCTGTCCTCCTCGTCCGGCATCAAGGCCGACGTGGCGTTCGTGATGAACGGCGGCGCGCTCGCCATCACCAACAGCGGCCAGGGCGGCAAGGGCATCAGCGGCGATGCCGGCGGCCTGATTGCCGGCGGCACCATTGATATCGCCGTGACGGGCAACAATTATGAAATAACGGGCGCTGACGCGGTCGGCCTGGAAGACACGTCCTGCTCCGCCAAGGGCATCAAATTCGACGGGAAACTCGTGATTACGGGCGGATCCGTGACCGTTTCCGCCGCGAACCACGAAGCCATCGAGGCCAAGGGCGAATTGATCATCACGGGCGGCGACGTCTACGCGACGTCCTCTGACGACGCCATTAACTCCGGCAGCCACATGATTCTCGGCGGCGGGCGCGTCTGCGCCATTTCCACTGGCAACGACGGCCTCGACGCCAACGGCAACTGCTACATCCAGGGCGCCCTGGTCTATGCCGTCGGCAGCGGAACGCCGGAAGTCGCGGTGGACGCCAACACCGAGGGTGGCTTCAAGCTTTACGTCATCAGCGGCACGCTTGTGGCCATCGGCGGACTCGAAGGCGGTGCACACCTCTGCCAGGCCTGCTATTCCGCAAACTGGAACGCCAATACCTGGTACGGCCTCTACCAGGACGGCGCGCTGGCGCTGGCCTTCCAGGCACCGTCCAAGGGCAGCAACACCCTGGTGGTCTCCACAAGCGGCGCCACGACGCTGAAATCCGGCATCACCGCCTCCGGAACGAAGCTTTTCGGGGGTGTGGGCGCCACGTCCGCCAGCGGCGGCAGCGACGTGACGCTCTCCGCCTACACCGCCGCGGGCGGCATGGGCGGACCGGGCGGCGGCCCGGGTGGTCCGGGCGGACCCGGCTTCGGACGCTAAGCAAAAAGGCCTCGCAGAGAACTGCGGGGCCTTTTTAGATTCGCCGGTCGAGCCGGCGAATGACGAAAGAAGAATTATCGGGTCAGCTTAAATCCGGCATCCACGCTCTTGGCGGTGGACAGGATGTTGCCGACGGTGGCGACGCCGTAGCTGGTGGTGATCTTCTTGGCGTACTCAATCACCTTCTGCGCGAAGTTCATGAATTTCTCGCCGTTGAAGAGGATCTTGCAGCCGTTCGTGGTCGCGCTCACAGTGCCCTCGAGCTTGAGGAGCTTGAGTGCCTTGCCGAACTGCATCGTCACGTTGTTGCCGTCCTGCACATAGGTGCCGTTGATGGCGGGCAGGCTGCCGGCCTTGAAGGAGAAGGTGCCGTCCTGGTTGAAGCTGAAGGTGGCGGCGCCCGGCTTGACGCCGGCCTTGGCGAGGATGTTGTCCGCCTTGGTCTCGATCGTGCTGATCGCGGCGTTGCCGGCCACGTTGCTGAGGATGTTGTCGCTCTTGACGGCGGCGCCCACGCCGCCATAGGTCCAGGTGCCGGCCAGGTCCACCTGGCCACCGCCGAGCACGCTCGAGAGTACGTTACCGACAGTCTCGCCGACGTTGCCGCCGGTGACGGAGTTCAGGATGCCGCCCAGGATGTTCTGGGCGCTGGCTACGGATGCTACCAGCATCAGAGAGCCGAGGATTGCAGCAAATTTCTTCATATAGCTATTGGTTATCGGTAGTCCATCCCTGTGCGGAAACAGGGTGCTCCAGGCCGTCGGGCGACACCAGCACGGCGCCCGCTTCGGGCTGCGCCAGGTGGCCGATGATGTCGAAGGTCTGGAACTCCGTCCGGAAGCGCTCGTACTGCGCGAGCGGAATGACGTAGAGGAGGTGGTAGTCTTCGCCGCCGTTCATCGCGGCGGACACGGGGTCGAGGTTCAGTTCGCGTCCCAGGTCGAAGCTGCCGCCCTCGAAGGGAATCTTGTCGGCATAGACCTTGACGCCGAGCCCGCTGTCGCGGCGAAGGCGCAGCAGGGCGTCAGCGAGGCCCCTGGTGACGAAGTAACCGAACGACGGGGAGAACTTCCCCTCTTCGAGCTGCGCGGGCAAATTCGGGCTTAATTCGGGCCGCAGATAGGCGCCGACGAGCATCTTGTACTGCTCGAGCGCGGCCTGGTCCGTGGATCCCTTGTCGAATTTGAGCCGTTCGCGCTCCAGCACCTGCAGACCCAGGAAGGCGGCGCCGAGCGCGCCGGACACGCAGACCAGGTCGCGCGACTGCGCCTTCGGGCGGGCGGCGGAGACGGCGGCGGAGTGCCGGCCGGTGGCCGAGAGGGCGATCGTGAGGCCGTTGCGGGACGGCTGGAGGTCGAGGGAAAGCTGCTTGTAGCCGTGCTCCCGGGCCGCAGCGGCGATGCCGCTCCAGAGCTCCTGCACCTGCGGGAAATCGAGTTTCGCGGACACGCCCAGCTGGACGGTAAGGTTCTCGGGACGCGCCAGCACGGCGTACAGTTCACCCGTCACCTTCAGCACGGCCTTGCGGCCCAGGTGCTTCAGCGGGAAATAGACGAGGTCGAAATCGATCCCCTCCAGCAGCAGGCCGGAGGCCGAGGTGATGCATTCCTGCGGCTGGGCTTCCAGCCACAGCGGCTCCCCGAAGGGCTCGTATCCCGTCCCTTCAAACAGCTGCCGTATCGCCTCGATGCGGCCTAACTCGCTGAAACTCTGCGCCATGTACTACAGGTTGCGGAGGAGATTGTTCAGGTTGACCTTGGCGTCAATCATCGCGCGCAGTTCGGCAATGGGCACGCGCTGCTGGGTCATCGTGTCGCGGTCGCGCACGGTCACGCAGCGGTCGTTGAGGGACTCGTGGTCCACGGTGATGCAGAACGGGGTGCCGATGGCATCCTGGCGGCGGTAGCGCTTGCCGATGCTGTCTTTCTCCTCGTACTGGCAGTTGAAGTCGTATTTCAGCAGGTCCATCACCTCCTGGGCGAGCTCGGGCAGGCCGTCTTTCTTGACGAGCGGCAGGACCGCAGCCTTGACCGGCGCCAGCGGGGCGGGAATACTCAGCACCACGCGGGTCTCGCCGTTCTCCAGCTGCTCCTCGTGGAAGGAGTGGGACAGGACGGCCAGGACCATGCGGTCCACGCCGATCGAGGTCTCCACCACGTACGGGGTGTAGGAGGCGTTCTCCTCGGGATCGAAATACTCGATCTTCTTGCCGGAGAATTTCTGGTGGTTGCCCAGGTCGAAGTTGGTGCGGCTGTGGATGCCTTCGAGCTCCTTGAAGCCGAAGGGGAAGTTGAATTCGATGTCGGTGGCGGCGTTGGCGTAGTGGGCCAGCTTCTCATGGTCGTGGAAGCGGTAGTTCTCGGCGCCCATGCCGATGTTGACATGCCATTTCATGCGGTTCTCCTTCCATTTCTTGAACCAGTCGAGCTCCGTGCCCGGCTTGATGAAGAACTGCATCTCCATCTGCTCGAATTCGCGCATGCGGAAGATGAACTGGCGGGCGACGATCTCGTTGCGGAAGGCCTTGCCGATCTGGGCGATGCCGAAAGGAATCTTCATGCGGCCGGTCTTCTGGACGTTCAGGTAGTTCACGAAGATGCCCTGGGCGGTCTCGGGACGCAGGTAGATCGTGTTGGCGCCGTCAGCAGTGCTGCCCATCGAGGTGCTGAACATCAGGTTGAACTGACGGACCTCGGTCCAGTTGCAGGTGCCGCTGATCGGGCAGACGATGTTGTTGTCGATGATGATCTGGCGGTATTCCGCGAAGTCGGACGCCTGCTCGGCGGCCACGTAGCGGTTGTGCACCTCGTCCCACTTGGCCTGCTCGCGCAGCACGTTGGGATTGGTGGCGCGGAACTGCGCCTCGTCGAAGCTCTCGCCGAACTTCTTGCGGCCCTTCTCGACCTCTTTGTTGATTTTTTCCTCGATCTTGCCGAGGAAATCCTCGATCAGGACGTCGGCGCGGTAGCGCTTCTTGGAGTCCTTGTTGTCGATGAGGGGGTCGTTGAAGGCGCTCACGTGGCCGGATGCCTCCCAGATGCGCGGGTGCATGAAAATGCAGGAGTCGATGCCCACGATGTTCTCGTTCAGGCGGGTCATCGCGTTCCACCAGTATTGCTTGATGTTGTTTTTCAGCTCAACGCCCATCTGGCCGTAGTCGTACACGGCGGCCAGGCCGTCGTAGATCTCGCTGGACGGGAAAATGAATCCGTACTCCTTGCAGTGCGCCACGAGTACCTTGAACAGTTCGTCTTGTGTCATATCTTTATTGCTAACTGATTATCTATAATCGTGCAAATATAGTCATTTCTGCGCGAAAATCTCCTCCAGCGGGCGCATAACGAAATCCCGCTGCTTCATGAGCGGATGCGGGATTTTCAGCTCCGGCGTGTCCACAGTCTCGTCGCCATAGAGCAGGATGTCGATGTCGATGGGGCGGTCATGATAGATCCGGCGGCCTTCGGCGTCATATTCCAGGTTCTCGCGGCGCCCCATGGCGCGCTCGATTTGCTTACAAATGCGCAGCAGCGTGTGCGGCCGGCGGGCAGTGCGGTAGCGGACGACGCAATTCAGGAAATCCGGCCCCTCAAAGCCCCAGGAAGGCGTTTCGATGATTGAAGAGAGGGCCTCGTACGAGCGTCCGATGGCCGCATCCAGGCGGCGCAGCGCCTCGTCGATCTGCGCGCGCCGGTCGCCCTGGTTGGTGCCGAGGGAGAAATATACGGGGACGGATTTCATCTGTCAGAATTCGGGATCCCAGCCCAGCGCCACGCGGGCCTCATCGGAGAGCATGCTCTGGTCCCAGACCGGGTCGAAGACCAGCTCGATCGAGCAGCTCTTGACGCCCGGGGTGTCTTCCACCATGCGCTTCACCTCCGCCAGCACCTCGTCCGCCATCGGGCAGTTCGGGGCCGTGAAGGTCATCTTGATGAACACGGCGTGTTCCTTGTCGATATGGAGCTCGTAGACCAGGCCCAGGTCGTAGATGTTGACCGGAATCTCCGGGTCGTACACCTGCTTGAGCGCGAGGACCACGTCTTCGTAGAGCGGCGCCAGTTCCTTGACGTCCTGGGGGGTCAAAACATCATTCTGTGCCATCTCAAACGTGATTTTGCGCCGTGCGGCGAAGGGTTTCGATCATCGAGGCGAGACCGTTCGCGCGGGTCGGGGAGAGGTTCTCGCGCAGGCCGAGGCTGTCCACGAAAGAGAAGTCGTCGTCCGCGATTTCCCGGGCCGTCCGGCCGGAATAGACCCCGATCAGCAGGGATATGATGCCTTTGGTAATGATGGCGTCGCTGTCCGCGCGGAAATAGAGCCGGTCCCCGTCCACGACGGTGTCCAGCCACACGCGTGACTGACAGCCCTTGATCAGGCGGTCTTCGGTCTTAAGTTCCTCGGGGAACGCTTCCAGTTTGCGCCCCAGATCGATCAGGTACTCATATTTGTCCAGCCATTCGTCGTACATCGAGAAGTCCTCAATGACTTCAGCCTGAACTTCTTGCAGTGTTTTCATGGTTCCAGCATCTTGATCGCCTTGTCCAGCGATGCGATAAAATATTCCGCTTCCTGCACGGTGTTGTATGGGGCGAAGGAGGCCCGCAGCATGCCTGTGACGCCGAAGCGGTCCATCAGCGGTTCCGCGCACATCTGACCGGAGCGGACGGCAATGCCCATTTTGTCCAGGATGAGCGCCAAGTCCTCGTGGTGGACATGTTCCACGGAGAACGAAAAGAGCGGAATCTTTTCCTCCGGGTTCTGGGGTACGCCATAGAGGCGGATACGCGGATCGCTTTGTAATTTATTAAGTATCAAAGATTTGATTGCTTCCGTTTCCGCTTCGACCGCAGGGTCGCGTAGCATCTGTGCCATCTCCAGCGCCGGGCGAAGGGTCGGCGTGCCGGCGATGTTCTGCGTGCCCGCTTCGAACTTCTGCGGCAGCGGCGCCCAGGTCGTTTCTTCCCAGCGGACCGTCCCGATCATCTCGCCGCCACCCATGTAGGGCGGCATCTGCTCCAGCAGCTCGCGGCGGCCGTACAGCACGCCCGTGCCGGGAGCCGAATAGACCTTGTGGCCGGAGAAAGCGTAGAAATCGCAACCGAGTTCCCGGACGTCCACGCGCTCGTGCACGATGCCCTGCGCGCCATCCACCAGGACAGCGCAATTATTTGCGTGACAAATATTTACGATTTCTTTGACAGGATTCACGAGGCCCAAGACGTTGGAGATGTGGGCCACGCAGGCCAGCTTCGTGCGGGGCGTTAGCAGGCCGGGCAGCAGGTCCACGCGGAGGTGGCCGGAATCATCCACGGGGAGCACCTTCAACGTGGCGCCTTTGCGCTGGCAAAGCAGTTGCCAGGGAACAATGTTGGAGTGATGCTCCGCCTCACCCACCAGGATCTCGTCCCCCTCGTGGACAAAGGCTTCGCCAAAGCTGTACGCCACCAGATTGATGGACGCAGTCGCGCCGGAGGTGAAGATGATTTCCTCGCGGAATTCTGCATTCAGATAAGTCCGAACGGCATCGCGCGTCGACTCGTACTCGTTCGTGGCCAGGTCGGCGATCCGATGCACGGCCCGGTGCAGGTTGGCGTTGTATTTCTCGGACATTTCCGTCCACTTGCGGACGACGGAACGGGGGCGCTGGGACGTGGCCGCATTGTCCAGATAGACAAGCGCTTTGCCATATACCTGCTCCCCGAGTTCGGGAAACTCCTGCCGTATTTTTTCTACCTGCATCATAGAGAATTGCAAATTTAAATATTATTTTTGTGATATGATAGATTACATCTCCGGAAAGCTTGCGACACTGACCCCCACCATGGCGGTGATCGACAACCAGGGCATCGGATACGGTGTCGAAATCTCCCTGCAGACCTTCGAATCCCTGCGCGGAAAGGACAGCGCGACTGTCTATATCCAGCGCCAGGTCAACCCGCGCGACGGCGCAGAAGTCGACTACGGTTTCGCGACACAGGACGAGCGCGAACTGTTCCGCTTGATCACCAGCGTATCGGGCATGGGCGCCGCTTCCGCACGCATGGTGCTGTCTTCCCTGACTGCCGACGAACTGCGGAACGCCATCCTGGGAGAGGATGTCCATCGGCTCAAATCCGTCAAGGGAATCGGCCTCAAGACCGCCCAACGCATGGTTTTGGAGCTCAAGGACAAGATCGTGAAAGGAGAAGGCGCCAGCTCCGAGATGCTCTTCCAGAACGACAGCAGTGCAGTCGTGGAAGAGGCAACTACGGCGCTACAGATGCTGGGATTCGCCAAGCCGAACATCAACAAAGCCATCCAGGCCATCCTCAAGGAGAACCCTTCCGCCTCGGTCGAGGCCATCATCAAAGCGGCGCTTCAGCGACTGTAGAACAGAAATCAGCGTCCGAAATAGACGAGCAGCACGGATATATCCGCTGGCGAGACACCCGAAATGCGAGCAGCCTGGGCAATCGTCAGCGGATGATATTTTTTCAGCTTCTGCCGGCACTCGATTGTCAGGCCGGCAACGCGGTCGAAATCGAAATTCTCCGGGATTTTGAGTCCTTCGAGCCGTTGGATTTTCTCCGCCATCTGCAATTCGCGATCGATATAACCCTTGTAGCGGAGAGAGATTTCAACACTTTCCACCTCTTCTTGTTGATAAGTTCCACGTGGAACGATTTTGAGCAGTTCCACAAGGGACACCTCCGGCCGTGTAGCCAATTCGGCGATTTTCTTCGACTCGGAAATGGGGCTGGAGCCCACGGATTCAAGATACGGATTCGCCTCTTGCACCGTCAGGTTCTTGCGTTCGCAGTAGGCTTGCAGCGCGTCCACGTTCTCATATTTGCGCATCGTGGCGGCATAGCGCCGCTCGTCCGCGAGGCCCAGTTCGTGCCCGATCGGAGTAAGCCGACGGTCGGCATTATCCTGTCGGAGCAGGATGCGGTATTCTGCCCGCGAAGTGAACATCCGGTACGGCTCATCCACGCCCTTCGTCACCAGATCGTCGACCAGAACGCCGATGTAGGACTGGTCGCGCCGCAGGATCAGCGGATCCAGATCCATCAACTTCCGGTGGGCGTTGATTCCGGCCACGAGACCTTGCGCGGCGGCCTCTTCATAACCCGTTGTGCCATTTACCTGACCCGCAAGGAAAAGGTTTTCGACGAGTCGGGATTCCAGGGAAGCCTTCAGCTGGGTCGGGTCGAAGAAGTCGTATTCGACGGCATAAGCCGGGCGGAAGATCTTGACTTGCTCCAGCCCTTCGATGGCATGCAGCGCGTCCAGTTGGACTTGCAGCGGCAGCGAAGACGAGAAGCCTTGCAGGTAGTACTCGTTCGTCGAGCGACCCTCAGGCTCCAGGAAAAGCTGATGGGCATTGTTTTCGGGAAAAACACGGAGTTTATCCTCAATGCTCGGGCAATAACGCGGCCCGCGCCCGTGAATCAGGCCCGTGAACAGCGGCGAATCCACGAATCCCGTCCGCAGGATATCGTGCACCTTCTCGTTGGTGTGCAGAATGTAGCAGGGCATCTGCTCGCGTCCCTCCCCCTGAATGGCCGACGGTTCGGGCAGGAAGGAAAAGCGCGCCGGATCCGGATCGCCCAGTTGGAGCGGGAGCCGGGAGACGTCAACCGAAGAGATGTCGATCCGCGGCGGCGTACCGGTCTTCATCCGGTCGGTCGTCAGTCCCCGCTCGACGAGCTGTTCGGTCAATCCGTACGACGCCGGCTCTCCGATGCGACCCCCTTCCATCTGATGGCGACCGATGAAAAGTTTGCCGGAAAGGAAGGTTCCTGCGGTCAAAATAACCGCGCGAGACTTGAAAATCGCCCCTGTATTGGTCTTGACGCCGCAGATTTTTGAATTCTCAAAGAGAAAAGATGTCACAGAATCTGCGTAAATATCTAACTTACAGGAACTTTCGAGAACTTTACGCCAATTCAGCGAAAACTGGATTTTATCGCACTGCGCCCGGGGACTCCACATCGCGGGCCCCTTCGAGCGGTTGAGCATGCGGAACTGGAGCGTCGAGCGGTCCGTGACGATGCCGCTCCATCCGCCGAGCGCGTCGATCTCCCGGACGATCTGTCCTTTGGCGATCCCACCCACCGCCGGGTTGCACGACATCTTCGCGAAGCCGAGCATGTCCATCGACACGAGGAGCACGGACGAGCCAAGCGTCGCAGCCGCCATCGCGGCCTCGCATCCGGCGTGCCCGCCCCCGACGACGATGATATCATACATCCGTTCCATCACAGCGCCGCCCTCATCTGCAGGTAATAATTCTCTTTCTGCCGCATCACGGCGATATCCGCCTCCGTGTGGTCGTCATAGCCGATCAGGTGCAGCAAGCCGTGAACCATCACCCGGTTCAGCTCGTCAACGAATTCAGTACCATAGAATTGCGCGTTTTCGCGAACAGAATCAATGCTGATGAAAAGGTCCCCGGAGAGGATGTCCTTTTCGCAATAATCGAAGGTGATGATGTCGGTAAAATAGTCATGCTGGAGATACTTCATGTTCACATCCAGGATATAATTATCCGAGCAGAAAATGATGTTGACGGCACCAAGGCGCCGCATTTCGCTCCCTGCAACCATCTTCAACCAGCGGTTGTTCTGCAACTTTTGCTTCAAATCAAAGCGGATATCCTCCTGAAAGTAGCGTATCATGGGCAAAATCTTTGCAAATTTACATCTATAATTGGAATTGAAAATAAAATTTTCTACCTTTGAAACTCGAACGGAATATTTAAACGTAACCACAATATGGAAGTAAAGAAATCACCCAAAGCTGATCTGAACAACAAGAAGCTCTTGTTTGTCGAGGTCGGTTTAGTCCTTTCCCTCCTCATCACGATCGCCGCTTTCGAGTATCGTACGAGCGAGAAGAAAGAGAGTGTCTTCGCAGCGGAGAACACGGAACTCATTGAGGAAGAGATCATTCCGATCACCCAGGAGACCCCTCCGCCGCCCCCCGAGACCCCGAAGATCCCCATCCTGTCCGACCAGATCGACATCGTGGACGACAACATCAAGGTGGATGACAACATCCTCAACCTCGAGGATGACTCCAACCTGGGTGTCGAGATCATGGACTACGTAGAGGAAGTGCAGGAAGAGGTCGTCGAGGAAGAGGCGATTCCGTTCGCCCTCGTCGAGGAGAAGCCGAAATTCCAGGGTGGCGATGCCAACACCTTCTCCAAGTGGGTGTCCCAGCATCTCGACTATCCTGAGATCGCCAAGGAGAACGGCGTGTCCGGCCGTGTGATGGTGCAGTTCACCGTCAACCCGAACGGTACCGTCTCCGACGTGAAGGTGCTCCGTGGCGTGGATCCTTCCCTTGACAAAGAGGCTGTCCGCGTGATCCAGAGCTCCCCGAAGTGGACCCCTGGCAAGCAGCGCGACCGCGCCGTGAAGGTTACCTACCAGTTCCCTGTGATCTTCCAGCTGCGATAAGCAAGCTCTGACGAATAGAGAGGCCGTCCGTTCGCGAACGGCCTTTTTTTGACTGAATATGGAGAACAAGAAAGAAGAGAAAGCGGTCTTTGTCGGCATCATCAAGCAGGATGACGACGAGCGGAAAATCTACGAATACCTCGACGAATTGCAGTTCCTAGCCGAGACGGCCGGAGCCAAGGGCGACAAGCAGTTCGTCCAGCGCGTGGACCGTCCCGACAAGGGCACCTACATACGCAGCGGCAAGCTCCAGGAAATCGCGGACTACTGCGAGGAGAACCACATCGATTACGTCATCTTCGACGACGAATTGACGGGCATGCAGCAGCGCAACATCGAGAAAATCATCAAGACCGCCGCCGTCATCGACCGGACCAGCCTCATCCTCGAAATCTTCTCCCAGCGCGCCCAGACGGCCTATGCCAAGACGCAGGTCGAGCTGGCGCACTACAATTACATGCTCCCCCGCCTGGCGGGCATGTGGACCCACCTTGAGCGCCAGCGCGGCGGCATGGGCACACGCGGCGGCATGGGTGAAACCCAGATTGAAGTAGACCGCCGCATCGTGCGCGAGCGCATAGCCAAATTAAAGGAACAACTCAAGAAAGTGGACAAGCAGATGGCCACCCAGCGCAGCAACCGCGGGCAGCTGGTGCGCCTCTCGCTGGTCGGCTACACCAACGTCGGCAAGTCCACCCTGATGAACCTCCTTTCCAAGTCGGACGTCTTCGCCGAGAACAAGCTCTTTGCGACCCTCGACACCACCGTCCGCAAGGTCGTCATCGGCAACGTCCCCTTCCTGCTGAGCGACACCGTCGGCTTCATCCGCAAGCTCCCCACCCAGCTCATCGAGGCCTTCAAAAGCACCCTGGACGAGGTCCGGGAGGCCGACATCCTCATCCATGTCGTAGACATCTCGCACCCCGATTACGAAGAGCAGATGGAGGTCGTGGACAAGACGCTCAAGGACATCTCCGCGGCCGACAAACCCGTCTACGTCGTCTTCAACAAGACCGACGCCTACACCTACGAACCCTACGACGAATTCTCCCTGCAGCCCAAGAACGAGCACAACTTCACCCTCGACGAAGTCAAGGCCAAGTGGATCAACGGGCGCAAGATCCCCTGCATCTTCATCTCGGCCATCAAGAAGGAGAACATCGAAAAACTCCGCGACGATATCTACAAGATGGTCGCGGAGATCCACGCCGGACGCTATCCCTTCAATAATTTCCTTTGGTAAAAAAACGCCATCGGGTGTAATTTCCAAGAATTATTCTATCTTTGCGAAAAAGTAACATTAGAATGTGACTTATGGCAAAGATAGATTTATATCATGGCTCCTCCAGGATTTTGGAACACCCCTATCTGGGTGGTGGCCGGGCGAATAATGATTATGGGCCGGGGCTGTATTGTACCCTGATTCCGGATCTGGCTAAAGAGTGGGCCTGCTCGGAAAAATCTGGGGGGTTTGCCAACCATTACCGGCTGGAAACGGAAGGTCTCCGGACACTGGAATTGAATTCCGAAGACTATCACATCCTGAACTGGTTGGCCATTCTGCTTGAGAACCGGACATATGATCTGACCAACCCGCTGGCTATTCAGGCCAAGAAATATATCCTGGAGCATTTCCTTCCCAGATATCATTCCTACGATCTAATTACCGGCTACCGGGCCGATGACTCCTACTTTTCTTTCTCCCGCGCATTCCTGTCAAACACCATTTCATTGGAGCAGTTGCGCCGCGCGATGCGGCTGGGGAAACTCGGAGAACAGTTTGTCCTGCGCAGTCGGGAGGCCTTCCGCCGGATAGAATTCATCGAAGCCATTCCGTCAGACCACACTGAGTTTTATCCTAAAAAAGTGGAGCGTGACCTTGCGGCGCGAAACGATTTTTCAGCGATCTCGAAAGAAGAAAACCCGGCAGATGCTATCTATATGATTGATATTATCCGACAAAAATGGACAAACGATGATCCACGCATATAATCACGACTATCTTGAAGACGCCATGTCCACCCTGGGGGCCATGCTGGACTATGCCGTGGGGCGCTGTGGGGAGGGTCTGGAATTCTTCTTTTCCCGCTTTCTGGCCAGCGGCATCGCGACGCAATGGTGTCAGGGAAACCCCAAATACCTGGCCGGCATGTCCGGAACGGAGTTGGCCCTGTCCGTGGCATCCCGGACCGGGCGGGAATTACCCCTGCTCGGCGGGATGATCGATATCGGAAGTCCGGAGTATTGGACCGGATGGACAATGGCCTACATCGCCTGGTACTTGAATATGGATTTTCAGACGCTCCACGCCAGAGGGATAACAATTACAGAACTCTATGCCCGTTATTCCGTCCTGCATGAAGCAGATTTGCAGAAATCGGTTGCCTTCGCAGAAGGAATTATTCAGAGCAACAAGAATAATCCTCTTAAAAAAGCGCGAAGAAATGCCGGATTGACACAACAGGAACTCGCCGGACTGACGGGAATAAACCTCCGCTCTATCCGCGCCTACGAGCAGGGACAACTCAGTCTGGAAAATGCTGGAGCCAGCACACTTCTGCGCTTTTCACAGGTCCTGGGTTGCCCGGTCGGAATGTTGCTATAGACCGGCTGCGGCCTCACCAAAGAGCAGATCAAGGCGCTGTAGCTTCCGTATTGAATATCACGTAAAAAAGCGCTATTTTTGGGTATATGTTCCAACCGTTCTCGAAAATAGCGCCAATATTCGTGTCCGCGCTACTGCTCGCGGCTTGCGGACCCATGTCACGAAACAGCGTTTCAGCTACGCTGGATAACGTTGAATCTTACATCAACGACCGCCCCGACAGCGCCCTGACCGTACTGGAGGGAGTGGACTCCGTGGCTCTGACCACCCGCGCCCTGCGGGCCCGATATTCCCTATTGCGCACGATGGCCCTTGACAAGTGCTACAAGGATATTACCGTTCCCGGATTGCTTGACCCGGCAGTAGCGTGGTATGGTGGTAATGGCGCAGCCAGTGAGAAGATGAAAACTCTGTACTATCAAGGGCGTATTTCACAGGACTCTGGAGACCGGAACAGCGCCGTGGTGTACTATGCTCGGGCGGAGGAACTGGTGGGGAAAACGCAAGATGCCCACGCTGTCGGATTATTGTACGAAGCAATGGCCAGCGTATACAATAATGTCTATAATACGGATAAGGAGCAGGAGTACATTGAGAAGGCACTTATGACTTTCAAGGAAGCAGGCGATCCGATGTATAAGTCTGCCTTGGGCGAGCTTGCTTTAGTATATCAAACGCGTAGGGACTGGGCAAAGGCGGATTCGCTCTATCAAGAAGCCATTGCCAATTCCGAGGCCTATCCTCACGCAATGACGGTTTTCCTGTCGAACTATGCACGGATGAAGTTGCTTCAACCGGACAAAGATCCGTCCGGAGCCATTCATCTGCTTGATAGGAAACGAGGGTTATCGGAGGGAGAAATGACCCCTGCGGAAGTGGGAGCGTATGCCTATGCATCTGCGTTACAGGGTGACCAGCATACCTGCGATGCTTTGTCGTCACGGCTTCTGGCCTTGTCAAAAGAGGATCGGAAGCCAGCATTGTCCTGGCTATATCGAATCGCTATATTCCAGAATGACCAGAGAGGTGCTTTGGGGCTGCTTCAAGAGATGCGCTTCCAAGAAGACGGGGAGATCAATGCCATTCTTTCCGAGTCTGTGACAAAGGCACTGCAGGATTATTATGAGGTATCCGCCCGAAAAGAACGGGAAAGACGGCTCCGGCTGGGTGTTTGGACATTGGCGGCTATTTCTCTACTAATGTTCATGGCCATATTATTGCTCCTTCGAGAAAGACAAGTTCGCGCGGAGCGAGACCGCCTTCTGCGAATTCGTGCCGAGTTGGAACAGGACCTAAAAGAACAGGAGACCCGTACTTCGTTGCTTTCAGATAGTTTTTCTTCACGTTTGGCACAGTTGCGTCTGCAACTTAAATTAGAACGTCTGGAGCGTCTTCGGAAAAACGGACAGTACGGATACTGGATATGGATGGAACAGAAGGGTCGTTCTTCCTATGCAACTGTAGCCAGGTCTTTGCGGAAGGATTTGCAGGAAATATGTGCTTTGGAAAAGGACTGCTGTTCGTTGGAGTGTCGGCTTGACAAGGAGCTTGATGGAATCGTATCACATTTGAAGGCTGATTTAAATATAGAGGATCGTCCGAAGGAGGTGTTTTTCCTCTGCTGCTGGCTGATTGGTCTGAAGCCGGATATGATTGCAGAGCTCTTAAACCTCCAGATGAGTAATGTCTATGTGAAAACACACCGCCTGGAAGACCGTATCCGTAGGCTCGGAAAGGCGGAGTATGCTCCTTTGGTAAAGGAATAATCTTACAGAAAGACTTTTTTAGCAAAAATAGCACGAAACGTAATTCATTGATAACCAACGCATTCTGCATTATCGTGCTGATAGGATGGATATGTGTAAGATTTTGGCTTCCATACATTTTTCAACGCGTTGATTTCCAGGGTATTATAAAGGTCCTTGTAAGATTCTCGGCGTTGCCGGATTGATCAACGAACAAGCACAACACATACATTTGTGACAAATAACACAACCAATAACTATTTGTCATAAAAAAGTATTTTTTGCTTGTTTTGTCAGTTTTTCTATGTGCTCCTCTGGTAAAAGCGCAAAACGGTGGTGGCGAAGAACCGCCGGAGATCATCATCATCTGGGATGGCGGTTCTGTTGGCGGGACTCCGATTCACCACGCGCCCGCACAAATTCCCATCCAAGCCTCTATCGCTACGACTCCCGCGGCAACTGCATCGCCCGTTCCCTGCCCGGAGCCGGATGGACCTATACCGTCTATGACAAAGGGAACCGTCCCGTCCTGACCCAGGATGCGGCCCAGCGCGCACAGAACGCGAATGCCTGGACCTTTGCCATCCCGGACCGTCTCGGCCGTCCGGCGCTGCGCGGCACCACGACGATGACCGTTAACGCCTTTGCGGATCCATACAAGAACACCGTCGTGCAAGCGTCCTTACCCAAGACGCCCACCTATTCCGGAACCTATAGGGGATATGTGCTCTCCGGCATCACACTTTCTTCTCCCGTGTTGCTGGAGGTGGATTACTACGACGCCTACGGCTTTGCCGGCACGTCTCCCTTCCCGGCGGCGAACAACGCCGATTTCGCCTATGACAGCAGCATCGGCACCTCCTTCTCGGCATACTATTCTCCCAGCGCGCAGGGCCTGCAGACGGGTTCTTTGCTGAAAGTGCTTGACAATACCGCTGGAAATCAGTACCTTTGGTCTGTGAGCTATTTCGACGATAAATGCCGTGTGGTGCAGCACCGCGCATCCACCCATCTCGGCGGGGTCGAGAAGGACTGGTTCCTCTACGACTTCACCGGGAACGCCACGAAGCGCAAGACCGAGCACAAACCCTCGTCGGGAACATCTTTAATCGAGACCGCCACGCAGACCTACAATACCTGGGGCCATCCCGTCAAGACGACGCACAAGCTGGGCTCGGGCACGGCACAGGTCGTGTCCAACAGGACCTACGACAAGGCGGGCCGGCTGGCGACGGACAAGCGCAACGGCACGGCGGCGCTCAAGACGACCTTCTCGTACAACATCCGCTCGTGGGTGAAGGGGATCACGGGTACGCTGTTCACGGAGACGCTCAAGTACCAGGACGGCACGCCGGCGCGCTGGGGCGGGGACGTGTCTCAGGCGACATGGAAGGACGACCGGGCCACGCAGACCAAGAGCTACACCTTCGGGTATGACACGGTCGGACGCCTGACCGCGGCGGCCTTCAGCGACGCCGCCGGCGCATCAATCAACTTCACAGAGAACGTCACCGCCTATGACCGCAACGGCAACATCACGGGGCTGCAGCGCTACGGCCGCACGTCGGCTTCGGCCTACGGCCTGATCGACAACCTCGCCTACACCTACAGCGGCAACAAGGCGACGTCCATCAAGGACACGGGCTCTGCGGCATACAGCTCGGATTTCCGGTTCTCGAACGGGACGAACAACACCTATTCGTACACCTACGACGCAGCGGGCCGCATGACCGCCGATGCCAGCAAGGGCATCTCGTCCATCACCTGGAACGTCCTGGGCCTGCCGCAGACGGTGACGTTCAGCGGCGGGGCGGTGATCAACTACAGCTACGCCGCTGACGGCACGAAGCTCCGCGAGGCTCGAACAGTCTCAAGCACGACGACTACGACGGACTACACCGGGAACCTCATTCTGGAGAACGGCACCCGTTCACGGCTGCTATTTGACGGTGGTTATGTGTCGGTGTCGAATAATGGATACCACTTCTTCATCACAGACCACCTGGGCTCCGTACGCGTTGTGGCCAACACCAGCGGCACGGCGGAGGAGTACGACCACTACTACCCCCTCGGGCCGATCGCGAAGTACTCCACGGCCACAAGCATCCAGCCGGTGAAGTACCAGGGCAAGGAATGGGGCGCATCGAAGGGCCTGAACCTCTACGACTTCGGCGCCCGCCGCTACGACCCCGCCACCGGTCGCTGGCTCTCCCAGGACCCCCTCGCCGAGAAGTACTACGCCCACTCCCCGTACCTCTTTTGCGCCGCGAATCCGGTGAAGTTTGTGGATCCGGAGGGGGAAAGCATAAGAATCAAAAGGAATGTTAGAAATGCCTTGATCGATCTCGCGTATATAGTTGCAACGGATAGAGGTTCAGCCAGAGTCTCCAATCTAATTGAAGCCCTTCCTCAATATGACTTGACTCCTGTGCCCCTTTCTAGTATGGCTCGATTTACTGGCAAAGAAATCCGCTATGTAAAGAAGCCTTTTAAAAACCGTGATGGCGGGACTTCCTCGGAGTTCATCGCGATGGGCCATGAGCTCAATCATGCATATGATCATTCTCTTGGAGTTCTATTAATGCATAATGGGCTCTCAAGAGGAAATACCGATCTTACGGAATCAAATGCTGTTTCTTTTGAGAACTATCTTCGTTCGGTGTATATGATGCCTGCTCTAAGAAGCAAGTATTCTGGAAAAGTCAAAGGAGAAGGATCATTTAATCCAAGGACAACAAGATCAAAAGGAGAGTATGTTGACGATTTTCAAGAAATAGGTAGTAATGAATCTAGAACTAGTATTGGTTTTAGGTACCGGAAACAAACTAAAGATAATAATCAGACAATGTTTCTGATTGTCGGTGTCGATGCTCACAACCACTTCTTTTTTAATCTCTATGAAACAGAAAAAGAATACCAAAAAGCGACAGAAAAGTGGTAGAGAAGTAATTAATTTTGTTCTAGTTGGTCTTGCTGGACTAGTATTCCTACTTCAAGCCAGCGGTTGCATTATGGTTTTCCTCCATAACCACTCAGGGTTGCTTTATGAGTATCGGGATTATGATTGGTATCTGATATCTCATTTCATGGTTTGCGTAATAGGGCTGTGGCTTTCCATTTGTTTTATTCTCAAAAAAGATTATCAGTCGCGTGTTGGATTTAAACTACTGCTGATACTCCTTTTGGTTATTTTATTGTTAATTGCAAGAGAAATCGTTAATCGAGTT
Organism: uncultured Bacteroidia bacterium; assembly: GCA_902798975.1. Taxonomy (GTDB): domain Bacteria; phylum Bacteroidota; class Bacteroidia; order Bacteroidales; family UBA932; genus Cryptobacteroides. The sequence continues at coordinate 90,109 of CADBYT010000006.1, read as the reverse complement.
GATAGGTTTGCGTCATCTTTTTTTGGAGGTAGAATACAAAGCATAGAGTTTTTAAGTGATGATGAAGGCTTTGCCTTTGTTGATTCAAAAGAGTCTGATCTTTCCATTTATAAAACGGAAGATGGTGGTTCCTCCTGGCGACAGGTTTATTTAAGTGACAAAAAAGGATCATTTACGATCTTCCCCAAAGTATATAGTAGAAATAGTATTATTTGTGGTTTGGCTTTACTTTATGATGAGATGGGGTCTTTGTATTATTCTAAGGAGTTTTCCTTCGACATCACATCTAACTCCCTGGTGTTTGAACAGGACTCTTGTCACATAAGTCATTCTATAGAAAGGCGGCGTTATTCTAAAATTGATAGTATAGACCTGTTGTTGAGTTTTAATGGCCTTTACTCCTGTGACGGAGCAGATTCGCTGGACCATCGTATTGCACTGCTTGCTTCAAACTCTTTTCGCAGTATGGTGTTTTATAGCGAAGATCTCGGTAAGACGTGGGATAAATATGGCATTTCTCATCTTTCTGTTGGACCCATCTCGATTACTGAACACTATTTGTATGTCAATGAGATTGTTAATCTGAGGAAATATGCCTTTAACACCGAAAAAAAGAAACTGATGAAAAAAAAACAAAAGGCACGTGTTATAGAAACTCTTTATCCAGCCGATGAATAGAATGAGTGGGATTCATAATAAATCAATCGGCCTATCATGGAAATCTCTGCAGCGCTACGGCCGGACAGGCGCCTCGACGTACGGCAAGATCGACGACCTGGTCTACACCTACAGCGGCAACAAGGCAACCTCCATCAAGGACACCGGTACAGCCGCGTACAGCTCGGATTTCCGGTTCTCGAACGGGACGAATAACACCTATAGTTTCTCTTACGATGCCGCCGGCCGGATGACTGCCGACGGCAGCAAGGGAATCAGTTCGATCACCAGGAACGTGCTGGGCATGCCGCAGACGGTCACATTCAGCAGCGGGGCGGTGATCAACTACAGCTATGCCGCTGACGGAACGAAGCTGCGGGAAAGCCGCACGGCCTCCAGTACGACAACCACGACGGACTACACCGGGAACCTCATTTTAGAGAACGGCACCCGGTCACGGCTGCTGTTTGACGGCGGTTATGTATCGGTGTCGAATAATGGATACCACTTCTTCATCACAGACCACCTGGGCTCTGTAAGAGTCGTAGCAAACACCAGCGGCACGGCGGAGGAGTACGACCACTACTACCCCCTCGGCGGGCCGATCGCGCAGTACTCTTCCTCAACAAGCATTCAGCCGCTCAAGTACCAGGGTAAGGAGTGGGGGGCCGGCAAGGGCCTCAACCTCTACGACTTCGGTGCCCGCCGCTACGACCCCGCCACGGGCCGCTGGCTCTCCCAGGACCCCCTCGCCGAGAAGTACTTTGCTCATTCTCCGTATCTCTTCTGCGGTGCGAATCCGATGAGGTTTGTGGATCCGACGGGGGAGGACTGGTTCCAAAACACATCAACGGGCGAACTGTATTATAATCAAAATTATTCTATTCTTCAGTTGGGTAAAGGGTATATGAAAGGTTCTAGTGACTGGACATATCTTGCAAAAAACAATTCTTTTTCAATTCCGGATTCAGAGTTGATTCAGAAGTCTTCTGCTCCTGTATTTCACGGTGGTTTTTCTTTTGATAAAGATTCTGCGGTAGATATGATGAAACAGGTAGGATATGAATCTCGTCCTTTAGAAGCACTAGTTGTTGTTAATGAACGAAAGGAATTTTTTTCAGAAGGGCAAAACGAGATTTGTATCCCTCATCGCGATGAAGAGGTCCGTGAAATTACCAAAAGTGCCTATATTCCGTCAAGTTATTCTCAATCAGTACATCATGTGACTATAGTGGGCTCTATCAAAAGAGATGTTTCATTCTCGCTGCCAAAAGCAACCACAGAACAGTGGATGGAATACCAATATTACACGTATGAAAAAGCGCCTTCCCATAAGAATGAACTTTTTAGAGATGTGTTTTGGGAGATTTTTAAAACAATTGCACAAACAAGGTAAAAATTACAGTCTCATTTTTATCTTGTTAACTCTTTGTTTTATGTCATGCCGAGATTCCTCTTCAAAAAGGGGAATCTACCCACTTGGCACTTTTGACCGGTATGTATCTTCCATGCAAGATTCTGCTAGAGCGCTTCTGCCCGACTCTATATGTGCACATTTTCCCCCTATTCCAATCAGCACAGATAGTCTCTGTCTGATAACAATTAGTAATACATTATTCGCTGGATACCCCGATTTTGCTGTTGTAAACACGCTTCCTACTTTTTACGAAGAGACTTATCGACCGGTGAATTTGCAGTCTTTTCTCCGTTTGAAACGTTTTTGGCAATCACGATGCATTCATGTGATTACGAATAATGACTCACGCGACTTTATATCTTTCAGTGAGTTTGAAAAAACATGGTCAGCATCCCATGCGCCGATAAACATAATACCTGATAATTCTACAAAAGAAAATGCTCTTGTTATGATTCTAGAAAAGGGGGAAGGGAAGTTTATCAAATGTGAAAATATAGAAGATTCTATTCAGAACTATAATGCTGGCATTACTTTTCTCGATCAAGATTTGTTGATAAGCTGTTGGATTATTCTATGGTAATCAACTTTAGTAATATAGTCCCTAAAACTTGGCCATTTCCTGGTTTGTTTCCACACATGGTTAACTCAGAAGCCTATACCTACAGCGGCAACAAGGTGACTTCCATCAAGGACACCTGTAGTGCGGCCTACAGCTCCGACTTCCGCTTCTCGAACGGCACGAACACCAGCTACGCCTTTACCTACGACGCCTCCGGTCGGATGACGTCCGACGCCAGCAAGGGGATCACGTCAATCAGCTGGAACGTGCTGGGCCTGCCGCAGACGGTCACGTTCAGCAGCGGCGCTGTTATCAACTACAGCTACGCCGCAGATGGCTCGAAGCTCCGCGAGGCTCGAACAGTCTCAAGCACGACGACCACGACGGACTACACCGGGAACGTGGTGCTGGAGAACGGCACACGGTCCAGATTGCTGTTCGACGGCGGATACATGTCCCTGTCGGACAACGCCTACCACTACTTCCTCACGGACCACCTGGGCTCCGTGCGCGTGGTGGCCAATGCCAGCGGCACGGCGGAGGAGTACGACCACTACTATCCCCTCGGCGGGCCTATCGCGAAGTACTCCACGGCCACAAGCATCCAGCCGGTGAAGTTCCAAGGCAAGGAATGGGGTGCATCGAAGGGCCTGAACCTCTACGACTTCGGCGCCCGCCGCTACGACCCCGCCACCGGTCGCTGGCTCTCCCAGGACCCGCTCTCCGAGAAGTACTATGCCCATTCTCCCTATCTCTTCTGCGGTGCGAATCCGATGAGATTTGTGGATCCGACAGGAAGTATCTGGGACGATCCTCAAAGTATCCAATTGTTGGTATTCTATACTAATATGCGAATTCTGGACCTGTCTTCTGTAAAGGAAGTGAATCAGAGCCTTCTAGAGTCTGGTTTATTTTCCGAAGAAGAGAATGCTTCTTTCTTATCATCTATTAACGGCATAGAAAAGCAAATCAACTTTCTAAATCTGTCCTTGTCTGATATTAATTTATTATCTGAAGATTTAAATAACACCTATGTGCTAGACGCGGTTTTAAAACCTGATCATAATGTTCGTTTAGGCCCAAACAATCACGTATTTATAGAAACTATCTCTGATGCTATTTCTTTACATGAAATAGCTCACGTTAGACAATCGTTGAATTCTGGTGGTTTATCTTTCAATGATGAAGGAAAACTGCAGAACTCCGGCAGGAGCATAAATGAGATGATAAATAATGAAGTTGAAGCATATAAGATACAGTATTCATTTGATCCATCATCCTTCCCGGGGTTATTATATGGTTCATCTGGAATAGACGGGGTTAATCGAATGTCTGTTATGGGGATAAGAATCAACGGACAATTAGCCTATCCTTTTTTGAATTATCAACATTAAGGGGATGAAAAAGTTTTGTTTTATCTGTATTTTGCTTTCGTTCTCACTTTTTGGGGGTGCTCAAGATAGGGCCGAGTATGTTTCCCTAGAGGGACCACTCAAAGTGGTTATACTCGATACTTGCTTCTATTTTGTTGTTAATCAACTGCATTTACCCTTTTATCGATCGGATACTTTGGCTATTTGTTCTATCTCCCAAATCTCTGATGAATTTTATAAAATATGTTCTGCAGATCCGATACAGACGCTGCAAAATAGTTTAAAAGTATCGTATGACTGCGAGTGTGCTATACAAGATAGCATATCTATTTCGTTTCACTTTTCGGCACTCACGATTCCTGGAAAAATTGTTTGCTATATTAATGATTATACTGGAGATTTCTTTTCCTTACCCTACAACGGGAAGCCCGTATCAACGGTTATCCCTTCCTCAACAAAAAAGATCATTCTTGGATTTGAACCTGATTTGATGATTGTGCACGAACACCCTCATCGTTATTCTTTTCAGGGAATAATCGCTATTGATCCCGCTATTGTCTGTGAAATTAATTCTTACCACAAACATGTATCAATTCATCTTTCTGCCATAACAGATTCTTTTTTCGAGCGCTATTATGTTAATAACGAATATATTCGAATCATTGACGATAAACTCTATTGGCGAGGGCTAGTTTTTACAAGAAAGGATTCTGGGCCCTCGCCGCTTCAACAAGTCTGTCCTTCTGTTTCGCGTTGAATTTTGTGAGATGGTTTTTACAAAAATCAATTCCTCTTTGACAACCACGGACTACACCGGGGACCTGGTGCTGGAGAACGGCACGCGATCGCGCCTGCTGTTCGACGGCGGATACATGTCCCTGTCGAACAACGCCTATCACTACTTCGCCGATCGCGAAGTACTCCACGGCCACAAGCATCCAGCCGGTGAAGTACCAGGGCAAGGAATGGGGCGCATCGAAGGGCCTGAACCTCTACGACTTCGGTGCCCGCCGCTACGACCCCGCCACGGGCCGCTGGCTCTCCCAGGACCCCCTCGCCGAGAAGTACTACGCCCACACCCCGTACCTCTTCTGCGCCGCGAATCCCGTGAGGTTCGTGGATCCGGAGGGAAAAGAAGGGATAAAATATGTTGACGAGAATGGGGTTAAAACCGTAGAATCAAATATTGTTCTTCTATTACGTGCTAAGATTAGTTATCCGGACAACGCATCAAAGAAAGAGATTAATCGGATTGATCGAATAAATTCTCGTATTGAACAGCAGAACGAGAATAAAATACGTGAAGCCCATGTTCTGCTCAATTCTACTTATAATGGAGAAACCGGGGGAAGTTATAACTCAAACGGAGAGTTGGTTCATTTTGTCTTCAATATTATTGGAGTCGAATTAGATTCTCATCCGGATCAATCCGTGAATATTCAGAGATTGGCACTTGATAATGGACTTTCTGCGGAGCGATTTGGAAAACCTGTAATTGCTAAAGCTCCCGTTGTTTACGAAGGGCCAACAAAAGGGGGTTTTGGTATGTTCAGTGCAAATTCAATTACTCTTGCTCCGAACGCGCCCAATATAACTCTTCCGCATGAAGTTGGCCATTCTCTGGGGTTACATGATACATACCCTTCGGGAGGATTAATGAATTATCCTCCGTCGTATGGCTTATCATCAGAAGAGGTGGATAAAATCTGGGAACAAGCTTTTAATCGGAGGTAATATGCGCTTTTTGGATTTTTTTTCGGTCTTCTTTTTTATGCTTTCTCTCCCTATGTCTGGAGAGGAATATTATTTACTTGTCTTTTCGGAAACTGTCCCTCGCTTGAGCCTTTTCCAAAAACCTCTTGAACCGCGGAACAAAGAATATCTTTGGGTTATTCCATATGAGTCTCTTCATCAACAAGAATTTCGGGCCGTTCCTATTAGTCCTCTCGTATTAGATTGGCAAGATGAGTATTCTGAAAGTGGTGAAACCGCGTATTATTGGATTGATATGATCAATTATCCGGTAGTATTGCAAAACAACTCATTATACAAAAAAATACACAATAACAGAACCCGAATACAATCTTTCTCCTTCTCAAAGGACATTACACGAAAAAAAACAACCGTCAATGTGTATATTGTTAAGATAATTGGAGATCTTGAAAAAATCGTATCCTCTTATGATAATCGCATGATATATTATGGGAACCTCTTCTCTGTATGTGAACCTTTAGATTCTGGAGATCCTGTACTTAAGTTATTATCTGGCCTCAATTTAATGCAGGTTCCATATTATTCTTGTGGAATGGATCCATATTTGTTCGTTGACTATCAAAATGATACAAAGTAAAGAATCACCATCAGTATTATACATTGGTTTCTCTCTGCACAGGGGAGAGGATGGCGCACAGATGATCTGGAAGGACGACCGCTGCGCAATATCGCAACCATGATTGGTCGCCCAGGAAAAGTAGGGATGGACTATAAGATTATTGGCTATGGGATTAAAAAAGTGCCCCTTAAATAATAAAACGCTTCGTGCTTTATTATTGATCTTTGTTTTTCTTTTGTTGATTGTTCTGGCCTGGAACATTGAACTATTTTATTATAAACCTCTCGCGGATTCGGATTTTCGTTGCCTTTTCCCTGAGTATGCTTCAGTGAAAAAAATCTATAGCCATGACGCGCTAATCCAAAGTATACACGGAGAAGCGTTTGAACTCCATCATTATGTCGTTAATGGGGCAACTATTAAACAAGATTATCCTATGATTGAAGAATCTTGGGATGGTTATGAGTCGCAGAATTTTACTCTCGTTTCTTGGACAAAGGAATTGTGTGGAGTAGAAGAGTTTGGGCATTTGCCTGATAAACGAATAACAAGGCGCTTTTATAAGCATTGGGTAGATAATTCAAATTTTCGCAGTTATCTATCTTTTTCGGAAACTAGGTCATACTGGTTTGTCTATTCTCCTGATACTGACGATTTTTACTATTTGATTTTTAAATTGTAGTTGTGAATATATTCAAATGGTTCCCTCTTGAACTGATACAATATTGGATTTGCCATAATAGGGCCACTTTATGCGATGTTAAATAATGAATAATACGCAGTAACCTTTAGCAACAGAACCCTTTTCAACTAAAAAATATATATATGAAAACTTTCCACATTCTACTCACATTCAGTGCCTTCCTGTTGGTGGGCATCTGCCAGGCGCGGGATGTCAAGGTCGGGGACGTCGAAAGAGACACGCTCACGGTGCCGGCGCCGTTTGCTACCGATGTGCGGGAATGGCTCATCGGGGAGACGCCCGGCGTTGTGGCGGTTTCTTCCCCGGGAAAGCCCGGGATGACGCCCACCGTGTATATCCGGGGCATACATCCTTTCCAGCAGCATCCGGCATACTATGTGGACGGCGTGCAAGTGATTGACCTGGGCTTCCTTGCGCCGGAGTCAGTCGAGAAAATCGAGGTTCTCTCGGGCGCAGAGGCGGTGCAGCGTTTTGGTCCGTCGGCCTCCTGCGGCGCGCTATCCGTGACGACCAAACGCGCCGCGACCAAGGGATTTCACGCATCCTACAGCTTCTCCGGCGCCGTACAGTTACTCGCCTGGGAACCGGCGCAAATCACGCTGGACGAGTGGAAAAAGTATAATGAATATTACAGTAATGCCACCCAGAATCCCTACCTGGTCAACCGGTACGGGGCTTCCTTCGCCCAGATCCATCACCTGAACCTGCAGTCCGGCGGAGAGAAGCTGGTTTTTGCGGCTTCCGTCGATTTTCTGGACAACGACGGCCCGATGGAAGGCCGTTCTGACAGCCACCGGCGTATCTCGGGTTCCGTGCGACTTGCGTATCGGCCTTTGGATTGGTTCCGCGTGGAGCTCTCCGCTGCTGCCGGACGATCCGAAATTTCCAACATCAGCGTTATGAACACGCTTCTTTACAACCGCCCTGTTCAGGCGGGCCAGCAGGCAACGGATCCTTTCTATACCAACGAGTCCAAGGGAACAGCGCTCTCTGCGCAGGCGAAAGTGGAATTCCGCCCCCTGGAAGGATTGTACATCCGGGGACTGTTCGGCATCAGCCAGGACAATACCCAGGTGGCAAGCGCTTGGGATTGGAAACAATACGGCGCAGATGCGGGTTATACCCGGACCTTCGGCAAACACAGCGTCGGGCTGGATGCCAGTTTTAAACAACAACTATATAATTGTTCCTACCGACAACCGGTCGCTCAATACTTGTTTTTGGATTTGCAAAAGAAGGATGTCTGGACTGATGTTTCCGCCCGCTTGAACTACGACTGGGACAAGCGCCTGTTTGCCGATTTCGGGCTGTATCTGCGGAAGCAGAAGAATTATTCCGAGGTTCCCGTAGGGCCCTCGCTTTCGGCCAACCTTCGCTGGAAACCCGGTGAACATTGGGGCCTCTTCGGCTCATGGAGCATGACACAATCCGCTTTCTATCCCGGGTTCTATATTCCCGTTGGAGAATTCTATCACACTGCTTATACTACCCGCTATTCCCGTCTGAATGCAGGTGCAGAGACGTCCTTCCAGATAGGAAAGAACCTGTTCGAAGCCCGCATCAACGGTTTTCTGGACAACGACACGTATTCCATCTCCCAGAACCGGATGGACCTGAAGAACCTTGGACTTGAGTTTTCCGCCAACCTGTCCGGTCATTCCGGGAATGTCCGGTTCAATACCGGCTTTACATTGGCATTGTACCAGAATAAGGTAGATAAATTGTTTGACGGCATCGCTGCCTTCAATTACCATGACCAATTGGTAATCAAAGGGGGCTCTCCTGTCGGAATAGCCTGGTTGTACCCGTTCACGGGCGTCGATCAGAAAAATGGGTCCCCTGTGTTGGGCACGGAGAAACAAGGCTACGGGCAGGGAATCTTCCCCTCCGTTGTGCTGGGTCTGCACGGATCGGTGTCCTGGAGAAACTGGCAGTTGAGTATCCGGGGACATGGCGATTTCGGGCAATCCATCTTCAGGACGGTTCTCGAAAACTCTGCCTTGACGCGGCATTATTTGGAAAACAGCTGGCGGACGGATAATCCTGGCGCAAAGTATCCGGTTTTCTATACCGAAAATATCTTTTCTCAGTCTTCAGCCATGCTGCATAGCGGTTCTTTCTTCCGGATCGACCAGATCCGCCTGGATTATTCGCTTTCGTTCAGCCGCCTGCCGGCGCGGGTAAACCTGTTCGCTTCGCTGGAGAACTTCTTCCTGTTCTCCTCCTATCCAGGAAGCGACCCGGAATATGCCCTGGATTGGCAAAGTGCCGGTCTGGAGACCGGAAGCATCCCGTCGACTAAAAGAATCGTCTTCGGCGTGAAAGTCGGGTTCTAAATGAAAACAGCAGGGTCTTGAGGCCCTGCTGTTTTATTTGGTAGGAGATCCCGAATCTAGTCGGAGAACTTCGCCTTCAGGAACTCGCGGTTCAGGCGGGCGATGTGCGAGACGCTGATGCCCTTCGGGCACTCCAGCTCGCAGGCGCGCGTGTTGGTACAGTTGCCGAAGCCGAGTTCGTCCATCTTGGCGACCATTGCCTTGGCGCGGCGCTTTGCTTCCGCACGACCCTGCGGCAGCAGGGCGAGGGAGCTGACGCGGGCCGCGACAAACAGCATCGCAGAACCGTTCTTGCACGTAGCCACGCAGGCACCGCAGCCCACGCAGGCCGCTGCATCCATGCTCTCCTCGGCACGGTCGTGCGGAATCAGGATGTTGTTGGCATCCTGCGCCGATCCCGTACGGACGGAAATGAAGCCGCCGGCCTGCAGGATCTTGTCGAACGCGGAACGGTCCACGACGAGGTCCTTGATGATGGGGAAACCCTTGCTGCGCCAGGGCTCCACGGTGATCGTCGCACCGTTCTTGAAATGGCGCATGAAGAGCTGGCAGGTGGTCACATGGTCGTCCGGACCGTGTGCACGGCCGTCGATGTACAGGCTGCAGGCGCCGCAGATGCCTTCGCGGCAGTCGTGGTCGAAGGACACGGGGCCGCTGCTCTGGCAGCCGCGCTCCACCGCCACAGGGTCGCAACCCTCGCGGATCAGCTGCTCGTTCAGGATATCGAGCATCTCCAGGAAGGAGGCGTCCTCTTCGATGCCGGCAATATGGTAGGTCTCGAAATGACCTGGGGTTTTGGCGTTCTTCTGACGCCATATTTTCAGATTGAATTCCATCTCGCTTAGTCTTTGTAATTTCTCGTTTTCACCTCGATAAATTCGTACTTGAGCGGCTCCTTGTGGAGTTCGGGTTCCTTGTCTTCTCCCTTGTACTCCCAGGCGGCGACATACATGAAGTTGGCGTCGTCACGCTTGGCCTCGCCGTCCTCGGTCTGGCTCTCCACACGGAAGTGGCCGCCACAGGACTCGGTGCGGTTGAGCGCGTCGCGCGCCATCAGCTCGCCGATATCGAAGAAGTCCTCCAGGCGAAGGGCCTTCTCGAGCTCTTGGTTGAATTCAAACTGGTTGCCGGGGACATTGACGTTCTCGTAGAATTCCTTCTTGAGCGCCTTGATTTCGGCGATGGCCTTCTTCAGGCCGGCCTCATCGCGCGCCATACCCACGTTGTCCCACATGATGTTGCCGAGACGCTTGTGGATGGAATCCACGGTCTCTTTGCCCTTGATGGCGAAAAGTCTGTCGATACGGGCCTGCACGGCCTTCTCCGCTTCGTCAAACTCCTTCGTGTTGACGTCCGTCTTGGGATCGGCAAACTTATGGGAAAGATAGTCGCCGATCGTGACAGGCAGCACGAAATAGCCGTCGGCCAGACCCTGCATGAGGGCGGAAGCGCCGAGGCGGTTGCCGCCGTGGTCGGAGAAGTTGGCTTCACCGATGGCATAAAGGCCAGGAATGGTGGTCTGCAGGTCGTAGTCAACCCAGATACCGCCCATGGTGTAGTGGATGGCCGGATAAATCATCATCGGCTCCTCCCAAGGGGAGCTGGCGGTGATCTTCTCATACATATCGAAGAGGTTGCCGTAGCGCTCCGCCACACGCTGGTGACCCAGGCGCTGGATCGCATCCGCGAAATCGAGGAAGACGGCCTTGCCGGTCTCATTTACACCAAAGCCGGCGTCGCAACGCTCCTTGGCGGCGCGGGAGGCCACGTCGCGCGGAACGAGGTTACCGAAAGCCGGATAGCGGCGCTCCAGGTAGTAATCGCGATCCTGCTCGGGAATCTGGGAGGCCTTGATCTCATGCTTGCGGAGTTTCTCCACATCTTCCTTCTTCTTCGGCACCCAGATGCGGCCGTCGTTGCGCAGCGACTCACTCATGAGGGTAAGCTTGCACTGCTGGTCGCCGTGGACCGGAATACAAGTCGGGTGGATCTGCGCGAAGCAGGGATTGCCGAAGAAAGCTCCCTTGCGGTAGCATTGCATTGCAGCGGAACCATTGCTGTTCATGGCGTTCGTGGAGAGGAAATAGGTATTTCCATAACCGCCCGTGGCAATCACCACCGCGTGCGCGCCGAAGCGCTCCAGCTGGCCGGTCACGAGGTTGCGGGCAATGATACCCTTCGCTTCGCCGTTCACAACCACCAGGTCGAGCATCTCATGGCGCGGATACGACTTCACGGTACCGAAAGAAATCTCTTTATTCAGGGAAGCGTAGGCACCGAGGAGCAGCTGCTGGCCGGTTTGACCGCGGGCGTAGAAGGTACGGCTCACCTGCACGCCACCGAAAGAACGGTTGGCAAGATATCCGCCGTATTCACGGGCAAAGGGAATTCCCTGCGCGACGCACTGGTCGATGATGGAAGCACTCACCTCAGCCAAACGGTACACGTTGGCTTCGCGGGCGCGGTAGTCACCACCCTTGATGGTGTCGTAGAACAGACGATAGACGGAGTCATTGTCGTTCTGGTAGTTCTTGGCAGCATTGATACCGCCCTGCGCGGCAATGGAGTGCGCGCGGCGCGGCGTATCGCTGATGCAGAAAACCTTGACATTATAGCCGAGTTCACCGAGCGAAGCGGCTGCAGATGCGCCACCCAGACCGGTACCGACCACGATGATGTCAAGTTTTCTCTTGTTGTTCGGACTCACCAGACGGATTTCCGACTTGCGCCGGGTCCATTTGCTTTCAAGCGGTCCTGCAGGAATTTTAGAATTTAACTTGTCTGACATTGTTAGGTGTTTATATATTGTTTCTTTGCTCAAAAAAGCGTGTTGGCGTTGTTCTGGTAGGGATCCAGCCCCATGTGCTTGTAAGATTTCTCCGTCGCCACGCGGCCGCGCTGCGTGCGCACGATGAAACCTTCCTTGATCAGGAACGGCTCGTAAACTTCCTCGTACGTACCCTGATCCTCCCCGATGGCGGTGGCCAGCGTATTGGCTCCCACCGGACCGCCCTTGAAGGTGGAAATGATGGTACGCAAGATCTTATTGTCGATGGAATCCAGGCCGCGCTTATCTATATTCAACTTATCCAGCGCATAGCGGGCGATCTGCAAGTCGATATGGCCGTCTCCCATCACCTGGGCGAAGTCACGGACGCGGCGCAGCAGAGAATTGGCGATACGCGGCGTGCCGCGGCTGCGGAGTGCAATCTCATTGGCAGCTTCCGGCTCTATCTCCACTTTCAGGATGCCGGCACTGCGCTTCACGATCTTTACCAGGTCCTCGGTATCATAATATTCCAGTCCTTCGGTGATTCCGAAACGCGCCCGGAGCGGCGCCGTGAGCAGACCGGCACGCGTCGTGGCGCCGACCAGCGTGAACGGATTCAGGGAAATCCGCACGGAACGGGCCCCCGGACCCTTGTCTATCATGATATCGATCACGAAATCCTCCATTGCGGAGTAGAGATATTCCTCCACTTCCGGCGCGAGGCGATGAATTTCGTCGATAAACAGAACATCTCCCGTCTCCAGGGAAGTCAGCAGGCCGGCCAGGTCGCCGGGACGGTCGAGGACGGGACCGGACGTGATTTTCATGTTGACCCCCATCTCATTGGCGATGATGTGCGCCAGGGTGGTCTTTCCCAGACCCGGAGGGCCGTGGAAAAGCGTATGGTCGAGACGCGCAGACGGGACACGATTTCTCCCTGTCCGGTGAAATCTTCCAGCTCCTGGGGCCGGATAATTCCGTCCAATTCCTTATCTTTGCAGTCGTTTGTGTTATGAGGGTCGAATTCCTGCATACGAGGGGCTTGACTTTTAGAATACAAATATACTTCTTTTATTTTGAAAATTTGATATTTATTTAATGCTTGTTGAAATGTTTATAACTTAGACAAGTATTTATTTATCAAATTTTTAAGTGAAGGAGTATATGTTAAAAAGTTTGTTGGTTCCGTGTTATTTGTCTTGTTGAAAACCTTCCGCCTGTTTTAATGAACTGCGCAGAAGCGAAAATAAACAGGAAATCAACATACTTTTCAACAGCTTTTGGACATACTATGTTGATAAGTTCAAAATCCACTGAACTCCTTCGTGACAGAATAAAAACCTCGCGGGAAATATTCTGCCGCGGGCTCTTTTTGTCTGCCCGCTGGTTTGTCCTGTCCCAGACAGCGCAGAAGGGTATGCACGTGGTGGTGCTCCCGAACAGGGAAGCCGCCGAATATTGTGCGGCCGACCTCTATCATTTGATAGAGGGAGACAGGGTTTTCTTCCTGCCGGAATCCGGTCGCAGCGTTGAGCGGAGCAACTACAAATCGTCACTTGGCGTGCAGCGTACTTCGGCGATCGGGAAAATATTGTCGTATGGAGATTCGCCGGTCAAGCCGGCGAATGAGGTATTGATTATTGTTACTTATCCGGAGGCGCTCTCTGAAGAAATACCTATTACCAAGGACATCCAGGAAGCTGTTTTCAGGATAGCCGTCGGCCAGGAAATTTCTCACGATGAGATTATAAAAACCCTGTCCGGAAAAGGATTCGAAAAGGTAGATTTCGTCTCAGCGCCGGGCCAGTATGCGATTCGCGGCTCCATCGTGGACATCTTCTCCTATTCCGAGAATTTCCCTTACCGCATCTCCTTCTGGGGCGACGAAATCGAGCATATCCACACCTTCGACTGCAACACCCAGCTGTCCAAGGATCAGGTGGACAAAGCCGAGATCGTGTCCGACGTGGTCGGTGGCGGAGAAGTAACCGGACAGCAATTGTCCGACATTTTTCCTTCGGACAGCTGCGTCTGGCTGGACTCCTCAGACATGTATGCGAAGCAGCCCTTTTTCCAGGAACTGAAACGTTTCCGAAACGTTTACATCGACCCGCCCCTGTCCTATTCCGGCGACGATTTCGTCTGGTTCCAGATATCCCCGCAGCCGACCTTCAACAAGAATTTCGAACTGCTCACGGAAGACATCCGCAGCCACCTGGAAAAGGGTTATCAGGTCTATATTTACGGCGAGAAGCAGCAACAGCTGGAACGCATCAGTTCCATCCTTTCCCAGAACGGCGGCCTGCAGCCCAAGTTCGTCAGCGGCAAGAATATCCACAACGGATTCATTGATACGCAGGACAAGATATGCTGCTACTCGGACCATGAGATTTTCGACCGTTTCCACCGTGTCAGCCTGCGGCGCACGGTGGAGAAAAGCGAGCAGTTGACCATCAACGACCTGAATTCCTTCAACATCGGGGACTACGTCGTACACATTGACCACGGCGTGGGCGTGTTCGGCGGCCTGGTGCGGCTGCGCGACGATTTCGGTCGCATGCGCGAAGTGGTGAAAATTACCTACAAGGACGGCGACGTGGTCTTCGTGTCGGTGCATGCGCTGCACAAGATTTCCCGCTTCCGCTCGAAAGACGGGGAGCCGCCCCGCATCAACAAGCTGGGATCCAAGTCCTGGATCACGCTGAAATACAATGCCAAATCCAAGGTCAAGGATATCGCCAAGGACCTGATCCAGTTGTACGCGAAACGGCGCGCTTCAAAGGGCTACGCCTTCTCGCCGGACACCTACCTGCAGGAAGAACTCGAATCCTCCTTCATGTATGAAGACACGCCCGACCAGGAGACGGCGACCGCCGCGGTCAAGCGGGACATGGAGGATTCCTGCCCGATGGACCGCCTGATTTGCGGCGACGTGGGCTTCGGCAAAACGGAAATCGCGGTCCGGGCAGCCTTCAAGGCCGTTTGTGACAGCAAACAGGTGGCCGTCCTCGTGCCGACGACCATTCTCGCGCTGCAGCATTTCAACACCTTCAAGCAGCGCCTGCAGAACCTGCCCTGCAACCTGGAATATGTCAGCCGCCTGCGGACGCCGAAAGAAATTACAGACATCAAAAAGCGTCTGGCGGCCGGCCGGATAGACATTCTGATCGGCACCCACAAGATTCTCGGCCAGGAATTCAAGTTCAAGGATCTCGGCCTGCTGATCATCGACGAAGAGCAGAAATTCGGCGTCTCCGCCAAAGAGAAACTCCGTTCCTTCAAGGCCTCCGTGGACACGCTCACGCTCACGGCCACGCCCATTCCGCGCACGCTCCAATTCTCGCTGCTGGGCGCGCGCGACCTGAGCATCATCAACACCCCGCCGCCCAACCGCATCCCCGTACAGACGGAAATCATCCTCTTCGACGAGAAGGAAATTCGCAGCATCATCAATTACGAACTCAACCGCGGCGGCCAGGTCTTCTTCCTGCACAACAAGGTCGAAGAACTCCCCGCCATCCATGACATCCTGCACCGCCTGATCCCGGACATGAAGATCTGCGTGGCGCACGGCCAGATGGAAGCCAAGGAACTGGAAAACAGGATGCTGGACTTCATCCGGGGGGACTACGACATGATGCTCTGCACCACCCTGATCGAGAACGGCCTGGACATCCCGAATGCCAACACGATCCTGATCAACCAGGCGCAGAACTTCGGCCTGAGCGACCTGCACCAGCTGCGCGGCCGTGTGGGGCGCTCCAACAAGAAGGCCTTCTGCTACCTCATCGTCCCGCCGCTCGTCAGCATCAGCGACGACGCGCGGCGCCGCCTCAAGGCCATCGAGGAATTCTCCGACCTGGGCAGCGGCTTCAATATCGCCATGCAGGACCTCGACATCCGCGGCGCCGGCAACCTGCTGGGCGCGGAGCAGAGCGGCTTCATCATGGACATGGGCTTCGAGACCTACCAGAAAATCCTCGCCGAGGCGATGGAGGAGCTGGGCGTGGAAACGGGCGTCGTGACCAAGAACGATCGCGGCAAGTTCGTGACGGACTGTACGATAGAGACGGACCAGCCGGCCCATATCCCGGACGATTACATCGACGTCACAGCCGAGAAAATACGCATCTACCGAACCATCGACGCCATGTCCACGGACAAGGAAATCGACCGCTTCGCGTCACAGCTGGCAGACCGTTTCGGAGAGTTCCCCGCCGAAATCGGCAACCTCTTCGAAGTGGTCAAAATACGCAACCTGGGCGCGTCGCTGGGCTTCGAGAAGGTCATCGTCAAGAACGGCCTGCTGATCGCCTTCTTCATCGCGAACCAGATGTCGCCCTACTACAAGTCGCAGACCTTCGCCACGATCCTGCAACGGACGGCGGACATGCCGCGCTATGAACTCAAGCAGACGGAGAGCAAACTCAAGATAGTGGTGCGGGGGGTTCCTTCTTTGAAGGACGCCCATGCGATTATGAGTAAATTACGATAAATTTCGTATATTTGCCCGATATGGCAAATCTTCTGGTAGAAGCAGGAAACACAGCGCTCAAGGCCGCCTGGGTCGAGGGAACCACCCTCGGCAAGACTTTCCGCTACCAGGGCGAGAAAATGATGGACTATCTGCTCTCGCTGCTGGAGAAGGAGCGGCCGGAAGTGCTTACGGTGGCGTCCGCCTACGGGGTTTCTCCCGAGGAGGAGGCGCTTCTGCGTCCGCGCTGCGCCCACCTGCTCATCCTGGACCGGTCCCACACCGACCTGCTCCTGCGCCGGAATTTTCCCGAATATCTGTCCTACGACCGCGCCGCGGAGCTCGTGGCCGCCGCGTTCCTTTTCAAGGACAAGCCGGTGACCGTCTTCGACTTCGGTACCACGCTTACCGTCGATTTCCTGAGCCGCGAGGGCCGCTACCTCGGCGGCAACGTGTCGCCGGGCTGCAGGACGCGTTTCAAGGCGCTGGAGCGCTATTCCAAGTCGCTTCCGCTCGTGGATACGCCCGAAAAAATCCTCCCGGAAGGGCACTCCCTGCAGGGCTCCATCGAGTCCGGCGTCATTTCGGGCATAATGTTTGAAATTGAAGGATACATCAGGCTCCGGCCGGAAAATATCGTTGTTTTTACGGGTGGTGATGCAATTTATTTTGCCAAGAAGATGAAAAACTCGATATTTGCAGTTTGCAACCTGGTTTTAATGGGGCTTGCTTTGATAACCGACGACTATGTCAAGAAGAATCTCACATAAGTGGATCCTCGCCGCGCTGCTTGTGCTGTGTCCGGTTCTGGCGCACGGCCAGGTGGCGTATGGAACCTATACGCCGTACTCCATCTACGGAGTCGGCGACCTGAGCCAGCCGGGCTCCGCCTACAACAAGACGATGGGCGGCACCGGCGTGGCCCTGCGCAACACACGCTACCTGAATCTGGTCAACCCGGCGGCCGTCACCGCGCGCGACACCCTGGCCTTCATGGCCGACTTCTCCCTGTACAACGATAACAAGATGTTCGAGCAGCAGGGCATCAAGTCCGCCAGCAACACCTTCAACATCAACGATCTCGCGATGTCGTTCCCGATCTGGCGCAGCTCCGCGATGATGGTCGGCGTGATGCCGTACAGCGACACGGGTTTCGGCTACAGTTTCATCTACACGGATCCCGACTTGATCGGCCATACGGGCAATATCGTCTATTCCGCCACCGGAGAGGGCAGTCTCTACAAGGCTTTCGCCGCGGCCGGCGTGACCTTCTTCAAGCGGCTCTCGCTCGGCGTGCAATGGAATTACTATTTCGGCAACATCGAAAAGGTCTATTCCACCACCTTCGACGACGCCTCCTACAACGGCATCCTGAACGGCACCACCGGCAAGCTCGCGGGCAGCGGATTCAAGTTCGGCTTCCAGTACGAGCAGCCGATCGGAACCAAGTACTCCATGACCGTCGGTGCGACGTACACGACCGCGGTCAACCTGAAGGGCACGATGGAGTCCTACCGCTACTCGTCGGCCAGCGCCGTATCCGACACCCTCTTCTACAAGGTGGAGACGATGGGCAAGGACAACAAAGTAAAGCTCGCCAGCGAACTTTCCGTGGGCATTTCCTTCCAGGAGAAGGGCCGCTGGGTCGCGACCTTCGACTATTCCCGCTCCGACTGGACGGGCAGCGGACTGGACGGCGCCTACGGATTCTCGGCCAGCAAGGCTTTCTCCGCGACCACCGCGCAGACCTTCCGCGCCGGTTTCGAGATCGTTCCGAACCGCAACGACATCCGCTACTACTTCAACCACGTGGCCTACCGCGTGGGCGCTTATCACAAAACGGAATACTATTTGCTTAACGGAAAGCAGGTTGCCTCGACGGGCATCACCCTCGGCGTCACGCTGCCGATCCTGAACGGATACATCAACGGCAACAACGGATTCACGCTGGGCGTGGATTTCGGACAGCGGGGCTCCCTGGACGGAGACATGATACGCGAGCGCTACATCTGCATCTCGATCGGGTTCAACCTCTACGATATCTGGTTCCGCAAACCTCGGTATGAATAACAAATAACACTTCGCGATATGAAAAAATTAACTCTTGTCATTCTGACCATCTCCGCGATGTTCCTGACGAACAATGTTTTCGCCCAGGGCAAGTATGGCGCGGACAGTGCCAAGTGCATCACCAACCTTTCCTTCTACAAGGAGTACTTCAAGCAGAAGAATTATGACGAGGCGCTGCCCAGCTGGCGCAACGCTTACAAGTTCTGCCCGCCGACCTCCAACCAGAACATGCTCATCGACGGCACGACCCTGCTGCGCCGCCTCATCAGCCAGCACGCCAAGGACGCCGCCTACCGCGATAAACTGGTGGACTCCCTGATGACGCTGCATGACACGCGCGCCAAGTACTATCCGAACTACGCCGTCACCGCGTTCAACAACAAGGGCCAGGACCTCTTCAACTACGTGAAGAACAACCCGCAGAAACTTTATGACGGCTTCGAGGGCATCATCGCCAACAACAAGGCCGCCGTTCGTCCGACCATCCTGCTCTTCGACCTGCAGTCTGCGATCGACCTCTTCCAGGCCGGCAAGCTGGACGCCGAGACCGTGATCAACCTCTATCAGCGCAACAGCGACCTGCTCGAGCAGTTCAAGCCCGCCAACGACGCTGAGAAGGAGCAGGCCGCCAACGTCAAGACCGACATGGGCAGTCTCTTCGCGACCAGCAAGGTGGCCAGCTGCGAGAGCCTTATCGAGCTCTATACGCCGCGTATCGCTGCCGAGCCGGACAACCTCCAGCTCGCCCAGACCATCGTGAAGACGATGGGTATGACGGAGAACTGCGACGACAACGACCTCTTCCTGCAGGCCGTCACCACGATGAACAAGCTGGATCCTTCCGCCAGCAGCTCCTATTATCTGTCCCGCCTGCACGGCGCGCGCGGCAACTATTCCGATGCCATCTCCTACCTGGAGAGCGCCATCGCCGGTCTCGAGGCCGGTGACTCCAAGACCGGCGACTGGACCTACGAGCTCGCTACCCTTTGCTTCAAGGGCGGCCAGAGCGGCAAGGCCTTCGAGTACGCCTCCAAGGTGGCCGCCGAGAACGAGGCTCTGGCCGGCAAGGCCTACTTCCTCATCGGCAACATCTGGGGTTCCACGCGTTGCGGTGGCGACGAGATCGCCCGCCGCGCCCCGTACTGGGTGGCATGCGACTACATGAACAAGGCCAAGGCCGCCGATCCTTCCCTGACCGACGAGGCCAACCGCTACATCAGCCAGTACAGCGTGTACTTCCCGGAGACCGCGGAAGCCTTCATGTACGACATCACCAAGGGTCAGTCCTACACGGTCGTCTGCGGCGGCATGCGTGCCACGACGACGGTGCGCACCAGATAAATTGGACGCCCGGCAACACAACGGACGCATCATGCTGGCAATCGCTTTTGCGGTTGCCAGCATTGTCGTTTCTTGCCGGGGAGGAATCGGGGAAGCGGAGAAGCTGGACCTCAGCAAGACGCCCACGCAGCGTTCGTTCGACGTGTTCGCCGTGCAGACGCGCAACGGGGCGGTTTCCATGCGCATGGAGTCCCGCCTGATGGAGCATTTCGACACTGACAGCATGTCGTACGACGCCTTCCCGCAGGGGATTTCCGTCTACGGCTACACGGCCGACGGCCTGCTGGAATCCATCATCGTGGCGGACGACGCCCGGCACATCGTGCCGAAAAACCGGAACAAGGACGAGATCTGGGAAGCCTTCGGCAACGTCATCCTGCACAACGTCCTCGAGCAGGAGACGATGGAGACGGACACCATCTACTGGGACCAGGCCAAGCGGGAGATATATACGGACTGCTACGTCAAGCTGTATTCCCGCCAGGGTTTCCTGCAGGGCTACGGCATGCGCTCCGACGAGCACGTGCGCAACTCCATCCTGTACCGTCCTTTCGACGGATATGGCGTCGTGGTGCAGGACACTACGGCCGTAATCATTGATTCTGTGAATTTTATTGGGCCATTTCCAAAAAAATAACTATCTTCGCAGCCCCTTATCGGAAAATTATAAAAACATATAACCATGGCGGTACTTGAAAAAATACGCGTAAAGTTCGGCCTCGCGATCTCGATTATCATCGCGCTGGCCCTCCTCTCCTTCATCATCGACCCCAGCACGCTGGAGTCGGCCCTGAACTCGATGTCCTCCAAGTATGACGTCGGTCAGATCGCCGGCAAGAGCATTTCCTACTCGGATTTCCAGGCTGACGTCGACCGTTACACCACCATCAACGAGCTCCTCGGCGCCGACCGCAGCGAGGAGAACCAGAAGCAGATCCGCAACGCCGCTTGGCAGGAGCTTCTGGACAAGTACATGTTCGTCAAGAACGCCAAAGAGGCGGGTATCACCGTCGGCGAGGACGAAATGGTGGCCCTGATGGGTGGGGAGTATGTTTCTCCGGCCCTGGCCCAGAATCCCGTCTTCATGGACGAGAACGGCAACTTCTCCCCGGATCGGCTGAAGGCCTTCATCGACAATGTCGACGCGGACGAGAACGGCCAGCTCCGCACGTATTGGAACTACATCCAGAACACGGTCCACAACCAGCAGTACTATGCCAAGTACGGCGCCCTGTTCACCGCCAGCGGCAGTGACAACGCGCTGCAGCTTGCCCAGGCCGTCGCGGAGGGCAACACCACCGCCGACGTGGACTACTGCATGGTCTATTTCCCGATGACCGGCCAGAACGACACCACCATCACCGTCACCGACGATGAGGTGCGCGCCTACTACAAGGCCCACAAGGAGCTCTTCAAGCAGAAGGCCAACCGCGAGATCGAGTACGTGGTCTTCGAGGTGATCCCGTCCTCCGACGACATCGCCGCGGCCAGTACCGCGATGACGGACGCCTACGAGGAGTTCGCCACCACCGACAACATGCGCGCCTTCCTGCTCAAGAATTCCGACCGCGGACTTGACAGCTACTGGTACAAGGCCGGCGAGCTCGCCACCGTCAACAGCGAGCTCGACGAGCAGATCTTCGCGGGTAACAAGCTCTCCCAGATCGTCACCGACGGCAACAGCTTCTTCGCCGCCCGCGAGATGGACAGCAAGATGATGCCGGATTCCGCATTCGTCAAGCACATCCTCCTGCAGGGTGAGAATGCCGCCCACGTGGCCGACAGCCTCGTGAACGTCCTCAAGAAGGGTGGCAACTTCGCCAACCTCGTGGCTTCCTACTCCGTCGATCAGGCCTCCGCGGCCGACGGCGAGCTGGGCAGCATCGGCTGGATGACCCAGACCTACATGGTCCCGGGCTTCGAGGGTGTCTTCGACGCCAAGGTGAACGAGCCCTATGTGCTGACCACCCAGTACGGCACCCATGTCGTAGTCGTGAGCAACAAGACCAAGCCGGTGGCCAAGAAGCAGGTCGCCATTCTGGAGAAGACCGCCCTGGCCAGCAAGGAGACCTTCAACAACTATTATTCCCAGGCCAACACCTTCGCCACCCTCGCCGGCGGCACCTACGAAGGCTACAAGAAGGCCCTGGATTCCACCAAGGTCTATTCCCACCCCGCCACCATCACCGAGGCGACTTCCAGCTTCGGCGCCATCGACAACGCCAAGGAAGTGACCCGCTGGGCCTTTGACGCCAAGAAGGGCAAGGCTTCCAACATCATCACCGTGGATAATAACTACTTCTTCGTGGTCGCCGTCAAGGATGCCAGCAAGGAGGGTTATGCCACCGTGCAGAAGATGGCCTCGCAGATCTACGACCTGCTCTACAGCAAGAAGCAGCAGGAGAAATCTACGGCCCAGGTGGCCGAGAAGATCGCCGGCGCCACCACCATCGAAGAGGTGGCGGAGCGCCTGGGTGTCCCCGTCGAGCACCGCGACGCGCTGTCGCTCGGTTCCACCAACGTAGAGCCGGCCCTGATCGGCGCCATCGCCGTGGCTCCGGAAGGAAAGGTGTTCGGCCCGGTGGCCGGCATGATGGGCACCTATGTGGTCTGCGTGGCGAACAAGGAGGTCGGTTCCTTCTACAGCGAGACCGACGCCAAGAACCTGGCCACCCAGAAGGCCCAGTACATGTCGCAGCTGATCCTTTCCGTCATGCAGGATTACGATGACGTGAAAGATAATCGTGAAAGGTTTTTCTAAAATCCGTCATTCGCCGGCTTGACCGGCGAATCTGAAAATCCCGCAGACATCCTGCGGGATTTTTCGTTATATTCGCGCTATGAAACGGACGATGCTCTTAATCGCCCTCGTGTTCGGATTTTCGCTCCGGGCTTATTCGCAACAAGATTCGCTGGTCGTTCTGTTCTGGAACGTGGAGAACTTCTTCGACTACCGTTCCGAGAACAAGCCGCAGTACTGGACCAAACGCCGTTTCCAGGCCAAATGCGACGCCGTCGCCAAGACGCTGCTGCGTGTTGCGGACCGCTACGGGCGCCTGCCCGACGCCGTGGGATTCGCGGAGGTGGAGAACGCCTTCGTGCTGCGGCAGCTGCTCAGCGAGACGGCCCTGCGCAAGCTCGACTACCGGATTGTCCACTACGAATCGCCGGACCACCGGGGCATCGACTGTGCGCTGCTATGCCGCCGCTCCACGCTGCCGTTGCGCGGGAGCGCGCCCAAGCATGTCCCGGACAGCGCCGGCGGCGTCATGGCCACGCGCGACATCCTGCTCGCGGAGTTCGACAGCCTCGCGATCCTCGTGAACCACCACCCTTCGCAGCTGGGCGGCAAGGCGGACCGGCGGGAGCTGGCGTTTGCGCGCCTGCGGGCGCTGACGGATTCGCTGCATGCCGCGGGGCAGCCCCGGACGCTGGCGGTGGGGGATTTCAACGAGGACCGGTGGGGGGAGAATCGCCGGTCGGGGCCGGCGAATGACGAGCGGGTCGGGCGCAACGGAAAGGGGACGATCAAGTATAACGGGAAATGGGAGAAGATCGACGGGGGCTTCGCGGAGGGCTTCCTGCGCGTGCGGGAGGAGGTGTTCGATGACCCGGTGCTGCTGGAGGCGGACAAGGCCTTCGGCGGCGAGAAGCCCCGGCGGACCTTCGTGGGGCCGCGCTACACCGGCGGCGTCAGCGACCACCTGCCCGTTGTGTTTCTCGTTTATTATTGATATATTTGTGATTGCGACAATTTTTTAAAACCACATACCATGGACAACATGCTGAGCAGTATTCACGAGAAATTCATCTCCATCTTCGGCGAAGGCGGCACCATGTACGCCGCGTCCGGCCGCATCAACCTCATCGGCGAGCACACGGACTACAACGGCGGCTACGTCTTCCCCGGCGCCATTGACAAGGGCATCGTGGCGGAGATCCGCCTGAACGGCACCAACGTCGTCAACCTCTACTCCCTGGATTACGGCGCCGTCACGGGCTTCGGCCTGGAGGAAGAAGACAAGCCCGCGGAAGCCTGGGCGCGCTATGTTTTCGGCGTCTGCCGGGAGACAATCAAGCGCGGCGGCCGCGTGGAGGGATTTGACGCAGTCTTTGCGGGCGACGTGCCCCTCGGGGCCGGACTTTCCTCTTCCGCCGCCCTCGAGAGCTGCTTCGCCTTCGCGATTAACGACCTCTTCCAGAACGGGATCGACAAGTTCGAGCTGGCCCGCATCGGCCAGAGCACGGAGCACAACTACTGCGGCGTGAACTGCGGCATCATGGACCAGTTCGCCTCCTGCTTCGGCAAGGCGGGCAGCCTCATCCGCCTCAATTGCAAAACGCTCGAATACAAATATTTCCCCTTCGACCCGAAGGGCTACAAGCTCGTCCTGGTGGACTCCTGCGTGAAGCATGAGCTCGCCTCGTCGGCCTACAACTACCGCCGCCAGAGCTGCGAGCGCGCCGCGGCCGCCATCAAGAAGAACCACCCCGAAATCGACTTCCTGAGCGACTGCAAGCGCGTCTGGCTGGACGAGGTGCGGGACGAGATCTCCAGCGAGGACTTCCTCCGTGCGGAGTATGTGATCGGAGAGGTACAGCGCGTGCTGGACGTCTGCGACGCCCTGGAGCGCGGCGACTACGAGACCGTGGGCGAGCTGATGTACCAGACCCATTTCGGCCTGAGCCGTCTCTACGAGGTGAGCTGCGAGGAGCTGGATTTCCTGAACAAGCTGGCCCGCCGCCTCGGCGTCACGGGCTCCCGCGTGATGGGCGGCGGCTTCGGCGGCTGCACCATCAACCTGGTCCCGGAAGACCTGTACCTGACCTTCGTGACGGCCGCCAAGGCGGAATTCACCATCAAGTTCGGCCACGCCCCGAAGATCTACGACGTCGTCATCTCCGACGGTGCCCGGAAATTGTAATTTTTCCGTACCTTTGCACCCCTAAACAGCAAAGATCCTATGTCCCTCAAGTGCGGTATCGTCGGTCTTCCGAACGTCGGCAAGTCCACCCTCTTCAACTGCGTCAGCTCCGGGAAGGCCCAGAGCGCCAATTTCCCGTTCTGCACCATCGAGCCGAACCTCGGCTCCACCAACGTCCCGGACAAGCGCCTGGAGGTGCTTTCCGAGATCTGCAAACCCCAGCGCACGATCCCGGCTACGGTCGACATCGTGGACATCGCCGGCCTGGTGCGGGGTGCGAGCCGCGGGGAGGGCCTGGGCAACCAGTTCCTGGCCAACATCCGCGAGTGCGACGCCATCCTGCACGTGCTGCGCTGCTTCGACGACGGCAACGTCGTCCACGTAGACGGCTCCGTGGACCCGGTCCGGGACAAGGAAGTCGTGGACCTGGAGCTCCAGATCAAGGACCTGGAGGCCGTGAACGCCCGCATCGCGAAGGTGCAGAAGCAGGCCACGACAGGCGGCGACAAGGAGGCGAAGAAGCTCCTGGACCTGCTGCTCCGCTACAAGGCCGCCCTCGAGCAGGGCAAATCCTGCCGCAGCGTCGCGCTGCTCAACGACGAGGAAGCCGCCCTCGCGCACGACCTCTTCCTGCTCACCAGCAAGCCGGTGATGTACGTCTGCAACGTCGATGACGCCTCCGCTGTGAACGGCAACAAATACGTCGACGCGGTCCGCGAGGCCGTCAAGGACGAGCACGCCGAGATCTTGATCATTTCCGCCCGCACGGAGTCCGAGATCGCGGAAATGGAGGACTACGACGACCGCCAGATGTTCCTCGAGGAAATGGGCCTGCACGAGTCCGGCGTGGTGCGCCTGATCCAGGGCGCCTATCATCTGCTCGGCCTGCAGACCTTCTTCACGGCCGGTGCCGACGAGTGCCGCGCGTGGACCATCCACGTGGGCGACAAGGCCCCCAAGGCCGCCGGCGTCATCCATTCCGACTTCGAGAAGGGTTTCATCCGCGCCGAGGTGATCAAGTACGACGACTTCGTCCAGTACAAGACCGAGGCGGCCGTCCGCGCCGCCGGCAAGATGGGAATCGAGGGCAAGGATTACGTCGTGAAAGACGGAGATATTATGCACTTCCTATTTAATGTCTAATATAGCCGCCAGTTGCTCCAAATGCGGAGCAGCACATGTCGCCGAGCTGCCGCAGAGCGTGAATGTGGCGACCGATCCGGAACTCAAGGAGAAGGTCCGGAGCGGCGAGTTGTTCACCTGGACCTGCCCGCACTGCGGCACGGTGAACCTCCTGTCCGTCCCCTTCCTGTACCATGACCCCTCCGCCCGCCTGATGCTCGTCCTGACGACGACTCCGCTGGGCGCGGAAGGCCTGCCGGAAGGCTACACGGGCCGCCAGGTACGCAGCGTCGGCGACTTGATGGAGAAGATCAAGATCTTCGACGCCGGGCTGGACGACCTCATCATCGAAATGTGCAAGTTCGTGACCTGCCAGGAACTGAAAAAGGACGTGGCGCTGCGTTTCGCCGGCATGGACGGCGCCGATGCCGAGATGACCTTCACCTACCCGGAAAACGGCCAGATGGAGCTCGTGGCCGTCGGTTTCAATGTATACGAAGATTGCGCCGGAATTCTCCGGCGCAATCCTCAGATCCGGGATTCCGTCCAGGGCCTCGCCCTCATCGACCAGGCCTGGCTCTCCCGCTATTTCCGCTAGGCTTGCCGTGCGTCGGCGTTGTGGAGGACGGATCAGAAATTGGTTTTTCGCGCTACTGCACGAAAAATAATTTCTGTCCGGCCGCAAGGCCAGGTAAGGGCTACATCGCGGCGATCAGCTCGTCGTTGCTGTAGGCGTCAGCCCCGTAGCAGGTCTTCAGGTAAGCCAGACCGCCCACGTAATCCTCTTCCGTGAAAGAATTGGTCGCCTCCTTGGCGACGACCACATCGTAACCGAGCATATAGGCGTCGGCCGACGTGTGGCGGCAGCACATGTGCGTATGCAGGCCGGTGATGATCACCGTCCGGACCCCCAGCTCCTTGAGGAGAATATCGAGATCCGTCTGGAAGAAACCGCTGTAGCGGCGCTTGGGCACGACATAATCCTTGTCGCAAAGCTCCAGCTCGGGAATCACATCGGCGCCGGGCGTACCCTTGATGGCGTGGTCGCCCCAGAGCTTGAGCTCGAGGTCGATGCCGGGCAGGTGGCAGTCGTTGCAGAAGATGACGGGAACGCCCTTCTCGCGGGCGGCCCGGAGCAGGCGCTGGGTGGCGGGGACGATGGCTTTGCCACGGTCGCAGGCCAGCGCGCCGGTCACGAAGTCGTTGAGCATGTCAACGACCAGGATGGCGGGATGATTGAGTTTATCCATTTTTTTGGTGTTAATGTGTTTGTCAATTCGTTTCCATAGCCAGTACATCAGGGCTCCCCAGGCCAGGAACAGCGCCACGTAAACCCAATAGGGCAGGCGCGCCTGATAGGTATCCCAGTCGAGCACTTTCTCGTACTCCGGGATGTCGGCGTAGTAGTAGGCGCCGGCGCCGAAGTCCAGCTCGGGATTGAGCCCGATGCGGCGGACCATGATGTACACGACGGCGGCGAGCGTCAGCGCCCCCACGGCGATCAGCGCCACCCGCGCGGCCGTCCTGCGTCCGGACATCGCGTCCTAGGACAGGTGCGGGACCGGGAAGAGCACGCCGCTGAGCAGCAGCCACACCGCGAAGAAAGTCAGCGCGACGTTGAAGCACTGCCCGACGAGGTACAGCCAGAGCGGCTTGCCGCCCTGCATCTGCTTCACCAGGTCCTTGAAATTCGTATCCAGGCCGATGCTGACGAAGGCCAGCACAAAGGCCCAGTTCTTATACTGGTCGAGCACGCCGTTGATGGCCTTGACCTGATCCGCGCCGGCGAGCGGCTGGATGAGGAAGGAGGCCACGAGCGAAGCTACGAAGAATCCGATGATGAACTTCGGGAAACGGGTCCAGATCTCGCCGGCGCCCACTTTCTGCCCATCCTTGCGGTTCACGCTGGTCGCGAAAAAGAGGGCCACGAAGAAGGCGATGAAGCCGATGAGGATGTTCTGGATCATCTTGACCAGGACGGCGGCCTGCTCGGCCTCACCGCCCAGCACGGAACCGGCCACGGCCACGGCACCGGTGCTGTCCACCGTGCCGCCGATGAGGGCGCCGCCCATGATGGCGGACATGCCCGTCGCCCGGATGATGACCGGCTCGAGGGCCATCATCAGGACCGTGAAGATGATCGAGATGGAGATGGCCATCGTCAGGTCGTCCTTCTTGCAGTTGGAGGCCGCACCCGTGGCGATGGCCGCGGACGTACCGCAAACGCTTGTTGCGGAGGCCATCGTGATGACCAGCGGCTTGTTGTCCATCTTGAGGACCTTCGTGCCGAACCACCACATGAACAGGATGACGACCGGCGTCACGATCCACGCGATGCCGAGGCCGTAGAGGCCGAATTTGGCAATGTTGGAAAAGAGCACGGAGAAGCCCATGATGACCAGGCCCGTCTTGATGTAGAATTCCGTCTTTACGGCCGGTTTCAGCCACTTCGGCGTGCCGACGGTGTTGGACACCAGCATGCCCACGATAAGCGCCCAAAACGCCCATTCCAGGTAGCGGTTGAGGGTGAACTCGGCGCTGATCAGGCGGACGACCACCGACAGGAAGAAGACCACGAGGAAGGCGGGAATGAATTTCTTCACCTTCTCGCCGGTCAGGGCGGCGCCGACGGTGAAGAGGACGCCCAGCACGAGGACCGTACGCAGGAGCTTGATCCAGAAGGCGCCGGCGGCGAGCTGCTGCCCGAGGGGCACGATCTTGGCCGCCTGGGCCTCGGTCAGACTCTCGCCCCAGGACCAGGTCTTGAAGGTCAGGGCGGAGAAGTCGAAGGCCTGGGCGAGGACGGCCACCATGCCGATGGCGATGATGATGAAGCCGATCCAGACGGCCAGCCAGTCCTCTGTCTTCCAGAGCTTGGACAAATTGTTGTTCTTTGCCATTTCTACAGGTTTTGGTACATATCCGGAAAACAAAGATAGCTAATTTTTCCTAACTTTGTCTTTGACAAAAAAACCGCCCGAATGGAGAAAACCTGGAGATGGTTCGGCCCTGCCGACAAGGTCACGCTGGAGATGATGCGCCAGATCGGCGTGGAAGGCGTGGTGACCGCCCTGCACGCACACGCCCCCGGCGAACTGTGGCCGGAGGCGGAGATCCGCGCGATGCAGGAACGTATCGCCGCGGCCGGCATGCGCTGGTCGGTGGTGGAGAGCCTGCCTGTGAGCGAGGAGATCAAATACGCCGGAGCGCGGCGCGACGCGCTCATCGAAACCTACCGGCAGAGCCTCGCGAATCTCGGCCGCTGCGGCATCCACACCGTCTGCTACAACTTCATGCCCGTCATCGACTGGGTGCGCACCGACCTGGAGCGGCCCCTGCCGGACGGCACGCTGTCCCTCTATTTCGACTACGTCCGCTTCGCCTGGTTCGACATCAAGATCCTGGCGCGCGAAGGCGCGGAAAAGGATTTCCCGCCGGAGGTGGTCGCCCGCGTCGAGGAGCTCGACCGCACGGCGACGGACGCCGACCGCGCCCAGATCATCGACACCATCATCACCAAGACGCAGGGCTTCGTGAACGGCCCGCTCGGGGAAGGAAAGGGCTCTCCCGTGGAGCGATTCCGCGCCCTGATGGCGCCGTACGCCGGCATGGACAAGGCGCAGCTGCGCGAGAACCTGCGTTATTTCCTCGCAGCCATCCTGCCGGTCTGCCGGGAGTGGGACATCCGCATGTGCATCCATCCCGACGACCCGCCCATGCCCGTTTTCGGCATGCCGCGCCTCTGCGGCAGCGCCGAAGACATCCGCTGGATCCTCTCGGCGGTGGACGATTTCCACAACGGCCTGACCTTCTGCGCCGGATCGCTCTCCGCGGGCGCGCACAACGACGTGGAGGCCATGGCGCGCGAGTTCGCCCCGCGCACCCATTTCGTGCATCTGCGCTCATGCAACGTCCTGCCGGGCGGCGACTTCGTGGAGGCGCCGCATACCGCCGGTCGCGTGGACCTGGTGGAACTGATCCGCATCTTCGAGGCCGAGGAGCGGAACCTGCCGATGCGCGTGGACCACGGCAAGACCATGCTCGGCGACGAGCGCATCGCCTATAATCCCGGCTACAGCTTCCACGGCCGCATGCTGGCACTTGGGCAGGTGGAGGGCATGATGGCGGCTGTCCGCAACGAACGCAAACAACTTTCCAAGATATGAACGAACTCTACTCCGTAGCCGGCAAGGTGGCCGTGATCAGCGGCGCTGCCGGAGCCCTGGGCGGCTCGCTCGCCCGTCATTTCGCCTCGCAGGGCGCCGATGTGGTGGCGCTGGTGCACCGCCCCGAACAGGTCGAACCCACCGTGTCCGCGCTCAAGGCGCTCGGCGGCAAGCCCGTTGGATACGCCTGCAACGTGATGGATACCGACGAGGTGGCGCGCATCGCCGACGAAGTCGTCGCGAATTTCGGCCGCGTGGACATTCTCATCAACGTGGCCGGCGGCAATGTGCCCGGGGCCACGGTCATGCCGGACCAGAACTTCTGGGACATGAAGCTGGAGGACTGGACCAAGGTGCTGGACCTCAATCTCAACGGCACCGTGTATCCCTGCCACGTGTTCACGAAAATCTTTGCGAAGCAGGGCTATGGCTGCATCCTGAACATTTCCTCGATGGCCGCCTACGATGCGCTGTCCCGCGTGGCGGGCTATGGTGCCGCCAAGGAGGGCGTGTCAAATTTCACGCGCTGGCTGGCCGCCGAGATGGCCATCAAGTACGGCGAGAAGATTCGCGTGAACGCGCTCGCGCCGGGCTTTTTCATCGGCAAGCAGAACCGCGCCGCGCTTCTGAACGAGGACGGTTCGCTGACCGAGCGTTCGGTCAAGGTCATCGGCAAGACACCGATGCGCCGTTTCGGCGACCTGACGGAGCTCAACGGCGCCGCGCAGTTCCTCTGCTCCGACGCCGCCTCCTTCGTCACGGGCGTGATTCTTCCGGTGGACGGTGGATTCAGCTCCTTCAGCGGAATTTAAGTAAAACGGGGACCGCATCGCGCGGCCCCCGTTTCGGCAGGTTTTAGTACGGTTTATTGTTAGTCGTCGAGGCCTTCGATGGTCTCGATGGTTCCGTCTTCACGGTAGGTCAGCTCGCAGACCTTGAGGCTGCGGAGCCGGTTGATACCCTTGGAGATACCGCTGTCGTGGTGGAAGAGCCACCACTTGCCGTTATACTCCACGATGGAATGGTGCGTCGTCCAGCCGTACACCGGAGTCAGGATGACGCCCTTGTAGGTGAAGGGGCCGTACGGGTTGTCGCCGATGGCGTAGCAGAGCTTGTGCGTGTCGCCGGTGGAATAGCTGAAATAGTACTTGCCCTTGTACTTGTGCATCCAGCTGGCCTCGAAGAAGCGGCGCTCGTTGTCCTCGACCTTGATGGGATCGCCGTTCTCGTCCAGGAGGACGACGGGCTTCGGCTCCTCGGCGAACTGGAGCATGTCCTTCGCGAGCTTCACCACGCGGCCCGGTACGGCCGGCTGGCCGTCGGCGGGATAGGAAGTGCCGTTGTCCTTGGCGAGGTTGTCCTCGTAGCGCTGGAGCTGACCGCCCCAGATGCCGCCGAAATACATGTAGTACTCGTCGTCGGCGTCATCGTGCAGGATGGCATAGTCGATGGAATAGCTGCCGCGGATCGGGTCCGGCTGGGCCTTGAACGGGCCGGTCGGGCTGTCGGAGACAGCGACGCCGCAGCGGAAGATGTCGGTCTTGTCCTTGGCCGGGAAATACATGTAGTACTTGCCGTCGCGGCCCTTCACGACCTCGTTGTCCCAAAGCTGGCGGCGAGCCCAGGGCACGTCCTTGATGTCGAGAGCGATGCCGTTGTCCTTGACCGGAGAGGTCATCGGATCGGGGCCTTCGAGGGTGAGAACGTGGTAGTCCTTCATGTCGTACTCGCTGCCGAAATCATCGTCCGGTGCAGCGGACTCCCAGTCGTGGGAAGGGTAGATGTAGAGCTTGCCGTCGAACACGTGCACGGACGGGTCCGCCATGTAGTCGGACGGAAAGAGGTAGCGTTTCTGAACTTTCTTTGCCATAGGGTTGGTTATTAGATCCCCGACCGGGCCGGGGATGACGTTAAACTATTTCGCCAGCTGGCGGGCTTCGATTTCCTTGTTGATCTCGTCCA
The DNA here is from genome assembly GCA_902798975.1 of uncultured Bacteroidia bacterium. Lineage (GTDB taxonomy): Bacteria > Bacteroidota > Bacteroidia > Bacteroidales > UBA932 > Cryptobacteroides. The sequence goes on along the minus strand of CADBYT010000006.1, from coordinate 57,902 downwards.
TCTTCTCGTCGCTGAGTTCGTACTTGCTGATGATGAAGATGGCGAGGAGCAGGAGGATGGCCGGGATCACGCACACCAGCCAGAGGATACCCTGGAGGGCGAGCGGAGTCTGGGTGGCTGCGTCGGCGTTGAAGCCGACCCAGGCCAGCACGAGGCCGGGAACCACGCCGCCGAGGGCCATGCCGGCCTTGAAGAAGATACCGGTGAGGGCGTTCACGATGCCGGCGATACGCTTGCCGGAGGTGTATTCGCCGTAGGCGATGACCTCAGGGACGAGGGCCCACATGTAGCCCGTGGCGGTGATGATACCGGTGGACTTGACGAACTGGGCGATGCACAGCAGCACGAAGTTGCTCTTGGTGGCCGGGATGGACACGAAGGTGTACATCAGCGCCATACCCACGATGGCGACGCCGAGGAAGAGGTAGAACATACCCTTCTTGCCGATCTTGCGCTTGATGGCGGGCACGAGCGGCATGAAGATGAAGGCCGGGATGGTGCCGAGCCACATGAAGAGCGTGGTCAGCAGCGGGGTGGCCTCGACGTTGTAGCTCATGAAGTAGGCGTCCGCGGCGTTGCTCACGCTCATCATCGCGAAGGCGGTGATGAAGAAGAAGGCCACGATGCGGAGGGGCTTGTTGCGCACGAACTCCATCCACAGGTCGCTGACCTTGACGTTGGCGGCTTCCTTCTGGTCCATGACGACCCGCTCCTTGCACTGCGTGAAGCAGAAGAAGAGCAGCGCCAGGCCCACAATGGCGAAGATGGCGTAGGTGATGAACCAGGCGCCACCGGCCTCCGGGGTGTTATAGACGGCGACCATCTTGCCGGTCTCCTCGTTGAGGACCTTCGGGGCGAAGATGGCGATGATGATAGGCAGGGACTTGACGATCAGACCACCCAGGTTCGCCATGAACATACGCGTGGAGGTGAGGATGGTGATCTCGTTGGTGTCGCGGGTGAGCGAGGCGTTCAGGGCGCCGTAGGGCACGTTCACGAGGGTGTAGCACATGGACATGCCGACATAGGTCACGTACGCGTAGATGAGCTTGGCCGTGTCGGAGGCTCCGGACAGGCCGTTCCAGAAGCAGAGGATGGCCAGGCCGACCAGCGGAATACCGCCCAGGATGAGCCAGGAGCGATACTTGCCCCACTTCGGGTTGCCCTTGTCCACAATGGTGCCGACCACCGGGTCCCAAAGCACGTCCACGAGACGGACGACCAGGAACATGAGGGCGGCGGGACCGGGCTTGAGCCCGAACACGTTGGTGTAGAAGAAGAGCAGCCAGATACTGACGGTCTGGTAGATGAGGTTCTGCGCCATGTCGCCGGCGCCGAAGCCGATGCGCTGCATCCAGCTCAGTTTGTAGAAGCCTTTCGCTTCATTCGGATTGTTGGACATAGGTTATAGTTTAATATCGAATTATCCAGTCTAGCAAATATACAGAAAATCCGGGATTATGCACCCCGGATTTTCTCAAAAACCACCAAGAATCGGTCAATCCGCCGCGCGGCATGTAACAGACTCTTCGCCGAAGAGGAATTGCGGTGTGTATCCGCCATAATCGACCACGACTTTCTCGAACACGATGCCCGGATCCAGCGGGCGCAGCGTGAGCGAGACCCAGCCGCCGGAGGCCGGCAGTTCCGAGACGGTCTCCACCACGCGGCGGGCGACGGTCGGGTAGTAGACGGAGTAGATGTTGGCCGGGTCTTCGTTGAGGCGCTCGTTGAAGAACTGCACCTGCTTCGCGCCGCCGAGATCCACTTCGTAGCGGTGGCCGGTGTTGTTGAAGGCCAGGGTGGACTTGGTGACCACGTGCACCTTCACGCCCGACGTGCCTTCCGGGAGCTGCACGCGATAGTTCAGCGCGCCGCCGTCGGTCGCCGCGGTGTAGGGCATGAGCGCGAGGCCGCTGCGGGTGCGTCCCATGTAGGGGATGAGGGTCCAGGATGCGTCCGCGGCGGGCGTCGCCGCGAAATAGTGTTCCGCCTCGATGGCGGTGTAGCCACGCGGGTCGGCGGCGAAGGAGAAGCCGCCGGGGGCCGTTTCGCCGAGTCGCTTGACCTCGGGCAGGCGGTCGGCAGGGAAGTTGTCATTCCACATGCGGTAGCCGATGTGCTTCTGGATCATCATGCCGTCCCACTTGCCGCCGGACATTTCCTTGTTGTACTGCGCGCACAGGGCAGCATCGCGCGCGAAGCACTGCTCCACGCGGTCCGCCCAGCGGTCCGCGTCCGGATCGCCCTTGGCATAGCAGTCGTGGTTCATCGCCTGCGCGTAGTACATTTCATAAATGTTGGCGAGGGCCTGCACCGGGAAGAGGATGACCTGCCGGTAGGCGTCGCGGCAGGCGGGGTCGAGCGAGAGGAACTGCCGCAGGGCCTCGGCCTCGAGGCGGGCGAAGTCGTCGCACACGCGTCTGAATTCGCCGGAGGCGAGGTCATAAGTGGTACGGTCCATCATTTCGGCCGTGGTGCGGCCGCTGTATTTGCTGTAGAGGTTGAGGATGCGTGCGGCCTCGTCGGCCTGGTCTTCGCCGAAGGCCGTGGCGCAGAAGGCGCGGGTGTGGTCCAGCAGGTTCTCCGCCGTAAAGGACTCCGGCCGGCGGGCCATGGCGAGGAAGAGGTCGATGGGATACTCCATCGGCTTGAGGTCGCCGACATTCAGCACCCAGAGGCGGTCCACGCCGTAGGCGTAGGTGAGCTGCAGCTGCTCCCACAAGTTCTGGATCGGGGTGATGTTCAGCCACTTGGAGTTGCGCGGGGCGCCCACGTAGTCCACGTGGTAGTAGATGCCCCAGCCGCCTTTGCGCTTGCGCTCCTCGGCGGTGGGGAGCTTGCGCACGTCGCCCCAGTTGTCGTCGCTCAGCAGGATCGTGACGTCGTCGGGCACGCGCAGACCGAGGTCGTAGTACTGCTGCACTTCCTTGTAGAGGGCCCAGACCTGCGGCCGCTCCTCAGCGGGCCGCTTGGTGACCTTGCGTATGATCTTGCGCTGGTTCTTGATGATGCTCTCCAGGAGGTCGATGTATTTCGCTTCTTCGCCCTCCTTGCCCAGGGACGCATCGCCGTCGCCGCGCATGCCGATGGTGATCAGATCCTCCGTATCTTTGGCGCGCTCCATGCCTTCGGTGAAGAACTTGTCAAGATTCTTCTTGTTCGTCGTGTAGTCCCAGGGGCCTTCGGCGTTGCGCTTGCGCACCCATTCCTGGTGGTTGCGCGCCATCGGCTCATGGTGGGAGGTGCCCATGATGATGCCCATCTCGTCAGCGGTCTTGCTGTTCTCCGGGTCATCGGCATAGAAGGACCAGCCCCACATGGCCGGCCAGAGGAAATTGGCGCGCAGGCGGAGCAGGAGTTCGAACACGCGGGCGTAGAAGCGGTGGTCGCCGTAGTCCGTGCCGTAGGTGTTCTTGACCCAGGTGGTCAGGCAGGGCGCCTCGTCGTTGAGGAAGATGCCGCGGTAGCGCACGGCGGGTGAGTCGGCGGAATACACGCCCGGCGCCATCGAGAGGTCTGCGGCGCGCTTCACGGGCACGTCGGCCCAGTCGTACCAGGGCGACACACCAATCTGCTCGGAGATCTCGTAAATGCCATAGATGGTTCCGCGCATGTCCGCGCCCACGACGACGAGCGCGTCGTCATAACCCGGGACCGCGCCGCCCAGGGTGGCGATGAGGTAGCTCTCGAACTGCCCCTTCAGGGGAGCGGTGTCCACGAGTCCCTTTTCGACGAGTCCGCGGACGAGCGGGCTGTCCATGCTGCCGGCGAGGATGGCGCGCGTGCCGACGGCCGGGGCGACCGTGCCGCAGACGCGGCCGAAATCGGCGCGCAGGTTCGCGGCTGCAATCTGGATGCCTTTCTGGTCGGCGGGGTCCGTGACCACGGCGGCGGGAACGCCGTTCCCGATCAGGGAGAAACGGCCCGGGGCCGTGCGGGCTTCCGTGATGCCGGGATGGTCGATGGCGGCGGCGCTCAGGCAGAGCAGCAGGAGCGCTGCGCAGGAAAACAGGTTCTTCTTCATGGGCTGTATCATCAGATTCCGGTTACAAATGTAACAAATCTGACAAGACCCATGTATCAGAATGGTTCCAATCCTTTTTAAAAATGTAACCGGCCCGGTCTATTCATACATTTGTCGCAGACTCTCGTCTTCCGGATACTCCTGGAGGCGGGTCACGAAGTCCCGCGGGGAGATGCCGAAATACTCCTTGAAGGAGCTGGAGAAATAGGAGTGCGACGCGAAGCCCACGCGGTAAGCCACTTCGGACACGTTCACCTGATTGTTCGCGAGCAGGTAAGCCGCCTGTTTCATGCGGAAGGTCTTGATCAGGTTGCCCGGCGACTCCTTGCCGAAGGCCTTGAGCTTGCGGTTCAGGTGGACGCGGCTGATGCCGACGTCTTCACAAAGCGTGGCTACGCCGAACTCGGGGTCGTCGAGATGTGTCTGGACGCTCTCCACGATGCGGCGGAGCAGTTTCTCGTCGGCGGAGCCCATCTGGATGCCGGAGTAGTCGTAGTCGAAGTTCACGCCGAACTTGTCCTTGACCGCCTCGCGGGCGGAGATGACCTGGGCGACGCTACTCAGGAGCAGCTCGACCGAGATGGGCTTGGAGAGGAATTTGTCGGCGCCGCTGTCGCTGGCCGTCTGCTCTTCCTGTTCGCCGTTCTGGCCGGTGAGGATGATGACGGGAATATGGCGCGTGGCCTCGTTCTGCCGGATCTGGGCGCAGAATTCGCTGCCGCTCATCCCGGGCATCACGAGGTCGGTGACCACGGCGTCGGGCAGCGTTCCGCTCACGACCGGCCAGGCCTTTTCGGCATCGGCGCAGGCCGTGACGTTGTAGCGGCTGCGCAGCAGGGTCTTGAGATAGTCGCGGGTCTCGTCGTCGTCTTCCACCACGACGATGTTCTTCTTCGCACGGGCGGTTTTGTCCTCCTGGCGGTGCTCGGCGGCGTAGGTCAGGTCCTCGTGCTCGTCGAAAGAAGCCTCCGGGCTCTTGGTGTAGAGGTCTTTGTGGTGGGAGGTGTAGGACAGCTCCTCCGGGCTCAGGTGCTCCTTGCCCGCGGGAACGAGCACGCGGAAGACCACGCCGTCTGCTTCGTTCTCCGCCGCGATGTGGCCGTGGTGCAGCTCTACGAGCATCTTGGTCAGGTTCAGGCCCACGCCGGAGCCGGAACTGGCGTCATGCGGGTTCACCTGCACGAAGCGGTCGAAGATGCGGCTGATCCACGCTTCCTCGATGCGGCTGCCGGAGTTGAAGATGCGGATCTGGACAAATTCGCGGACAGCATCCTGCAGGGTGCCGTGGTTGGGGGTCGGCGCCGACACGTCCACGCGGATGCGGCCGCCTTCCGGCGTATGCTTGAAGGCGTTCGAAAGGATGTTGTAGATGATCTTGTCGAAGTTACCCTGGTCGATCCAGAGCGGCTCTTCCTTGTGCGTGGAGGCCAGGGAGAAGTCGATGCGCTTGCTTTCGGCGAGCTTGTGGAACGACTGCATGATGTCCCGGATGAAGTAGATGACGTCCGTCTCACGGAAGTGCAGCTGCATCTGGCCGGCGTCGACCTTGCGCAGGTCCATGAACTGGTTGACGATGCGGTTGATGCGCAGGCAGTTGCGGTACATCAGGTTGTAGGTATCCTTGCGGGCGGGGTCCTCCTCGGACTCGCGCATCGCGCCCAGCGGTGCCATCACCAGGTTGAGCGGGGTGCGGATCTCGTGGGTGAGGTTGGTGAAGAGCCCGAGGCGGAGTTCCTTCAGCTCGGCTTCCTTCTTTTCCTCCGCCCGCCGTTTCCGTTCGCTGGCCAGGTGGTAGAGCAGCAGGGCGAGACCCGCCAGCAGGACCAGATAGACGGCATACGCGCCGCCCGTCCGGTACCAGGGCGCCTCGACGTGCAGGTCCACGCTGCAAAGGGAATAATCCTCGGGCGTGCCCGAGAAAAAGGCCTTGACCTCGAAGCGGTAGCGTCCGGGCGGGACGTTGGTATAGGTGGCCATGCGCAGGCGCGCGGGCGCATTCTTCCAATCGTTGTCGAAGCCCTCCAGGCGGTAGGCATACATGATGCGCTGGGGGTTGGTGTATTCCGGGACGGAAAATTCGAGCGAGAAGAGATTGGTCCCCCGGGGGATTTCGATCCGGGTGGCCTCCGAAATGTGCTTGTCAATCAGGTTGTCGCTGCCCGCGGCCGGGTCGTAGGTCACCTCCCGGTCCAGCACGTTCAGGCGCGCCAGGGTGACCTGCGGCATCTTGTGGGCGCTGCCGTCGATCAGGAGCGGGGAGAAGTAGGTGATGCCGCCGAGACCGCCGAAATAGAGGCGGCCCGAGGGGGACTTGAATGCGGCCCCGGAACGGAATTCATTGCCCTGGAGGCCGTCGTAGGCGCGGAAACTGTCGATTCTGCCGCTGCGCGGAGACAGGCGGGACAGGCCGCTGAGCGTGGAAACCCAGACCTCGCCGCTCGCCGTGCACAGGATGTCGCGGATCACGTTGTTCGACAGCCCGTCCGCCTCGGTGTACTGCCGGACCTCGCGGGTGACTTCGTCCACGCTGAACAGGCCGTCGTCCGTGCCGAACCACTTGGTTCCGTCGGGGCTGCTGCCGATGCCGTAAATGCGCGGCGGCGTGTCGCTGTGGGACGGAAGCGTATAGGAAATGATGCGTCCGGCCGACGGGTCGTAACACCAGGGTCCGTTGTAGGAACCCACCCAGAGGAGGCCGTTCGCATCGAGATGCAGGGCGCTGATCCAGCGGTACTGGTCGTCGACCTGCTGCGATGCGAAGCGGCGCGAGGAGGCGTCGATGACGGCCAGTCCGGCGCCGTAGGTGCCCACGTAGACCAGGTCCCGCGCCGGGTCGTAGGCGAGGGTCCGGATGCGCTCGGTGCCGATGCGGTCCTGGTCGGCAAAGCGTGTGACCGTGCCGTTCGGGTCCATGTAGAACAGACCGTCGTTATAGGTACCCAGCCAGAGGGTACCGTGTTTGTCGCCGGTCATGCCCATGACGGAATTGTCCGTCAGCGCGGTGTTCTCGCTGGTGTAATTCCGGTCGGGCCCCGCGCCGTCGAGCGGCTTCCGGAAGATGCCGGCCCCGTCGGTGGCCACCCAGAGATACTTGCCGTCTTCATAGATGGCGGTGATGCAGGCGCTGTTTTCTCCCGGGATGTTGCGGGAACTGCACCCCAGGTAGGAGAAACCGAACATGGACTGCGGGGCTACGACCACGCCGCGCTGGTACAGACTCAGCCAGATGTTGCCCTGCGAGTCAATGGTGCTGGACGTCGCGCTCCAGCTGCTGATGTCCTGCCGGATGGCGGGCAGCACCGCTTCGCGCACCTCCTCCGTTGCGCTGTCGAACAGCAGGAGGCCGCCGTTTTTGTCTCCGAGCAGGAAGGTTCTTCCCTCGCCGGACGTGCCCTGGCTGTTGAAGACGAGCGTCGTCGCGACGGTGGTGCAGGCTCGTTTCCCGGCAGCTTTCCGGACCATGCCGCTGCCGGCTTTGCAGTAGAGCAGGCCCAGGTTGCTCCCGATCAGGAAATCTCCGGTGAGCGGATCCTCGGCAATGTCCCCGAAGCGGATATGGTCGGCTTCGCGGAGCAGGTCCGGACTCCAGTTCAGGCCGGAAACCGGCTCCAGCGTGCTCATGTCCAGGATGACCGGAAATCCGGTTTCCTCCGGGAAAATCCAGAGGTGCTTCCCGGAATCCAGGAACAGCTTCTGGACATAGTCTTTCGGAAAATGGCGATAGATCTGTTCACGCACGTCCGGGAGCAGTTCCAGCGTGTTGCAGTCGATCACGAAAACGCCGGATCCGCTCGTGGCCACATAGAGGCGGCAGCCGCCGCTGCGGCCGGGCACTTCCTGCAGCCAGCTGACATAGGGGTTGGTGACGGAGTTGCGCTCGTCCTGCAACTCGAAGCGGCGGAACTCGCTGTGCTCGGGATCAAAGAGATTGAGTCCGCTCGCCGTGGCCACCCAGGTATTGCCGCGGCTGTCTTCAAGCATTCCCTGCACGGAGGAGCTCGAGATGGACGTCTCCCGCTCGCGGTCGTGCCGGAAGGTTTCGAAACGCATGCCGTCGAAGCGGATCAAGCCGCCTTCCGAGCACATCCATATATATCCGCGCTTGTCCTGATAGATGCGGGCGACCTGGGAATTGGGCAGGCCGTTCTCGGAAGTATACACGCGCGCCGTCTGTGCCGCCGCAGGAAACAGGGCGGTCAGCAGCGTCAAAAACAGGAAAATTCGCCTCATTGTCGTTTTTGTTCCATTCGTTACAAAAATAGAATTTCTTTTTCATTGGTCAAGTGTCGTGGTTCAAATTTGACAGTATGTGTTACGCCTGCGTCGCGCGTCCTTTTTATAATATGATACATTTGCAGCGCAACCCGAAAACCAAAAGAAACCAATCAATTCTCATTAATTTCTATTCACTATGCGATTTAACCTTAAAAAAACGCTTGCAGTCCTGGCCGTGTGCCTGACGATGCCGTTCTTTGCCCAGGCACAGAACATCAGCGTCAGCGGTACGGTCACGGATCAGAGCGGAGAGACCGTCATCGGCGCAGCCGTGATGGTTGTCAACTCTTCGAACGGTGCCGTCACGGATGTTGACGGAACGTACACCATCCAGGTGAGCCCGAACGCGACCCTCGAGGTTTCCTGCATCGGCTACAAGACGCAGCTGATCCCGGTTCAGGGACGTTCCCGGATCGACATCGTCATGGCTGACGATGCCGAGCAGCTGGAAGCCACCGTGGTCATCGGTTACGGTACGGCCCGCCGTGAGGATGTCACCGGTTCCATCGTTTCGATGGGCGGTGAAAACCTCCGCGCCGTTCCGGCCGGCGACATCACCCGCGCCCTCGACGGCCGCGTGGCCGGTGTCGAAATGACCCAGACGAACTCCAAGCCGGGTTCCTCGATGCAGATCCGCATCCGTGGCCAGCGCTCCCTCTCCGCTTCCAACGATCCGCTCATCGTCCTTGACGGCATGCCTTTCATGGGTTCCCTCTCCGACATCTCCACGAGCGACATCAAGAGCATGGACATCCTCAAGGATGCCGCCTCCACCGCCATCTACGGTTCCCGTGGTGCGAACGGTGTCATCATCATCACCACCTACAAGGGCGTCGAGGGCCAGGCACCGAAGATCTCCTTCAATGCCTACGGCACCTTCAAGGTCCCTGTCAAGTACCCGATGATGCCGCGCGACAAGTACATCCAGATGCGCCAGATGGGCGGCCAGTACAAGAACACGCTGGACGAATCTGACACCCAGTTCACCGACTGGCAGGATATGTTCTATCGCAACGGTTACACGCAGAACTACGACCTCAACGTTGCGGGCGGCACCAAGAACGGCAGCTACCGCTTCGGTCTGACCTATTATAATGACGAGGCCGTCATCCCTACCCAGGGCTACGATCGCATCGCCCTCAACGGCAGCGTCGACCAGAAGATCGGCAACTGGTTCCGCGTGGGCATCACCACCAACACTAGCTACACCACCAACACGGGCAACCAGGTCGACCTCTACGCCGTCCTGTCCAAGTCCCCGCTCGTGGTGCCCTACGATGCTGACGGCAACCTCAAGTGGCGCATCAACATGCCGTCCGACAACGATCAGTACGTGTTCGACCGCAAGCGCGTCGAGGATCTGACCGCCCAGGGCGTGTATGTCAATGAGTCCAAGTCCATCGCGACCTACAACACCGCTTACCTGCAGTTCAACTTCCCCTGGGTCGAAGGCCTTTCCTTCAAGACCAGCATCGGTCTGAACTACCGTAACTCCAAGAGCGGTTCCTTCACCGGCGTCGGTGTCAACGCTTCCGCGACCAACCCGAACAGCGCCTCCTGGTCCTACAACGACAACTTCAACTGGACCATCGAGAACCTCCTCACGTTCGACCGTTATTTCGGCAAGCACCACATCAACGCCGTGGCGCTCTACTCCGCCGAGCAGACCACCTACACGAGCCAGTCGATGTCCGCCAAGAACATCCCGAACGAGCTCTTCCAGTACTACAACATCGGCTCCGCCGTGGCTTCCGACATCACGGTGAACGGCGGTGGCTACACCCAGACCGGCCTCCTCTCCTACATGGGCCGTGTCATGTACACCTACGACGACCGCTACATGCTCTCCGCTGCGGTCCGTTCCGATGCTTCTTCCCGCCTGGCCAACGGCCACAAGTGGCACACCTACCCGGCCGTGTCCGCCGGTTGGAACATCCACAATGAGGCCTTCATGGAAGGCGCCCGCGGCTGGCTCGACGAACTCAAATTCCGTGTCGGCTACGGTGAGACCTCCAACCAGGCCATCAACGCCTACGCGACCCTCGGCCGCCTCAGCACTATGCAGTACAACTTCGCCGACGAGAAGTATGCAACCGGTTACTACGTGTCCACCCTGCCGAACGAGGAGCTGGGCTGGGAGTACTCCCAGACCTGGAACTTCGGTCTCGACTTCGGTTTCTTCCAGGGTCGTCTCCGCGGTACCCTCGAGTACTACATGGTTGACACCAAGGACATCCTCCTGAACCTCGGTCTGCCTTCCACCTCCGGCGTGAGCTCCTACACCGCCAACATCGGCGCCACGCAGAACCGCGGTATCGAACTGACCCTCAACGGCACCATCATCGACCGTGGCGACTGGACCTGGACGGCCGGCCTGAACATCTACGCCAACCGCAACAAGCTCGTCGCCCTGGCCGACGGTTCCCTCCGCGACGAAGGCAATGCCTGGTTCGTGGGCTACCCCCTGAACTGCATCTACGACTACGAGTATGACGGTCTCTGGCAGCCGGGTGATCCTTACATGGACATCCTCGAGCCCAGCACCGAAGTCAACGGCATGAAGCAGGCCATCGGTACCATCAAGGTCAAATACCACGGCGAATACAACGAGGACGGCTCCCCGAAGCGCGCCATCGACTCCAACGACCGCGTTCCGATCAACGCCGAGGCCATCTTCCAGGGTGGTTTCAACACCAACCTCAGCTGGCGCAACTGGGATCTCTCCATCATCGGTTCCTTCCAGGCCGGCGGCATCCTGCTGTCCTCCCTGCACAGCGGCAACTCCTACCTGAACATGCTCACCGGCCGCCGCGGCCAGCTCGACGTCGACTACTGGACGCCGACCAACACCGGCGCCCACTACCCGCGTCCGGGCTCCCTGGTCAGCAGCGATAACCCCAAGTATGCCTCCACGCTGGCTTACTTCGACGGCTCCTACTTCAAGATCCGCACGATCACGCTCGCGTACCGCTTCCACAAGCTCCCGGCCCTGCGCCGCGCCGGCATCGACAACCTCCGCGTCTATGCCACCGTCCAGAACCCGGGTCTGGTGCTCTTCTCCGACTTCACCCGCCAGACGGGTCTCGATCCGGAAGCCAACGCCAACGGCGGCTCCACCGCCAGCGGCCGTCCGGGCCCGGGCCGTCTCGCTTACGTGGGCTTCAATACGCCGAATACGCGCAACTTCCTGCTCGGTGTGAATTTAACCTTCTAATTGGATCCGAATATGAAAAAGATAGCTAAAATCGCTTTGGGCCTCGCCGGTGCCGCTCTTTTGGCCAGCTCCTGCAACCAAGTCCTGGAGGAGCACCCCAAAACCGTCTACACGCCGGACTTCTTCTCCACCTCGATGGGTGTGGAAGGCGGTCTGACCGCCCTGTATGCCCAGCTCCGCTACCTCTATGGCAACGGCTACTACTACAACATCCTGACCACCGGTACGGATGAAGCCACCTGGGGCCAGTCCGCCGACGGCAACTTCAAGTCCGCCGACATGTCCGACGCCGGCGTCCTGAACGCTTCCACCTCCCGCAGCGACAACCTCTGGGGACAGGCGTTCACCTACATCAACACCGCCAGCGGCATCATCGAGAATGCCGAGAACGTGGGCCTGGACAAGGCGATGATCGCCGAGGCCAAGTTCTTCCGCGCTTTCGACTACTTCCAGCTGGTCCAGACCTTCGGCGGCGTTCCCCTCGACCTGGGCGCCGGCGACCTCAAGTTCAACAGCACGCCGGTCCGCGAGTCCACGCGTAACACCGTGCCGGAGGTTTACACCATCGCCATCTTCCCGGATCTCGTGAGTGCTGTCAACGACCTGCCGGACAATCCCCGCCTGCCGGGTGCCGTGACCAAGAACGTCGCCCGCCTCTTCCTGGCCAAGGCCTACCTGACCTACGCCTGGTGGCTGGAGAACCCGAACAACATCCCGACCTATCCGGAGTGCGCCCGCACCGATCCGGACGGCAAAACGGCCGCGCAGTACTTCCAGCTGGCCTATGATGTCTCCATGACGGCCATCAACAACCCCGGCCCTTACGGTCTGATGGATTATTTCTATCAAATCAGCGACGGTCCCCATGACCGCAACAAGGAGATCCTCCTCTATGCGGACCACACCGAGAACTCCCAGCAGTACAACGGTTCCGACCTCGGCTACAGCGGTGGCGGCGGCATGGACAACTTCGCCGGCTGGATGATGAACTGGAACTATCCGAACATGGTCGCCAAGGCCAACACCGGCGCGATGATCAATCCGGTGCTCCGTACCGACCAGCAGTACTGCGGCCGTCCCTGGTCCCGTATGGCTCCGACCCAGGAGGCGATCGCGACCTTCATCGACCGTGACATGGACTCCCGTTTCGACGGCACCTTCGTCTATGTCTTCCGCACCAACTGGGACCGCGGCGGCAACCCGGCCGAGTACGTGGAGGGCCCGAACGGCGCCCAGATCGGCAAGAATGAGGCCTTCCTGGTCTACCTGGACGAAGAAGACCCGACGGTCAACTACACCTACAATGCCAACGTCTCGATGCTCGGCGTGAGCCCGAACTACAACTACTACGTGGTGAACCCGAGCGGTGTCAGCCGCCTGATGTACCCGAAGATCTGGAAACTCGGCCCGTATCGTACCAACACGTCCGGTACCGGTTCTCCGAACGCCGCTCACACGCGTCCGTTCAACATCGCCAAGTTCTCCGAGTTCTACTTCATCGCCGCCGAGGCGGCCGTGAAGGGTGCTTCCACCACTGCCGGCAACTCCGCGCGCGACCTCATCAACGTGCTCCGTGCCCGTGCCGGCAAGTGGGAGTATGAAGTCAACTGGGATATGGTTCACGTGGCTGACTTCAGCGAGGAGCTGACGGACGCCACCCCGGCCACGATCACCATCGACTACCTCCTTGACGAGCGCATGCGCGAGTACTTCGGCGACGGTTTCCGCTGGTTCGACCTGGTGCGTACGCAGACCTGGGCCGAGCGCGCCGGTACGTATACGATCTGCGGCCCCGGCGCTTCGGATCACACCCCGGCCACGGTCACCCGCAACATCCAGACCTATCATTACCTCCGTCCGATCCCGCAGGGTCAGCTGGACAACATGAAGATGGATGATGCCGCGAAGGCCGCCTACCAGAACCCCGGCTACCCCGTCAACTAACTTAAATCACGTTTTTTGGTTAAAATAAGTATTTGGTTGGAACGGAAAGGGCGCCCCGTGAGGGACGCCCTTTCTTCTTTTGAATAGTGCGAAAAAAAATGCATATTTGTATCACATTCATGAAAAAGATTCAACCATATATCGGCCCGTTGGCCTTCCTGGGGACCTGGACCTTTTTCCAGTTCTTCTACCCCTATCACCTGATGCGCCGCGAGCAGCTGAGCCTGTTCGCCTTCGACTGGGACTACATCCGCCAGACCTATCATGGCACGGGCTGGCTGGCCGCCTTCGCGAGCGACTTCCTGGAGCAGTTCTTCCGGGTTCCTTTCCTGGGATCGCTGATCGTGGCGCTGCTGCTGACGCTTATCGGCAGGGTGGTGTACCGCATCTGCCGGCATTTCCTGGGCAAGTGGCCGTCCCTGGGCATCGCCGCCCTGTTTTTCATCTGGTCCTTCCTGCGCGAGACGGGCAACCTCTACCAGACGCGTTATACCGTCGTCGCGCTCGCATACCTTTCCCTGGTGCTGCTCGCCTTGCAGTTCAAAAAGGTCTGGCTCTCTCCGGTGGCGGGCGTGCTGCTGCTCGCGCTCGGCGCGTGGGCGCTGGGTTCCCCCTACCATCACCACTACGGCAAGGCCTGGGGCCTGCCCCGGCTCAACTACGAACGGGTGATCGGCCTGGACATAGAAACTTCCCTGGAGCATTGGGACCGGGTCCTGGAACTCTCGAAAAAGGACCTGTACATGGAGGAGGCGAGCTATTGCTACAACCTGGCGACTGCGATGAAAGGACGCCTGGGCGACGACCTGCTCAATCATTCGCAGAATCATCAGCTGACCCTGCTGTTCCCGGTGTCCGGTGACCGGACGATCTTCACGAACGGCATGGCCGGGGAGGCCTGGTTCCAGCTGGGCGACATGACGCAGGCGGAACAGAGTTCCATCACGTCGCTGCAGGCCTCGCCCAAGCACACCGGAGCGCGTTTCCTGGTCCGCCTGGCCCGGGTGAACCTGATTTCGGGCGAGGACGGCGCGGCGATGAAATACCTGAATCTGCTCGACCGGTCGCTGTTCTACGGAAAATGGGCCCGGAGCATGATGCCCGGCCATCAGGATGAGGCGACGCGAGCGCAGATTGAAGCAGCGCGAGCCAAGCTTTTCCGGAAGGATTTTGTCCACCAGAGCGAACGGCCCCGGGATATCCTGGTCGGTCTGCTGGAGGCGGATCCGGACAACGACCTGGCCCGGAATTACCTGCTCTGCTATGACTTGATGTGCTATGATCTGGACACGTTCATGCAGGATTACGAGCCGCACCCGATCGACGCCCGCCTCTACCGCGAAGCCATCCTCATCTGGCTCAGCCGGCATGACCGGATGACGCCAAGCCAGGTCTCGGCCTACGGGATCGACCTTTCGGAAGTTGACCGGATGAACCGCTTCGGAAGGAACCCCGCCAAGTACAAAAACACCTACTGGTATTACTACATGAAAGCGATGTACGAGCAGCAGTAAACCATGCGAAACAGAGTATCATACATCATACTGGCAGTCCTGGCATGCCTGGCGCTGCCGGGCTGCGGCGGCCGGGATTATTTCACCGCGACGGACGGCAGCGAAGGCCCGCTCGTCATCTATCCGGACTACAAGGACGTCACCATTCCCGCCAACATCGCGCCCCTGAATTTCCGCTACGCGATGGCGGATGTCCGCCGGGCGCGGACCACGTTCACCCTGGGCGACAAATCCGTCACCCTCCGGGGAACGGAGGCAGAATGGCGCCTGGGCGCCTGGAAGGCCTTTCTGGCCGGCGCGGCCGGGCAGACCATTTCAGTCCGGGCGGAAGCCCTCGTGGGCGGAGAGCCGGTCTCCGACCAATGGTCCATCTACGTGAGTGAAGACGCGATGGACGGCTGGCTGACCTACCGCCTGATCGAACCGTCCTACCAGATGTTCAACGAAATCTCCATCCGGGAGCGCTGTGTGGAGAACTTCGACGAGACAGTCATCTGCGACCATGACCACACGGACAACGCCTGCATGAACTGCCACGTCCACGGACAGTCGCGCGGGGACTACTCCCTGTACTACATCCGCGGCCCCAAGGGCGGCTCCATCCTGAACCAGAACGGCAAGCTGCGCAAGCTGACGCTCAACGCGGAAGGCATGCTCTCCGGCACCGTGTACGGGGAACTCCACCCGGACGGGCGCTTCGGCGTGTTCTCCACCAACATCATCCTCCCGAGTTTCCACACCCTCGCGGGCAAACGCATGGAAGTATATGACTCCGCGTCCGACCTGACGGTGGCGGACTTCGAGAACAACAAGATGATCAATGTCCCGCATGTCGCGCGGCCGGACAAGTTCGAGACCTTCCCGTGCTTCTCCGCCGACGGCAAATCGGTCTACTACTGCGTGGCGGACACCCTGCCGGTCCCGCAGCGTATCATGGAAGTCAAATACGACCTCGTCCGGGCGGATTTCGACCCGGCGACCGGCCGCATCGGCGAGCAGGTGGACACCGTCTGGAGCGCACACGCCGACGGAGGCTCCGTATGCCATCCCAAGGCCTCTCCGGACGGGCGCTGGCTGCTCTTCTCCGTGGCCGACTACGGCACCTTCCCGCTCTTCCATCCCGAGTGCATGCTCTACCTGGCGGACCTCGCTTCCGGGGAGATCCGTCCGCTGGACGAGATCAAGGGAGACAAATCCGACTCCTACCACAGCTGGTCGTCGAACAGCCGCTGGTTCGTGTTCGCCAGCAAGCGCGGCGACGGGCAGTACGGCAAGCCCTATTTCTGCCACCTGGACGCGGACGGCCGCACGACCAAACCCTTCGTGCTCCCGCAGAAATCCGCCCGCTTCTACACCTACAACCTCAAGTCTTTCAATGTCCCCGACCTGGGAAATGCGTCCACGGGCATGACCGTCCGGGATGCCGCGCGGATGTTCAAAATGGCGAGCGAGCCGTTCACGCAGGCGGAGTAGCCGCCGATGGGCGGAAATCGAAAAGATTTGGTACACGTCGGCGCGCAGAGAGCCGGGAATTCACTATCTTTGTACAAAGTACAAAACCCGAATCTCTATGCGGAACACTATTTTCCTGACCGTTTTGGCAAGCGCGGCTCTGTTCGCCGCCTGCAATCGTCCCGTGCCCGTGGCACAGGACGGCACCGACCTGTGGCTGGCCGCCGCCCGGCCTTATTCCGAAATCCTTGCTTCCGTGCAGGCGGACATCGATCCCGCCCTGCCGGCGGAGGCGTTCCATATTTATGACGCGGACGGGCAGCGCCACGTCGCGGCGGGCTCCGAAGCAGGCTTGCGCTATGGCGTCTACGCCCTTCAGCGCGCCGAAGTCCTCGGCCAGGCCGGTCCGGGCATGGACCTGCAGGAGCAGCCCTTCTACGACCTGCGCCTGTTGAACCATTGGGACAACCTGGACGATACCGTGGAGCGCGGCTATGCCGGTGAATCCATGTGGGAGTGGACCTCCCCGAACGTGCCCGAAGCGCGCATCCGCCAGTACGGCGAACTCTGCGCTTCCGTCGGCCTGAACGGCGCGGTGCTGAACAACGTCAACTCCAACCCGCTGATCCTCGACGCGGAGCACATCGCCCGCGTGGCGAAGATTGCGGACATCCTCCGCGAATATGGCATCAAGACCTACCTCTCCATCAAGTGGACCAGTCCCATTGCGCTGAGCGGCCTGAAGAGCGGTGATCCGCTGGACCCGAAGGTCCGCAAATGGTGGCAGGACAAGGCGGCCGAGATCTACGCGGCCATCCCCGACTTCGGCGGCTTCCTCGTGAAGGCGAATTCCGAGGGCCAGGCCGGCCCGCAGGACTACGGACGCACGCATGCGGACGGCGCCAACATGCTGGGAGAGGCGGTCGCGCCGTACGGCGGCATCGTGATGTGGCGGGCGTTCGTCTACAGCCCCACGAGCCCCGACCGAGCCAACCAGGCCGTCGAGGAATTCCTCCCGCTGGACGGCAAGTTCGCCGACAACGTGATCGTGCAGATCAAGAACGGTCCGGTGGACTTCCAGCCGCGCGAACCCTTCAGCCCGCTCTTCGGCAAACTGAAGGACACGAAGATGATGATGGAGTTCCAGGTCACGCAGGAATACCTGGGCTTCTCCAACCACCTGGCCTACCACGGCACCACCTGGGAGGAGTGCCTGCAATCCGACACCTACCGTGACGGCCCAGGCTCCACCGTGGCCAAGATGGTCACCGCCATTGCGGGCGTGGCCAACACGGGCCAGGATCCGAATTTCTGCGGCTATTTCTTCGCGCAGGCCAACTGGTACGCCTTCGGGCGCCTGGCCTGGAACCCGGAACTGAGCGCGGCGCAGATTGCCGACGAATGGATACGTCAGACCTTCCTCAAGCCCGACGGCATGACGGACAAGGCCTTTACGGCCAAATTCGTCGAGCCGGTGCTCGACATCATGATGGCATCCCGCGAGGCCGTGGTCAACTACGAAATGCCCATCGGTCTGCACCACCTCTTCGGCGGCACGCATTACGGCCCGGCGCCGTGGGACCGCCTCGGCCGTCCCGACTGGACGCCGGCCTACTACCACAAGGCGGACAGCCTGGGCATCGGTTTCGACCGTACGCGGACGGGTTCGGACAATGTGGACCAGTACAACGAGCCTCTCGCTTCGACCTTCAACGACCCCGCCACCTGCCCGGAGAACCTCATCCTCTGGTTCCACCACCTGCCCTGGGACCACAAGCTCGCCTCGGGCCGTACGGTCTGGGACGAGATCTGCCTGCACTACGACACCGGCATCCGCCAGGTGGAAGGCTTCCGCCAGACCTGGGCGGGCCTGAAACCCTACGTGTCCCCGATCCTCTGGGAAGAGGCTAACAAGAAGCTGGAGATCCAGCAGCATGACGCCGAATGGTGGCGTGACGCCAATGTGGGCTACTTCCAGCAGATCAACGGCCTGCCGCTGCCGACCGATGTCCGGCCGCTCGACACGCCCATCGATTCGCTGATCTTCCGCCAGATCCAGTCCGACCGCCTCGGCATGCCCGTCCACGACGCGGACAACCGTCCCGTCATCCTCGCTCCCCGTTTCCGCCGTCCCCAATAACCCCGTCATCCCCGACCTGATCGGGGATCTCCAACCGATATGAAAAAGATCCTATACCTTTTAGCGGCCGCGACGCTCTGCTTCGCCGCCTGCGCCAAAACCCCCGACTGGGTCACCACCTGGGCCACCGCCCTGCAGATCGCCGAACCCCACAACAACCCGCCCGCACCCGGCCTGGCCGGCAACTCGTTCCGCCAGATCGTGCAGGTGTCGATCGGCGGCACGGAGCTCCGCCTGCACCTGTCCAACCTCTTCAACGAGGATGAGACCGAGATCCTCGGCGTGGAAATCGCCCGCGCCGCGACCATGGGCGCGAGCCCGGAAATCGTGGACGGAAGCAGCGTGGAGCTGAGCTTCGGCGGCCAGCGCGCCTTCACGATGGCGCCCGGCGAAGAGGCGGTCTCCGACCCGGTTCCCTTCGCGCTCGCCGAGCGGGAAAACCTGGCCATCACCATCCATTACGGCAAGATTTCCGCGACGCGGCTGACCAGCCACCCCGGTTCCCGCACGACCTCCTACATCGCTGCGGGCAACACCACGGACTTTTCCGCACCGGTCGCCACGACCGACCACTGGTACACCATCAGCGCCATCGACGTGCTTCCGCTGCGTCCGAGCGCCGCCATCGCCGTGCTGGGCGACTCCATCACGGACGGCCGCGGCACCACCACCAACGGCCAGAACCGCTGGACCGACCAGCTGTCCCGTTCGCTGCTCTCCGACCCCAGGACCCGCGACCTCGCCGTGCTGAACTTCGGCCTGGGCGGCAACTGCATCCTGCGGGGCGGCAACGGTCCCACCGCGCAGAGCCGCTACCAGCGCGACCTCTTCGGTCCCTGCGGCGTGAAGTACGTCATCCTCTTCGAGGGCACGAACGACCTCGGCGGCAGCCGGGACGGCGAAGCCACGGCCGAACAGATCAAGGCGGTGTTCCAGGACATTATCCGGGAGGCGCACGAGCGCGGCATCAAGGTGATCGGAGCCACGGTGACCTCCGCCGTGGGCAGCTTCTACCAGCGTGCCGGCGAGCACGAGAAGGGCCGCCAGGCGCTGAACAAATGGATACGCGAGGGCGGGGAGTTCGACGGGGTGATCGACTTTGATGCGATCACCGCCGGCCCGGACGATCCCACGCGCATCAACCCGGCCTTCCTCTTCGAGAACGACTGGCTGCATCTCAACGCCCAGGGCTACGAGCTGATGGGCAAGAGCATCGACAGGGCCCTGTTCTACTAGCCTGCCCCATCCCGTCATTCGCCTCACCGCCCGTCATTCGCCTCCCCGCCCGTCATTCGCCGGCTTGACCGGCGAATCTCCAGCTATGAATAATTACAACCTTCTATTCTTATTTCTATCCATCCTCCTCTGCGCCTGCGAAGGAAAAGGCAAGCTGGACCCCGATCCGACCCCGGACCCGAAGCCGTACGTCATCCCGGACCCCAACCCGCCGTCCGTGTACAAATATGGCCTCCGCGAGCTGGCCCGGGCCAATAATCTACTGCTCGGCGCCGCGTTCACTTACAACGAGTACGCTGGTGACGACTCACTGGAAGTGGTCCTGAAACGCGATTTCGAAGCCGTCACCTTCGGCAACGAGATGAAGCACGACTGCATTGTCAATTCATCCGGCATCTGCAACTTCTTTATAGCCGACACCATGGTCGGATGGGCAAAGGAATGCGGTTCGCAGTTGTTCGGACATACGCTCGGCTGGCATTCGCAGCAGCAGACCGACTACCTGAACGCCCTGATCAGCAGGGCGGCGGCCGCCGACGCCGCGGCGGCCGCCGTCCGTGCGGCCCACGCCGATTTCGTGGACAGGATGGTGCAGCATTTCGATACCTACGCCTGGGACGTGGTGAATGAGGTGTTCGCCGAGGACGGCAACTGGCGCACCGGGAGCGTCACGCCGGCGAATTACCACGTTTTCCTCTGGGGAGATTACTACAAGGGCGGCACCAAGGAGTTCGTCGACACGGCGTTCCGCACCGCCCGGGAAGCACTGGCAAAATACGGCAAGAAGGCCGACCTCTACATCAACGACTACAACCTGGAGTGGAATCCCGCCAAGCTGGAGGCGCTTTGCAGCTATGCTGAAAAGAATCCCGACGTGACCGGTGTCAGCTCCCAGATGCACTGCAACACCGACCTGAGCGAAGCAGCCATCAAGAACATGCTCGAACGGATGGTGCGGACCGGCAAGAAAGTCCGCATCTCCGAGCTGGATGTCCCGCAGGGAAACATTCCCACGAACACCCAGGCGGACGTGATCGTCTCCATCTTCAAAATCTATCTGGATACCGTGCCGGAGAAGCAGCGCGGCGGCATCACCTTCTGGGGTGTCAGCGACAAGAACTCATGGCTCGGCAAAGGGAAGAATCCGCTCCTCTACGACACGCTCTACAAGCGCAAGGATTCCTACCGGGCCCTGCACGCGTTCCTGCTGGAACGGGCCGGAGGAGAGGAGGCGCTACATCTCAACGGAGAAAATTAGGGAGAAGGTATGCCGCTGCACGGGGAGCTCCTGCGCGACAAGTTCGTCGTAGGACGGTCCGCCGTTGTAGTTGTACGACACGCCGATGCGGGTGGGATACGGCACCCAGAAGAAATTGCCCAGCACCGCGGCCAGGTCGACGCCGGCGCTGAACAGCGCGCCGCTCTTCTTCGGGGAGGAGAAGGCGGTGTAGTCGCCGTGCAGCGTGAGTTCGAAATTGCGCAGGTAGGCCACCGGTCCCAGCAGGGCCCGGTCGACGGGAATCAGCGGCAGCTTGTAATCCAGCGCCCCCTTGAACTGCATGGGGTAGGCGGACAGCATGCGCGAAACAGAAGACGGGAAGCCGCGCGGGGCGGTATTCGCAAAGGGTTCGCAGAAGACGCCGTCGAAGTGCGTCGAGCCGAGCACGCTCCAGCGCAGGCCGTGCGTCTCGTGCAGGCCCGGCAGATAACCGTAGAGATAGCCGTAGAGCGACGGAGCGAACAGGCCGGAAATCCAGCGGAAACTGTAGCCCGCTTCCGCACCGATACCGAAACGCGGATAGACCCGCGAATCCGGCGTATGCTCCATGATGTAGCCGCGCAGGCTCAGGGTCGTGCGGTTCATCGGCCGACCGTCCGTGAAGCGGTCGTTGTTCCAGAGCAGGGTGGCCGTGGGCACGAGGCCGCGCTGCCAGCCGCCGGAAGAGAAATTCCAGGGAATGTAGGCCTTGACGCTGCCGGAAACGGACGGGGTGCCGCGCTGCGCCGCTTTCAGCGAGATGGTCTGCTTCTCCATGTCCTTTTCCAGGTAATAATCTACCGCCTCGCGCTCGCCGAAGTCCACCGACGCCTCGAATACGGGATAGAGGCCCGTGTAGGTGAAGTTGGCATGCAGCGAATGCCGCCAGATGCCTTCATTCGGAGCGGCGTGGTAGCCCGCGAAGCCGTAGGCGGTGCCGAGGTCGTTTTGCCAGAAGGCGGTGGCGCCCAGACCGGCACTCTGCGTGATCGACTCGAACGACAGGTCGTCCACGGAGTCGAACTGGAAGAAGAAGGGCAGCCAGGAATGGATATGGAAGAGGTGGCCGAGCTTGTGGTACGGCTTGGGTTCGCTGAGCTCTACGGGGGCGTTCCAGTCGATGGCCTCCGTCTCTCCTGCCGCCAGCTCCTCTGCGAAGGGGTGGCGCGGCAACTGGGAGAAATCGGCCTCCTGCGGCTGCAGGTCGCTGAGGGCCAGTTTGTGAATCAGGCGCCCTTCCCGCTGCAGGACGGGGAAGTAGAGCGAATCGCCCATCAGCTCGAAGGTGGACCCGCCGAAGCGAAGGTTGGTCAGGCGCTCCGCCCGGCCGCTGGCCGGATCGAGAGCATAGAACTCATTCACGCCCGTCAGGTCGCTCACGAACGCCAGCCGCCCGTCCAACGTTCGAAGTTCGCTGATACTGACCGGACTGGGGCCCAGCACCGGAGAGAAGCCGTCCACGCGGTACAGGCCGGCCCCGGCTTCCGAGATGGCGCTGGCAAACAACTCGTCACCCACCCAGGCCGTCTCCACCACCTGCAGGCCGTCCGGAACGCGCCATTCACGCAGCCGGCGGCCGTCCGTGGCATCCAGCAGCACGATGCGGCAGCTGCCGTCCACCGGGTACTCCGTCACGGAGAGGACCGGCTCTTCCGGGGCTGGAACGGGAGTGTAGTAACGCGTCTTGCGCGTCAGTTTCTTGACGCGGGTGCCGTCGTAGCTGCGGATGATGGAATAGGAGCGCAGCGGCCAGCGCGCGTCGCGCACCACTTCGCTCCAGTAGAGCCGCCCCACGGGTTCGCTGTACAGGGGGCCGGAGGTATGGACGCCCAGGAGCGTGACGGGCTTCGTCGTGCCGTCCGGCAGGACCCGGACCAGCTGGTCGGGAATCGTGAGCCCGCCCCGCTTGGCAAAGAGCTTGTCGCCCACGCTCTCCAGGTCCATATAATCAATGAAACGGCGCGGCACGGGGGAGACCGGCGTCGTCTCCATGAACGGCCCGCGGGCGGCTTCGTCCGCCGCCCAGAAGCGCTGCAGGGTGTCGCAGACGGCCGCGAAGGCGTCCTTGAAACGCAGGCCCGTGGCCTCGCGGACGGTCTTGTCCCAGTTCAGGAACGCGATGCCGTGACCGGCGACGCGGTCAAAGAAGCGTTTGCTGAGATCGGGCACATCGAAGGTGGCGCGGATGCCGCCCACGGCCAGGTAGCCGGCCCGGTAGTAGTCCGGGGTATACAGGCGCTGCGAGCCATAGCGCCAGCGCCAGAAATCACGCTGGTCGCCGGCCGCGAAGCTCACGCGGTAGTATTCGAGAAAATTGGCCGTACGGCCGCGTCCGGAGCGGGTCAGCGCCGTCTCCGCCACCACCGCGTCGCCTTCGAAAAAGGCGGGGCCGCCGTACAGGCCGGCGATGGCGCCCGGAATCAACTGTCCGCCGAGGACGTTCAGCCAGCGGAAGGGTTTCATCGCGCCCGGCTGCATCTGCGCGACGTGGCGGGATTCGTGGATGGCCAGCTGCCGCACCCAGGGGGTGAGGTCGGAGGGGGTCGCATCCGGCACGGTCAGCATTTCCATCCGCCGCGGGGTCCAGGTCACCATGCCGTTGGAATAGGCCGTGTAGGCGTGCAGGACGACAGGCATCTTGCGCGGATAGGCCACATTGGGCCGCCGGCCGATGCTGCTCCCCACGGGCGTGGCCGCCTGTTCGAGCGCGACGGCATAGCTGCGCGCCAGCGAATCCAGCCCCAGCGGATAGATCACCCGGTAGGTGGGCGTCTCGACGCTGCGCCAGCGCAGCCCGCCCGGATCCGCTCCCATTGTGTGGAACTGGGCGGAAACCGGCAGGGCAGAGAGTATCCAAACAAGCAGCGTTATGTGGTTTCGAAAGCGCATAGCCATACAAATCTACAAAAAATAGATTAACTTTATGCCCAAAGATGAAAACAAGTGCCTTCACATCTGTCGCGCTGCTGCTGGTGCTGCTGGCCGGATGCCGTGCGAAACCGCAGGAGAGCGCGGCGCCGCAGCTGCGGGATTTCCCGTATCCGACGGTGCCGGCGGTCTATGTGGATCCGGACGAGCGGCGGGAATGGATCCTGGACCATTTCTGGGATGCTTTCCTGGCCGGCGACGGCCTCTGCGACACGAGCGCCGTGCTGGGCGTGCGCCGTTCCGACGTGGAGGGGCAGGTGGCCCTGTTTGCCCAGGAGCTGGAGCAGCTGCCGCTGCCCGAGGCGCAGAAGAAGATGCGCCGTTTCTTCTCGCAGGTGGAGGAGCGTCAGGCCGCCGACACGGCCTCGCACGTCTTCCTGCTGATGGAAGAGATCGTGTCCCGCTATCTCTATGATCCCAACTCTCCGGTGCGCAACGAGGACCTCTACCTTCCCTATGTCGAGGGCCTCGCGGTTTCCCGCTTTACCCGCGAAGAAGCCCGTCCGGGCTATGTCTACGAGGCGCGGATGTGCGCCCTGGCGCCCGTCGGCTCCGTGGCGCCGGACTTCCGTTTCAAGGACGCCCGCGGACGGACCCGCCGCCTGCATGACGTGCAGGCCCGCACGATCCTGCTCTTCTTCAGCAACCCCGGCTGCTACGCCTGTCTGGACATCATCAACACCCTGGAGGCCGTGCCCGGCATCCGAGACCGCATCGCGCGCGGAGACTTCGCCGTGGTCAACGTCTACATCGACGAGGACCTGGCCGCCTGGCGCGCCTATGAACCCAACTACCCGCGCGACTGGCTGTGCGGATACGATCCCGACGGGCTGGTCCGTTCCGACCGCATCTACAATGTCCGCGCGATTCCGTCGCTCTACCTGCTGGACGGGCAGAAGCGTATCCTGATGAAAGACGCCCCCGTGGAGCGGGTCGTCTCCTGGCTGCAAAACCAACAAAATCAATAACATCATGGCTATCAACAGAAAACTTTGGGGCAGGACCCCCGATGGCAAGGCCATCTACAAGTACACCCTGACCAACGCCAGCGGCGCCTCCGTGGTGCTCGGCAGCATCGGTGCCGCAATCGTCAGCGTCAACGTGCCGGACAAGAACGGCAAGCTGGGCGACGTCGCCCTCGGCTACGGCAAAGCGGAACAATACGTCAACGACGGCCCGTACCTGGGCAAATGCCCCGGCCGTTTCGCCAACCGCATTGCGAAGGGTAAGTTCACCCTCGACGGCAAGACCTACAGCGTGCCGGTGAACAATGGCCCCAACCACCTGCACGGCGGCCCGCAGGGCTTCTCAGAGCAGGTCTGGGAGTCCCGCAAGCGCAAGGGCGGCGTGGAGTTCAAATACGTTTCCGCCGACGGCGAAATGGGTTATCCCGGCCAGGTCGTGGTCGTGGCGCGCTATGAGTGGAGCGAGGAGAACGAGCTCCGCCTCACCTTCAGCGCCAAGTCCGACAAGCGCACGGTCATCAACCTGACGAACCACGCCTACTTCAACCTGAACTGCGGCGGTTCCATCCTGCGCCAGTTCCTCAAGTTGAACTGCTCCGAGTACCTCCCGACCGACCCGGGTCTCATCCCGCTGGGCGATCCGGCCCCGGTGGCGGGCACCCCGATGGACTTCCTGAACGGCAAGACCCTCGGCCGCGACATCAAGAAGGACTTCCCGGCCCTGAACTACGGCAAGGGTTATGACGCCTGCTGGGTGATCGACGGCTACCGCAAGGGCCAGATCCAGGAGGCCGCCGAACTGTGGTCCAACCGCAGCGGCCGCACGCTCAAGGTCTACACCACCCAGCCGGGCATCCAGGTCTACACCGGCAACTGGCTCGGCGGCTGCCCCGTGGGCAAGCGCGGACGCATCTACCACGACTACGAGGGCGTGGCCCTGGAGTGCCAGCACTTCCCGGACAGCCCCAACCAGCCGGCCTACCCGTCGACCGTCCTGAATCCGGGCAAGATTTATCACGAAGCCATCATTTTCGCCTTCGGCGTCAAGAAGAAATAATGTATCAGTACCTCGACCTCCTGCAGGAAATCATGGACCATGGCGTGGTCAAGCACGACCGCACCGGGGTGGGCACGAAGAGCATCTTCGGCCACCAGATGCGCTTTGACCTCTCGCAGGGCTTCCCGCTGCTGACCACCAAGAAGGTCCACCTCAAGTCCATCATCTACGAGCTCCTCTGGTTTATCGCCGGCGACACCAACATCAAGTACCTCAAGGACCACGGCGTGTCCATCTGGGACGAGTGGGCCGACGAGAACGGCGACCTGGGCCCGGTCTACGGCCATCAGTGGCGCAGCTGGCCCGCCCCCGACGGGCGCGCCATCGACCAGCTCTCGCAGGTGATCGACACCATCAAGCGCAACCCGGACTCCCGCCGGATGCTTGTCACCGCGTGGAACCCCGCCGAGGTGGACAAGATGGCCCTGCCGCCCTGCCACTGCCTGTTCCAGTTCTACGTGGCGGACGGCAAGCTGTCCTGCCAGCTCTACCAGCGGAGCGCGGACACCTTCCTCGGCGTCCCCTTCAACATCGCATCCTACGCCCTCCTGACGATGATGATCGCCCAGAGCTGCGGCCTGCAGCCGGGCGAATTCGTCCACACCACGGGCGACACGCACATCTACCTCAACCACTTCGAGCAGGTGCGCGAGCAGCTCTCCCGGGAGCCACGCGACCTGCCGGTGATGAAGCTCAACCCGGAGGTGAAAAGCGTCTTCGACTTTACCTACGAGGACTTCACCCTCGAAGGCTACGACCCCTGGCCGGCGATCAAGGCGCCGGTGGCCGTGTGATGGAGAAGTGCATGATCGTGGCGGCGGCACAGGACCGCGCCATCGGCCGGGGCGGGACCATGCCCTGGCACCTGAAGGCGGACCTGCAGTACTTCAAGCGGGTCACGATGGGCTGCCCGGTGATCATGGGACGGACGACCTTCGAGTCGATCGGCCGGCCCCTGCCCGGGCGGCAGAACATCGTGCTCACGCGGCGCGCGGAGCCGATCGAGGGGGCCACTTGCGTGCCCTCGATCGAGGCGGCGTACGCTGCCGCCGGAGCCGCTCCGCGCGTGTTCGTGATCGGCGGCGCCTCGGTGTACCAGGCCGCCATCGACGCGATGGACCGCCTGTTCGTGACGCAGATCCACACGACGGTCCCGGATGCGGATGCGTATTTTCCGGAAATTAATTCCGATATTTGGACGGTTGAGGCGCGCTCCGGGCTCCTGAAAGACCCCGATTCCGGCCTCGAGTACGAATTTGTAACCTATTTGAAACGAGATGCCCGGTCGAGCCGGGCATGAAGGGAAATAGTCCCTGTCATTCCCGACCTGATCGGGAATCTCTGACAACAGTAGTGTATGGCAGGCAAACGTGAGAAATTCGGCGGCCGCATGGCCGTGATCCTGGCGATGGCGGGCTCCGCCATCGGGCTGGGCAACATCTGGCGCTTCCCCTACATGGTGGGGGAGCACGGCGGTGCCGCGTTTGTCATCATCTACGTCCTTGCCACGCTGCTGATTTCCCTGCCGGTCTTCCTCGCAGAGGTGATGATCGGCCGCCGCAGCCATTCCAACGCCCGGGACGCATTCGCGCGCCTGTCACGCCAGCATCCGTTCTGGCGGCGTGTCGGTTATCTTTCCATCATCATCCCGCTGATGATCGTCTCCTACTACAGCGTCATCGGTGGCTGGTCGGTGGAATACTTCTTCAAGGCCTGCTCGTTCTCCTTCTCTGAAATGGCGCCGGAGGCGGCCAGTTCGCTGTTCGTCAACTTCGTTTCTTCTTCCTGGATGCCCGTGCTGATGCACCTGGTCTTCCTCGCCGCCTCGGTCGGCGTGGTGGCGGGCGGCGTGCGCGCCGGCATCGAGAAATTCAGCAAGATCACGCTCCCGCTGCTTTTCCTGCTGATCGTGGTGATCCTGATCTATTCGGTGACGCTGCCCGGCGCCGCCGCAGGCGTGCAGTACCTGCTGCACCCCGACTGGAGCGAGCTGACGCCGCGCACCTTCGCCTATGCGATGGGACAGAGCTTCTTCTCGCTGTCGCTGGGTATGGGCGCCATCATCACCTACGGGTCCTATGTCAAGAAAGAAGAGAACATCCTGGTGACCAGCACGGGCACGGCAATTTCCGACCTGCTTTTCGCCATCCTGGCGGGCTTCGCCATCATGCCGGCGGTGTTCGCCGCCGGGATCGAACCGGGCGCCGGTCCGGGTCTGATCTTCCAGAGCGTCCCCTTCGTCTTTGCCAAGATGGGCGTTGAGGTGCCGCTGATCAGTTCCCTCGTGGCCATCGTCTTTTTCCTGGCCATCATCGTGGCCGCCATGACCTCCTGCATCTCTCTCGTGGAGGTGGGCGTGTCCTTCCTGATGGAGCGGGCGCACCTCACCCGCGGCCGGGCCTGCGTGTTGCTGTTCGTTGTCTGCGGCGGCGTGGGCACGCTGTGCTCGCTGTCTTTCGGTCCGCTCGCGGGCGTCCAGGTGGCCGGCATGTCGCTCTTCGACCTGATGGACTGGGTCTGCTCGAATATCCTGCTGCTGGTGATGGCGCTGCTGGCCGTGGTCTTCGCCGGTTTCATCCTGCCGCGCCGGGTGGTGCATGACGAGTTCACCAGCCACGGGCGCTACCATTTCAACGACCGCATCTTCCCCGTGGTCTGGTTCCTGATCAAGTGGGTGGCGCCGATCGCGGTGGTCATCATCTTCTTCACCAACTTCATCCTGTAAGCCATGGAGCGGCGTCGGGAAGTGTTCGGCGGCCGCAGCGCGGCCATCTTTGCCCTGGCGGGCTCCGCCATCGGACTGGGCAACATCTGGCGCTTCCCCTACATGGTCGGCCAGACGGGCGGCGCCGCGTTCATCATCATCTACCTCGTCTGCTGCCTGCTGTTGTCGCTGCCCATTTTCCTGGCGGAAGTGATCATCGGACACCGCACGCACGCGGGAACCTTCGGCGCCCTGGAGCAGCTCGCGCCCGGCACGAAATGGAAGTGGCTGGGCCTGCTGACCGTCATCTCCCCGCTCATCATCCTGTCGTACTACAGCGTCGTGGGCGGCTGGTCCATCGGCTATCTCTGGCAATCGGTGACGGTGGGGTTCCATTCGTCCGAACTCGGGGCGGTGTCGTCGGCTTTCGGCGGCTTCATTTCTTCGGCCACCGGGCCGCTGATCTGCCATACGCTTTTCCTGGCGGGCTGCGCCGTGATCGTCTCCGCCGGGGTGAAGTCGGGCATCGAGCGCTTCAACAAGATTTCCATGCCGCTGCTCTTCGTGCTGATCGTGGCCATCATGGTCTATTCGCTGACGCTGCCTGGCGCCTCCGCGGGCGTGGAATACCTCGTGAAGCCGGATTTCAGCAAGATCACGCCGTCCGCCGTCGCGGACGCGATGGGGCAGAGTTTCTTCTCGCTTTCGCTGGGCGTCGGAACCATCCTGACCTACGCCTCCTACATCAAAAAGAACGAGAATATCCTGGTGACGGGGCTTGGCACCGTGGGCTTCGACCTGCTGTTCGCCCTGATTGCCGGCTTCGCCATCATGCCGGCGGTGTTCGCCGCCGGGATCGAGCCGGGCGCCGGGCCCGGACTTATTTTCGAGACCCTGCCCTACATCTTCGCCAAGATGGGTGCGAACGTGCCCTGGCTGAGTTCGGTGGTGGCGGTGCTGTTCTTCGTGACGATTGTGTTCGCGGCGTTCACCTCCGCCATTTCGATGTTCGAGGTGGGCGTGGCCTACCTGGTGGAGCAGCGCCGGATGTCGCGGCGCAAGGCCGTGCTGCTGATCTTCGGCGGCACCTGGCTGCTCGGCGCGCTCTGTTCGCTGTCCTTCGGCCCGCTCGCGGACGTGCAGCTCTTCGGCCTGTCGATCTTCAGCTTCTGCGACATGCTCACGTCCAACTTCCTGATGACCTTCGGCGGGCTGCTCTTCGTGCTCTTCGTCGGCTGGAAGATGGACCCGGCGGCCGTCCGCGACGAATTCACCTGCGGCGGCACCGAGCGCTTCAACTGCGCCGTCTTCGGCGCCTTCCGCTTCCTGCTCCGCTACATCGCCCCCATCGCCATCGTCATCATCTTCATAACGAACTTCCTGGCCTGACGCCGGTCTCCGGGAATTCAAGATATAGATAAGGATATGGAAGGGAATAGCTTCGTTTCTCCTCTTTGTCCAGGCAGTTTTTTGGAAGGGGGCCGTTATATCGTTGAAGATTCTTCAAACTGGACGAGTTGATGGATGAGAAAGGCCTGGTCCGGCGCTGTCGTGCCGGAGTGCCGGGCGCGAGACAGGAAATGTACGAGACCTACGCGGGGCGTGTGCTGGCCGTGTGCCGGAGATATATCCAGGACGCAGACCTGGCCCGGGACCTGGTCCACGACACCTTCCTGCGGGCCTGGGATTCGCTGGACGGTTTCCGTCCCCGCCGTATGGGTTCGCTGGGCGCCTGGCTGTCGCAGATTGCCGCGCACCTGGCGGTGGATGAGCTCCGGAGCCGAAAGCAACTGACCCTGTTGTCCAAAGGGATGCCGGAAGATGAGTCCGGCGAATCTCCGGTGAACATCGAAGCCCTGAGGACCGTTCCGGTCGAGGAACTGATCGAGCTGATCGCTTCGCTGCCGGAGGGTTATCGGGCGGTGTTCAACCTATTCTGCCTCGACGGCTATTCGCATCGAGAAATCGCGCAACTCCTCGGCATCTCGGAGAAGACTTCACAGACCCAATACCTCAAGGCGAGGCGCAGGCTTGCGGCCTTGATAACTGCAAAATACGGAAAAGGATGAAAAGGATGAAAGATAAGGATTGGACCCGGGTCCTGCAGGAGCGCCTGCAGGATGCGCAGTTGCCGCTGGACGGCAAGCTGCTTTCCGCTCCGGCGGGCAGCGGACAGGCCGCAGATCGGCCGCTTGTCTGGTGGCCCTATGCCCTGGCGGGTGTCGCTGCGGCCATTATCGTCGCGGT
Organism: uncultured Bacteroidia bacterium; assembly: GCA_902798975.1. Lineage (GTDB taxonomy): Bacteria > Bacteroidota > Bacteroidia > Bacteroidales > UBA932 > Cryptobacteroides. The sequence goes on along the minus strand of CADBYT010000006.1, from coordinate 26,941 downwards.
CCTCCTGTTGCGTCCCGCCGCCAACCCGGTGCAGGAGGCGGATCGTCTGGTGGAAACCGCCCCCGTCCCGGATGCCGTCAAGGAGGAACCGGTCGTCCCGCTCCCGCAATCATCCCCCGGGCCCATGGCTCCCGGCAGCTCAGGCCGCCGGGAGAAGGCCGGCGCGCATCCCATCCCCGGATTGCCTCCCGAACCAGTCTCCAGTCAGACCCCGGATAAGGAGCAGGAAACGCATGACGCCCAGCCGTCCCCAGGCCCGGCCGCGGGTGAGGACGCCGGAGTCAAAATGGCCGTCCTGTCCCCAGGTCCCGCCGAAAAAGAGGATGCCTGGGATTTCCCGGCGGAGCCGGGTACCCGACGGTCGCAGCGCAGCCGCATATCCCTGCGGATACATGCCGCTACGGCCGGGACTTCATTCTCCCGGAGCGCCAGGCCGGATGTATATCTGCAGCAACCGGACCTGTCCCCCGGACAGTGGGTGGCAGTAGGACCCGCAACCTCGCTGTATGACAGTGACACCAACCAAGGGAATGGCGACGCTGTCAAGTGGGTGTATATCCAGCAGGTTTCCGATAATGAGGTGCGGAAGGTGCCCGTGCCGAAAGCTCCGGCCCTGCCTGTGGCGGTCGGCCTATCGCTCTCGCTTTCGCTTTCCCGCTCATGGGTGCTCTCGGCGGGTCTGGACTATATGCAGCGGGACGGATATCGTATGTACGACGACCTGCCCCAGTCGCTCACGCTCCATTATCTCGGTATCCCGGTGGATGTGCAATACTATTTCAATCCGGAAAACCGCTGGCGCGTTTATCTCGGGGCGGGCGTGCAGGCGGCGAAGTGCATCGCCGCCACCGGCGGGCAGCCGCTGCGGGATCCGGTCCTCTTCTCCGGGCATGTGATGGCCGGCACGGACTTCCGCCTTTTCCCGGGTGTCCGCTTGTACCTGGCCCCGGTCCTGTCTGTCCCATTCAACCGCAGCGCGTACGTCAACACCTGGGACGACCGGTTCCAGCTCCAGGTACGCGCCGGCTTGTCATTCGACCTGAAATAAGTATCTTTGTCCGGGCAGTTTTTGTCTGTGACCCCGTTATATGGGTAAACGAAACCGAAAATGAAAAAGACCTTCATCCTTCTTTCCGCAGCTCTCCTGTTGCTGCCCGCATGCGAAAAACTGAACCGGGAAAAGGACCTCAAACCGGAGGACCTCACGAATCCGGTTCCCATCGAACTTACCAAGGCTGACGAGACCGTCCGGAACGCCTCCAATGATTTCGGAATGAGGGTATTTTCCGGACTCCTTGACAAAGCGCAAGGCCGCGAGGTCTCGTTCTCTCCGCTGAGTCTTTCACTGGCCCTTGCAATGGCCGGGGAAGGCGCAGAAGGGGAGACGTTCAAACAATTTGTCGATGTAATCGGCTGGGGTGATGCCACGAAAGATGAAATCGGCGCCTACTATAAGAAGATGATAGCGGGCCTGGTCACGACAGACCCGCAGGTGTCGTTCTCCAGCTGCAATTCTTTCTGGGCCGCCAAAAACCTGGTTCTTCTCGATGATTACAAGTCGCTGCTTACGCGGAGTTTCGCCGCCGAGAGCTTTTCCGTGGATTTCTCGGATTCCGCTACAAAGGACCGGATCAATCAATGGTGCTCCGACAAGACGGACGGAAAGATTCCGCAGATGCTGAGTGAATTGAGTCCTGCGACACGTTTGATGCTGATTAACGCCTTGTTGTTCAAGGCGCCCTGGGGGCTGACCTGGGAGGTCAGGACGGGCCGGGAGTTCAACGGCACCGCCGGTAAGACGAAGAAAGACTACCTCCATGCCAACCACATGCTGGGATATGGTGAATTTGAGGATTTCGAATATGTCTCCATTCCCTATGGCAACGGATCCTATGAGATCGACGTTGTTCTGCCCAAAGCAGGAAAAAGCATCCAATCCATCCTTCCGACAGTGAACTACGATGCTTTCCAGTATGCCTATCCCGGCACCGAAGTGGATCTGTATCTGCCGAAATGGTCAACGGAGTATAGTTCGGGAGAGGATATTCCGAAGGTACTGAATGCGATGGGTCTCATCCTGCCCTTTTCGGACGACGCGGATTTTTCCGGTATCAGCAAAGAATTCCTGAAGATCAGTTCGATTCTCCAGAAAGTCCGGATCGACGTAAGCGAAAAAGGAACGGAGTTCGCGGCGGTAACCGCCATCGCGATGGATAATTGTGCCGGGCCCGTTACGCCGAAAAAGGTCACCCTCGACCTCAACCGCCCCTTCGCCTACTTCATCCGGGAGAAAAGCACCAACACCCTCCTTCTCGCCGGTACCCTCTCGAACTAGTTTTTCCCATGAAACGCCTTATTATTCTGCTCCTTGCAATGACTTTCGTTTTTCGCCTCCCGGCACAGCCGGCGCGGGTGGAACACAACATCCTGCTCGGCCTTGGAACCTACACGTACGGTCCGGGTGTTTCTTCACAGTTTCGGCTCGGCCACCTGGCCGGACGCCTGTCCTATGGTCTGGACATCTATTGTTCCGACCGTTGGTCGGTCATGCCTGAAGTCGGCGGGAAGTTTTATTGGGAAGGTGTTTTTGCCATCGGAGCGGTCGGAGCCAATTTCGACAGTTTCTCCTATCTGGACTTTACCGTGAGTGCCCGCTACCATTTTGCAGACGGTATGATTCTGGGTCTGGGTCCGATGCTTTCCTACACCTGGACGCCCGGAAAATACTATATCGATGCTGATCCTTCAGATCCTCTCAACGGGAAGGTCAAGAACACGCCGCTCAATCTTTCCCTGCGTCCGAGTCTGACTTTCGCGACCGTCGGTCGCTGGCGATTCGGCGTTGAGGCGGAAATCGGCCTGCTGAACGTCATGGTCCAGTATCCGGAGTACGGACGCACGGGTAGCCGCCACATTCACGCGGTGCGCCTTGTCGTCGGCCTGCGTTTCTAAACGGACAGTTTTTCTCTTCCAGATTTCATGGCCTGAATAATAATGTGTACCTTTCGGGAAAGAAACGATACGCATTATGAAAAAACTTTTCCTGACCCTTGTGTGCATCCTGGCACTGACCGCCGGGTGGGCGCAGAACATCAGCTACGGCAATTACCACCAGCTCCGGCAGCCCATTCCGATGATCCTGGACACGGATTTCGGCAGCTGCACCGACGACCTCTTCGCCATCGTGATGCTGTATCACTATATCGAGGACGGCCTGGTGGACCTGAAAGGTATCATCGTGGACCGCGAAGGAGACCGCAATGCCGTCCTGGTGGACGTGTTCAACCAGTTCTACGGCCACCCCGACATCCCCATCGCCCTGGAGCACAACGGCGTCAAGAATCCCTACGACTTCATCCCCTACAGCCGCCTGGTCGACTTCAAGAACCCCGACGGCAGCTGGCTGTATCCCCGTTCCATCGACCCGACGAAGCTTCCGGAGGGCTGGAAATTCTACCGCAAGCTTCTCAGCGAGGCCGAGGATCATTCGGTGGTCGTGGTGGCCATCGGCATGATGACCTGCCTGTCGCAGCTCTTCGAGTCAGGCGCGGACGAGTATTCTTCGCTCAGCGGCGTGGAGCTCTTCGGCCGCAAGGTCAAGTCCGTCTATGTGCAGGCGGGCCATTTCGACGGCAACGACAACCTCAGCGGCTACAACATGCGCACGGCGTCCGCCGCCGCGGCCGTTTTCTATGACCGGCTGCCGAAGAATGTCGATCTCATCCTGTCGCCGACCAACGTGGGTGAAATGATGGACTACACCTCCGCCGACATTCTCACGGACCTGTCCTATACCGACCTCAATCCCATCAAGACCGTCTATACCGACTTCGACTGCGAGGTCGGCCAGCGCATGTGGGACACCAACTGCGTGGTCAATGCGGTGCTGGGCGACGGCGAGTACAACATGTCGCCGCGCGGCTGGGTCCGTTATGTGGACCGTGACCAGGCTTCGGAAATGATCTTCACCCCGGATCCGGACGGCAACGCCCGCTACCACCTGCCGGGTGACACCTATTTCGCCGAGGAGAAGGTGATGGACATCCGTCGCCACACCCGCATGCTTCCCCGTGCATCGGCCTATTCCATCGAGGCGCCGCAGCCGCAGCTGACGGGTGCCGCTGCCGCGCAATGGGCCCGGGAGCGCCTGGTCCAGCTGACCGACAAGTACCTGGGAGCCGCGGCCAACACGCTGGATCCCAACGAAGTACGCTTCCTTTTCCGCCCGCTGGGATACACGGGTACGAATGCCGCCGACTTCCGCGAAGCGGAGCAGCTGGTTTATGACCACATCTTTGACCGCATGGTGCAGAAGGCCCTCCGCGAGGGCAAGAAGGACCTGACCATCGTGATGGGCGCGCCGGCCTCCGGCAAGAGCACGGCGGTCCACGAGCTCGACCTGAAGGATTCCGGCCTGATCTGCGACGGCGTGCCGTCCGGCGCGGGCTCCCTCGAGGCGGTGATTCGCAAAGCGAAGGCGCTGGGCATGGAAAAGGTGACTGTCGTGCCGGTGTACAACGATGTGCTGAGCTGCCTCCAGAACAGTCTGACCATCGGCAGCCGGACCAACCGCTACAACGGCGTGGACCAACTGATCAGCGCCTACCGCGCCCAGGCGGGGCAGCTGACCGACCTGCGCCGGGAGTTCCCCGACGTGGCCATCAAGCCGGTGGACTGCTCGCACAATTCCGGCGTGCGTCCGGTCAGCTTCGGCCAGGCGCTCAAATGGAACTATAAGGTCAGCGAGGCTGATCTGGACAAGGTGCTCGCTGCGTTCCTGACAGCCGTGAATAACGGAGAGATCGGCCTGGGTGCCCTGCGCGCCGCTGCCGGCGACCTGTATGCGATTCCGGGTCTCGGCACCAAAGGCAAGGCCCTCGCCGGCGAGATCAACCGCCGCATCGACGAAAAACTCCAGGTTTACGTCAATCGCTAATTGCTCGTCCGTCATCCCCGACGATTCGTCATCCCCGACCCGATCGGGGATCTCCTGCCATCCCGACAGGGGTGCAAAAATATTTTCTGTCGGGCGGGCAGTTTTTCAGACAATCATCGTTATATCGGTGAAGATTCTTCAAACGAGATGTGCTGATGGATGAGAAAGCCCTGGTCCGGCGCTGTTGTGCCGGGGCTCCGGGCGCAAGACAGGAAATGTATGAGACCTACGCGGGGCGTGTGCTGGCCGTATGCCGGAGGTATATCCACGACGCAGACAGTGCCCGGGATCTGGTCCACGACACCTTCCTGAAGGCGTGGGATTCGCTGGACGACTTTCGTCCCCGCCGGGTCGGCTCGCTGGGTGCGTGGCTTTCGCAGATTGCCGCCCACCTGGCGGTGGATGAACTCCGGAGCCGGAAACCGCTGGCCCAGCTCGCCGACAGCCTCCCGGAAGACGGTTCCGACCCGTCATTCGCCGGCTTGACCGGCGAATCTCCGGTGGACACCGAAGCCCTGCGAACCGTCCCCGTGGAGGAGCTGATCGACCTGATCGCTTCGCTGCCGGAGGGCTACCGGGTGGTGTTCAACCTTTTCTGCCTCGACGGATACTCCCATCGCGAAATCGCCCGTCTGCTCGGCATCTCGGAGAAGACTTCACAGACCCAATACCTCAAGGCGCGGCGCAAGCTGGCCGCCTTGATAAGCGCGAAATACGGAACACGATGAAAAGGATGAAGGATAAGGATTGGACCCGGGTCTTGCAGGAGCGCCTGCAGGATGCCAGCCTGCCGCTGGAAAGCGAGGATATCGCTACGTTTGCCGGCGGGCTTGTTCCCCGGGGGCAGGAAATGAGCCAACCCGCTGCCCGCCGGATGGGCTGGTGGCCCTACGCCCTGGCGGGTGTCGCTGCCGCGGTCATCGCAGCTGTTTTGCTGCTGCGTCCGGCATCCCCGACCCCTGACCGCCTGGCCCAGCAGACCGTTACGCCTGCAGTCCAGCCCGACGCGCCCGCTGTCCAAGCTGGCAAGCTCGTGGCCCAACCAGCCGAACCGTCCTCCGTGCCCTCCCTGGCGCCATCCGCGTCATCCCCGGAACCCTTCGTGTCATCCCCGGCTCGACCGGGGATCTCCTCCCGAAAAGCCGCCCCCGCCCCGCCCGTCACCCCCGCCCCGCCCGTCATCCCCGACCCGATCGGGGATCCCATCCCGGAGACTCCTTCCGACCAGGAGACCACCCCCGACCAGCTGCCGCCGGACACCTTCTCAAATACGGTCCCGGACGAGGCCAAAACTCCGGCTGACCGGACCGAGGAGACGGAGCCGACGCTGGCGCAGACAGACTGGACGGAGCTTTCGGAGCGGCCGCGCCGCCAGGCCGGACGTATGTCCCTGCGTCTGAACGCCGCCACGGCCGGAATAAGCACTTCCGGGAATGGGCTTGCGTATAATGATTCGGGAATGCATTCGGGAATCATTGTCGATTCGGGGACCAATGTCGTTAATCGGCCGGGAAACCTTGTCCTGCCCATCAGCGTCGGCATTTCGCTGTCGATTCCGCTTTCACGAAACCTGGCCCTGACGGCGGGCCTCGATTACATGCAGCGCGGCGGATACGGGCAGGATAAAACCGATATTATGGGACAAACAACGCAGCTCACGCTCCATTACCTTGGCATTCCGGTGGAGCTGCTGTATTATTTCAACCCCGACCAGCGCTGGCGCTTCTATCTCGGCGCCGGCTTGCATGCGGCCAAGAGCATCTTTGTTTCCGGAGGCGAAGCGCTGCCGGATCCGGTCCTCTTCTCCGGGAACCTGATGGCCGGCACCGACATCCGCCTGTTCCCGGGCGTACGCTTTTACCTGGCGCCGTCCCTGTCGGTTCCCTTTAACCGCAGCGCCTATCTCAACACCTGGGACTCCAAGCTCCAGTTCCAACTCCGTGCCGGATTGACGTTTGACTTGAAATAAGTATATTTGTCGAGGCAGTTTTTGGGACCGGCCCCGTTATATAAGCAAACGAAAAATAAATGAATAAACTGTTTTTGATCTTATCTCTCCTGCTGGCAACCGCGACCTTGTCCTCCTGCCAGAAAGATGATTCCGGGAAGGAGGTGCCCGAAGTCCGCTCTCTTTATGCCGGGGGACAGCAAGACAACAACTTCCAGGTGTGGATATGGATTTATGAAGATAACGATGAGCCGGCGCTGGTCCATTCCGGGAAATGCTGCTATCTGGACGACGGTTATGTGGATACCGATATCGAACGCCTTTCCTACAGACAGACTCCGGAAGGCTTCACGCTATCCGATCTGACGACGGGCGAAATCCGTTACACGGCAGTGTATCAACCTTCTCCGTACTCGGGCGTGCTGGATAAATCCTTGATCCGCCTGTCCTGGTCTCATTCTCCCGGCAGCGCCTGGGATACTTTTGCGGAGGAACTGGGCTGGCAGCGAACGATCGACCTTTCGTTGCAAAGCTTCCTCATGTGTGTGGCCGGCGCTGAATAATACACAGGAATAAGGTTTTTTTCTTATCTTTGTCTTTCCGGCATCCATGGCAAAGAAAGGCGAAGATACCCCGATGCTGAAGCAGTATTTCAGCATCAAGGCGCAGCACCCGGAGGCGATCCTCCTGTACCGCGTCGGGGATTTCTATGAGACCTACTCCGACGACGCCGTGCTCGCCAGCAAGGTGCTCGGACTGGTGCTCACGCGCCGCTCCAACGGCGACAAGGGGGACACGCCCATGGCCGGTTTCCCGCATCACGCCATCGAAGGCTACCTCCAGAAACTCGTGCGCAACGGCTACAAAGTGGCCATCTGCGACCAGCTGGAGGACCCCGCGCTCGTCAAGAACAAGCTCGTCAAGCGCGGAATTACGGAAATTCTCACCCCCGGCATCGCCTTCGGCGAAGGCATGCTGGACCAGAAGGAACACAACTTCCTCGCCGGCCTGACCTTCGAGGGCCAGAGCTGCGGCGCCGCTTTCCTGGACGTTTCGACGGGCACCTTCCAGGTGGCCCAGGGGAGCATCGACTACATCGGCACCCTGCTCAGCTCCCTGCAGCCCCGCGAACTGGTGGTCCAGCGCGAGCTGCTGCGCGCCGTCAAGGAGCGCTACGGGGACTTCTACGCCACCGGGCTCGACGAATGGGCTTTCGTGCAGGATGCCGCCGTGGAGCGCCTCTGCAAGCAGCTCAAGGTCCAGAGCCTGAAGGGCTTCGCCATCGACGGCTTCCCGCTCGCCCTCTGCTCCGCCGGCGCCCTGCTGGTCTACCTGGAGCAGACACAGCACGCCGGACTCGGCAACATCTGCTCGATCGGCCGCATCGACGAGGAGAAGTTCGTGTGGATGGACAAGTTCACCTTCCGCAACCTGGAAATCTTCCAGAGCAACGCGGGCCGCGAAGGCGTCAGCCTGGTGGACACGATCGACCGCTGCTGCACGCCGATGGGCGCCCGCCTGCTGCGCCAGTGGCTGGCCATGCCGGTCATGGACCTGAACGAACTGAACGCCCGCTACGACGTGGTGCAGCTGCTGCACGACAACGAAGAGCTGCTCGCCGAGCTCCAGGGCCACCTGAGCGAGGTGGGCGACCTGGAACGCATTCTCGCCCGGGCGGCGAACGGCAAGATTCTCCCGCGCGAAGTGCGCCAGCTCGGCCGTTCGCTGAGCCGCATGACGCCCATCCGCAGCTGCTGCGGGGACACGGGCTGCGGCGCCCTGGACAAGCTCATCAAGGGCCTGCGCAACACGGTCAAGCTGCTGGAGCGCATCACCGCGACCCTCGCGGAAGATGCCTCCCAGCTCGGCAAGGGCGACGTAATCGCCGCCGGCGTGGACAAGCAGCTGGACGAGTTGCGCGCCATCTCGCGCGGCGGCAAGGACTACCTCCTGCAGATGCAGCAGCGCGAGGGGGAGCGAACCGGTATCAATTCGCTGAAAATCAGCTACAACAACGTCTTCGGCTACTACATCGAAGTCCGCAACACCTTCCGCGACCGGGTGCCGCCGGAGTGGATACGCAAGCAGACGCTCGTCAACGCGGAGCGCTACATCACGCCGGAGCTGAAGGAATACGAGGAGAAGATCCTTGGCGCGGAAGCGTCCATTTATGAGATCGAGAGTCGCCTGTACGGCGAACTCGTCGCCGCAGTCCAGAAGGCCATCCGCGACATCCAGGAGAACTGCCGCATCCTGGCGCGCCTGGACGTCCTGCAGGGCTTCGCGCAGCAGGCGCTCGACCGGAACTACTGCCGCCCGGAGATGGACAAGGGCAGTGTCCTGGACATCAAGGCCGGCCGCCATCCCGTCATCGAAACGCTGATGCCCGTGGGCGAAGAGTACGTCCCGAACGACGTCCGCCTGGACAGCAAGGGGGAGCAGATCATCATCCTGACCGGCCCCAACATGGCCGGTAAATCGGCCCTCCTGCGGCAGACCGCGCTCATCGTGCTGATGGCGCAGATCGGCTCCTTCGTGCCGGCGCAGCAGGCGCGTATCGGCTATTTCGACAAGATTTTCACGCGCGTCGGCGCGACGGACAACATTTCCCGCGGTGAGTCCACCTTCATGGTGGAAATGCTCGAAACCTCGATGATCATGCACAACCTCAGCGCCCGCTCGCTGGTGCTGCTGGACGAGATCGGGCGCGGCACCTCCACCTACGACGGCATGTCCATTGCCCGCGCCCTCGTGGAATACATCCATCAGTACGGCAAGGGCGCCAAGACGCTCTTCGCCACGCACTACCACGAGCTGAACGACCTCGAGGACCAGTATCCCCGCGTCAAGAACTACCACATCGCCGTCAAGGAGGAGGGCAAGAACGTCATCTTCCTCCGGAAAATGATGCCGGGCGGCGTTGCGCACAGCTTCGGTATCCACGTGGCGCGCCTCGCGGGCATGCCGCGCGAGGTAATCGATTCGGCGGAAAAGACGCTCCGCGACCTGGAGCGCCGTCAGAAGCACGCCAACGCGATGGACATGGAGGACGACGGCTCCGTGCAGCTGTCCTTCTTCCAGCTCGACGACCCCACGCTCTCCGCCGTCAAGGACAAACTGGAGGCGGCCGACCTGAACAACATGACGCCCCTGCAGGCCTTCGACCTGCTCCGCGCCCTGAAAGGGGAGCTGGGTGTTTCATAAACGTGCCCTGATGTTACTTTTGAACTTCGCGCCGAGCCGAAAACAGAAAATGGTTATATCTTTGTCTGTTATGAAATAACAAACAAAACGAAGAATATGAAGAAATTTATCCTCATCCTGGCAGCCCTCCTGACGCTGAGCGCGTCGGCGGCCTTCGCCCAGTTCCACCGTTCCGAAGTGGCCGCCAAGGCCCTCATGGAAGATCCGACCCGCGCGGGCAACAACCTCAACTCGTACGAGTTCTATCCTCTCACGGACACCCCGGCGCCGAAGGGCTACACCCCCTTCTACATCAGCCACTACGGCCGGCACGGCTCCCGTTCCAACTGGGGCGGCAAGGCCTATGAGGACCTGATCCGCACCCTCGAGGTGGGCAAGGGAATGGGCATCCTCACCCCGGGCGGCGACTCCCTGCTTGTCGCGGCCCGCAAGGTGCTCGAGAGCTACGGCGGCATGGACGGCCGCCTGTCCCAGCGCGGTGCGCGTGAGCACGCCGCCCTGGCCGAGCGCATGTACAACCGCTACCCGGAGGTCTTCGCCGGACAGAAGAACGTCCGCGCCTTCTCCAGCACGGTGCAGCGCTGCATCATCAGCATGAATTCCTTCACCAACTCGCTGATCCGCCAGAACACCCAGCTGAACATCCGTCTCGACACGGGCGAGAAGTTCATGGACTACCTCGACAACGAGAAAGGCTGGCAGCAGATCACTTCCGCCGGCATGCGCAAGAGCTTCGAGTACATGCGCCAGGTGCCGGACGACACCCTCGGCGTGATGACGCGCATCTTCACCGACGTGGAGAAGGCCCGCACCTTTGTGGACAGCCCGCGCCGCCTGACGGCGAACGTCTACGACACCGCCGTGGTGGCCGAGGACTTCGATATCGAGGAGAATCTCTACCGCTTCCTGCCCTTCGACGCGATCTACAATCGCTGGGCGCAGAACAACCTCTTCCTCTACCTGGGCCACTGCAACTCCGCCGACGTCGGTCTGGAGCGTGTGGCAATGGCGCAGTCCTGCGTCGAGGACATCGTGACGAAGGCGGACGAGTGCATCGCCACCGGCGCCTATGCCGCCGACCTGCGCTTCGGCCACGATTATCCGCTGATGGCGCTTGCCAGTTACCTCGGCATCGAGGGTGTCGGCGACCGCTGGGAAGTGGACGAGGTCTGCGACCACTGGTACGGCTTCTGGAACATCTGCATGGCCAGCAACCTGCAGATCATCTTCTATCGCAACAAGGCCGGCCGCGTGCTTGTGAAGTTCCTCTATCAGGAGAAGGAGCGCCTGCTGCGCGGCCTCAAGCCGGTTGAGGGCCCTTATTACGACTGGGAGACCGTCAAGGCCAACCTCGAAGGCTACAAGCGGTGAAACGCCTGCTGATCATCACCTACTACTGGCCCCCGACCGGTGGTTCGGGGGTCCAGCGTTGGGTGAAGTTCAGCAAATATCTGCCGGAGTTCGGCTGGCAGCCGGTGGTCTACACGCCGGAGAATCCCGAACAGCTTGCGCGTGACGAGAGTCTGCTCGCCGACATTCCCGCTTGCGCGGAGGTCATCAAGACGCGCATCAACGAGCCGTATGAGCTCTATCGCCGCCTGACCGGCGGCAAACAGGGACAGGAGGTCAATCCCGTCAATGCCCAGCAGAAGAACTGGAAGCAGCGCCTCTCCCTGTGGGTGCGGGGCAATTGCTTCATTCCCGACCCCCGGATCAGTTGGGTGCACCCTTCGGTCCGTTTCCTGAAGAAATATCTGGCGGAGCATCCCGTCGACGCCGTCGTGACCACGGGCCCGCCCCAGTCGGTGCACCTCATCGGCCTGGGCTTGAAAAAGGCCCTCGGGCTGCATTGGATTGCCGATTTCCGGGATCCGTGGACGGAGATGTTCTACTACAAGCATCTCGGCCTGTCGGCCGCGGCCGACCGCCGGCACCGCCGCCTGGAGCAGGCCGTGCTGGATGGTGCCGACACCGTCGTCAGCGTCAGTCCGCCCGTCGCCGCCGACTTCCAGGCCAAGACCAGGACTCCCGTCGTCCTCATCACGAACGGCTTCGACGAAGCTGATTTTCCGTCATTCGACGGCCCCTCCCCGTCATTCGCCGGCTTGACCGGCGAATCTCCGGCCGGCGCGCCAGGGGTCCAGGTTTCTGCGGACCAGAAAAAATGGCCCGCAGAATACCTGGACGCCCCGGCTCCGCAACGCCCGCGCACAGAGATTCGCCTCGTACATACGGGCCTGTTTGCAGCGGACGGCAACCCCTTGAACCTATGGGACGCCCTGGCGCGCCGCTGTGACGCCGATCCTGACTTCCGCGCACGGCTGCAGATCCGCCTGGCCGGCAAAGTCGACGCCGCGATCACGGACGCCATCCGCGCCCGCGGCCTGGGCGACAACCTCGTCGAGCTGGGCTACCTTCCCCACGACGAGACGGTCCGCGAACAGCGCGCCGCCGACATCCTGCTGCTTCCGCTGCGCCGGGAGCCCGAATACGCCAAGGTCCTGCCCGGCAAGATCTTCGAATACCTGGCCGCCCGCCGTCCCGTGCTGGGCATCGGCCAGGAGGACGGCGCGGCCGCCACAGTCCTGCGGGACGCCGGCGCCGGCGAGATGTTCGACTGGGACAAGCAGGACGAACTGCTCTCCTTCCTGGATGCGGAACACCCGCAGACGTCCGACATTGAGAAATACAGCCGCCGCGCCCTCACGGCGCAGCTTGTCGATATATTGCCATGAAAAAGAAACTCCTCCTGTACGCCGGCATCGTCGTCGGCCTGCTCATCCTTTCCTATGCCTACGTGCCGCAGGTCCTGAGCGGCAAGATCGTCAACCAGAGCGACATCTCCGGCTGGCAGGGCATGTCGCATGAGATGATGAGCTGGAACGCCGCGCACCCCGATGACCAGACGGCCTGGACGGAGTCCATGTTCGGCGGCATGCCGACGGCCACCATCCACGCCTCCACGAAGGGCGACTGGACGCAGAAGATCTATGATTTCCTGCTGGTGGGCCGCCGCCCGGCCACCTACCTGTTCATCTCGCTGCTGGGCGCCTGGCTGCTGATGCTCGCCCTCGGGATCCACCCGCTCATCGCGGTCGGCGGCGCCATTGCCGTGACCTTCTGTTCCTACAACCTGCAGATCATCCAGGTCGGCCACAACACCAAGATGCAGGCCCTGGCTTTCCTCCCCTGGGTTCTCGCCGCGCTGATTTTCACCTACAACCAGGCTAATAAGAGGTCCTGGTTGCCGGGCACCATCCTCGGCGCCGCGCTGTTCGGCCTGGCGCTGAGCTTCCAGGTCAAGGCCAACCATCCGCAGATCACCTACTACCTGGCCATCCTGATCCTGATTTACGTCATTGTCCTGGTCGTCTCCCTGTTCCGTCATCCCCGACCTGATCGGGGATCTCTCTGGCCTCGCTTCTTCGCCGCATCGGCCCTGCTGCTCGTGCTCGGCGTCGCCGGCATCGCCACCAACGCCACCAAGCTCCTCCCCACGATGGAATACACCCCGTACTCCATGCGCGGCGGCAGCACGGAGGCCTCCGAAGGCGGCGCGGGCGCGAAGGGCCTCGACATCGACTATGCCACCGCCTGGTCCTACGGCTGGGAGGAACTCCCCAACCTGCTGATTCCCAATTTCAACGGCGGCTCTTCCTCCGGCGCGGTGAACCCGCGTCATTCCGAGACCTACGACCTGCTCAAGCGGGCCGGGCAGCCGAATCTCAAGGAGACAGCCAAGCACCTGCCGCTCTACTGGGGCCCGCAGCCCTTCACGGCAGGCCCCATGTACCTGGGCGCCATCACCGTCTTCCTTTTCGTGCTGGGTCTCTTCATTTACAAGGGCAAGGAGAAATGGTGGATCGTAGCAGGCACGGTGCTCGCCGTGCTGCTCGCCCTGGGCAGCCATTTCCTCGCTTTCACGAAATTCTTCTACAACGTCGCGCCGCTCTACAACAAGTTCCGCACGGTCTCCATGGCGCTGACGGTGCTCCAGTTCACCCTGCCGATGCTCGGCTTCCTGGTGCTGGACCGCATCGTTCGGGATCCGGAGGCGGCCGCCGCGCTCTCGCAGAAAAAGGTCCGCATCGCCGCGGCCGTCCCGGCCTGTTTCTGCCTGCTGTGCATGATTTTCCCCGGCATCGCCGGAACCTTCAGCGGGGCTTCCGACGCCGGCCAGCCGGACGTGCTGGTGGATGCGCTGATGGCGGACCGCCGGCAGCTGCTGGTCTCCGACGCGATCCGCTCGCTGATCCTGATCCTGGCCGCCTTCGGGCTGCTGAAATGGGGCGTGTCCGTCCCGAAGAATGCCCCTGAAACCTTCCGGACGCATCCGGAAATGGGGCAGCGGCGCCGCCTGACGGCCGTCGTGTTCGTTTCGCTGCTGGTGCTGCTGGACCTCGGCCTCGTGGGCAAGCGCTACCTGAATGCGGACGACTTCATCTCCCCGCGCGCCTTCAAGAGCCAGTTCGACAAGCGTCCGGTGGACGAGATGGTCCTCTCCGATACGGATCCGTCCTACCGTGTCCTGGACCTGACGGTCAATGTGTTCAACGATTCGCACCCGTCCTACTGGCACAAGAACATCGGCGGCTATTCGCCGGCCAAGCTGCAGCGCTACCAGGAATTCATCGAGAGTACCCTGACGGGCGAAATCAACCAGATCTACAAGGCCATCGGCGATGCCACGACCATCGAGGAGGCCGAAGCCGCCCTGCCGAACCTTCCGGGTCTCGCGGCCCTGAACTGCCGCTACATCATCCTCGACGGCGAAGTGCCGCCGTTGCGCTACCCCTATGCGAAGGGCAACGCCTGGTTCGAAGCCGCTTCGCAGCTTCAAACAGGTTCCCAGTTATCGGGGGGCGTTCCCCCCGAACCCCCTGCGTCGCGGCGCTCCGAACCCGAAGCGGCAACTGCTGCTTTCGTCGAATTGACCTCCTACGCTCCCAACGAGCTCCGTTACCGCTATTCGGCTCCGGAAGCCGCGCGGCTGGTGTTCAGCGAAGTCTATTATCCCGTGGGCTGGAATCTGACGGTGGAAGATACGGGCGAAAACCTGCCCATCGAACTGGAAGGAACCCTGCTGCGCGCCGCGCAGGTCCCGGCTGGCGAGCACACGCTGGTGATGCGCTTCGACCCGCCGTCCTACCGTATCGGGGAGTCGGTTTCGCGCGCCACTTCTATTCTGTTGATTCTCGCTGTGCTAGGTTCCCTGGCCCTGCAGTTTGCGCGTAAGCGCGACGAAGTCGTCGACGCTTAGGCGCTCGGCGCGCAGGTCGAAGACGGGGTCGGAGCTGTCGAAACCCTCCGGCAGCAGCGGCTTGAGGGCGTTGCGCAGGGTCTTGCGCCGCTGGTTGAAGGCGGTTTTTACCACCATTTTGAACTGCTTCTCGTCGCACCCGAGTTCCGTGCGGCCGTTGCGCCGCAGGCGGATCACGGCGGACTGCACCTTGGGCGGCGGTGCGAAGGCGCCGGAGCCCACGCTCATGATGTAATCGATTTCGTACCAGGCCTGCAGCAGCACCGACAGGATGCCGTAGGTCTTGCTGCCCGGCCCCTCGGCGATGCGGTCCGCCACCTCCTTCTGGATCATGCAGACCACTTCCGGGATGCGGTCTTTGTCGTCCAGGATCTTGAAGAAGATCTGCGAGGAGATGTTGTAGGGGAAGTTGCCGATTACCCGGTATTCGCCCGGGAACAGCTTATGGATGTCAAGGCGCAGGTAGTCAGCCTGGTACAGCCGCCCCTGCATGCCCGGAAAGTGCGTCAGCAGGTAGTCCACGCTCTCCCCGTCCAGCTCCACCAGCTTCAGGTCGATATCCTCCCGCTGCAGCAAATATTGCGTCAGCACTCCCATTCCGGGACCAATTTCCAATACATCGCGTGTCACGCGATGTATTACTCCTTCGGAATACGGGGGGCGTTCCCCCCGAACCCCCTGCGTCGCGGCGCTCCGGTCGCTGCCGGCTGGGGGTACTGCCCCGCCGGACCGTGGCCGCCAGTGGTCTCGTGAACGGGAGGGGCCCGCGCCGTCAGGCGTGGGAGGGATGAGCGAAGCGAAGTCCGGCGGGGCAGAGGGTCCCGCCGTCAACGCGTCGACGATGCGTTGTGCGACGGTTTGATCCGTCAGGAAATGCTGACCAAGAGCTTTTTTTGCGCGAACTTCCATCTATCCGAGTTTATCCGCCAGGCGGCTGGCGAGTTCGACAAAGGCGAGACCGTCCGGACGGCTGCCGAGGGCGACCGGCTCGCCGGCATCACCGCTCTCGCGGATGCCCTGCACGAGCGGAATGCGCCCGAGCAGGTCGATGCCCAGCTCGCGCGCCATGTCGGCGCCGCCGTCCTTGCCGAAAATATAATACTTCTCGTCCGGATGCGCCTCCGGCGTGAACCAGGCCATGTTCTCGACCAGCCCGAAGATGGGCCGGTTCACGTTCTCGTTGCGGAACATGTTCGCGCCCTTCTCCACGTCGGCCAGCGCGACGGTCTGCGGCGTCGTCACGATCACGGCCCCCTCCATGGGGATGTCCTGCACCAGGCTGATGTGGATGTCGCCCGTGCCCGGAGGCATGTCGATGAGCAGGAAGTCCAGCGGGCCCCACTTGACCTGCA
This sequence comes from uncultured Bacteroidia bacterium, assembly GCA_902798975.1. Lineage (GTDB taxonomy): Bacteria > Bacteroidota > Bacteroidia > Bacteroidales > UBA932 > Cryptobacteroides. Next base: position 10,241 of record CADBYT010000006.1, on the reverse strand, counting down.
GGATCATCTGTTTCAGGGCGTTGCAGGCCATCGGGCCGCGCCAGATCAGGGCCTGGCCCCGCTCGGCGAAATAGCCGATGGACATCCACTTCACGCCATATTTTTCCAACGGGATAATCAGTTCCTGGCCCTCCTCGGCCCCCGGTTCGGCGGCGGGAACGGCCCCTTCGGTCCCGGTCATCACGGGAACGGAAGGACCGTACACGTCCGCATCCGCGAGGCCGACCTTATAACCCAGCCGCGCGAGCGCGCAGGCGAGGTTCACGGCCACCGTGGACTTGCCCACGCCGCCCTTGCCGGACGCGATGCCGATGATGTGGCGCACCTCGGCGAGCTGCTCCAGCCCGAGGGCGAGTCCCTTCTTCTTCGGCTTGTCGTCATCGACCACCACGGTCTTGACCTCGGAGCTCACCGAAGACGGCAGGTGGCGGACCAGCGCCGCCCGGGCGCTGCCGATCAGGTACTCTGCTAAAGGATCACGACGCTTGGGAAATGCCAACGTTACGACGACGCTGCCGTCCGTGATCTCCACATCCTGCACCATTCCCAGCTCCACGATGTCGCGGTCGCCCTTGGCGGGGTGGCGGACCTCCCGGAGCGCCTGGAGTATCTCTTCTTTCGTCATTATTTTACGAGATTCATTTCATTCAACAAATAGCCGGCACCGCCGAACTTGTCCAGCATCAGGAGCACATAGCGGATGTCCACGCAGATGCAGCGCTGCAGGTTCGGCTCGAACATGACGTCGCTGCTCATCGCCTCCCAGTTGCCGTCGAAGGCGAGGCCGATCAGGTTGCCGTCGGCGTCCATCACCGGGCTGCCGGAGTTGCCGCCCGTGATGTCGAGGTTGGTCAGGAAGCAGGTCACCACTTCGCCCTTCTCGTTGGCGTACTGGCCGAAGTCCTTCTTCTCGTAGATCTCCTTCAGCTTGGCCGGGACGCGGAACTCGTAGTTGTCCGGATCTTCCTTCTCCATCACGCCCTTGAGGGTCGTGTAGTACTTGTAGAGCACGCCGTCCTTGGGCTCGTAGCTCTTGACCGTGCCGTAGGTGAAGCGGCAGGTGGAGTTGGCGTCGGGATAGCTGGGCTGGCCTTCCTGCCACTTGAGCAGGGCGGCACCGTAGGCCTTGGAGGCGGCGGCGAGATCCAGGCTGCCGGCGCTGGCGGCCTGGGACAGCGGCTGTCCGGCGGCCGTGATGGCGGCGGCCAGCTGCACGGCCGGATCGGCTGCGAGCGACTTCTCCGTGATCGGCTTGGCGGTCAGCTTCTGCTCGGAGGTGAAGATGCTCTTCTTGTAGAGGTTGTCCACCAGCTTGCGGGTGTCCATCGTGAGGATGCTCTTGCCGTTCAGCATGACGGCGTCGGCCGGGTTCACGCGGGCCTTGTAGTGATCGATCAGGGCGATGGCCACATCGCGGTCCACATTCGCGTCGTAGTCTTTATACTCTTCGCGCAGCATGTCCAGGACCAGGTCGAGGGTCTCCTGGACGCGGGCCTGTACGTCGGTGTCCTGGCTTTGCGCCTCGCGGGCCATCCGCATGGAACGGTCCATCGTGGCGGCGAAGCCCAGCAGCTCGATGCGGCCGACGGTCTCGCTGAGCAGGGTGACGGCCTGCTTGGGGGCGGCAGCGGCCTCCACGTTGGCTGCAATGCGGTCGATGGCGCCGCCGTACGCGGCCTGGCGGGCCGGGTCGGCGTTGATCCACGCGGTCAGGTCGCGCTCTTTCTGCTCCTCGCGGCCGATGATGTCGAGGGTCTCGAAGGCTTCGCGCTCGCCAATCCACTTCTTCCAGCCGTTGGAGGAGCCGGAATACTTGCTGGCGTACTGCAGGCCGACCTTGTCGTCGGCGCGCATGGCCTGCCAGAGGACGTCCTGGCGGACGCCGCGGGCGTCGATGCGCACGTCGTTGGTCGCGAGCATGTCCTTGAGCTGGGCGGCCGTCTGGAAGCGCTGGGTGCTGCCCGGATAGCCCATGATCATGGCGAAATCGCCTTCCTGCACACCCTTGAGGGAGATGTTCAGGAACTGGCGCGGGCGCATGGGGACGTTGTCCGGGGAATAGTCGGCCGGCTCGTTGTCCGCACCCGCATAGACGCGGAACATGGAGAAGTCGCAGGTGTGGCGGGGCCACATCCAGTTGTCGGTGTCGCCGCCGAACTTGCCGGCCGATGCGGGCGGGGCGCCCACGAAACGGACGTCGCGGTAGATCTTGGAGACGATCAGGTACTGCACGTTGTCGTTGTAGAAGCTGACGATGCGGACCTGGCAGTTGGGGTTCTCCTGCTCCGCCGCGGCGATCAGTTCGCGGCGGTTCTTGCCGGCCGCCAGCTCGTCGGTGACGTCCGTCATGCTCTGCAGGAAGCGGACGGTCAGGCCCGGGACGGGCAGCTCTTCGCCACGGTTCATCGCCCAGTAGCCGTCCTCCAGGTAGTTGTGCTCCGTGGAGGAGAGGGCCTGGATGCTGGCATAGCCGCAGTGGTGGTTGGTAACCAGCAGGCCGCTGCCGGAAATAATCTCGGCGGTGCAGCCTCCGCCGAACTGGACGACGGCGTCCTTGATGGAGGAATGGTTCACGCTGTAGATCTGCTCCGGGGTCAGCCGGGATCCCAGGTTGCGCAGAGCGTCGGCGTTCATCTTCTCGAGCAGCGGGAGGAGCCACATGCCCTCGTCGGCGCGCAGGGCGGCCGGCATCAGCAGCAGGGTGGTGGCAACGGTTAACAAAAATTTCTTCATATCAATCAAATAAAGAGGGTTCGAGTTCTTTGGGGTGGAAGGATTTTCGGTGCTCCGGGCAGTAGCCGTGTGCCTTGATGGCGGCGATGTGTTCCGGGGTGGGGTAGCCCATGTTGTGCTCCCAGCCGTATTCCGGGTACTTCCGGGCCAGTTCGCGCATGCGTTCGTCGCGCCAGGTCTTGGCCAGCACGGAAGCCGCCGCGATGCTCGCGTAGGTGGCGTCGCCGTGCACGACAGTCTGGTATGGGTAGCCGTCGAAGGGACGGAAGCGGTTGCCGTCGATGAGCAGGAAATCCGGCCGCACGCTCAGGCGCCGCACCGCCCGCCGCATGCCTTCCAGCGACGCGCCGAGGATGTTGAGGCGGTCGATCTCTTCCGCGCTCACGGCTTCGACGGCCCAGGCGACGGCTTCGCGCTCGATGATGGGGCGGAGCTCCTCGCGCGCCTTCTCGCTCATCTTCTTGGAGTCGTCCAGGAGGGGGTGACGGAAATCCGCGGGCAGGATCACGGCGGCGGCATAAACCGGCCCCGCGAGGGGTCCGCGTCCGGCCTCGTCGCATCCGGCCTCCAGGCGGCCCGGTTCCAGATAAGGGAGAAGTTGCGGTTTGTGCATCGCACAAAGATACACAAATTCCCGCAAACGCCCTCGTTGGTAAAGCAGAGCCGGAATTGGTTTTCCGGCAAACCTGTCCGGAAAATAATACCGGGACGCGCCGTACGCCTACTGGTCTTTGCGGAGCTGTTCGAGGAGGTAGCTGTGGGAAGCGTTGATGGAGTTGACGTTGTCCTGGAGGGCCTTGTTGAGGCGGTAGGCGTCGTCGAGCTTGTCCTGCAGGACCTGGATACGCTGCTCGTATTCCTCGACCAGCGCATGTTCGCGCTCCGCCCAGGACAACTCGTCCTGCAGCAGTGCGTCCGCGGGCGCACCGCAGACCAGTTCCTCGAGCGAAATGCCGAGATACCCGGCAATGCCGGGGATGTTTTTGTTGAACAGCCGGGTCTTTCCGGTCTCGAGCGAGACGATGGTCGTCCTGCCCACGCCGATGCCGTCGGCCAGCTCTTCCTGGGAGAGGCCGGCGCGTTCGCGCGCCTGGCGGATGTTGGTGTGAAAGAAGTCGTAAAGCATGGCCGCAAGATAGCCGATACGGCCCGCTTGCCTGTGCCGGAAAAACGCGACAATGTTCGTGAATTCTGAACAAGTGTTCAAAAATCGTATTTTTTTCATTCCGAACCCCCTCCGTACCCCCGGCGTTATGTTGCTTTTTTCGGAACACTGTTTCATTTTTGCGACAACAAAAACTCGCAGCCATGAAACGAAAAGAATCTTCCCTCTCCCGTTTGTTCCGCCTCCTGGAGACGGACCGTGCCCTCTCCGACTTTCCCGCCGTCTGCCGGCGCCTCCGCGTCCTGCCCGGCGCGCTCAACGAAGCGCTCCTCCGCAGCTATGGAATCGGCGGCGAAGAATTAATCTTGCGCCAGCTGCCGGAATGACTTGCGAATGGTTATAAAAATGATTAGATTTGCGGACTTTGACAAATAATTAATACAGCATAACCAACAAATGAAAGATTATTCTACCAAAGACATCCGCAACGTGGCCCTGCTCGGTGCAACCAAGTCCGGCAAGACCACGCTCGCTGAAGCCATGCTCTATGAGGGCAAGGTGATCGACCGGAGAGGCACCGTTGAAGACAAGAACACCCTCTCCGACAACGACGAACTCGAGAAGCTCAACCAGCGTTCCATCTACGCGACTCCGCTGTACGCAGAGTTCCAGGGCGCCAAGATCAACTTCATCGACACCCCGGGCGCCGACGACTTCATCGGTGGCGCTTACTCCGCCTTCAAGGTGTGCGAGAGCGGTGTGCTCGTGATCAACGCCCAGCAGGGCGTCGAGGTGGGCACGGAGAACTTCCTCCGCCTGGCCGACAGCAAGAAGCTGCCCCTCGTCATCGCGATCAACCAGCTGGACAGCGAGAAAGCCGACTGGGACAACATCCAGAACTCCATCAAGGAGTCCATCGGCGGCAAGGCCGTCTACGTCCAGTTCCCGGTCAACCCCGGCACTGCCTTCGACGGTTTCGTGGATGTCCTCACGATGAAATATTATCACTTCAAGGATGCCAACGGCACCCGCGAAGACCTCGAGATCCCCGCTGACCTGAAGGATCGCGCCGAAGAGGCCCGCGCCGCCCTCATCGAGAAGGCCGCCGAGTTCGACGACGCCCTGATGGAGAAGTACTTCGAGGAGGGCGAGCTCTCCGAGGAGGAGATCCACAAGGGACTCAACCTGGGCATCGCCGCCGGCGAGGCCTATCCGGTCTTCTGCGTCTGCGCGAAGAAGGACATCGGCGTGAAGCGCCTGCTCGACTTCGTCAAGGACGTCGCTCCGGCTCCCGACGTGAAGGAAGGCGGCGCCCCGTCCCTGTTCATCTACAAGAACGACGTGGAGCAGCACCTCGGCGAGGTGTCTTACTTCAAGGTGATGAGCGGCACGATCTCCGCCGGCCTGGATCTCGAAGATCCCGCCACCGGCAACAAGGAGCGCCTGTCCGCCATCTACGCCGTCGCCGGCACCAAGAAGGAGTCCGTGACCGCCCTGCACGCGGGTGATTTCGGTTGCGCCGTGAAGCTCAAGAGCGGCCGCAGCAACACCACCCTCTCCCTGCCGGGTTCCAACATCAACTACGACAAGATCCAGTATCCTGCCCCGAAGTACCGCTGCGCCATCAAGGCCAAGGTCCAGCAGGACGAGCAGAAGCTCGGCGACGCCCTCAAGAAGATCGCCGCCACGGATCCGACCGTGATCGTGGAGTACTCCAAGGAGCTCCGTCAGACCATCCTCAGCGGCAACGGCGAGCAGCACATCAACATCGTCAAGTGGCTCCTGAACAACGAATACAAACTCGACGTCGAGCTCTTCGCCCCGAAGGTGCCGTACCGCGAGACCATCACCAAGGTGGCCACGGCCCAGTACCGCCACAAGAAGCAGTCCGGTGGCGCCGGCCAGTTCGGTGAGGTCCACCTGCTGGTCTGCCCGGCCGAAGGTGAGCTGAACACCAAGTTCAAGATCGACGGCAAGGACACGCAGCTCAACATCAAGACCCAGGATATCACCGACCTCGAGTGGGGCGGCAAACTGGAGTTCTACAACTGCGTCGTCGGTGGTGCCATCGACCTCGGCTTCATGCCGGCTATCCTCAAGGGTATCAAGGAGCGCATGGTGGAAGGCCCGCTGACCGGTTCCTACGCCCGCGACATCCGCGTATTCGTCTACGACGGCAAGATGCACCCGGTGGACTCCAAGGAAATCGCCTTCATCATCGCCGGCCGCAACGCCTTCCGTGAGGCCTTCCGCAACGCCGGTCCGAAGATCCTTGAGCCGATCTACAATGTCGAAGTCATGACCCCGGCCGAGTACCAGGGTGCCGTGATGTCCGATCTGCAGAACCGCCGCGGTGTCCTTGGTTCGATGGGCGCCGACAAGGGCTTCGCCATCCTGAAGGCCCGCGTGCCTCTCGCAGAGCTCTACCGCTATTCCACTTCCCTGAGCTCCCTGACCGCCGGCTCCGCCACCTTCACGATGGAGTTTGCCGATTACCAGCCGGTCCCGGGCGACGTCCAGACCAAGCTCCTCGCGGACTACGCCGCCGCCGAGAAGGACGACGAATAATCGCTATCCACAGAAAAAGGCCTTGCAGCAACCTGCAAGGCCTTTTTTGTTTCTTATCCGTCATCCCCGGCCTGACCGGGGATCTAGCGTTCGCAGACGAACGCGAAGAACGCGTCTATCTCCTTCTTGTCCCGGAAGCGGGCGATGTAGGCCATGTCGCAGAGGTCGTCGGCCAGGGCCGCCGGCACGCGCTCGGCCATGCAGATGTCGGAGCGGTAGCGGGTCATGATGTCCTCATGGCCGTGCTTGTACTGGTAGCAGTCGCGCCGGGCGGCATAGGCGCAGTAGTACTGCTCTCCCTGCGGCTTGCGGGCCTCGTCGTAGACCACCATGTCGGCCCAGATCTGGAAGACGTCGGTGTCGTGGGCGAAGTTCATCATGTCGGGCGTGTAGCCTCCCGGCGGGCGCATGTTCACCTCCAGGCCCACATAGTCGCCCTTCTTGCCCAGTCCCTCGCGGTCGCGGTCCAGCTGGAAGAACTCCAGATGCACGAAACGGCTCTTGATGTCGAAGGCCTTGACGGTGCGGCGGCCGATGGCGGCCAGCTTGGCCGGAACGGTCTTGTTGGCCCAGTAGCAGGTCTCCAGGTTGTCGTGCACGATGTCCATGATCGGCGTAGGGAAGACCGTGTTGTTCTCGAAAATGGGCTCTCCCTTCGAATTGTAGATGGCATCGTAGCTCACCAGCAGGCCGGTGATGAATTCCTCGATCACGAACAGGCCGGCGTTGTCGGCGTGGCTCCCGAACCAGGCTTCCAGCTCCTTTTCGTCGTGGATCTTGGTGGTGCCGCTGGCGCCCATGCCGCTGTCGGGCTTGGCGATGAGCGGGTAGCCGGTCTTCTTCACGAAGGCTTTCACCTTCGCCAGGCCTTCCGCGCCCTTGATCTGCCGGGCGGTGGGGATGCCGGCGGCGGCATAGTACTTCTTCATCTCCGACTTGTTGCGGATGGCGGCGATGCGGTCGCTCTTGATGCCGGTCGTGACGTTGAAGTCGGTGCGCAGGCGGGCGTCCTGCTCGAGCCAGTACTCGTTGTTGGACTCGATCCAGTCGATCTTGCCGTACTTGTGCGCGAACCAGGCCACGGCGCGGTACACCTCGCCGTAGTCCTCCAGGTTGTTCACCTTGTAGTAATCGTTCAGCGCACCGCGCAGCTCGTTATTCAGTTCGTAGTACTGCGCATCTGCGATGCCCAGCACGTTCGCGCCGCAGGTGCGCAGGCCTGCGCAGAAATGACTGTAGGTCTGCGGGAAATGCGGGGAAATGAAAATGACGTTCATAAATGTATAAATCTGGTTTTCGGCAGTGATCTGCCGTATTTGTCCGTTCGAGATCTCCCAGGCGGTGCCGTAGAGTGTCTCAAGCCCGTCCCGGGAGAGGATGTAGCCCCCGTCGGGGAAGGTGTAGAAGGCGTGCCGCCAGCTCTCCGGGAAGATGACGTCCTCGAAGAGGCGCTTCCCGTCCAGCACCATGTCCCGTACCTGATGGTAGTGCGGGATGATCTGCAGCTTCGTCAGCCCGAGCCCCTCCAGCCAGCGGGGGTAGGCGGGATCGGCGGCCTCTCCGGGCAGCTCCGGATGGGAATAGACGCGCTCCGCGCAATTCATGGACCCCGCGCTGCAGCCCATGACGAGTCCGTCGAAGCCGCGCAGCAGCTCGCGGAGGCCGATCTCGTGCAGGAAGCGGTTCTGCGTGGGCACATGGCCGCCGCAGAGCACGACCCAGTCGGCTCCCCGCACCAGCTCGCGCGCCAGGCCGGCGTTCCGCCGGTCCAGCATGACGACGCTGGCGGGAGAAATGCCGGAATTGCGGATGCAGGCGGTCATGGAATCAAGGACGGAGTCCGTGAATTTGCGGTCGTCCGGAGCGGCACTGACCAGGAGCACCTTCGGCTGCGCGGGCAGCGCAGCCTGCACGGTGGCAAGCAGTCCATTGTCTGTGGTAAAGTGGTCCTCCCCGTAGCGGGTGGGGCTTCCGGTTAGTATTAGTGTCATGGTTGAGACAAATATACGAAAAAAGATCGGGACTTTTGTTTTTCGGTCGAATTGTTTCAATAATCCACAAAGAAAGAACAGGTGGTTCCGGGGGATAAATAAATGTTGTATCTTAGTGAGACGTGAACAACACTTAACAACTCATACCATTTATGAAAACCATTTTCAAAACCCTCTCCGTCGCCATCGGTCTGGTGCTCATGATGCCGGGATTTTCCGGCCGGGCACAGGTCTATGCCGACTCCTCGACCCAGCTCGACAAGTATCTCGTCCCCGTGACCACGCCCACCGCGGCGCCGGATGCACAGGGCTTCCTGGGCCGCTGGCTGCTCCTCGAGCCGATCAGCAAGCCCAACCGTTCCAACACTGTCTTCGTCGACAGCTACATCCGCGAAGTCTTCGGCAAGGAGTACTTCAAGGGCCAGCTCGGTGACGTCCTCCCGAAGGATGGCGCCAAGGTGAAGATGACCGTCGAGTACCAGCCGCCTGTGAACCTGCAGGGTGGCCGCCCGATGGGCTTCGGCATGGAAGCCCCGAAGTATGAAGAGAAGAAAGTCACGCTCAAGTGGCACGCTTACGACAGCAAGATGCCGAACGTGAAGCTCTTCCGCTTCGCCACCAACGTGACCCAGGACCGTTACGGCGTCATCTTCTGGGCCGTGACCGTGGTCAACTGCGAGGAGGACATCCCCAACGTGCGTCTCGCCGTCGGTTCCAACTCCGCTTCCATGTGGTGGGTCAACGGTGAAGAGGCCGTCATCCTGTCCGGCGACCGCCGCCGCGTCATGGACGACTGCGCTTCCCAGCGCCTCACCCTCAAGAAGGGCCGCAATGTCATCTGGGGCGCCGTCATCAACGGCCCCGGCATGAGCGACTTCTGCTGCCGCTTCATCGACGAAGCCGGCAAGCCCGTCAAGAACATCACCCTTTCCGTGCAATAAACGATGCGACATACCATGAAAACAAGAAATATTCTTCTCGCGGGCGTTGTCGCCCTCTTCAGCTTGTCTGCAGCCGCCCAGGTGGGCGCGCCCTATATCCATGACCCGTCGACCATCGTGGAGTGCGACGGCAAATACTACACCTTCGGTACCGGTGGCGGCGGCCTGATGTCCGCTGACGGTTGGGTGTGGGAAAGCGGTGCCGTGCGCCCCGGCGGCGGTGCTGCCCCGGATGCCATCAAGATCGGTGACCGTTACCTCGTCGGCTATAGCGCCACGGGCGGTGGTCTCGGCGGTGGTCACGCCGGCCGCATCCTCACGATGTGGAACAAGACCCTGGATCCGAATTCCCCGGACTTCAAGTATACCGACCCGATCGAGGTCGCCCATTCCGAAGTGGATGAGGACTGCGACGCCATCGATATCGGCTTCCTGATGGATCCGAACGGCCGTCTCTTCTGCACCTTCGGCACCTATTTCGGCAACATCCGCCTGGTCGAGCTCGATCCTGCTACGGGTGCCCGCAAGGAAGGCGCCAAGGACATCGACGTGGCCATCGACTGCGAGGCCTCCTCGATGATGTATCAGGATGGCTGGTACTACCTGCTTGGCACCCACGGCACCTGCTGCGACGGCGCCAACTCCACCTACAACATCATCGTCGGCCGCTCCCGCAGCCCGTTCGGTCCGTTCCTCGACAACCTGGGCCGTGACATGCTGCAGGGTGGTGGCAAGATGGTCGTCGCCGCCGAGGAGCGCCGTTTCGGCGCCGGTCACTTCGGCCGCTACATCGTGGAGCCGGGTGTCGAGAAGATGTCCTTCCACTGGGAGGCTGACCTCGACCTCAGCGGCCGCAGCACCCTCGCCATCCGTCCGATCATCTGGAAGAACGGTTGGCCGGAG
>CADBYT010000005.1 GCA_902798975.1 uncultured Bacteroidia bacterium | reverse complement strand
GATCTTCAAGGAGCAGCGCGAGCAGTTCGAGCAGAAGTGGGACAACATCAAGCTCTTCATCGAGTACGGCATGCTCTCCGACGAGAAGTTCTGCGAGCGGGCCCTGAAGTTCGCCCTGCTCAAGAACACCGACGGCAAATACTTCAGTCTGGAAGACTACCGCGCGGCCATCGAGCCGGCCCAGACCGACAAGGACAAGACCGTGGTCTACCTCTATGCCACCAAGCCGGCCGAGCAGTACAGCTGGATCGAGGCCGCCAAAAACCAGGGCTACGACGTGCTGCTGATGGACTGCGACCTGGACAGCCACTTCGTGAACCTGCTGGAAGCCAAGATCGAGCACACCCGCTTCGCCCGCGTGGACAGCGACTCCGTGGACAACCTCATCCCCAAGGAGGAGAAGGTGAAGCCGGAGATGAGCGAAGAGGACAAGAAGGCGCTCGACGAGCTCTTCAAGGGCGTCCTGCCGGAAGGCAACGACTACATGGTGGACGCGCAGAACCTCGGCGAGAACGCCGCGCCGGTGCTGATCACCCAGAGCGAGTTCATGCGCCGCTACCGCGAAATGAGCGCTCTCGGCGGCGGCATGAATTTCTACGGCACCATGCCCGAGTCCTACAACATCATCGTCAACATGCAGAACCCGCTCATCGCCAAGATCTGGGAGGAGCGCAAGGAAAGCGAGCTGCTGCACCAGGTCGTCGACCTGGCCCTGCTGGGCAACGGCATGTTGAAGGGCAAGGCCCTCGCGGACTTCATCGCCCGCAGCGAGAAACTGCTGAAATAGAGATTCGCCGGTTCCCCTTCGTCATTCCGGGCTTGACCCGGAATCTCAAAACGAATATGCGATAATATAGGATATATGCCATATTATATCTATATTCGCGCTTGTCCTTAACAGGACGTACAAGTCTGCACACCGTGGTACTTCGAGTCCACAAAGCGAGTTGGGTTATATCGCGCCTGGCTCGCTTTGTGCGTTTTCAGAAGACCACCGCTCCCGCCCCGGCAGACGTTGCCTTTCTATAGTATTGAAGAACGACGATGGATGATGGTCTGGACATATTGATAGCAAACCTCCGCAACCTGAAAGGCGCTGCCTTTTGGCAACAGCTGGCTGTGATAGCCAGCCGGCCCGAATTCAAGCAAGTCGAAGAAAGTATTTATAGTGTCATCGGCCCCGAAACGCCCGATTATGACCGTCAACTCGATGCGGCACGCAAAGCGGTGTTGTTTGGCTATACGGTTTACCTCCTGCCAAATCCAAAAGCAGTGAAATCAGCCGATTTTATTTTCCAACGGAAAGGAGTTTACAAATTGTTTGAGTTGAAAACGATTACTGGTCAGAATTCGGTTGGGAATAGAATCATGGATGCCCTGGATCAGTCTAACCGGCTTCTGCTGAACATGTGCACGAAATACAATCCCCGAAAACTCGGGCAGGAGATTATCAAGTGCTTTAAGTCCCATGACGAATGTCGGGAAGTATTAATCTTCCACAACAAACAGGCGTTCTCCATAACAAGACAAACGGCATTGCAGAAGGGGTTCGGCGCCAGGTTCTGTCGCTTGTATGGAAAATAAAACAGAGAGGCGAACCTCTCTGTAATTGACGCGACTCGATGAGGAACTACGTCTCACGGGATTCTGCCCGGATAGTCCGCGAAGGACATTGCAAAGTTAGGCTTTTCTTTCGATTATTCAAATCTATTTTTTATATTTGTCCTTGTCCTCAGGACATTACATATTGATGAAAGTGTTTTCGCTTTGATCCTTGGATAGAAATCTGGTAAATTTCACAAGAACAGGGATAAGCAGATCACTCCCGTCGCCATGTTTGGTGCATTGCGCCCCTCCAGCGCTTCACCATAATTGGTGTGGAGTATCGTTTATTTGTTCTTGGGCTTACCAGAGCCTCTATCCAGATAAACGGAAAATGCTCCACACTTTCTTATACACTAACCACAGTCCAGGGAGCAGGATATAATAACCTACTACGGCGGACATAACCTATTTATGGTACAGCTAATTGGAAATATATCGCCAGACACGATTGTATATCGGCGCTTTGAAATTAAGTTTCTAAAAAAATATATAGAAAAGAGAATCATGGAGTTTAAACAAGTGTCCTCATGGACTGAAACGGACTCTTTTGAGGATTTATTTCATCGTCTCAAAATCAAAAGCTTATATAATGATCAACTAATCTCTGTCTCTAATGCTTGTGACACCTTGTATGGGCAATCCTGGACGGAAGACGTTTCGAAACGTGATCCTTGGCAGAATTTTAGATGGAAGAGCAAGGATGAAGGAGATATTCGAGTAATGGTCAAATCTACCATACGTGACCTAATCAATCTCATTGATGACACGATTGAACAGGACGGCCATCAGATAGTTTTCGCTGACCGAGTTATAGGGCGGGTAAAATACTGTTCTGAAAAAGAGATCGAAGACTGGTTGTGCTCTTTAGGACAGTTTTCTATCAATAAGGTCCAAGAACTCTCTATTCAATATGCGTTATTGAAACGGGAATCAAACCTGGCGGGGATTGATTACACTATAGAGGATGAAATACGGTGCTTAGTATGGGGAGAAACAGATAATTGCGAAAAGGTGGTATTTAAGAGTTTCAATCCGGATATTTTTTCGGAATACATAATAGATCCAAGCATTTCAGAAACTTTACATGAGTCTATCCGGAATGAATTAATTTCCCTCGGAGTAAATAGATGTACTATCAAGTAATTATTATATGGCAGAGTATATCTATCTGAATTCCCGAGATGAGCTTCTGAGAATTGATGTGCCGAGCATCGTGTACTTTGAAGCCGAGGGGAATTATACCCGAATTGTCCTGGCCAACGGATATGAGGGGCTGGTGTGTATCAACCTGGGAAAGATGGAGAAGATGCTCACCGCCAAACTCCAGGAGAAGGCACAGCGTTTCGCGCGGATTGGGAAGAGGCATATCATTAACATGAACTACATCCTTCAGATTACCCCCCTGAAGCAAACCCTGATTCTAAGCGACCAGAAAAGTTTCCAGTACACGCTTGATGTGTCCAAGGACGCTTTAAAGAATTTGAAGGAATTGATTATCAACTCGAAACTAAATAAACACGAATAATGGCATTAGATGTTATCATTGGACGCGAATCCGGAGCAACCGCTCCAAGACTGTGCGTTAGGTTGGGAGAAAAGACGGCCTTCCTCGGCACACCAGGGAGTGTTCCGAGGTCTGTAAGCCGCAGCCACTGTCGTCTCCAGGTAGATGGAGAGAAAATGACCATCAGCAATATTTCCGACCAGAATTCATTGTTCATCAATGGCTTGGAATACAAAACAAAGGTCATTGCTAAAACCGACCTGATTGAACTCGGCGCAGAGCATTATCGCCTTGATGTTCCCGGCGTTCTGGCGTTGTTTAAGAAGGCCCCTTCAGCAAATGCTGCGGAAGAGCCTAAAACTTATAATATATCCCACTTAAAGCATATTTGGGATGATTATTCTGATAGGAAGATTACAATGCAGCAGGAAGAACGGACCTTTGGCACAATCCGCAGCGTTACCGGAATATTGACACCTATTGGCCTGCTTTGCTCCTTCCTGCCCGAACTAGCCAACCTCAGATTATTGACAATCGCCTTGACGGTAATTCTTGGCTTGGTATTCCTCTACATACAGCTTGGAAGAAGCAAAGAGATTCCCGTTATGCAGAAAAAGATGGAAGAAGACTTTCAAGACGTATACGTTTGTCCACACTGCAAGCATTTCCTTGGAAACCAGAGTTATAAACTTGTGCTTCGTAATGGCGGTTGCCCCAAGTGCAAATCCAAATTCACTGAATAGCATTTCATCAATCAATCGTGGCCATTCATACAATTTGGCGCCGAGGAATTGATTATATATCAGACGATCAATACTTTTGACCCCGGCTTATGGATTATAAACCGACAGTAATAAATGAATCTGAGTTTGTCGAGGTTCTGGACAGCGAAGATGGACTCGTACAAATCCTGGGAGCAACCCCACCTCCTGAGGGATCTGAAATCGAGATCTCTTCTGTGGAGTATGAAGATGGAGATGCGTTCTTCATTGATATTGACGGTGCCGCTCCATACGATGACGCTGAAGGACTGGATATGCCGGACATGAACATCGAGGAAACAACAGACAATGCTTACGATGTCGGTGACGACATCGATCAAGGCGATATATGAAACGACTGATTTCGATTGGTTTATCCTTCTTCTGCTGCTGGAACGCATTCTCCGGAAATGTGTTCCTTGTCGCCGTTGGTATCTCTGATTACCCGGGAACGGTCAACGACCTGGCCCTTCCTACAGCAGACGCAAGGGCAATTGAGAATCTGTACAAAACCAACGGAAAGGCAACGACCCGTTTGATCTTGAACGGAAAAGCAACCCGCTCGAATATCATTACAACGGCCAACGCCCTGTTTAGAAATGCGGAACAGGACGATATCGTTGTCCTCTATTTCTCTGGCCATGGAATCCCCGGCGGTTTCTGCGCCCACGATGATTATCTTCTATATGATGACATTCGAACTATTTTCTCGAAGTGTAAGTCAAAGCATAAAATGGTCTTTGCGGACGCATGTTTCTCTGGGAAGATGCGGGAACCCTCGGATGGAAGAAAACGAATCTCCTCCGACAGCGATGTGATGCTATTCCTTTCCTCCCGCCAAAATGAGACTTCCATTGAACGCCCAGACATGAAAAACGGATATTTCACTGCATGCCTGGTCAAATGCCTCAAAGGCGCGGCGGATGAGAATCGTGACCGCAAAGTAACGGCGAAGGAGCTCTTTGACAGCGTTAGCAAAGGTGTTATCCGCCTCTCCAACAACGAGCAGCACCCGGTCATGTGGGGCAATTTCGACAACAATATGATTGTTATGCAATGGTAATATGAGTGACATGGCTGATATAAAAATAAAATGTCCGAACTGCGGAGCAATCCTTACGGTTGCTGATAGCCCCGCCAATGTAAAGAAAAGTGTCAAGTGCCCTGTTTGCAAAGAGAAGCACAAGTACACCGAGTTCAAGTTGTACCAACCAAAGAATGACGATTCGGACAGGACCCAGCTTGGGCTCAGTCCCTCGACGGATGTCAATACAAAGCTTCCTCAGATGCCTAGAGTGGTCACGTTTGGATATCTCGTTCATGACGGTTACCAGAAGAAGTACACCCTGACTTCCGGTGTGAACCTTATTGGCCGAAAGACTTACCAAAGCGCATCCCCTGCTTCCATCGCCATCGAAACCGGGGACTTGGGTTTCAGCCGCAGGCACCTCTATATCGAAGCCATCAAAGGACCGGACGGAGTCATCCGCCATTATGCCTACAATGCGGCCAACAAGAATGAGACAACCATCAATGGCGTGCCCTTGGGGGCTGGAGACAAGGTGATTCTGCATGATTCCGATGTGATTCATTCCGCCGATACGACGCTGGTTTTCAAAGTGTCCGAACTTCCTTTCCATCAAGCGTCAAATGATTCTGACAAAACTGTGATATGAAGATAACTACCACATACCTCTCCCTTTGGGAACTCGGCCAGAGGGCCAACCAGGAAGATAGCATCTATCCTGCTCTCGGACAGAAGGATCCCGACAATGACCTCTTCATTCTTTGTGACGGCATTGGGGGCCATGACTGCGGCGAGGTCGCATCCCAGACTGTTTGTCAGGCTATGAGTTCCTATATCCTGGCACACCCGGACACGGATTTCGAATCGGCACTTGATGCCGCTTACGATGCTTTGGATGCCAAGGACAATGACGCCGAGAAAAAGATGGGAACAACGCTCACGTTTGTCAAATTCGACGAAGGGCAATGCATTGTTGCGCATATTGGTGACAGTCGTGTTTATCAAATTCGTCCTTCCGAGAAGCGAATCGTCTATGTCACGCGGGACCATTCTCTTATTAACGATTTGATTGCCTGTGGCGAATTAACTCCGGAAGAAGCCAAACACAGCACCCAGAAGAATGTCATCACGCGGGCCATGCAGCCCCATCAAGAACGTCGCACGAAGGCTGATGTGGCCATTCTGACCGACATCCAGGCAGGCGACTACTTTTACATGTGTTCCGACGGCATGCTGGAAATCAGTGAGGATGACGACATCGTCAATGTCCTCTCGATGGATAAGACGGACGAGCAGAAACTCAACATTCTCAAGGGAGTCACGCGCGACAACAAGGACAACCACTCCTGCCACCTTATCCATGTCAACGCAGTCGAAGACGAAGAAAGAACAAAGAGCCAAGGCAGCAAGCGCCATCTATTTGTATCAAAAAGGATTCTCCTTTACGCGGTCGCCATAATCGCTATCCTTTGCTCTGTCCTACTCTTGTCCAAGCGTTTGCGTAAGCCCGTAGAACGGGTTCTCCCTATCGAAAAGGAAGACACCATAATCACGGATACGCCCAAGACTCTCCAGGAAGAAACAAGAGCGGAAGAAACCATTACCGCCCCACTGAATGAGCTTCTTCCGGATACTTCATCATCAAATGAGGGGGATTCATGTAATAAGGAGGATAACACTTCCGAGTTGAATCAGGAAGAACTACCATTGCAATAACAAACAAAAATAAACAATACCATGAAAGTCACCGACGAATCCACCATCATCCTCAACAAGGACAAGAACTCGGCACCCGAGACTCCTAAAAAAGAAGACGCTCACAAAGGCCTTGCATGGCAATCTGTCCTCGTCGGAGGCATTCCGGGCCTGCTTCTCGGTTCTGCAGGAACGATCTTCGCCACGCCCGCTCACAATCAGGCTGACCTTGAAGAGATTGAGGCCTTGAAAGATGAGGTGTCCGAGCTCAAAGAGAACCTGGAGAATCTTCAGGAACAGGTTAACACGGTCAGTCACCATGCAAACATTCCGCCCATCGGGGATTCTGTTGATGTGGCGCATGGCGTTTCCGATGACATGTCCTTCGCCGAAGCGTTTGCGGCTGCACGTGCTGAAGTGGGCCCAGGAGGCGTATTCACCTGGCACGGAAACGTCTATGGTACATACTATGCCAGCGAATGGAACAGTATGTCCGATGCGGAAAAGGATAACTATGCCGACGCGGTCCGGCACACGGATTACGACGCAGATTCTGCTTCCGGACACGCACAGAACAATCACTATCAGGAGGCTTCATACGACGAAGGAGAGATTCATGTTCTCGGGCAGGAAACTGTAGAAACAGAGGATGGAGATCTTATTAATGTGGCACGCGTGGAAGTTGAAGGTCACTATGGCGAGCTCTATGATTATGATGGAGATGGGCAGGCTGATGCTGCATTGTTTGACACCAACGATGATGGCCAGGCAGATCTTGCGATGGTTGACGAGAATGGGGACGGCATAATTGATCAGGACGAAGTCTATCAAGTCTCTCCGGACGGGATGCTCGCGATGAACGATCCGTACCCCGAGGATGCTCTTTACGATGGAATGCCGGACTATTCCAATGATGCTGATGTTTCGAGCTTAGTTTAATTCTAGATCGTCGTAATGCTGATATGACAAATAACTTACAACGGGGAGCTTTCCTTCAAGGCGGAAAATATAAGATCCTTCAGACACTCGGACAAGGCGGATTTGGTGTCACCTACGAGGCCGAACAAGTCGCACTTCACCGCCGTGTTGCGATCAAGGAGTTCTTCATGAAAGAGTACTGTGATCGTGATTCGACCACAAGCCACGTCACCCTTGGCTCATCCGAAGGGAGCAAAGAACTCGTTGAGCGATTCCGGACCAAGTTTGTTCGCGAGGCACAAATGAT
Source organism: uncultured Bacteroidia bacterium (assembly GCA_902798975.1). Taxonomy (GTDB): domain Bacteria; phylum Bacteroidota; class Bacteroidia; order Bacteroidales; family UBA932; genus Cryptobacteroides. The sequence goes on along the minus strand of CADBYT010000005.1, from coordinate 231,194 downwards.
AGCTGGTTTTGACAACCCGCACATTATCAAGATTTATGACATCTTTGAGGAAAACGGAACGGCTTACTATGTGATGGCATTTCTTGATGGTGGTTCTCTCTCCGAAAAGGTAAAATCAAACGGGCCACTACCCGAGGTAAATGCTATCGAATACATCAAGCAGGTCGGCAGTGCTTTGGAGTATATCCATAAGCAGAATATCCTGCACCTGGATGTCAAACCGTCCAACATTCTCCTCAACCCCGCTGGGGAAGCCGTATTGATTGATTTTGGCATTTCCAAGCATTACGATACCGAAGGCAGCCAGACGAGCACTACACCTGCCGGTATCAGCAAGGGATTTGCTCCAATGGAGCAATATCAGCAGGGGAACATTTCAAAATTCTCTCCGGCTACCGACATCTATTCCTTAGGTGCTACACTCTATTTCCTGCTTACCGGAGAAACTCCTCCTGAAGCCGCTGAGGTTTACGAAGATGGGCTTCCAGAAATAAAGAGCAACGCATCTGGAGCCGCAAAGGAGGCTGTAAAATGTGCCATGGCTCCTAAGAGGAAGGACCGACCGCAAAATATCTCGGCGTTCCTCTCCATGCTCCCCTCTTCGCCAAAGCAGGAGATCAAGCCCGAAGAGAACAAAAAGGAGGAAGAAACTCGAATCGTTGTCACAGAGGAGACGACGATTCTGCAAGATGCTCCTAAAGTCTCACAACCACAAACGCCCAAGCCGGTTAGCAATCCTTGGGCGAATACCCAAAGTCAACAATCCAGTACGCCGGTCAAACAGAAGGGTCATAGCAATGTTCCTGTATTTTTGCTGGTGACCTTCGCAGTGTGCGTCGGTTTGTATTTCCTCCTTCGCAATCCCTATCACACCGAAGCAGAAAGAGCATACCGGAGGGATGCAGAGAATGGGAATATGGTGGCCCAATATAATCTTGGGCTTTGTTATGAAGAAGGGAATGGCGTAGATCAAGATTATGCTGAGGCGGCTCAATGGTTTGCAAAGGCGGCAAAACAAGGCTCTGCAGATGCGCAGGAGCATCTCGGAGTTCTATTCGCGACAGGCCAGGGTGTTAAAAAAGACATGTCAGCTGCATGTGATATGTTCCGAAGATCAGCCGAGCAGGGCAATATTAATGCGCAGTTCTATCTTGGTTGGCAGTATTATGCCGGGGACGGCGTAAAGGTGGATTGGGCGAACGCGGTTAAATTGTTGCAACCAGCAGCAGAGAGGGGGGTTGATATGGCGCAAGGCGCACTCGGATATATTTATTATACTGGAGGAAATGGAATCACTCAAGATTATGATTTAGCATTCAAATGGTTTAAAGCTTGTGCCGAGCAGGGAGACAAAAGTGCACAGTTTTATACTGGCGTTTGCTATTATTTTGGTTATGGGACAAAGAGAGATTATAAGTCATGTGCAGAATGGTGGAGAAAAGCAGCCGACCAAGGGGACAGTACTGCCCAGTTTAATCTAGGAGTTTGCTACGAGAATGGTAATGGGGTGAAGAGGGATTTAGGAGAAGCTAAAAAATGGTATCGCAAAGCCCTTGATAACGGGTATGAGGAGGCTTCTGATGCGCTCAAAAACTTGGAGTCACAACAGAAGGCGACAACGACAACATCTGTAAATAAAGGATATGAGTCCGATTCTAGCGCACCTAATAGAAGCACAAGCGAAACACAGAATAGTGCTCCAATGAGCATATCTCAAAGTTCGGCCACAATATATGTTGGAGATAATCTTTCTTTATCTGCCACTAACTTCGGGACATCGCTTGTCTGGGAGTCCTCTGATCCCTCTATCGCTTCCGTCTCTAAATATGGAGTTGTTACGGGGCACAAACAAGGATACGCATATATCTACGCAAAAGGCATAGAGGAGCGGCATTGTCTGATTACTGTATTGAACAAGACAACCAATACGAGTTCGTCATCTTCCGCGTCATCAAGTAGTAACACATTCAATACGTCACAAAACTCCTCGTCAAAAACAATCCGTCTGAAGATTGGTGAAACACTTACTGCCCCTACCCTTTCTGATGGGAAAGTGGGAAAATGGGAGTCTTTCGGGAAAGAAGCTGAAACTATTTATCGGATATCTGGGACTTCAATTACGGGACTAAAAGAAGGAACCGCATTTGTCTGGGCATATATTGCTTCCTCTCCATATCGCTACTCAGTTATCGTAGGCAATGGAGGTGGCTCATCTACTAGTTCGTCAACATCATCATCTTCAAACGAGTATCGCACCATTGCAGGAAACGTCAAAACGACTGGCGGTCTTACAGTTATTGGAGCCGCCATCATGGTTAAAGGGACAACTCGTGGCACCACCACGGATTCAAATGGTCAATATTGGATAAGCGCTAAAACTGGAGAAGTATTAACCGTTACATATCGAGGGTATTCTTGTCCTGATCAGACCGTTGGGAATGGAAGCAATATCATTAATTTCACGATGACAAAGAAGTAATCCCTAAAGCACGTCATTATTTATTGCCTCCTTACTACTGACCAACCCGGGGACCAATAACAATAAACATATTATCAAGCACTAATACTATGCTCTACTTAACCCTCGCCTTTGTTGCGCTCTGTGTCTTTCTGGCTGTTTTGTTGTCTCGGGAGGATAGCAAGAATGTAAAACTTGTGGCCGAGAATAGTAAGCTCAAAGGTCGGATGGAAGCAATGCATGACAAGGAACCCGATTCGCCCGAAGCTCCATTGACTCTGGACGGCATAGCAGATGCCGTTCGGCACATAGGGTATGTGCCTGAGCTGGATGAAGATATGGTTATCTTCATGGTGGCCGGAGAGCGTTATTATGCTGATGCCAGCAGACTTCCTACCATCTTTATTGTAAAAGAATATGGACTGGATACGAAAGTGTATGAGATAGACTTGATGAAAGAAGCGGCGCATCAGATGTCAGATGACCTAATCATGCTCAAGGCCTTCATTATCGAGGATGATGGCCGAACCGGTCTTCGTTTTCTCATTGCAGCACTGGACGCCAACATCGCCAGCTTACGAATGAATCTGCCCCGGTATATCAATATCATAGAGGATGGTCGTCGGAGCCTGAATGAGCATTATCAGGAACTCGTCAAGGCGAAGGAGACGGTGGCGAAAACGATTAATCCCTTTGCAACGGCAACGCCCGCAGAAAGCAAAATAACCTCTTAACAACTAATGGGTGGTATTCCGATTAATCCTCCGGAACTACATGAGGCCTACGAAATAATCCGCTCATGGTATCGAAACAATCGGTTCTCCTCAATGGACGAGGAGGAACTATTGGAAACCTATGATTACTTGGAAGACATTTGGCGTCGGTACACTGACGAGCATTCACTTGCCGAATGTGACGAGTGGCCAGAAGAATCTTGGGCAGAACTAGAAGCGATCATAAAAATGGCGCCGGAAGTGATGACGGAGCTGAACGGCTACCTGCCGTTAATCATTCCAAAATCTACTTGGGAAGAAGATCCTTCATAAAGAGAAACATGGAACAACTCGATAAACAAATACTTAAGAACGCATCCTTCGTGATGGCCGGAGGAGCTTGCCTGATAGGACTCATCGGACACTTCCTGCGCATTGACGGACCATTACATGTGAGGGGAATTCAGTTCCTCATCAGCCTTGTGATACCTACCCTTTGCTTCTGGGTGGGAATGCTGATCCGCTACAAGATCGGTAAGCCCAAGTGGTGGGTGTTGGCCATTGTTGGAGTTGCCATGCTGGCATCTCTCTTCTTTTCTCGTCACACGGTCAACATCCTTCATTGGATGGAGATCCGGCTCTTCTGGTATTTCATTGCCTTACTTGGATTCATGATGCCCTGGAAATATCTCTATGAGCGACGTGATAAGGATGGCTATATCTCCGCAGCCCTTCTGGTGATCACCGTCTTTACATATGCGGCGATTGAGCTTTGCTGGCAACGTATGGGGACATCTATTATGCTGCCAAAGCACGAGGATATTGCCACGCTGCTTCTTGTTGTGACGACGAACATCCTGCCGATTGCAGCAATCCCTCCGGTATTCTTCGCGGCTATGTTCTCGTTCTCTGATGCTGGCCAGTGGCTGGGAGAGAAGAACTGGTTCCGTTGGATTGTTGGGATTGCTGCTATTGCTAGCTTTATTGGAATCCTGCCGGGATTGAGGTTTGATTTCACGCTGGATCCGTTATACCTGACGCGCTGGATTCAACTATTCGTTCAGCCCGTGACGATCTATCTGATCTTCGTTATTTGCCGAATTATTCGTAAAATGGGCAAGAAAGGAATGACCTGGAAAGAGGTATTTGCCATCTAATGAAACGATACCTCATACTCGCTTTGGTGCTCCTGGTTGGCTGTAGGAACAATAACCCTCCCAGCCAGGTTGTGCTCGAATATATGCCCGATGATCTGAAAGAGCTTCGGAAATCTCCAGAATACGTAGATCTATCGACCTATGAGGTTCCGGAAGAGGATCGAAACGCTATGATAACACCTGCTGAGCGAGAACAGGAAGAAGAAAACGTCGTCCACATCGTGTACACACAGCCCATAAACGGGTTTGAGGTCACGGTGGATATGTATCCTGATGCCGATGGGGAGATGTTGAAGCACTTTGGCCCGGCAGAACTCCATTTCAAGAAAGGAAATACTGAATTCGCGGTGGAAATTGATGATTTCTCGGAGGATCACTTCAGTTACGAAACATCATTCCGGCCTGGTCAAACGGTTAAGATTAAGCCGACACCATTACCTGCCGGAAAGGTGATATCCGAGAATTGCACCATCTTCTTCTCCGACGTGGACTTCGATGGCCAGAAGGAGTTGCTTGTTCGGGAACCCTTCTACGGAACGAGAGGGACCAATGGCTATCATGTCTACGAGCAAGATGGAACGGAGAGAACTGATGTGCCTTTCTATGCTATCTGCGATATGAGTGAATTCAACGCTTCCGAGAAATCCATTACGCAGCATGAGTACTATGGAGTCATCCTCGGCGGCAACATGTTGAAGTATCGTCGGCAGCGTGATGGATCCTTCGCGCTCTCAGACAGTACTCACGTTGATTACAAAGTTGACTTCACAGATAGCATCCGCGTTCATTACCGTAAACAGGGTGATAAAATGATACTCGTTAAGAAGATAATTATCAGATGATAGGCAAAACCGTCCTGCCAGAGCCACCCCCAGGATTGCCGGGCACGCTGGAAGCCTGATTTGCGCCCGGGACGCCGAGTTTTCGCTCCCCGGGCACACCAGCACCCCATTTTGATCCCGGCGGCAGGAGATTCGCCAGTCGGAGCCGGCGAATGACGGGACGGGGGCCGGCGAATAACGGGGTTGCGATCAGCCAAAATATCCCCCCGAAAGCATTTACCGAACGGTGTGTTTTTTGCTTTCGGGGGGATATTTTGGCTGGCGCCGAACCGAACTACTTCTTCTTTTCTACTTCGGTGCGGGGGCCGAAGTTGACGGAGATGTCTCCGGGATCGCCCTTGCCGAACTCGTAGTCGTTGCCCGGCAGGATGGCGTTCAGGAAGATACCCACGAGGGCCGCGACGGCCAGACCGCTCAGCTTGGTGAAGCCCAGGTCGATGGCATCATTCGCACCATACTTGATACCGATGGCGAGCACCAGGATGAGCGCTGCGATGATGAGGTTGCGGGAAGAGGTGAAGTCCACCTGATTCTCGACGATGTTGCGCACACCGACGGCCGAAATCATACCGTAGAGCACCAGGGACACACCGCCGATGGTCGCGGCGGGCATCGCACCGATGAGCGCGGAGAACTTCGGGCAGAAGGCCAGCACGATGGCGAAGCAGGCGGCGATGCGGATCACGCGCGGGTCGAACACCTTGGTGATGTTGAGCACGCCCGTATTCTCGCCGTAGGTCGTATTGGCCGGCGCGCCGAACAGGGAGGCCAGCGCGGTGGCGAGACCGTCACCCATCAGGGTGCGGTGCAGGCCCGGATCCTCAAGATAGTTGATTTCCGTCGTGGAGGAGATGGCGCACATGTCGCCGATGTGCTCGACCATCGTGGCGAGCGAAATCGGCAGGATGGCAATGATGGCGGCGACGACCAGGCCCCAGTCCGGATTCTTGAACACGGCAAAAGCCGTATCGCCCCACTTGAACGGCAGACCCACCCAGGCGGCGTCCTTCACCCCGCTGAAGTCCACCTGGCCGAAGCACGCGGCCACGACGTATGAACCGACCACGCCGAGCAGAATCGGCACGATCCGGATCATCTTCCTGCCCCAGATGTTGCAGACCACGACGATGGCCACCGCCAGCACGGCGATCCACCAGTTCTGGCTGCAGTTCTGGATGGCGGAACCGGACAGGGTCAGACCGATCGCAATGATGATCGGGCCCGTCACGATGGGCGGGAAAAAGCGGAGCACCTTCTTGGCGCCGAAAGCGGCGAAAAGGCCCGCCAGCACGAAATACAAAAGCCCCGCGAAGAACACGCCGATGCAAGCATACGGCAGCGAATGCGCCAGGTCAAGTCCCTTGTCCGCACCCATCTGCGCCACGGCGGCGTACCCGCCGAGGAAAGCGAATGAAGAGCCGAGGAAAGCCGGAACCTTCATTTTGGTCAGCAAGTGGAAGAGCAGCGTACCCAAGCCCGCGAAAAGCAGGGTCACGGAAACGGAAAGTCCGGTGATCACCGGAACGAGGACGGTGGCCCCGAACATCGCAAAGAGATGCTGGAGACCCAGGACGGTCATCCTGCCCGTACCGAGCGCACGGGCATCATAAATTGCCTGGTCTTTTTGTATTTGAGCCATAATGCTATTGTGATTGAATTATTCCCATTCGATGGTTCCCGTCGGCTTCGGGGTCAGGTCGTAGAGCACGCGGTTGACGCCCGGCACCTCCGTGATGATGCGCTGGGTGATGTGGTGGAGGATCTTGTAGGGGATCTCCTCGATGGTGGCGGTCATCGCGTCACGGGTGTTGACGGCACGGATGATGACCGGCCAGTCCCAGCTGCGCTTGTTGTCCTTGACGCCCGTGGACTTGTAGTCCGGGACGATGGTGAAGTACTGCCACACCTTGCCTTCCAGGCCGCATTTGGCAAACTCCTCACGCAGGATGGCGTCGCTTTCGCGCAGGGCCTCGAGGCGGTCGCGCGTGATGGCGCCGGTGCAGCGGACGCCCAGGCCGGGACCCGGGAACGGCTGGCGGTAGACCATGTTGTCGGGGAGCCCCAGCTCCTTGCCCACCACGCGGACCTCGTCCTTGAAGAGCAGCTTGATCGGCTCCACGAGCTCGAACTTCAGGTCCTCGGGCAGGCCGCCCACGTTGTGGTGGCTCTTGACGGGGCCGGACTCGATGATGTCCGGATAGATTGTGCCCTGGGCCAGGAAACTGATGCCTTCCAGCTTGCGCGCCTCCTCCTCGAACACGCGGATGAATTCCGCACCGATGATCTTGCGCTTCTGCTCGGGGTCGGCCACGCCGGCCAGCTTGTCCAGGAAACGGTCGACGGCGTCGACATAGACCAGATTGGCGTTCAGCTCGTCGCGGAACACGCGGATCACCTGCTCGGGCTCGCCCTTGCGCAGCAGTCCGTGATTGACATGCACAGAGACCAGCTGCTTGCCGACGGCCTTGATCAGCAAGGCGGCCACGACGGACGAATCCACGCCGCCGGACAGCGCCAGCAGCACCTTCTTGTCGCCGATCTGCGCACGCAGTTCCTTAATCTGTTCTTCGATGAATTTCTGGGCCAGCGCCGGAGTCGTGATGCGCTCCATATCCGCCGGACGAACGTTGCCTGTAGCCATAGTGTGTTATGTATTAATATGTTATTCCCACTCAATCGTTGCCGGCGGTTTCGACGAAATGTCGTAGACCACGCGGTTCACGCCCCGCACCTTGTTGATGATCTCGTTGCTGACGTCAGCGAGGAAATCGTACGGGAAATGGAACCAGTCGGCTGTCATCGCATCCGTGGATACCACGGCGCGCAGCGCCACCGGGCATTCATAGGTGCGCTCGTCCCCCATCACGCCCACGCTCTTGACCGGCAGCAGGATCACGCCCGCCTGCCAGATGGCGTCGTAGAGATTCGTCGCCATCACGCGCGGGTCGGACGCGGACGGGAAGCCCATGTCCGTGCAGTCGTAGGCACGCAGCCCGCGGATGAAGATGTCGTCCGCCTCGCGCAACACGCGCAGCCGCTCTTCGGTGATGTCGCCGAGGATGCGGACCGCCAGGGACGGACCCGGGAAAGGATGCCGGCCCACCAGCTCCTCCTTGATGCCGAGGGCGCGGCCCACGCGGCGCACCTCGTCCTTGAAGAGCATGCGCAGCGGCTCCACGATCTTGAGATTCATCTGCTCCGGCAGGCCGCCCACGTTGTGGTGGCTCTTGATCTTGGAGGCGATGCCCGGTATGCCGGCAGACTCGATGACGTCGGGATAAATGGTTCCCTGCGCCAGCCAGCGGGCGTTTTCTATCTGCTTCGCGTATTTGTCGAAGGTCTCGACGAAGAGGCGGCCGATAATCTTGCGCTTCTGCTCGGGATCGCTCACGCCGGCGAGCTCGGAGAGGAACTCCTTCGAGGCATCCGCCCCGATCACGTTCAGGCCCATCCCGCGGTAAGATTCCAGCACGTCTTCGTACTCATTCTTGCGGAGCAGGCCGTTATTCACGAAGATGCAGGTGAGCTGGTGGCCGATGGCCTTGTTGAGCAGCACGCCGGCCACGGTCGAGTCCACGCCGCCGCTCAGGCCCAGGATGACCTTGTCGTCGCCGATCTGCGCGCGCAGGGCGGCCACCGTCGTCTCTATGAACGAATCCGGCGTCCAGTCGCCCGCCAGGCCGCAGATGCCCAACGCGAAGTTGGCCAGGATCTTCGAGCCTTCGTCCGTATGGAACACCTCCGGATGGAACTGCACCGCATAGGTCTGCTCGCCCGCGATCTGGAACGCGGCGTTGGCCACGTCGGGCGTGGAAGCGATCACCTCGCCCCCGTCCGGGAGCCGGGAAATCGTGTCGCCGTGCGACATCCACACCTGGGAATGCGGACTCACGCCCTGCATCAGCGGGGAATCCGGCCGCACCACATACAGCATCGCGCGGCCGTATTCACGGGCAATGGAGCCCTCCACGCAGCCGCCGCAGCGGTGCGCGAGGTACTGGGCGCCGTAGCAGATGCCCAGCAGCGGCAGCTTGCCCTTGAACAGGGACAGGTCCACCTGCGGCGCGTTGGCGTCCCGCACGGAGCAGGGACTGCCGGACAGGATCACGCCCCGGACAGACTCATCCAGGGCCGGGATCTTATTGTAAGGATAGATTTCGCAAAATACATTCAGCTCCCGGAGGCGGCGGCCGATCAGCTGAGTCACCTGGGAGCCGAAATCGAGAATCAGGATCTTATTCACCGCGGGAGTAGTTGGGGGTCTCCTTGGTAATGGTGATATCGTGCGGGTGGCTTTCTGCCATGCCGCTGGCCGTCACGCGGGTGAACTTGGCCTGCTTGAGGGTCTGGAGGTCTTTCGCGCCGCAGTAGCCCATGCCGGAACGAAGGCCGCCGACGAGCTGGTAAACCGTCTCGGAGAGCGTTCCCTTGTACGGCACGCGGCCGACGATTCCTTCGGGAACGAGTTTCTTGAGCTCGACTTTGTCGTCCTGGAAATAGCGGTCCTTGGAACCCGCCGCCATCGCGTCGATGGAACCCATGCCGCGGTAGGCCTTGAATTTACGTCCGCTGTAGATGATGGTCTCGCCCGGGGACTCCTCCGTGCCGGCGAACATGGAGCCGCACATCACGCAGTCGCCGCCGGCCGCGAGGGCCTTGACGACGTCACCTGAATAGCGGAGACCGCCGTCGGCAATCAGCGTCACGTCCGTGCCCTTGAGGGCCTGGGAGGCATTCCAGATGGCGCTCAACTGCGGTACGCCCACACCCGCGACGATGCGCGTGGTGCAGATGGAGCCGGGGCCGATGCCCACCTTGACGCCGTCCGCGCCGCCCTTGACCAGGTCGCGTGCGCCTTCCTCCGTGGCCACGTTGCCCACCACCACGTCCAGGGACGGGTAGGATTTCTTGACCTTCTTCAGCAGGTCGATGACGCCCTTGCTGTGTCCGTGGGCGGAGTCCAGAACCACGGCGTCCACGCCTTCGGCATAGAGCGCAGCCACGCGGTCCAGCGCGTCCGGGGTGATGCCGATGCCGGCCGCCACGCGAAGGCGCCCCTTGGCGTCCTTGCAGGCATCCGGATGCAGGCGCTCCTTGATGAGGTCCTTGTAGGTGATCAGGCCCACGATGTGGCCCTTCGCATCCACGACCGGGAGCTTCTCCACTTTATATTTCTGCAGGATGGATTTCACGTATTCGCGGTCCGTGCGGGTATCCGGGATGGTGACCAGGTTCTGCGAGGTCATCACGTCGCGCACCAGCACGTCCATGTCCTCCTGGAAACGGACGTCGCGGTTGGTCACGATGCCCACCAGGTGCTTCTCGGCGTCGGTCACGGGGATGCCGCCGATGTGGTTCTCACTCATCAGCCTGAGGGCCTCGCCCACCGTCTGGTCCTGATTAATGGTGACGGGGTCGCTGATCATCCCGTTCTCCGAGCGCTTCACCTTGCGGACCTCGGCGGCCTGCGCGGCAATACCCATATTTTTATGAATCACGCCGATGCCTCCTTCCCTTGCCAGGGCGATGGCCATCGGCGCTTCGGTAACGGTGTCCATGGCGGCGGACACGATGGGGATGTTCAGGGTAATGTTGCGGGAAAAACGCGTCTGCAGGGAGACTTCCCGCGGCAGGACTTCGGAGTACGCCGGAATCAGGAGTACATCGTCAAAAGTCAAGCCTTCCAGGGCGATTCTTTCATCAATAAAGGACATAGCGGAGGGACTTATATTTGACTGACAAAGTTATGAAAAATTGCCCTCCCCTACAAAAAAAGTTATTAACAATCCTACAACTTTTGCGTGAGTTCCTGGTAGACGCGCCTGGAGATGGGCAGCGCGGTGCCGGGAACGTCCAGCTCCGCGCTGAACGCATCGTCCCGGTCACGGCGCAGGGCCACAATGTGCGCGGGATTCACGAAATAGGACCTGTGGCAGCGGAAGAAGCCGTAGTGCTCCATCAGCGGCGTGATGGCCCGCATCGTCGAGCGAATCGTATAGTCCTTCACATTCCCGCTGTCAAGATAATAGATCCGGACATAATTCTCCTGCGCCTTGACATATAAAATGACATCCTTGAGCAGCACCAGGCGGACCTGGCGGCTGGCATCCGCAAAACGGACCAGGTCCCGCTCCCGCGCCGGTGTCTGGTACGCGGCCACGAGCGCGCACACACCCGTGACGGCCAGATACGGGAAGACAAGCACCAGGAAACTGTACTCCAGGCAGCGCGGGAGCCAGTGCGAATACGGCACGGACGTGTCCATCAGGTAGAGGTAGAGCGCCAGGAAAAACGTGATCACCGTCAGTTCCATGACACACCAGGCCAGCAGCTGCCACCAGTTCCGGTTCAGGAAGCGGGCAAGCAGGAATCGAAGCGTCCGGGTCAGGAGCAGCGTGACGATAATGATGCACATCATCATCGTGACATTGAACATGAACAGCGAACGCCCCATGTCAAGATCCGTCTCGCTGCGGAAAGGCATCCAGACCACCATGAAGACAAAGAAAAAGAACGGCGCGTGGAAGATGTACCAAAGCTCGTTCGTGTAGCGGCGGAAGATGGGAGGAAGCATACGGATTGCGTGTGTGACGAAATACAATTCAGGCAAATTCTGTCACAAAACAGAAAGAACCGTCACAAATATAGCATTTTTATCAAAATACAGGATAATTCGGCACGAAATTAGTCACGTATTTCCGGATTTCGTAACTTTGAATCGATTTTTACCATGAACTTTTACCATTTCACTTACTCGCAGGACGTCATCCGGCTGCAAAGCAAATACGCGCTTTTCAAACGCGTCCTGAATATACTCTTTTCCCTCACTTTCAACGATGGTTTCGACGAAGCGCTGATGAGACAGGCGCTCGACAAACTCTACGAGCGCAACGACTGCCTCCGCCTCCGTTTCGTCAAGCAGGGCAAGGAGACGATGCAGTACTTCGAGCCGGAGCGCAAGCCCGGCAAGATTCCCTCCCTCCGTTTCGAGACGAACGGACAATATGAGGCCTTCTTCCGCCGCTTCCGGCGCAAGCCGACCGATCTCGCCAAGGGCGATGTGCTCCGTGTGGTATTCGCCGTGAATCCGGAAGGCAAGCAGATGGTGATCTGCAAGATCAGCCACTACGCGGCGGACACCTACGGCATCGGTGTCCTGGCCGAAGACCTGATGGGCATCTATCACGCGCTGCGCGACGGGAAAGAGCTCCCGCCCGCGCCCGGCAGTTTCGAAGAGATCATCCGCAAGGACAACGAATATCGGGAAGACACCGCCGCTACGGAACGCGACAAGGAATTCTTCCATAACTATTTCTTCAATCTGCACGGCAACCATCCTGTATATTGCGGCACGCACGGCATCAGGAACGACCGATGGCTCAAGTGTAAGCGCAAGGGGAAATTCTCCATCCCCATGATGATGATCCGCTGCGATACGTACCCCCTCCAGTTCGTCATCCCCTCCGCCCTCACCCGCCAGGCGGAAGCGTGGTGCGAGGAGCACACCATCTCTCTGAACACCCTGTTTTTCATGGGATTCACCCTGACTCTCTCGCTGCTCAACGAGCGCGAAACGCGGCTTTGCAACGTGGAGATTCTCAACTGCCGCGGTTCCCTGGCGGACCGCAGGACAGCCGGCACCAAAGCCCAGGGCATGGCCGTCTGTACGGATATTGATTACGGGAAGGGCTTCCTCGCTAATACTACCACGCTGTCGGAGGAACAGAAAGAACTCTACCGCCACACCCGCCTCAGCTACCTGGAGGGGGAAATCATGCAGCACGATTCCTGGAAGTTCTCCATGCTCGACATGCTCAACTGCTCCGGATTCTCCTACATCCCCTTCATCTCCCACGAAGGTGTTCAGCTCGAGCTTCACAGCAATGGAAAGGGCGCGCTGATCACCTACGTGGCCCTGATGCACGACATGACGCGCAACGAGATCTTTGTCAACTACGACGTCCAGACGCGTATGGTCACACCCCTGCAGCTCGTCGATTTCCAGAACCGCTATATCCGCGTCCTGGAGACCGTGCTGGCCGACTCCGAGACTCCGCTGGACCGCCTATTTGGGCAAGTGGCGAAGTTTTTGTAAATTTGCCTTAATATTATGATTAAGACACTTATCCTGATTCCCCTGCTGGCTCTGCAGTTTCAGTCTGTAGACAAAGCGTTTACGCACGGTGGTGATTACAGCGCCTGCGAGAAGACCCTGCTGGAGATGCTCCCGCAGGCCGAAAACAGCACCGAGAAGGCCAACGTTCTCTGGCGCCTGTCGCGTGTGGAATACATGCTGGGCGAAGAGCAGACCGACAAAATGAAGCGGCGCGAGATATTCACCCAGGGCGTCAATTATGCTGAACAGGCTATCCAGGAGAATCCCCGGGAGCCGCAGTGCTACATGTGGCATTGCGCCAATGTCGGCCGCGAATGCCAGACCCACCCCATGATGGAGCAGGCGAAAGCCGTACCCGCAATAACGAAAGATCTGACCAAGGTCCTGAACAGCCTGAGCCCCCGCCTGTCCGAGGCCTGGCAGGCCCTCGCGGAGCTCTACTACAGCCATCCCCTCAAGTCCAACGACGCCGCGATCAACTTCGCCCGCACGGCCGCACTGAACGTGCCTGCCGGCGAACCCCGGGTCATCACGCACCTGTATCTCATCGAGTTGCTGTACGAGCGCAACTGGAGCGCGGACAAGCGCGCATCGCAGGCGGCCGACCACAGCAACAAGCTCGAGAAGATGAAAGGCAGCGCCAACATCGACCGCTACGCCCTGGCCGACGGCATGCAGCAGACCCTTCCCTGGTCGTCCAAATCCCTCGGGGCGATGTCCGACCGCGAGGAAGCGCTGGCCCTGGCCGAATACGCCCTGTCGCGCTACCGCGCCTGCCAGAGTCCCAGCGTCATGGACCGCAATGACTTCCAGTCCCTTCAAAAATGGATACAAAAACACAAATGATAATGGAGCCTCAACGCTATTCATTCAACTACTCGCAGGACATTATCCACCTGCAGACCAAGTACGCCCTCTTCAAGCGCGTCGCCAACATCCTTTTCTCCGTCACCTTCGATGAGGGATTCGACGAGGGACGCATGCTGAAAGCCCTCCAGTTACTCATCGACCGCAACGACTGCCTCCGCCTGACCTTCGTCAAGGAAGGCAAGGAGATGCACCAGTTCTTCGAGCCGTCCCGCAAGCTGGGCAAGGTTTCCACCGTACGCTTCGACACCACGGCCCAGATGGAAGCCTGGGTCCGCCGCTTCCGCCGCAAGGGCCTGGACATGACCAAAGGTCAGACATTCAAGGCGGTCTTCGCCGTCAATGCCTCCGGCGAGCAGATGGTCTTCATCAAGATCAGCCACTATGTCGCCGACACCTACGGCATCGGCGTGCTGGTCACCGACCTGAGCGCCATCTACACGGCCCTCAGCAACGGCAGCGAACTCCCGCCCGCACCGGGCAGTTTCGAAGACGTGATCCGCAAGGACAATGAGTACCGCGCCAACGCCGAAGCCACCGAGAAAGACCGCAGCTTCTTCCAGGAATACTACGAGCATACGCATGCCGAGCGCCCCCTGTACTGCGGCATCCACGGCGACGAGAGCGACCGCTGGCTGAAATACAAGAAGAAAGGCAACATCTCCCTCCCCTACCTGTTCATCCGCTGCGACACGGAGGGCTACCGCTTCGTCATCCCGGCCGCCGTCACGCTCCGCGCGGAGCAGTGGTGCAAGGAGCACGAGATTTCACTGAACACCTTCTTCTTCTACACCTACGCCATCGCCTGCTCGCTGCGCAACGGCCGCGCCCCGTACCAGACACCCCTCGAGCTGATGAACTGCCGCGCCACGGTCGCCGACCGCAAGGCCGCCGGTACCAAGGTGCAGAGCCTGTCCGTCTACACGACCGTGGACTATGCCCGGTCCTTTGACGAGAACATCGCCGCCCTGAACGCCGAGACGACCGAGATGTACCGCCACACGCGCCTCTCCTACCTTGAATGCGAGGCCATGCAGCACAAAGTGTGGAACTACTCCATGCTGAGCCAGCTCTACAACTACTGCTTCTCCTACATTCCGGTCAAGAATCCCGAAGGCGTGCGCCTGCAGGTATGGTCCAACGGCAAGGGTGCCCTGGTTACCTACCTCGCCATGATGCACGACGTCGACACCAACGAAATCTCGGTCAACTACGACATCCAGACGAAGATGGTCACCCCCGGGCAGCTGATCGAATTCCAGAACCTGTTTATCCACGTGGTCGAGACCGTCCTTGACAAGCCGGCCACCCCGCTGGGAGAAATATTCTAAAATATGAAAAAAGACAGTCTATACCTGACCGAACGCCAGCATCAGGCCAAGCGCCTGCTGCGCGACGGCGACTACAAGAGCATCCGCGACATGCTGGGCCGCCTCAAAGACCAGCTCCCCAAACAACCCATCCTCGCGGAACTCGATGAGAAGAAAGAAATCAAATACTGGAATTCCGAAGAGCTCTACGAGGAAGTGATGTGCCTCGGCGACGGCCTGCTGGACGCCGGTCTCGGCGGCAAGCACATCGCCATCGTGTCCGAGAACTGCGTCCGCTACGTCATCGCCGACATCTGCATCTCCAGCGGCGTCGGCGTCGTCACGCCCGTGGACGTCAACGCCCCGGCCACGCTGCTCGCCACGCTGCTCGCCAAATGCGATGCGGACGCCGTCCTGTGCGGCACCGACCAGCTCCCCATGCTGCTCAGCATCCAGGCCGACTGCCCGCGGCTGAAGACCTTCATCACCATCGACCGCAAGATGGATGGTGCGCTGTTCTATGACGACCTGCTTGCCCGCGGCCGCGAAATCGGCCCGCAGGGCCCTTACCGCGTGAAAGAACTCGACCTCGACGCGCCCGCGAAGATCCTCTTCACCAGCGGCACCACCGGTGCGAACAAGGGCGTCGTCCTGACGAACGCCAACCTGGCGGCCAACATGGTCAACTGCATGGATGCCGTCCGGGCCACAGATGAGGAGAATACCTCCATGAGCGTCCTGCCGATGCACCACGCCACGGAGATCAACACGCACATCATGACGCGTA
The DNA here is from genome assembly GCA_902798975.1 of uncultured Bacteroidia bacterium. GTDB lineage: Bacteria > Bacteroidota > Bacteroidia > Bacteroidales > UBA932 > Cryptobacteroides. Next base: position 214,944 of record CADBYT010000005.1, on the reverse strand, counting down.
TCGGCAGCGGCCGCCTGACCTACGTCAACGGCAACACCAGCCCACCATCACGACCATCGTCCCGATGATCCTCAACGCGTTCTACAAGAACATCTGGGCCAATGCCCGCAAGGCCGGCAAGGAAGAGAAGCTCAAAAAGGGCATCAAGATTTCCAACCTGCTTCGCAAGTTCGGCATCGACAAGACGCACAGCATGTTCAAAGACATCTACGAGCCCTTCGGCGGCAAGCTTGACATGATCATCAGCGGCGGTTCGATGCTCAATCCGAATGTCATCAAGGGTATGAGCGACCTGGGCATCCGCATTGAAAACGGCTACGGCATCACGGAGTGCGGTCCGCTCATCTCGATGAATTCCGACACCCTCTCCGAGCACCTCAGCGTGGGCAAGGCCTGCCCGGGCCTGGAGGTAAAAATCGCCAACCCCGACGAGAACGGCATCGGCGACCTCTGCGTGCGCGGCAAGAGCGTTTTCCGCGAATACTACAAGGATCCGGAGGCCACGGCCGCCGTCTTCGACGCCGAGGGCTTCTTCAACACGGGCGACAGCGCGCGCATCGACGCACAGGGACGCATCTTCCTGATGGGCCGCAAAAAGAACACGATCGTGCTGCCCAGCGGCAAGAACATCTGCCCGGAGGAAGTCGAGAATATCATCGAAACCAACCTTGACTTTGCCGAGGACATCGTAGTCTACCAGGCCGAGTACCGCGTCGGCAACGCCACGCGCGACGTCCTCTGCGCCGGAATCTATATCCCCGACGAGGCCCAGCGCGCCGACCGCGGGGCCATCACCGCGGCCATGAAGCGGGTCAACGCCCTGCTCCCCGACTACAAGCAGATCGAATATGTTGAACTCCCCGCATCCGGCTACGAGAAGACGTCCACCCGCAAGATCAAGCGGGCCGGACTGCCCACCGTCTGCTCCGGAGAAGGAATCAGCCTGAAATAAATATGGAAAACAGTGAAGTGAAGAAATTGTTCCTGGACACCCTCCAGGACTACGTGGAATTCCCGGTGGAGGACGTCGACACGACGCAGGCCTTCCGGGCGGCATCCGGCATGGACTCCTATGTGTTCATCGAGCTCATCTCCGCCGTGGAGGAGCGCTTCGGCATCCGCATCCCCAACAACGACCTGCGCGAATTCGAAACCATCGACGACATCATCCGCTATATCGAAGCGAAGATCGCGTAGCAACCTGACAGCCGGTGGGCTAACCCCCCGGACCTATCTATGAAGGGGGCTCCGCCCCCTATGACCCTTTGCGGCCTTAAACCCCTTTCCGTATTTGACCTTCAGCCAAATACCCGGGGTCGGCCGATCCGCTGGTGCCTCTAACTACCATGCTGGCCTTGGCGAACTGCTTGTATTTTGTAAATGATTGTTGGCTAAACACTTGCTAAAGTAAGCGGGGTCCAAAGTACCTGGTTATTCTCACAAAGCATTCAGACATAATAGGTTATAAAAAACAGCGCGTTGTGAGATGGAAGATGTTGGGTGTTGAGTTATTATAGTTTTATACTCCCCCTGAAAACGGGGTAGTATTTAACTATAATCTACTATTGTTCAATAGATTACAGCTCACAGCGAGCGGCAGATTGAGAGGCAATTCCGGATCAAGTCCGGGATGACGCTTTGGCCTCGTCGCGCTTGCGCTTCCGGTACATCTGCCAAGTATTGTAGACATTATGCCAGATGCTGTAGAAGCCGCCGGCGACGGAGGTGACGGGGTCGAGGAAGGTGTAACCCATCCAGATGCCGAAGACGGTGTTCTTCTGGCCGAGGGCCTGTCCCGCGGAGATGGGGCATTTGTAGCGGCGGCCGATGAGGCGGCCGAGCCAGAACTGGAAGATGCAGCTGAGCAGCGATGTCGCGCCGATCTCCCAGAGCACCACGACTCCGGAACGGTTCTGCACGATGGCGCGCGTACTCATCAGGATGGCGAGCGTCAGCGAGACCGCCCAGATATAGAACGACAGGTTCGGGAAACGCATCAGCCAGGCATGGAATTTCGGAAGCAGGTAACGCACCAGCCACGCGGACAGGCAGGGCAGGATGAGCAGCGGGAACACCTTCGCGAGGATGCGCAGGAAGGCTTCGCCGAAACTCAACCCGGCGGTCGGGTAAATCAGCGGCACCATCAGCGGCACCAGCACCGCCACCAGCAGATTGATCAGCACGGTATACGTCACCACGCCGGCCATATTGCCGCCCAGTTTGCCCGTGACCACGGCGCAGGCCGTGGCGGTCGGGCAGATCATGCAGAGCATGGCGGCTTCGACGCCCACGCGCATCCGCATCCCGGGCAGGAAGATGAGCAGCAGCGAGAGCGCCACGAACGACAGCGCCTGTACGAGCAGCAGCCAGCCCATCCAGCGGTGCGGCCGCATCTGCTGCGGCTCGATCTTGCAGAAACTCAGGAAAAGCATCACGAAGAGCAGCACGGGCTGCACTTCTTTGGCAACGCCTTCCAGCACCGGCCCGGCGGAATGCAGGGCCGGAATGGCATGATAAACCAGATACAGGGAGGCGCCCACAATCATGCCGATGATGAGCGCCCAGTCCCTGAGGAACTTCAGAAAAGTATAGCGGTACTCCCCCATCCTACTGCGGATCGATCCGCGCCAGGAAGCATTCCACGGTATTCTCCATCAGCATCGCGATGGTCATCGGCCCCACGCCGCCCGGCACGGGGGTGATCCAGGATGCGTTCAGGCGGGCGGTGACATAGTCCACGTCGCCGCAGAGTTTGCCCTCGGCGTCGCGGTTCATGCCCACGTCGATCACCACGGCCCCGGGCTTCACCATATCGCCCGTGACCACGTTCACCTTGCCCACGGCCACGACCAGCACGTCGGCCTGCAGCGTGATGCGCTTGAGATCCTTCGTACGGGAATGGGCCACGATCACGGTGGCGTTGCGGTCCAGCAGAAGCTTGGCCACCGGCTTGCCGACGATGTTGCTGCGCCCGACCACCACGGCGGTCTTGCCCGTCAGGTCCAGGCCGCTCTCGTCGATCAGCCGCACGATACCCTTCGGCGTGCACGGCACGGTGCACTTGCGGCCGAGCCAGAGGTCGGCCACGTTGAGCGGATGGAAGCCGTCCACGTCCTTCTCCTGGGCGATGGCGTCGATCACGCGCGCCTCGTCGATCTGTTTGGGCAGCGGGAGCTGCACCAGGATGCCGTCCACCTCCGGATCGCGGTTCAAGCTGTCGATCATCTTGAGGAGGGCCTCCTCGGACGTGTCTTCCGCCATCGTGATGAGACGGGAATTCATGCCCACGTAGATGGCCGACTTGACCTTGTTACGCACGTAAACCTGGCTCGCGGGATTGTTACCCACGATGATGACGGCCAGCGACGGCTTGCGGCCGTACTTGACTTCCAGCTTACCCACGCGGTCACGCAGCTCGTCCTTGATGGAGGCGGCGAGCGCCTTGCCGTCCAGGATCTTCCCGTCCAGCGCCCAGTGGGCGATGTCGCGGCGGTGGAAAAGATTGTCGCAGTGGATCTTGGCTATCTCGGCATAAACCTTTTCCCGCGCGGCGCGGGCATTCTTTCCCTCGGCCACGACCATCATCACGCGGCCGCCGTTGGTCAGCAGCCGGTCGCCGTCGCGCTTCGTGCCCATGTGGTAGATCTTCGCGTCCACCTGCTCCGTCCCGAGGATCTCGGCGCCCTTCTCATAGGAGCCGGGATAACCCTTGGAGGCCAGCACGACGCCGAGCGTCACGGCGTTCCGCCAAACGGGCTCCGACGCCTTGCGGCCGGTCGCCACGGCCTCGAAAATGTCGTAGATATCGCTCTCCAGCAACGGGAGCACCACCTCGGTTTCGGGATCGCCGAAACGGGCGTTGAATTCGATCACCTTGATGCCGTCCGGAGTCTTCATCAGGCCGCCGTAGAGCACGCCCGAGAGCGGGCAGCCCTCGGCCACCATCGCCTTTGCGGTGGCCTCCAGAATGGCCTTCTGCGCGAAGGCGCGGTCCTCCTCCATGATGAACGGCAGGCCCGTGTATGCGCCCATGCCGCCGGTATTCGGACCCTTGTCGCCGTCGAAGGCGCGCTTGTGGTCCTGCGAGAGCGGCATCGGATAGACGCGCTCCCCGTCCACAAAGGCCATGAAGGAAAACTCGGGGCCGGTCAGGAAATCCTCCACCACCACGCGGCCCTTGCCGAACGCCTCGTCCAGCAGCATGCTGCGCAGCGCAGCCTCGGCTTCCGCCGCATCGGCGGCAATCACCACGCCCTTGCCGGCGGCCAGGCCGTCATACTTGAGCACGGCCGGGAAAGGCCGGGCGTTCACGTAGTCCAGCGCCGCCTGGAAGTCGTCGAAACTGCGGTAGCCCGCCGTGGGGATGTCGTATTTGTCCATCAGGATCTTGGCGAACTCCTTGCTGCTCTCGATGCGCGTGGCCGCCTGCGTGTGGCCGAAGATCTTCAATCCGGCGGCGCGGAAGGCATCCACGACGCCGACGGACAGCGCCGCCTCGGGGCCCACGACCGTGAGGTCGATCCCCTCCTTCTGCGCAAAGGAGAGCAAGCCCTGGACGTCCGTGTCTTTCAGGGGCACGCACTCCGCCTGCGCGGCGATGCCGGCGTTGCCGGGCGCGCACCAGATCTTCGCCACCTGCGGGGAACGGCTGAGCGCGTCCACGATGGCGTGGCAGCGTCCGCCGCCGCCGACTACGAGCACTTTCTTGTCTTTTGCCATATCGACTAATGCTTGAAATGTCTGATTCCGGTAAAGAGCATCGTGATGCCGAGCTCGTCGGCCTTCTTGATCGCATCCTCGTCACGGATGCTGCCGCCCGGCTGCACGATGGCGGTCACGCCGTACTGCGCGGCCAGCGCCACGGTGTCGTCGAACGGGAGGAAACCGTCGGAGGCCAGGATGAGCCCCTCGGTGAATCCGGCCGCCTGCGCCTGCTTGAGGGCGATTTCGGCGGAGCCGACGCGATTGGTCTGGCCGGCGCCCACGCCGATGGTGTGGTTGTCGCGCACCACCGCGATGGCGTTGGACTTGACATGCTTGACGATGCGCCAGCCGAAATCGAGGTCGGCGAGCTGCGCCGCCGTGGGCTGGACCTTGGTCACGCACATTTCCGGCTTCACCGCCTCCACGGCGGTGTCGAGCTGCTGCGCGAGCATGCCGCCGTTCACGCCAACGTACTGCATCGGCGCCTCGGCCTCGGGGGCCATCGGCACCTCCAGCACGCGGAGATTCTTCTTGGCAGAAAGGATTTCCAGCGCCTCCGGCGTGAAGGACGGGGCGATCACGATTTCGAGGAAAATGGGCTTCATGCCCGCGGCCACCTCGGCGGTGAGCTCGCGGTTCACGCCCACGATGCCGCCGTAGATGCTGACCTTGTCGGCCTCGTAGGCGGCCTGCCAGGCCTCCTCGATGGTGGCGCCGACCGCCGCGCCGCAGGGATTCATGTGCTTGAGCGCCACGCAGAAGGGCTTGTCGGAGAAGTCGCGCAGCACGTTCAGCGCCGCGTTGGCATCCTGGATGTTGTTGTAGGACAGCTCCTTGCCCTGGATCTGCTTCGCGAAAGCGAGGGAATAGGGCGCCGGCTGCATGGACGCGTAAAACTTCGCCGCCTGGTGGGGATTCTCGCCGTAGCGGAGACCCTGCTTGAGGTCGTACTCCAGGAAGAGTTTCTCGTTCAGGCCGGCCTGCTTGCGCATCCAGGAAGAGATGCACATGTCGTACTCGGCCGTGTGGGTATAGGCCTTGGCGGAGAGCTGCAGGCGCGTCTCGTCGGAGGTCTTGCCGTTGGCGCGGAGCTCGTCCAGCACGCGGTCATAGTCGTTCGGATCGCAGACGATGGTCACGTCGCGCCAGTTCTTGGCGGCGCTGCGCACCATCGACGGACCGCCGATGTCGATGTTCTCGATGGCGTCCTCCATGCTCACGCCTTCCTTGGCGATGGTCTGCCGGAAGGGATAGAGGTTCACGCACACCAGGTCGATGGTCTCGATGCCCTGCTCGGCGAGCGTCTGCATGTGGGCCGGCAGGTCGCGGCGCGCGAGGATGCCCCCGTGCACCTTGGGGTGCAGGGTTTTCACCCGCCCGTCGAGGATCTCGGGGAAGCCCGTGACTTCGCTGATGCCCACGGTCTTCACGCCGCTGCTCTCCAGCAGCTTCTGCGTGCCGCCCGTGGCAATGATGGTCCAACCCAATGCCTGGAGCCCCTGCACGAACGGCACGAGCCCGGTCTTGTCGCTAACACTGACTAACGCTCTCATATCTGTTTCAATAATTTCTGTATGGTTTCCACGTATAATGTATGTTCGATCTTCTGCCCGAGGCGGTGCACCTCCTCCGGATCGTCGCCGTCGTACTCGAAGGCACGCTGCGCGATAATCTTGCCCCCGTCCAGGTCGGCGTTCACCCAATGGATGCTGATGCCATAGACCTTGACGCCGTACGCGACGGCCTGCTCCACGGCATGCGCGCCGCGGAAAGCCGGCAGGAGCGAAGGATGGATGTTGATGATGCGGCCACCATAGGCCTCCAGCAGCACATCCGAGATGATGCGCATGTAACCCGCCAGGCACACCAAATCGATACCGATCGCATCCATCCGCCGGATGATCTCCCGCTCGAAATCCGCCTTGGAGGCGAATTCCTTCGGGCTGGCCACGAAGCTCGGTATTCCGAAACGCTCCGCGCGCGCCACCACGGCGGCACCCGGCTTGTCGCAGACCATCAGGGCCACTTCGGCGTCCAGCCGCCCGTCGGCACAGGCCTGGGCGATGGCTTCGAAGTTGGTCCCGGAGCCACTGGCGAAGACCGCTAATTTCTTTTTCATTTCAGGATGATGTTGACGCCCGGCCGGTCCGTCACCTTACCGATGACGGAAGCCTTCTCCCCATGGGAGGCCAGGATGCTGATGGCCTTGTCCGCCTCCGCGGCGTCGAGGACCAGCACCATGCCGATGCCCATGTTGAAGATGTTGAACATCTCGCGGTGCGGCACGCTGCCCCATTTCTCCAGCATCTGGAAGACCGGGAGGATTTCCCAGCTGCCCTCGCGGATCTCGAGGCCCTGGCCGTCGCGCAGCACGCGGGGAATGTTCTCGTCGAAGCCGCCGCCGGTGATGTGCGCCACGCCGTGCACGTCGCACTGGCGGATGACGTCCAGCACCTGCTTGACATAGATGCGCGTCGGGGTCAGCAGGACCTCGCCGAGGGTACGGCCGCCGAACTCGGGAACCTTCTCGGAATAATGGTGGCTGCCGTCGGCGACGATCTTGCGCACGAGGCTGAAGCCGTTGGAATGCACGCCGCTGGAAGCGATGCCCACAAGGACGTCGCCCACCTTGACCTTGGTGCCGTCGATCAGCTTGGACTTCTCCACGACGCCCGTCGTGAAGCCGGCGATGTCATACTCGTCGCCTTCGTACATGCCGGGCATCTCGGCCGTCTCGCCGCCCACCAGGGCGCAGCCCGCCTGGCGGCAGCCCTCGGCCACGCCGGCGACGATCGCCTCGACCTTGGCCGGGACATTGTGCCCCAGGGCCACATAGTCCAGGAAGAAGAGCGGCTCGGCGCCCTGCGCGAGCACGTCATTGACGCACATGGCCACGGCGTCGATGCCGATGGTGTCGTGCTTGTCCATCGCGAAGGCGATCTTGAGCTTGGTGCCCACGCCGTCGGTGCCGCTCACCAGGACCGGCTCCTTGTAGCCGAGCGAGGCGAGGTCGAACATACCGCCGAAGGATCCGATGCCTCCCATCGAGCCCGGACGGGCCGTGGAGGCGACGTGCTGCTTGATGCGGCGGACCACTTCGTAGCCCGCTTCCAGGTTCACGCCTGCTTTTTCGTAAGATTGTGCCATATCATTTAATCGTTTTCTACCATATCATCGTACAGCAAGGTCGGGTACTCGCCCGTGAAGCATGCCTGGCAGGGATCCGTGCAGCCGAAGCAGGAATCCCGCGTGGATTCCGGGCTCAGGTAGCCGAGCGAATCGGCACCGAGGACCTTGCAGGCCTCCTCGAGCGTCCGGTGCGAGCAGAGCAGCTCTTCCGGCGTGGAGGTGTCCACGCCGTAATGGCAGGTGTACTTCATCATCGGACTGGCGATGCGGACGTGCACCTCGGTGGCGCCCGCTTCGCGGAGCATGCGGACGATCTTGAGGGACGTGGTACCGCGGACGATGGAATCGTCCACCAGCACCACCCGCTTGCCCCGGACGATGCTCCGTACTGGGGACAACTTCATCTTCACGCCCAGTTCGCGGAGCGACTGCACCGGCTGGATGAAGGTGCGGCCCACGTATTTGTGCTTCACCAGGCCCATCTCGTAGGGAATGCCGCTCTCCTCGGCGAAGCCCATCGCCGCGCTGAGGCTGGACTCGGGCACACCCACCACGATGTCGGCTTCGACCGGGTTCTCGCGGTACAGGCGCCGTCCGGCCTCCTTGCGGTAGGCGTGTACGTTGCAGCCGTCGATGTCGCTGTCGGGGCGCGCGAAATAAATGTATTCCATCGCGCACATGCGATGGCGGTTGAAATGGGAATACAGGTTGCTCTTGATGCCGCCCGGCTCCAGGGTCACGATCTCGCCCGGCTCCACGTCGCGGAGGAACTCCGCGCCCATGATCTCGAAGGCGCAGGATTCGCTGCTCACCACGTAGCCGTCGCCCAGCTTGCCGATGCAGAGAGGCTTGATGCCGTATTTGTCGCGGCAGGCGTAGATACGGTTCCGCGTCATGATCACGAAGGTGAAACCGCCCTCGATCATGTTCAGCGCCTTGATGATGGTCAGGATACGGTTCTCCTTGTTCCCCCGCTTGATCAGGTGAGCCACCAGTTCGCTGTCCGTGTCGGTCTGGAAGATGGAACCGTGCCGCTCCAGGTAGGTGGACACCTGGCGGGCGTTCACCAGATTGCCCTCGCCCGCGATGGCGAAGTCCCCGGTCTGGTGCCGGAAGAAGAGCGGCTCCACATTGTCCAGGCCGCCCTTGGAGGCATTGGCGTATTTCACGCTGCCGATGCCCATGTCGCCCGGCAGGGTTTTCAGTTCTCCATTCGTAAAAATCTCGCTCAGCAAGCCCTGGCCGCGGTAGCGATGGCACTCGCCGTCCTTGTCGAAGGTGATGATGCCGCCGCCTTCCTGCCCGCGGTGCTGCAGGTTATGCAAGCCGTAATAGATATAGGTCGAGGCGCTCGGAACGCCGCATACTGCCAACAATCCCATATCCTATGCCTCCACAACTTGTTTCAGACGGTTCAGGACATTGGTGTAGCTCTCCACCACGCGGCTCAGGTCCAGGCGGAAACGGTCCTTGTCCATGCGCTCCCCCGTGGCCTCGTCCCAGAGACGGCAGGTGTCCGGACTGATTTCGTCGGAGATGATGATGGCGCCGGTGTCGGAGGCGCGGCCGAACTCGATCTTCATGTCCACCAGCTCGATGCCGGCCTTGTGGAAGAGCGGCTTGAGCAGCTCGTTCACGCGGCGGGCGATATTGTACATCTCGTCCAGCTCCTGGTAGGTGGCGAGATGGAGGGCGACGGCCTGGTCGCGGTTGATGAACGGATCCTCCAGCTCGTCGTTGTTGTAGCGCAAGTCCACGATGGTGTTGGCGTGGCGGTAACCTTCCTCGACGCCCAGGCGGTACGCCAGCGAGCCGGCGATACGGTTGTGCACCACCACCTGCAGCGGGATGATCTCGATCTTGCGGCAGAGCTGCTCCTGGTCGCTGATGAGCCGGATGAAGTGGGTCTCCACCCCGTTCTTGTTCAGATAGTCCAGCAGGATGGCCGAAATCTGGTTGTCCAGGGCGCCCTTGCCCTTGAAGCGGGCCCGTTTCACGTTGTTGTAAGCCACCGTCACATCCTTGTAACGGAAGATTACCTGGTCGGGATGGTCGGTCGCGAAGACCTGTTTCTCATTTCCCTCGAAGATGAGCTCACCTTTTGTCATCGTTATAATTGGTTTTTCTTGAAATATTTCACGGCGTTGTCGAAGAGCGGCTGGTACAGCTCTTCCTCGATGTTCTTGAACACGTTCGGCTCCCAGCGCTCCGTATGGCCCATCTTGCCGAGGATCTGGCCATTCGGACTGATGATGCCCTCGATGGCGTAGTAGGAGCCGTTCGGGTTGTACGGCGCCTCCATCGTGACCTCCTCGGAGAAGGGATCCACATACTGGAAGGCCACCTGTCCCTTGGCGAAAAGCTCCTTCGCGAGGGCCTCGGAGACCATGAACTTGCCCTCGCCGTGGCTGACGGCGATGGTGTGCAGGTCGCCGACGGACATCCCGGCGAGCCAGGGCGAGCGGGTCGTGGACACGCGCGTGGTGGCCATCTGGGAGATGTGGCGGTTGATGTCGTTGCGGAACAGGGTCGGACTCTCGTGCGTGACCATCCCGAGGTGGCCGTACGGCAGCAGGCCGCTCTTGACGAGCGCCTGGAAACCGTTGCAGATGCCCAGAATCAGGCCGCCGCGCTCCAGCAGGCCTTCGATGGCCTGCGCCACGCGGGCATTGTTCAGCACGTTGGCGATGAATTTTCCGCTGCCGTCCGGTTCGTCTCCGGCGGAGAAACCGCCCGCAAGCATCAGGATCTGGCAGCCGTCGATGGCGCGCGCCATCTCGTCGATGGACCGGAGGACGTCCGCCCCCGTGAGGTTGCAGAACACGCCGAACTCCACGTCGGCACCCGCCCGGCGGAAAGCCTTGGCAGTGTCGTAGTCGCAGTTGGTGCCCGGGAATACCGGGATATATACCAGCGGTTTCTCTACCGGAGGACCGCTCCACCGCACATGGCTCCCGCACGGTCCGCTAACCGTCACCCCCTGCACCCCCTCAAGGGGGATGGCCGGATAATCGCTATCGCGATCCGGCTCGTTCTGCGGCAACTTCTGAAATTTGCGGGCAAAACCAGGCAACGACGGATTGGATGCGGGGACGCGGGCGGGATAGACTTTCGCGTACTTGCCGGCATTGGCTTCCAGCAGGCGGTCGATGGAGATGCGCTCGCCGTTGATGCGCAGCAGGCTGTCCTCGCCGGGCGTCACTTCGCCGAGCGGCAGGGCCTGCGGGAAGTCGAGCGCCGCTTCGGACTCCACCAGGATGGAGCCGTATCCGAGGTCGAAGAGCTCCCGCTCGGAGAGCTTGACGTCTACGCCGAAGAGGTTGCCGAAGGCCATTTTGGCGAGGCCTTCCGCCACGCCGCCGCGGCCCAGGGCCCACGCGGACACGATGTTGCCGGCAGCGATCTGCTCATGGACGTAGTCCCAGTTCTGCTTCAGCTGCTCCGTGTCCGGCATGCGGTTCGCGAGCGGGGTATGCTTGATGAGGTAGAGCTTGTTGCCCTCCCACTTGAGTTCCGGGGAAATGACGCGGCCGGCGTCGACCGTCGTCACGCCGAAGGCGATCAGGGTCGGCGGCACGCTGATGTGACCACCCCTGAAATTGGAAATTTCCGGGGACCCCGGTTGTAGCTCGAAGGTACCGCTCATCGAGTCCTTGCCGCCGATGGACGGCAGGCCGAAGGCGAGCTGCATCTTCAGGGCGCCGAGCAGCGCGGAGAGCGGTTTGCCCCAGCTGTGCGGGTCGGCGGTCATGCGCTCGAAGTACTCCTGGTAGGAGAAGCGCATCCGGGAGTAATCTCCGCCCGCGGCGGCCACCTTCGCGCAGGCGTCCACGACGGCGTAGGCCGCACCGTGATACGGGCTCCAGCTGGACAGGAACGGGTCGTAGCCGAAGGCCATCATCGACGCCGTGTCGGTGTAGCCGTCGGCCGGGAGCTTCTGCACGGACACCTGCGTCTCCGTGGCCTGCAGGGCGCCGCCGTAGGGCATGAGCACCGTGCTGCGGCCGATGGTGGAGTCGAACATCTCCACGAGACCTTTTTGGGAGGCCACGTTGGGGTCGGACAGGGTCGCGACCATCTTCTCCCGGAGGCTCTCCCCCGCCGGTTCGCGAAGGAAGGGGTCGATGTCCTCGACCGCCCCGACGGTCGCCGCGGAATAATGCTTCGCGCCGGCGCTGTCGATGAACTCACGGGAGAGATCCGCCACGGTCCCGCCGTGGTAGAACATCCGCATGCGGCCGCGGTCCGTCACGTCGGCGACGTGCGTCACCTCCACGTTCTCGCTGCCGCACAGGGCCTCGAAGGCCGCGCGGTCTTTGGCTTCCACCACCACGGCCATGCGCTCCTGGGACTCGCTGATGGCAAGCTCCGTGGCATTCAGACCGCTGTATTTGGTCGGTACGCGGTCCAGATAAATGTCCAGGCCGGGGGCAAGTTCGCCGATGGCGACGCTCACGCCGCCCGCGCCGAAGTCGTTGGATTTTTTGATGAGGCGCGTCACGTCCGGGCGGCGGAAGAGCCGCTGGAGCTTGCGCTCCTCGGGAGCATTTCCCTTCTGGACCTCGCTGCCGCAGGTCTCGAGCGAAGCGCCCGTGTGCTCCTTGGAGGAACCGGTGGCACCGCCGATGCCGTCGCGGCCCGTACGGCCGCCCAGCAGCAGGATCACGTCGCCCGGTGCCGGGCTCTCGCGGCGGACATTCTCCGCCTTGACGGCTCCCACCACGGCGCCTACTTCCAGGCGTTTGGCCGTGTAGCCGGGATGGTAGATCTCACGCACGTGCGTGGTCGCGAGGCCGATCTGGTTGCCGTAGCTGGAATAGCCCGCGGCCGCCTTGCGGCTGATCATACGCTGCGGGAGCTTGCCCGCAAGGGTGTCCTTAACGGCGGCGGTGATGTCGCCGGCACCCGTCACGCGCATCGCCTGATAGACGTAGGCGCGGCCCGAGAGCGGGTCGCGGATGGCACCGCCCAGGCAGGTTGCGGCACCGCCGAACGGTTCGATTTCCGTCGGGTGGTTGTGGGTCTCGTTCTTGAACTGCAGGAGCCATTTTTCCGGCTTGCCGTCCACCTCCACGTCCACGAAGATGCTGCAGGCGTTGTTCTCTTCGCTCTGCTCCAGGTCCTCCAGCAGGCCGCGCTTGCGCAGCACGCGGGCGCCGATTGTGGCGAGCTCCATCAGGCAGAGGCTCTTCTGCTCGCGGCCCAGCTCCTTGCGGACGGACAGGAATTCGCGGTACTCCGCCTCAATCTCCTCCTTGATGAAGGAGTTGTCCACCTTGACCTCGGTCAGTTCGGTGGTGAAGGTCGTGTGGCGGCAGTGGTCGCTCCAGTAGGTGTCGAGGATGCGCAGCTCCGTCTCGGACGGATCGCGGCCCTCCTGCGTGAAATAGCGCACCACCTCCGCGAGGTCGTCGGTGTTCATCGCCAGACCCCATTCCTTGCAGAAAGCGGCGTACTCCGCCGGCTGCATCTTCGTGAACCCGGCCAGCGAAGCCAGCGGCTTCACGTCCGCCTTGCCTTCCGGCTGCAGGCGGCCGAGGTCCTTGGGACGGGATTCCACCACGTTGATGAAGTAATGGCGGATGGCGGCGAGCGCCTCTTCGGAGAGGTCGTCGTCGAAGATGAGCAGGCGCGAGGAGCGGATCTGCACCTCGGCGGCCGGATCGATCAGGTGGACGCAGTCCAGGGCCGAGGAGGCCCGCTGGTCGAACTGTCCGGGAATATACTCCACGGCCAGGAATTTCTTGCCCTCGAGCGGGCATTCATCCGTCACGGTGTCGGTCACCACCTCGCCGAAGACGGTATAACGGCACTTCTCCGCAGGGTACGCAGCGAGAGAGAAAGGTTTTCGTTGAACTCGTTCTTGAGGCTCTGCGCCTCAACCTGGAACTCCGAACACTTTTCTACGAAGATGCGATGTGCATTCATACGCTATATCTCGGTTTGAAGGACTTTTTCAGCCTGTTTCTTCCGGAAATCCTCCAGTTTGGCCGCAAGCGCGGGGTCCTGGAGGGCGAGGACGGCGACCGCATAGAGGGCGGCATTCTTCGCCCCGTCGATCGCCATGGTCGCGACGGGGATGCCGGAAGGCATCTGGACAATGGACAGCAGGGAATCCAGGCCGTTCAGCGCCTTGCTCTTGATCGGGACGCCGATCACCGGAAGCGAGGTCAGGGCCGCCGCCATGCCGGGCAGGTGGGCGGCTCCGCCGGCACCGGCGATTACGATGCCCACCCCGCGGTCGCGGGCCGTGGCCATGTAATCACAGAAAAACTGCGGTGTACGGTGTGCGCTGATGACTTTTTTTTCGAACGGGACCCCGAACTGTTCGAGGGTCTCGCAAGCGGCTGACATGACGTCCCAGTCGCTCTTGGATCCCATGATAATGCTGACTTTCATACGCGAACTAACAAGGTGCAAATTTACAACAATCCCACGCGTCGTGCAAGATAAGTTATCGACAATTTTACGCCTCACATTGTTAATAACTTTCACGCATTTTTCCGTATCTTTGTCGTTTGGAAATCACATCAACTATGACACTCGCATTAGAATTACCCATCCGCATGGTGGCCGCCGGCCTGCTCGGCGCCGCCATCGGCTATGAGCGCGAACTGCACGGCAAGGGTGCCGGCATCCGCACCCACCTCCTGGTGGGCATGGGCGCCGCCTTGTTCATGATCATTTCCCAGTACGGCTTCTCCGGTGCCGATAAGTTCGACGCCGCACGTATCGCCGCGGGCGTCGTAGGCGGCCTGGGTTTCATGGGCAGCGGCATCATCATGAAGAACAAGCACGTCAGCGGCCTGACCACGGCTGCCGGCCTCTGGGTCACCGGCGCCATGGGCCTGAGTATCGGTTGCGGCCTCTATGAAATGGGCGTGCTCTGCACCGTCATGATCCTGGTCTGCATGGCGTTGCTGCACTTCTTCACCACCAGACTCGGCGAGCGCCAGGTGAGCATCACTCTGTCCGGAAAGGACGAGAAAACCATCGCGACCGCTCTCGAGTCCCTGGGCAAGCAGGTGAACTGGTTCTCCCTCAACCGCCAGGGCGACACCTGCAAGGCAGAGGTCAACATGCTGATCAAGAAGAAAGAGAGCACCCTCTCCCTGCTCGAACGTCTTTCTGAAATTCCGGATGTCCGGGTGGAGACGCTCGACTGATGGGAGACTGCCTGCTCAAAGGAGGATGGATGATCGACGGCTCAGGCCGCCGCAAGGGGGATATTCTCGTGCGTGACGGCCGCATCGCCGCCATCGGTCCCGACATCGTCGAGGCCTCCGGCGCGCAGCGCATCGACTGCAGCGGAAAATTCGTCAGCGCCGGATTCGTCGATGTCCACGTCCACTTCCGCGAACCCGGACAAAGCTACAAAGAAACCATACGCACCGGCTCGCTGGCGGCCGCCCACGGCGGCTACACGACCGTCTGCGCCATGCCCAACCTCAACCCCGTCCCCGACAGCCCGGAGACGATCGCCCTGGAGCAGGAAATCATCGACCGGGACGCCTGCATCGAGGTCCTCCCCTACGCCGCCATCACCCGCGGCCGCAAGGGGCTGGAACCCGTGGACATCGCCGCCCTTAAGGACCGTTGCGTCGCCTTCTCCGACGACGGCAGCGGCGTGCAGGACGACGCCATGATGCTCCGCGCCATGCAGACCGCCGCCCGCGAGGACGTCATCATCGCCGCGCACTGCGAGGACAACCGCCTGCTGCACGGCGGCTACATCCATGACGGCCGCTACGCCGCCGCCCACGGCCACAAGGGCATTTGCTCGGAGAGCGAATGGGGCCAGATTGCGCGCGACCTGCAGCTGGCGGAGCAGACCGGCTGCCGCTACCACGTCTGCCACATTTCCTGCGCCGAGAGTGTGAAACTGATCCGCGCCGCAAAGGCGCGCGGGGTGCGCGTGACCTGCGAGACGGGACCGCACTACCTTACTCTCTGCGAGGACGATCTGCAGGAGGACGGCCGCTTCAAGATGAATCCCCCGTTGCGCCGTGCCGAAGACCGCGAGGCCCTCATCGAAGGCCTGCGGGACGGCACCATCGACGCCGTCGCCACCGATCATGCACCCCACAGCGCCGAGGAGAAATCCCGCGGGCTGCAGGGCAGCGCGATGGGTGTCGTGGGCCTGGAGACGGCATTTGCGGTGCTATACACCGACCTGGTCCTGCCCGGCAAGGTCTCCCTGGAGCGTGTGGTGGAGGCGCTGACCTCCGGCCCGCGCGCCGCGTTCCGCCTGCCCGGCGGGCTCTTCCCCGGCGCCCCCGCCGACCTCACGGTCATCGATCCCGACGCCGCCTGGACCGTCGACCCCGCGGACTTCCTCTCCCTCGGCAAGGCCACGCCCTTCGCCGGCAAGCCCGTCCGCAGCCGCATCATCCTGACCCTTAAAGACGGTGAGCCCGTCTGGCAAGCATAGCTATGCAGAAACGCATTTTCAAGATCGAGAGCAACGAGCTGGTGGCACGGGACACCTTCCGGATCGTGCTGCGCACGGACGGGCCGGTGGCGATCCGCAGCGGGCAGTTCGTGGATATCGCCGTGCCCGGCTACTATCTGCGCCGCCCGATTTCCGTCAGCGACTCGCTGCCCGATGGCGTCGTTCTTTACTATAAGGTCGTCGGCGAAGGAACGAAGATTATGTCTGGGATGACTCCAGGAGAATCGCTGGAACTGCTGGCCGGCGCGCCTGGGGTCCAGGTTTTTCCGGGCGCGAAAAAAGCGCCCGAAAAATACCTGGACACCCCGGCTGCACAACGCCCCCGCGCGAATTGCATCACCGGTTTGGGTTTCGGGTTCCATCCGGAGAAGTGTAGTTCTGATGCTCTTTTAATCGGCGGCGGGCTGGGAGCGGCGCCGCTATACCTGCTGGCGAAGGAACTGCTCGCAGCCGGGAAGCGCGCCTCTGCGGTTCTCGGCTTCAACAAGGCCGACGAAATCTGCCTGGTCGATGAATTGAAGGCCCTCGGCATTCCCGTGCACATCGCCACGATGGACGGCTCCGTGGGCACGAAGGGCTTCGTGACCGACGCCATCGCGGCGGCAAAGCCCGCCTTCGACCGATTCTATACCTGCGGTCCCCTGCCCATGATGAAAGCCGTCTGCAAGACCCTGGACTCTCCCGGCGATGTCAGCCTCGAGGAGCGCATGGGCTGCGGCGCCGGCTTCTGCTACGGCTGCACCGTCCAGACCGCATCCGGCCCCCGGCGCGTCTGCGCCGACGGCCCCGTTTTCGACAAGGAGGAAGTGCTATGGTAAACAAAGACCTCTCCGTCAGCCTCTGCGGTCTCCGCCTGGAGAATCCGGTCATTCCCGCCAGCGGGACCTTCGGCTTCGGGCTGGAGCTCGCCGACAGCTTCGACCTCAACCTGCTCGGCGGCATTTCCCTGAAAGGGACCACGCGCGATGCGCGTTTCGGCAACCCCACCCCGCGCATCGCGGAGTGCACCGCCGGCATGATCAATTCCGTGGGCCTGCAGAACCCGGGCATCGAGGCGCTTGTCTCCGACAAGGCTCCGGCCCTCCGCAAGATCTATCGCGGCGCCATCATCGCCAACATCAGCGGCTTCTCCGTCGAGGAATACGCTTACAACTGCGCGCAGGCCGACGCCTGCCCGGACATCGACCTCATCGAGGTCAACGTGTCCTGCCCCAATGTGCACGCGGGCGGCATGGCCTTCGGCACCGACCCCGCTTCCGCAGCCTCCGTCACCAAGGCCGTGCGCGAAGTCGTCCGCCACAAGCCCGTCTTCATCAAGCTCAGCCCCAACGTCACGGACATCGTGGCCATCGCCAAGGCCTGCGAGGACGCCGGCGCGGACGGCATCACGCTGATCAACACCCTGCTCGGCATGCGCATCGACATCAAGAAGCGCCAGCCGGTCATCGCCAACAAGATGGGCGGCTTCTCCGGCCCCGCGGTCTTCCCGCTCGCCCTGCGCATGGTGTACCAGGTAGCGCACGCCTGCGGGATCCCGGTGATGGGCTGCGGCGGCGTGCGGCGCGCCGAGGACGTCATTGAAATGATGATGGCCGGCGCCACGGCCGTGCAGGTGGGCGCGGAGAACCTGCGCAACCCCATGGCCTGCCCGGAGATTATAGAAGCCCTGCCGGCACTGATGGACAGCCTCAGAATCAACAACTTACAAGATATTATCGGTATCGTACAATAATGGCAAAAGACGTCATCATCGCCTGCGACTTCGCAGGCAGGCAGCAGACCCTGGACTTCCTGGACGCATTCACCGACAGGCGTAAACCCTTCGTCAAGATCGGCATGGAGCTCTTCTACGCCGAAGGACCGGACATCGTCCGCGAACTCAAGCGCCGCGGCCACCCCGTCTTCCTGGATCTCAAGCTCCACGACATCCCCAACACGGTCAAGAAGGCGATGAAGGTGCTCTCCGCGCTGGACGTGGACATCTGCAACGTCCACGCCGCCGGCACCATCGACATGATGCGCGCTGCGCTGGAAGGCCTCACGCGGCCGGACGGGAGCCGGCCCCTGCTGATCGCCGTCACGCAGCTCACCTCCACCAGCGAGGAACGCATGCAGCAGGAGCTGCTCATCGGCGCGAGCATCAACGATACCATCGTGAAATACGCGCAGAACGCGCGCGATGCCGGCCTGGACGGCGTCGTCTGCTCGCCGCTGGAGGCGGCCATGGTCAAGGACGCCTGCGGCCCGGACTTCCTCACCATCACCCCGGGCATCCGTTTTGTGGATGCGGCCGCGGATGACCAGGTCCGGATCACCACCCCTGCCCGCGCCCGGGAGATCGGCTCGGACTACATCGTCGTCGGCCGCCCCGTGACAGCCGCCCCGGACCCCGTCGCCGCCTACGAGCGCTGCCTGAAAGAATTTTTGAATCAATAGATAATGGAAAAAGTCATCGCCAAAGAACTCCTCTCCATCCAGGCCGTGTTCCTGCGTCCGGAGGAGCCGTTCACCTGGGCCAGCGGCATCCAGAGCCCGATCTACTGCGACAACCGCCTGACCCTCTCCGCCCCTGCCGTCCGGGAAAAGATCGAAGCCGGGCTGGCCGCGCTGGTGCGCGAGCATTTCCCGCAGTGCGAAGCGCTGATGGGCACCTCCACCGCCGGCATCGCCCACGCCGCCATCACCGCCACGATCCTGGGCCTGCCGATGGGTTACGTGCGGGGCGAAGCCAAGAGCCACGGCCGCACCAACCGCATCGAGGGCCGGCTCGATCCCGGCACGAAGGTCGTCGTGGTCGAGGACCTCATCTCCACGGGCGGCAGCGTCATCGACGTGGTGAACGCCCTGCGCGAAGCGGGCGCCGAGGTGCTGGGCATCGTGAGCATCTTCACCTACGGCATCCGCAAGGGCCTGGACCGTCTCGCCGCGGCGAACGTCGTCAATTATTCGCTGAGCAACCTCGACGCCCTCGTGGACGTCGCCGTCGAAGAAAAATACATCACTCCTGCACAGAAAGATCAGATCCTCGCATTCCGCAACGCCTTATGAAACACCTCATCGACCCCACCGACCTCTCCAAGGAGGAAATCGACCAGATCGTAGCCCTGGCCGAAGACATCATCGCCCACCGCGAGCGCTATCAGGGCAGCATGGCCCACAAGAAGCTCGCAACGCTCTTCTATGAGCCGAGCACCCGTACGCGGCTGTCCTTCACCGCCGCGATGATGGAGCTGGGCGGCAACGTTCTCGGCTTCTCCAACCCCCAGAACTCCTCCGTGAGCAAGGGCGAGACTGTGCAGGACACCGTGCGCGTGGTGGGCTGCTTCGCCGACATCATCGCGATGCGCCACCCCATCGAGGGTGCCCCGCTGGTGGCCTCCGAGGTGTCCCGCGTGCCGATTATCAACGCCGGCGACGGCTCCCACAGCCACCCGACGCAGACCCTGACCGACCTGCTGACCATCAAGCGCGAGCTCGGCCACATCGACGGCATCACCATCGGCTTCTGCGGCGACCTCCGCTTCGGCCGCACGGTCCATTCCCTGATCAAGGCGCTGTCGCGCTACAAGGACATCAAGGTCGTGCTCATCGCCCCGGACGAGCTGCGCCTGCCGGACTACATCAAACAGGATGTCTGCGACAAGATGGGCGTAGCCTATCGCGAGACGGATTCACTCGACGAGGCCATCCCGGAGCTGGACGTGCTCTACATGACGCGCGTGCAGAAGGAGCGCTTCCTCGACGAGGATGAGTTCGACCGCGTGAAGGACAGCTTCGTGCTGGACGCCCGGCGCATGGCGCTGGCCAAGGAGAAGATGGCGGTGCTGCACCCGCTTCCGCGCGTGAACGAGATCCTGACCGAGGTGGACGATGACCCGCGCGCTGCTTATTTCCGCCAGGTCGAGAACGGAAAACTCGTCCGTATGGCACTGATCATCAGCCTGATGGAGTGGAAGAACGATCCTTCGCACGGGATGCCCGAGCATGATGCGCCCATCATCAATCCCGCATTGCATTGCTCGAATCCGAAGTGTATCTGCAACAACGAGAAGCACGAGAGCCGCTTCCGCCTCGCGGAGAACGGCATCACCCGCTGCTGGTATTGCGACAGCAAGGTTCGATAACGAACCTTGCTGTCGCAATACGCCTATGACTGAGGGGGCGTTCCCCCTCAGACTCCCCTGCGTCGCTGCGCTTCCGATTCTAACTACCCGTTTGCCTGCTTTCCGCTTGTTCCTTTGGCGGAAAAAATGTAAATTGGGCCCTATGAAACGCAGAGATTTTCTGAAGATTGCGGCGATGGTGCCGGTGGCCGCGGCGGTGGATCCGCTGGCGCTGGCGCAGAATCCGCCGGCTCGTCCCCCGCAGGGGCCGCCTCCCGGAGGCTTTCCGGGCGGCTTTCCCGGCAGGAATGCCGGTCCTGCTGTCTATGAACCGACCGGCCCGGGCATCCGGGTCCGTTTCCTGGGCACCGGCGGCGCCGACTGGCGCGGTCCGGCGGCGAACGGCGACCTGCGCCGGCACGCCAGCATCCTCGCCGACGGGAAGGTGCTCTTCGATTTCACCGCCTCGGCGGCGGATATGATCCCCGCCGGACTGCGTCCGGAGGTCATTTTCTACACCCATTCCCACGACGACCATTACGATCCCGCCGCGGCCCTGGAGTTGGGCCCCCGGCGCGTCTATGTCGGCGCGACCTGGTTCGACCGGGCGAAGGAGGATTTCCGCAAGGCCTCCGAGAAGAGCGGGAAGCCCGTGCCGGAGATCCTTCCGGTCAGCCTGGGGCAGCCCATTGAGGAGCAGGGACTTACGGTGACGGCGCTCCCGGCCAACCACGCCTCCAATTTCGTGGAGGAGGAGACCCTGATCTATCTGATTGAGAAGGATTCCACCCGCCTGCTCTACGCCACGGACACCGGCGGGCTGACGGCCCGTGCGGCCGGATATGCCGGAATCGGGCAGTTCTCGCGGAGCCGGAAGTTCCTGACGGGCATCATCATGGAAGCCACGATGTCGATGGACTATCCGGAGCCCGATTTCCGGATGTTCTCCCACTCCAGCGTGGCCATGGTCCGCGACACGGTCCAGGTGCTCGCAAAGAACCGCCGCTACATTCCCGTCGAGGGGCAGAAGGTCTGGCTGACCCACCTGGCCAAGGCCTACCACACCACCCAGGCCGAACTCGACCAGGCTGTCCCCGACCCGCTGAAATACGCCTACGACGGCCTGGAGGTCCTCTTCCCGTAGTCGACCGCTGCCCGGGGCGGGCAGTTACCTCACTTGCCGGCAACGAGCACTCCGCGTCGAGCCCTCCATAGCTCGAAAGCGGAGATCGCTCGTAACCGCCGGGCGCGCGCCCAGCGGTGGTGCCATGTCCTGCCCGCACCCAGATTGATATACTCCCGTCAAGAAGCCGCGTGGGCAGCAACATCTTGATTGCATGCAATTTACGACATTGTCTCTAGCCGAGATCGACCAGAGACAATCGCACAACCATCTCTATTTCACCATATTGCCGCCCACGGCATCATAGGCTTGTGAGCCGGAAATAATTGTCAATGAGAGTTTTGCTGTTTTATACTACCCTCAAAACGGGGGTAGTATATAATTGTATTTTATTGATTTACATTCAGTTGCACCTCACAGCAAAACAGGAAACCCATTAGATTCTGACCGCTTAGTACAGGATCGTACGTTTCCGGCGGGAGAACAGGAGGGGCAGAAGGGTGAGCGGGGCGGCGATGATCCAGAACCAGTGGTTTTCGCCGACCCAGCGGGCAAATGACAGAAGGAGATCCATGAAATCCGGCATCTGCACCGGGTGGAGAATGAAGAAGAGGGCCGCGGCGCCGCCGACCAGCAGCCCGGCGACGAAGATCGCGAGCGCGATCTTGCGCGAGCGGCGGATCTCCCGGTCACGATAGGCTTTGATCTGCTCCACGGCAGCCAGGCGGGCATTCAGCTCCAGGCGGAATGCCGTGGGATCGGACGGCTGGGGTGCCGTCTGGCGGAAGAAATCTTTTATCTCGTTTTCCATTTCTCCAAAAAGTTTTTGACATGTTGCCGGCCCCGGGACAGGTACGCCCGGACACTGCCGGAAGGCATTTCGAGGATAGCGGCAATCTCCTTGACGGACTTGTCCTCCATGTAGAAGAGCAGCAGGGCGGCGCGCTCCTTGTCGGGAAGCTGGCCGATGGCGCGGTGGAGATCTTCGTGACGGAATCGTCCGTCGGTGGCTTCCGCGCCGGGAACCGCCTGGGCGGCGGGATGGTCCAGCGGGGAGGTCTGTATCTTGCGCTTGCGGACGCGGTCGATGAAACAATTGTAGGCGATGCGGAAGAGCCAGGTGCTGAAGCGCGCCGCGCCACGGAAGGAGGCCGAGGCGACGTAGGCGTTCATCAGCGCATCCTGCGCGATGTCATCGGCCTCGGCCGGGTCACCGCACAGCGAAAGCAGGAATCTCCTCAGGGACTCCTGCTCGGCCATAGCCAATCCTATAAACTCTTCCCGGGTCAAAGTGCCTTATTCTTCGGGCTTCTTTGCGTCCAGTTCCGCGAGTTCCTTCGCCCAGGTCTTTTTGCCGATGGCATACACGATGAAGAAGGCGATGCCGACGGCCAGCAGGATGGCGCAGGGCAGGATGGCAACCGTGGCGCCGCCCGGTTCGTCATTCCACAAGTTTTGGCTCGTGAATACGATGGTGAGCACGATTCCCGCGAGCAGGCCGATCGCCGATGTGACGCAGGCAGCGGTCAGGTAGCCCATCAGTTTGTCTTTGACGGTCTTCTCCTTGCAGCCGGCCTTGGCGGCGCTCTCGAAGAAAGCCGGGTCCAGCTGCGCGCCGTTCTCGATGGCCTTCATCATCACTTCCGTCTTCTTGTCGATCTCGTGGCGGCGGGTGCGCAGCGCCAGGGTGATCACGATGATCGGCAGGATAACGCAGATGCCAATCGGAATCAGAGCTTGAAAGAAACGGTTGAAGATACGGGCCACGGCATCCCAGGAGGCCGACCCGCCATACGTCGTCAACAACATCATCAAAGGGTTCATCATAACTAATACATTTTTGATTCAACTCACCCGTTAGACGGAAGTCCCGCGCAAAAGGCTACAAAAAATTACGCATTCATCCTCTCCTCGTCGGCGGCGTGATGGGCAAGGTAGAATTTCTTGCTCTTCACGGCCATGAAGATATACAGTCCAAGGACGAGGAAAACCACGCTGCCGCCGATCTCGAAGGTCTCCGACAGCATAAGCGGGAAATCATATAGCGTATGCAGGATGGCCGGACAGAGCAGGGCCAGCATGAAGTTCCAGCCGCGCTTCAGGGGATTGCCGAAGCAGGCCCGCGAGACGAAGTAGCCCATCGTGACGGCGAAGAAGAAATGCGCCGGGATGGACAGGAACGCCCGCAAGATGCCGACCGAAACCCAGTCGTTCAGGTTGTCGAACAGGTAGAAGATGTTTTCGAACGCAGCGAAGCCCAGCCCCAGGCTGGCGGCATAGACGATGCCGTCCACCCATTCGTCGAAGAACTGATTCTTGCGGAGGAACATGAGCAGGAGCAGCAGCTTCGCCAGTTCTTCCGGGAAGCCCGCTCCGAAGAATGCGTGCGCGAGATGGCCGCCCACCGTCGTGGGTTCCTCCGGGTAGAGGTCAAG
This sequence comes from uncultured Bacteroidia bacterium, assembly GCA_902798975.1. GTDB lineage: Bacteria > Bacteroidota > Bacteroidia > Bacteroidales > UBA932 > Cryptobacteroides. The sequence continues at coordinate 190,998 of CADBYT010000005.1, read as the reverse complement.
CAGCAGGAACGTCGTGCTGAACAGCATCGACACCAGGGCGGACAGCATGCCCAGCAGGAAGGCGCGCAAGACCTGTTTCGGCGGCTCCGTGCGCAGGTCGTCTTTCCGGTAGATGAAATACAGCAGCGCCAGGGCCGGCAGGATGGCAGCAAACAGGACGGTCAGCATAACGGAAACGAGGGCTAATATTCTCCGCCGCGGAGCCAGCGGGGCTTGTCATAGGCGCCTTCGGCGGCATACGGGGCACGCTCCGCTTCCCATTCCGGATTGTCAAAGACGCTTTCCGCCCGGTCGGTGTACAGCACGCCGTCCAGGTGGTCCGTCTCATGCTGGAAGATGATGGCCGTGAAGCCATGGATCGTGTCGGTGACGGTCTGCAGGGTCTGCGGATCCGTCCAGCGGACGATTACGCCCTCGCTGCGCGGCACGATGCCCCGCTTGCCGGGGATGGACAGGCAGCCCTCCGGGCCGCGGACCGTGTCGCCCAGGTGCTCCAGGATGTGCAGGTTGGGATAGACTTCGAACGGTTCTCCCTCCTTGTCCAGGCGCTGCAGCGCCACAATGCGCCGCCGGATGCCCACCTGGGGCGCCGCCAGGCCCACGCCGCCCTGCTGGGGCGACTGGACCGTGCAGAGCATCTTGTGCGCGAGCATGGTATAGAGATCGCTCTGCAGTTCTTCGTCGCTGAGGTCCCGGCTGGGTGCCCGCAGCGACAGACTGTCTTCGAAGTCGCTGACCACGTTGACATACATCACGCTGTCGGACATCGTGATTACGGTGCGCTCCCACACTTCGAAGGGGCCGGAGAGTTTCCGCCCACCGCCGCAGGAGGCAAGGACACAGGCGAGAATGATGAGGAAAAGATGCTTTGCTTTCATGGCAGATTAGAATTGGAAATAGATGAACGCCTGCAGGTCGGCGGTGATGAACTGATAGACAATGAAGACGACAAGGACCACGGCCAGGGCCATCACCGGGAGGGGCAGCATGGCGAAATTGAGCCGGTACCAGCGCTTCCAGCGCACCGGGAGCCAGTGGATGACCATGCCGGCGATCACCAGCGCGAAAACCTTCCAGTACGTCAGGCAGATCTTCGGCACCTGCGCCCAGTTCCAGGCGGAACCGATCTGGTTCACCATGCGGCGGGCCGTCTGCCAGGCCACTTCGTTGGCCGTGGCCGGATCGAGGTTGCTTCCGCTGCGGAAGAACAGGCGCGTGAAGGTGATGAAAGTGAAGGTCTGCGCCACGCCCCAGAAATAACCCAGCTGCTTGCAGCCCTTGCCGCCGCAGTGGTGATAGATAAAGCGGACCAGGGTGCCCGTCCAGACGAAGAGCGACCAGACGAAGAGCAGGTTCCAGACCGGGGCGCCGACGGCGAAATGCAGCACGCCGAGCAGGGCGGTCACGCCCGTCACGAGACCGAAGCGCAGGCCCCAGCCCATTTCCTTCCAGAACTGGTACACCACGAGGCCGATGCCGTTCAGGCCGCCCCAGATGATGAAATTCCAGGAAGCGCCGTGCCACAGGCCACCCAGGAGCATGGTGATGAAGCGGTTGATGTTCGCGAGGATCTTCTTGCGCCGTTCCGGCTTGAAATAGCCCACCACGCCCAGCGTCGCCGCCAGGGCCACGAAGATGATCGACACCACCCAGCTGCCGGACAGGATGACCGCGATCACGGCAAAGAGGATGATCCAGAAATAGGTACCGAAGGTGGCGTTGCGGTTGCCGCCCAGGGGGATGTAGAGGTAATTCTTCAGCCAGTTGCTCAGCGACATGTGCCAGCGCCGCCAGAAGTCCTGCGGGTTGGACGCCTTATACGGCGAATTGAAGTTCTGCGGCAGGTAGAATCCCATCAGCATGGCCACGCCGATGGCGATATCCGTATAGCCGGAGAAGTCGGCATAGACCTGCAGGGAGTAGCCGAAAAGCGCCGCGAGGTTCTCGAAACCCGTGAAAAGCTGGGGATTCTCGAACACGCGGTCGATGAAGTTAACGGCTATGTAGTCGCTCAGGATCAGTTTCTTCGCAAGGCCGTTCAGGATCCAGAACACGGCGATGCCGAACTGCCTGCGTCCCAGGAAGAAGGGCTTGTAGAGCTGCGGGATGAACTCGCTCGCCCGCACGATCGGTCCCGCCACCAGCTGCGGGAAGAAGCTCACGTAGAAGCCGAAATCGAGGATGTTGTCCACCGGCTTCACCTGTCCGCGGTACACGTCCACCGTATAGCTGATCACCTGGAAGGTGAAGAAGGAGATGCCCACCGGCAGCACGATGCTGTCCACGCTGAAGCGCTCCGTACCCGCGAGCACGTTGCCCAGCATGCCGAACACGTTGACCACCTTCAGCTCCAGCCCCGTGATCGAATGCACGAAGTCGGCGAAGAAGTAGGAATACTTGAAATAGCACAGGATCAGCAGGTCGATGCACACGCTCAGGATGAGCCACGCCTTCTTGCGGCGCGGATTCGTCGCGGCGGCGATGCGCCGCGCTATCGTGAAGTCCGAACAGGTTACGAAAATCAGGATCAGCACGGACAGGCCGCTGGTCTTGTAGTAGAAGAACAGGCTGACGAAGAACAGGAAGGCGTTGCGCAGCAGGCGGCGGTTGCCGATGAGCGCGAAGACGGCATAGACCAGGGCGAAGAACGCCCAGAAATAGAATTGCGTAAAGAGCAGCGGCGAGTTCGGATCGAAACCGAACAGGCGCTGCGCGAAGCCCGATATGCCGCTCAGATCCATCTATTCTTCACTTTTGGTTTTATCCGCCATCAGCGCCTCCACGAAGAGGTCGCCCAGCAGTTCATATCCCACGTCCGTGAAATGCAGCCGGTCCACTTTCGCGAGCCCGGCGTCGCGCCATTTCTCGATCGAGTGCGCCCCGCCCATGATGGCGTAGACATCCCAGACGGCGGCGCCGAATTCCTCCGCCAGCTCCATCATGGCCTTGCGGACGGCTTCGGTGTTCTGGTTGTAGCTCATGCCGCGCCGGACATAGCGGTAGCTGTCGTTGTTGGTCACGAAGACGAAGGCGCATTCCGGATTGCTCCGCAGCACCATGTGCATCAGGCGGCGGTAGTTGTCCTTGAACTTCTCCGGCTTGAAGTCTTTCGCGCTGACCGCGGAATCGTTGATGCCCACGGCCAGGATGGCCAGGTCGGGATGCACCAGCTGCATGTCGCGCTCCAGGTCCACGCAGCGGTCCAGCCAGGAAGGCAGCGCCGCCCCGTTCACGCCGGAGGCGAAATAGTTGACGCCCGGCCGCCAGCTGATCGGCTGCAGGCCGTTGAGCGTGAACTCCTCCCCTTCCGGGATATGGAACTGCACGTGCACGGTGTCCGTCGGGGCCGGCAGGTGGAAGAGGTAGCTCTGCGTCGCCGGCTCGCAGTCGAAGCGCAGCGTGTCCGCGAGGCAGATGATGTAGGGCCAGGCGCGCTCCGAGGAGCCGTAGCCCAGCACGCGCACGCTCTCGCAGGTCCAGCGGTCGGAGCCGTCCACGTTGAGCCGGAAGCTCACGGACGCGTCCGGACTCGCGGTGCGGGCCCCGTAACCGGTGATGCCGTAGCGCGGACGGCGCTCGGCGCTCGCGCGGGTCAGGATCGGCGCCACCCAGGAACCGGTGGACGTGATGCGGTAGGTCTTGTCGTAGTTGGTCTCCGCCAACTTCAGCGGAAAGAGGAAGCCGCGGTCGCCGCGCACGGTCAGCGAGTCGAGGCCGTTCATGATGCGGTTGGGGAAGAAGGCCGCCTGCACGTGCGAGCCGCCGACGTGCCAGACGTTCACGTTCCCCCGCCCCGTCGCCACGAGGCTGTCCAGTTTGGCGTAGAAGCGGTCCTGCGCGGCGCGGGAGCCCGGAAAATGGAGGACGGACGCCTCCGGATGGACGCACTCTGGCAGCTCCTGCGCCCGGATTCCCGGGCAAAGCAGCAGCACAGCCAGCAGGGACAACAAACGCCGGCGTATATATGACCTTCTAGCGTCCATTCCGCTTCCGCCAGTGATAGTATTCATAATAGAGCAGCAGCGCATCGCAGAACATCTCGCCGACCTTCTGCGACCCGGCGAGCGTGAAATGCACATAGTCCGACCCGGCGAGCGCCGGCCGCGCCGACACCCACTGCGTCATCGAATTCTCCCCGCCCATCACACCGTAGATATCCCAGTAGGCCGCGCCACTCTCCGTGGCGGCGAGCCGCAGCGAATCCACGATGCCCGCGAGCTTGGGATAAGTCTGGCGCTTGCCATTTATCACCGTGGACATGTCCGAAGGGCCCACGAAGACGATTTTCGCCTTCGGCGCCAGCTCGCGCAGCAGCACGATCTGCTTGCGGATGGATTCCTGGTAAGTCGAAATCTGCTTGTCCGTCTTCAGGTACGGCACGCTGTTGCCGCCATACTGCAGCAGGATCATGCGCACGTTTTCCTCCTGGTAGAAGCTGCGCAGCTGCTCGCGGTCCATGGTCGTGAAAATGGCGCCGGAACTGCCGCGCATCGCCATATTGTCCATCCGGATGCCCGTCTTGCTGTCCAGCAGGATGCCATAGAGGTCGGCGTAGCCGGCCACGGTCATCGAGGCGCGCGTGGAGCTGTCCGGCAGCTCGAAACGCACGAAGGCGAGTGGCTTGGTGCCGGCTTCCACCGTACGCTTGTCGCCCTTGCTGGTCACGCTGAGCGTGCTTTGCACGTTGCCCGCCACGAGCGTCATCCGCTCAAACGTTTTCGGTGCTTTCTCCTTGCGGGAAAGCGGATAGAAACTGAAGGTGCACACGGTGTCCAGCCGGGTGAAGTCGGCATACGGGCCGTACTGGCGGATACCCGCGCGGTAGGACTGGTCGCCGTAATTGAAATAGCGTCGCAACCCGGCCGTACTGCTCCCGCCCACGCGCGGCGTGGCGTGCTGGCGCGCCGGCATCATACCCGGGCCGTCGCCGCCGAAGCGCTCCTGGAGCCGATCGCGAATGGTTCCCGTGATACGGTCTTCCTCAATCTGCGAGTCGCCGTAGTGCACGATGCGCATGGGCTCCGTCTCCGCCCGGTCGAAGGCGGCGAAGAGCTCGTCGAAGAAGCGGATATCGTCATCCGGCAGGTAGAAGCGTGCCGGGTCCTCCCGGAAGAAGCTCTGGTACTCGCTGCGCTGCGCCGCCAGCACCGCCTGCCGACGCTGCTCGATCAGTTCTTCGGGCGAGGGGCCTTTGGCCGGCTCGGCGGCCGACAGGACTTCGCCGAGCTGCGGGAAGCGCAGCCCGAAGATCCCCGCTTCGGGGAAAATGGCGCAGAGGACCGCCAGGCAGGCGATCACGGAGAACAGGAACAGGACTATGCGGGATCGTTTCATTTTTCTTTCCAGACTTTGAGGTATTCCTGCAGGGCCCACATCTCATCGCGGTAGTGGGCGGCCTGCGTGAAGTCGAGGTCGGCCGCGGATTTCTTCATCCTGCGGCGGTCCTCTTCAATCATCTTTTCTATCTGCTCGCGCGACATCGAGCGTATCACCGGATCCTGCAGCACGGCGGCCAGGTCGGCGGTGACGTAACCATCCTTGTAGGCGGCCCCCGCCTCCCGCTTGGAGTCGTGGCCGAATCCAACACTCACCACGCCGCGTCCCAGGTCGGACGGGTTCGGGATGTAGGTTGGGTCGTCGTAGGAGTTTGGCGCACTCACGCGGCCCGTGGTGCCGTTCGCCAGGCCGCGGGAGATGGGCTTGCCGCCGCGGCTGGTCAGCTCGCCCGCGAGGGCGTTCTGCTTCACCTCCACCTGCTTCGGGGTGATATGGTGCAATTGGTTGTATTCAATCTGTTTGCGGCGGCGGCGCTCCGTTTCGCGTATGGTCTGATCCATCGACGGGGTGATGGAATCGGCATACATGATCACGAGGCCGTTGACATTGCGCGCAGCGCGGCCCGCCGTCTGCGTCAGGGCCCGGGCGGTGCGCAGGAAGCCCTCCTTGTCGGCGTCCAGAATGGCCACCAGCGAAACGGTCGGGATGTCCAGGCCTTCGCGCAGCAGGTTCACGCCCACAAGTACGTCGAAGAGGCCGTTCTTGAAATCCTCGATGATTTCCACGCGTTCGGTGGTGTCCACGTCGGAATGGATGTAGCGGACGCGCACGCCGATGCGGCGCAGGTATTCGTCCAGCTCTTCCGCCATGCGCTTGGTCAGCGTGGTGACGAGCGTACGTTCGTCCGCCTCGGAACGCTTGCGTATCTCCTCCACCAGGTCGTCCACCTGATTCTTGGTGGGCCGGACCTCGATGGGCGGGTCCAGCAGGCCCGTCGGCCGGACCACCTGCTCCACCACCAGGCCCTCGGACCTCTCCAGCTCGTAGTCGGCCGGCGTGGCGCTCACATAGACCTTCTGGCCCGTCAGGGCCTCGAATTCCTCGAACTTGAGGGGACGGTTGTCGGCCGCCGCCGGGAGACGGAAGCCGTATTCGATCAGCACCGACTTGCGGCTGTGGTCACCGCCGTACATGGCGTGCACCTGCGGCAGCGTGACGTGGCTCTCGTCGATGAAAGTGATGAAATCCTTCGGGAAATAGTCGATCAGGCAGAAGGGGCGCTGCCCCTCTTTGCGGCCGTCGAAGTAGCGGGAATAGTTCTCGATGCCCGGGCAATAACCCATTTCCTTGATCATCTCAAGGTCATACTCCACGCGCTGCTTCAGGCGCTTGGCCTCCAGGCCCTTGTCCACGCTCTCGAAGTATTCCATCTGCGCCGTGAGGTCGTCCTGGATATGGGAAACGGCCGCAGCGCTCCGCTCCTTGGTGGTCACGAAGTTGCCCGCCGGATAGATGTTGATCTCGTCGATGTCCTCGCGTTTGGCTCCGGTCACGGGGTCAATCAGGCTCAGACCGTCAATCTCGTCGCCGAAAAATTCGATGCGCACGGCATCATCCGAACCGGCCAGGTACACGTCCACCGTGTCGCCCCGCACGCGGAAGGTACCGCGCTTGAACTCGACCTCGGTGCGGTTGTAAAGGGCATCCACCAGGCGGTAGAGCAGCCCCGTGAGGCTGCGGGTCTCCCCCCGCCTGACCGGGACGGTCTGGGCGTGGAAGTCGTCCGGGTTGCCGATGCCGTAGAGGCAGGATACGCTGGAGACCACGATCACGTCGCGCCGGCCGCTCAACAGGGCACTGGCGGCGCTCAGGCGCAGTTTTTCGATCTGGTCGTTGATGCTGAGGTCCTTTTCGATGTAGGTGTCGGTCGTGGGGATGTAGGCCTCCGGCTGGTAGTAGTCGTAGTACGACACGAAGTATTCCACCGCGTTGTGCGGGAAGAAAGACTTGAATTCGCCGTAGAGCTGGGCCGCGAGGGTCTTGTTGTGGCTGAGGATCAGCGCCGGGCGCTGCAGGCGCTCGATCACCCCGGCCATGGTAAAGGTTTTGCCCGAACCCGTGACGCCGAGCAGCGTCACGTCTCCCACGCCCGCCTGCAGGGCGGAGCAGAGCTGCGCGATGGCTTCCGGCTGGTCGCCGGCCGGCTTGTATTCAGATTCGAGCTGGAATTTCATAGATCTTGCAAAAGTAACGATTAATCGTTACTTTTGCAACGTTACCCCTCAGTCTGCTACCGCAGCCAGCTCCCTCGGGGAGCACACCCCCACCGCCCCCTGGCAGGGGGCCCTGTCGGCCTTCGGCCTCCGAGCGATTAATCGTTACTTTTGCAACGTTACCGCCTCCTGCCGCTCGCGCGCAAGCGTTGTGGAGGGCGGAGCGGAAATTGGTTTTCGGGCTACCGCACGAAAAATAATTTCCGGCCGCCCGCAGGGAAAGAGCGGCCTAGCCGATCAGGACTTTCTTGTACCCCAGGCGGTGGAGTTCGATGGCGGCGCCGGTGCGGTAGAGCACCGTGTAGGCGCGGGCGAGCAGGTAGAAGCCGCGGGCGGTCTGCGTCTCGACACCTTCGTGCTGCAGCAGCCCGAGCACCGCGAGGGCGCAGCTCTGCAGGGTGTCGGAAATCTTTTTCGCCTCCGGACCGTCGAGCGGCAGGCCGAGGACGTCGCGCAGGATGTGCTCGTCCATGTCGTCCCAGCCGCGAGCACCGTACCATTTGCGGTAGGGCTGGTCCTTGTAACGCTGCCAGTCGGCATCCCAGGCCCAGGCGACGCCGAGGCCAAGGAACCCTGCCCAGGCGAGGGCGGCTTCGGGGTATTCGTTGAAATTGACCACCGCATCGGCGATGTAATCCTTGATATAGACATCCCAGACGCCGTCGACGTCAGGGCAGCGGACCAGTTCGGCGGGCAGCAGGCCCGCGCCGCTGCAGATCTTGACCATGCCTTCTTCGAGCAGCTGCTCGAAACGGTCGAGGTCCCTGGTATCTTCTGCCTGCATGCTTAGATTCTGCGGATTTTGATGACCTGCTTGAGGGCGCCGACCTGCGAGAGGACCTTGTCCAGCTCGGCGCTGGACGGCACCAGCAGGCGGATGGTGATTTCATAGGTGCCGGCGCGCAGGTTCTCCCGGACGTTGAAGGCGCGCATGGACACCCGGAATTGTCCGATGATGTCCATGATGGCGCTCAGCACCGGATGGTCGAGGTCGGCCGTAACGGAGAGGGTGCACTGGAAGTCGCCCTGGCCGGAGTTGTCCTGCCAGATGACTTTCTGGATGCGGTACGGGTAGCGTTCGATAAGGCGGGCTGCGTTGGGGCAGGACATGCGGTGGATCTTGATGCCTTCCGTGCGCGTCACGAAGCCGAACACATCGTCGCCGAAGACCGGATTGCAGCACTTGGACATCTTGTATTCCAGGCCCTTGACATTTTTCGCGTTCAGGACGAGAATGTCGTCTGCCGTGCCGCTGTAGCCCTTCGGGGAAGCGGCTTCCACCTCTTCGGGTGCCTGCGCGGCAGGCCGTTCCTGCTGGGCGGCAAGCTTGCGCTGGATGAAGGCCTTGATGTCGTTGACATCCACCTCCTCGCGGGCGAGGGCCGCCATGAACGGGAGGACGGATGGATATTTGCGGACCTTGATGAATTCCATCATCCAGTCGTCCGGGAATTCGAGTTTCCAGTTGCGCAGGCGCCGTTCCAGCAGCTCGCGCCCGTCCGCCGCGGCCTTGCGCTCGTCGGCATCGAGTTCCTGCTTGATCTTGGTGCGGGCCTTGGAAGAGACCACCCAGCCCAGCCAGTCGCGGTTCGGACGCTGGTCCTTGCGCGTCATGATTTCCACCACGTCGCCCGTCTTGAGCTTCTCGCGGATGGGGACTGCCTTGCCGTTCACCCGGCCGCCGGTGCAGCGGCAGCCCAGCCCGGAGTGGATATTGAAGGCGAAGTCCAGCACGGACGCGCCGGTGGGCAGGATGCGCAATTCGCCGGTAGGCGTGAAGACGAAAATCTCTTTGTCCGGCGGAGCCGGCATCTCTTCGGGCGTGGCCTCGAACGGATGCTCCAGCGCGTCGCGTACCGACTGCAGCCAGCGGTCCATGGACGCCTCGTGGCGAATACCCTTGTAGGCCCAGTGCGCGGCATTTCCGCTCTCAGCCTCGATATCCATGCGTCTGGTGCGGATCTGCACCTCGAGGGCCTGGCCCTGCTTGTTTTTGACGGTGATATGCAGGGACTCGTAGCCGTTCGGGCGCGGCGTGGTGAGCCAGTCGCGCAGGCGCTTCGTGTCCGATTCATATTCCTCGGTCACGTAGGAGAACACCTTCCAGCAGAGATCCTTCTCCACCTTGGGGTCGTCCTCGCAGTCGATGATGAAGCGGATGGCAAAGACATCGTAGACACCCTCGAAAGGCACTTTCTGCACCTGCATCTTGCGGTAGATGGAGTAGGCGCTCTTGGTCCGGATCTTCAGTTTGTAGACGATGCCCGCGTCGGAGAGCTTGCGTTTCAGCGGCTCAATGAACTCGGCCGTGATCTGCTCGCGATCCTTCTCCGTGGCTTTCAGTTTGTTGGTAATGGCCCGGTACTGCTCGGGATCGGCATAGCGGAACCAGATGTTGCCCAGCTCGTTGTTGATGTTGTAGAGGCCAAGCTGGTGCGCCAGCGGCATGTAGAGCATCAGTGTCTCCAGCAGCTTCTGGTCACGGGAGGTCTTCGGGAACATCTGCAGGCCGCGCATCACCTCCAGCCGGTCGGCGATCTTGAGCACGGTCACGCGGGGATCGGTCGAGTACTGGACGATGAGGCGCTTGTAATTCTCCGCCTCCAGGCGTGTGTCCTTGGGCTTGATGGTCGAGATCTTGTTGAGCCCGTCCACGAGGGTCCGGACATCCTGCGGGAACCCGCTGATATCCACATCCTTATGGGCCCGCGTGGCCTCGTGCAGGTACACGGCGGCAACGCAGGTGTCCGGGAGGCCGATTTCGTCCTCCACGATATGCGCGACGTTGTCCGGATGGCTGATGAACGGGGTCCCGTCGAAGCGGGTTTCGTCCTTCAGCGCCTCCAGCGCCACCGCGCGGGCTTGTTCAACCAGTCCTTCCATAATCCTTCCGACAAACTGAACAAATTTAAGAATTCTTTTGGATTTTATCGTATATTTGAATTGTGGTTTCAAGCAGGAGTGAACCCGGTTTTAAAGAATGATGTGTGATGTTTTTTTACTTGATTACCACGGATCATCTCGAAGACCGTCTCTGGTTTCGGGATGATGAAGATTTCAAAACGGGGATGAATTATGCGGCCACAGTCGCGTTTCTGGTCGGGGTCAACATCCTGTCTTTCATCCTGATGTCCAATCACGTCCATTTTGTCCTCGAATGCACCGAGGAACAGGCCCGGACGTTTATCACGGAGTATAAGCGGCTTTACTCTCACTATCTGAGCAAGAAGTATCAGACCGCCGAGCTGCTCCGAAACAACGACATTGATATCCAGCGGCTTACGTTAGGCGACGAGTCGCTGGAGCGGGCTATTGCCTATGTTCAGATGAACTGCGTTGCGGCAAACATTTGTATGAATCCTGCGGAATACCGCTGGGGAACCGGGAGCACATTTTTCCAATCCACGCCGCGTACGGGCCAGCCGCTCGGATCCTATTCAAAACGGGCACAAATCCGGATGCTGCACAGCAAGCTCGATCTTCCCTCCGATTGGATCGTCGGGGAGGAAGGGTATGTGCTGCCCAGTTCCTATGTCTGTGTGAAATTCGTCGAGAACTTGTTCAGAACACCGAAGCGGATGAACTATTTCCTAGTGAATTCCTCCAAGGCCAAGCGGCGCCTGGCACTCAAGGAGGAAGGGATCCCTTCCTTCCGGGATCAAGTGATACTCGCAGCGGTCCAGGATCTTTGCCAAACGCTGTTTCATCAGCAAAGCGTAGCAAATCTGAATGAAGAACAGCAGTCGGTGCTCGTTTCCCAAATCCGACGCCGCTTCAGCGCGGATATCAATCAAATCGCCCGAGTGACCGGGATTCCTCTTTCGGATGCCGCCAGGATGCTCGAAGGGTTCTGAAACGCGCCTTGTGTCCCGGTATTTGGGACACAAAGCGCATTTTCCCGGCATTTTTGCTCCTTGTGTCCTCAAAAACAGGACACAAGGAGCACTTGCTGCGCGCAGGCGTCGTGGAGGGCGGAGCGGAAATTGGTTTTCCGGCAAACCTCTCCGGAACGAAGTGACTCAGGGGGTCCGGGGGGAACGCCCCACGGTCATTGAGTTCCGGCGGCCCGCGAGCGGCTGACAAGGAAGACGCCGCCGAAGACCAGGATGATGGCGAGGGCCTTCTGCCAGGTCAGCAGATCCATGCCGACGGCGATGCTGATCGCCGAAGCGATGATGGGCTGCAGATAGGAATACATGCTGACCAGCGTCGGCCGAAGGTATTTCTGCCCGATCGGAATCAGGAAATACGCCACGAAGGTGGCAAAAACGATGACATAACCGACCTCCCAGCGCAGCGTCGGCGTGAGGGATGCATAGTCGGTGTGCAGCAGCCCCTCCCACGCGAACGGGAGCGAGAGCAGCAGTGAGAAGAGGAACATCCACTTCATCAGTGTCACGACGCTGTAGCGAGAAATCAGCGGCCGGAAAGCGCCCAGATAGCCCGCGAAACTCAGGCCGTTCACCAGCAGCAGGAGCACCCCGAGCGGCTGCGTCCGCTCCACCGCACCGGCGGCATGCGTGGAATTGTAAATCAGCAGCAGCGCGCCACCGAGACTCATGGCCACGCCACCCGCCTTCTTGAAGGTGATCGGCTCACCGAGGAAAAGGAAGGCGAAGCACATCGTGTAAATCGGCGTCAGCGAGCCCAGCACCGCACAGTCCAGCGGTGTCGCCATACCGATAGCGAACAGGAAACTCATCTGCGGAATGAAAAGCCCCAGGAAACCCGCCAGCACCATGCGCCAGAGATCCCGGCCGGGCACCTTCTCCCGCGGCAGGAAGAGTGACGCGCCCCAGAACAACACGGCGGCGCCGACAGCACGCAGGGAAAACAACACCAGCGGGGACACCGCATCCGAATTGGCGATATCCTTATTGAAAATGATGTTGAATCCGAAGATCGCGTAGGCCCCGGCCGCAGCCAGGTGGCCTTTTACTTGCGCTTTTTCCATTTGTCGCGGGCCAGCTGCTGCATGTCGCGAACAGTGTCGTTCTCGTCCACGATTTCACTGCCGAGCAGGGTCTCGATGATGTCTTCCAGCGTCAAGATACCCTGGAAGCTGCCATATTCATTGATAATGATGGCGATCTGCTCATCCTTGCTGAGCATCTCGTCCCAGATCTGGTCGAGGGAGGTGTCCTCGTCGAAGGTCGCCACCTCGCGGCGAATCTCGCCGAGCGTGAGGTCAAACTTGTCCTCCGCCATCAGCTGGAGCGCTTCCACCCGGAGAATGTAGCCGGTGATGTACTCGTCGTTGTCGGCATACACCGGGATGCGGCTGTGGTGGCGGTAGCGCTTGTTCTTGTAGAACGCCTTCAGCGTCATGGACTCGGGAGCAATCTCGCAGACAACGCGCGGCGTCATCACGTCGAAGGCCTTGACTTCATCCATGCTGATGAGGTTCTGGATAATGGTGTTCTCGTCCTCTTCGAGGTCGCCTTCCTCCTCCGCCACGTTGGCCATCGCGCTTACCTCGTCGCGGGAGATGGCCGTCTCCGGCGCATCCTTGGGGGTGATGAGCGAGGTCAGCAATTCGATCAGGCGCACCAGCGGATACATGATGAAAATCAGCGCGCCGATCATCGCGGTGGTGAAGCCCATCAGGGATTTCCAGCGCGTGGTGCCTATCGTCTTGGGAATAATCTCCGAGAAAACGAGAATGAGGATGGTCATCACGGCGCTGACCAGGCCGAACCAGCCGGAGCCGAAGACCAGGGTGGCCTGATGGCCCACCCCGGCCGCGCCGATCGTATTCGCGATGGTATTCAGCGAAAGGATAGCGGCGATCGGCCGGGAAGGATCCTGCTTGTATTCCTTGAACCGGACGGCGGGCTTGTAGCCCTCCTCCTCCCGCATCGTGATGTAGGAGATCGGGGTGGACATCAGCGTTGCCTCCAGGATCGAGCAGAGGAACGAGATGGCCATTGCGCCCAGCAGGAAGAACAACAGGAGTGCCATGCAGGAAAGTGTCTAGAAGGTATATTTGAACATCAGCTGGACGCGATGGTTCATTACCCAGTGGATGTTTTGCGAAGCGTAGCCGTAGACGTCCAGAGCACCGAAGGTGCCGTACTCGACACCGGTGAGTTCATACTCGAGACCGAAGGCCACCTTGCCCAGGTTGTAGATGAGCTCAGGCGCCACGCGGAACATCTGACGCATGTTGGAGAAGCTGTTCTTACTGAAGTACAGGTCACCGACCAGGGGTTTCCAGGTACCGATGTTGTACACGTAACCGCCGAAGAGGACACCCTGCAGCTTCTTGCCGTAGCTCAGGCTTAGCCAGCTGGAGGAGTTGCGGGTCGGGGTGTACTCCCAGCTGCCGTCAGCATTGATGGCGCTGACGCCGTAGCCGCCGTTCAGGCTCAAGTGCTCGCCCGCCTGGGCGAAGATGCTCTTGGCCTTGACGGAGAAGAGACCCTTCGTGTACTCGAGGTAGATGAACGGGCTGAAGGTCGTGATGCGGTCGGAAACCTTCTTCTTGCCGGTGGCGTCCAGGTGGCGCGGACGGATGGAAAGCATGTCCACACCGACGCGGGCGGTAAAGCCGTTCGCCTTGTAGCTCAGGCCCAGGTAAAGCTCCGGGATGCCGCCGTACTTGATGTAATTGGCGGAAGCGCCCTCGGGCCCGGCGGAGGTGTACTGCATCTGCCAGAGCACGGCAGCGGTCAGGGTGAAGGAGTCGGAGAGCTTGCCGTCCAGAACGATTTCCGGGGTACGGCTGAAGGGGCCGAAAGGAGCGCCCGTGTTGAGCGCGAACACGTGCGGCATATCGGCGGCCATCGGATGCCAGGCCTGGCCGATCTTGGCGCTGAAGCTACCCTTCGACAGGGTCATGTAGGCCTGGCGAAGACGCAGCTGCGCGGTGCCGGTCACGCCGGACACACCTGCGTAGAAGTCAGCCTCGAGTTTGGCGCCGACCTTCCAGCCCTGCACCTCATAGCCCGTCACGTCAAGACCCAGGCGGGAGGTAAGGGCCGCGAATGCGAACGTGTGCTCTGCATTCAGGTCCACGCCTTCCGACATTTTGACGTCCTTCGGGAGGTAATAGAAAAAGTCTTCCGTGCCGTAGACGCTCTCGCGGGAATCGGCAACGACGTAGTTGCGGATGAATCCGTACCACTTTAACTGCGCGGCGCTCTCCTGGGCGGCGGCACTCAGCGTCACGGCCAGGAAGGCAACTGTCATAAAGAATTTACGTATCATATCTTGGAATTGAATCTGGTGGTCCCACGAGGGGGCCACCAGAAATGAAAATGTCATATTATGCGCCGAACGGGAAGATCTTGGTCAGCCAGAAATAGCCGAGCACGAAGCCGATGGCACCGATGATGATACCCACCTTGGTCATATCCTTCGTCTCCACCATACCGGTGGAAGAAGCGATGGCATTCGGCGGGGTGGAAATCGGGAAGAGCATAGCGATCGAGGCGCACACGGCGATGTAGGAAATCATGGCCCGGGAGCCGGTGGCGCCCAGGTTCATGCCCTCCGCCACGACGATCAGGATCGGGATCAGCAGCGCTGCGGTGGCGCTGTTCGAAATGAAGTTCGAGAGGAAGTAGCACACCAGGCCGGCGATGATCGTCACCAGCACCACGGACATCGTGTTGAACGGAATGGCGTTGATGAGGACCTTGGCCAGGCCCGTACCCTGCAGGCAGGTGCCGAGGGCGAAACCTCCCGCCACCAACCAGAGCACGCTCCAGTTGATTTCCTTGATGTCTTCCTTGCCGAAGATGCCGGTAGCGGTCAGGACGCCGAGCGGAATGAGGGCCACGACGTTGGAGTTGATCTTGGTCCACTGCTCTGTGGCCCAGAGAAGGATGGTGCCGAGGAAGGTGACCCACACCACGGTGGTCCGCCAGTCCTTCTTGTGGGTATTCTCCGGAATGGCGAGTTTGATCTCCGCGGACTTGAAGGGGAAAAGTATCTGCAGGACGGCCCAGGCGACGAAGATCATGATCAGCACGTACGGAATCATGCGGATGGACCACTCGCCGAAGGTCACGTCATAGCCGGCCTCGGACAGGAATTTCACGGCAGTGGCGTTCGGCGGGGTGCCGATCGGCGTACCGATGCCACCGATGTTCGCGGCGACCGGGATGGCCAGGGCAAGACCGATCTTACCCTTGTCGTCGGACGGAAGCTTCGCAAGCACCGGAACCAGGAAGGCCAGCATCATGGCCGCCGTGGCCGTATTGGACATGAACATCGAGAAAACGGCAATCACGAGCAGGAAGCCCAGCAGGACCATCTTGGGCTTGGTGCCGAAGAGGGACAGCAGGGCGCGCGCCATGGTGACGTCCAGGCCATATTTCTCAGCTACGATGGCGAGCACGAAGCCGCCGAGGAAAAGCATGACCACCGGGTCGGCGAAAGATGCCATCAGGCTTTTGTAATCCACGAGGGTGCCGTACTGCGGATCGCAGAAGAAGCCGATACCCTTGTTGGAGACGGTCAACAGGGAGATCACGATCACCAGCAGAGAGGTGGTCCAGTTCGGGATGATCTCGAAGATCCACATCAGGGCGGCGAAAACGAAGAGCGCGATCACGCGCTGCTGCACGACGGTCAGTTCGGCGATCCCGAAGGTACTGACCGGGAGGGCCCACAGAAGAATTGTGGCGATCAGCACGATGGGCAGAAGGACACAATACTTGACATTAAACTTGCTATTGGACATAAATATTTGTACTAATTTTACTTATCTCTGAAAAGCGGCGCAAATTTAGTCAATTTCGCAGACAAATACAAAGAAAAGACGCAACCCCGATGCGGTCACGTCCTTTAAAAACACACTAACTTTTATCCAGATGCAAAATTAAGCGTTTTCGGATGATTAGGAAATCCCCATTTATGGTTATTTTTGCAGTATGGATTCTCCGCTGCTGACTCCTTCCACCCTGCCTTTCGGCGCGCCGCGCTTCGACCTGATCCGCACGGAGCACTGGAAGCCCGCCTTTGAGGCGGCCATCGCCGCGGGCAAGGCCGAGGTGGATGCCATCGCGGCGAACCCCGAGCCGCCGACCTTCGCCAACACGGTGGAGGCGCTGGAGTTCGCCGGGGCTGCGCTGGACCGCGTCAGCGGGCTCTTTTTCAACCTGCTCGAAGCGGAAAGCGACGACGCGATGCAGCAGATTGCCGAGGAAGTCTCGCCCCTGCTGACGGAATACGAGATGTACGTCTCGCTCAACGAAACCCTGTTCGCCCGCGTCAGGGCCGTCTATGACGGACGGGATGCGCTCGAACTCGCGCCTGACCAGCGCAAGCTGCTGGAAGAGAGCTACAAAGGCTTCACGCGCAGCGGCGCCCTGCTGGGCCCGGAGGACAAGAAAACCTATGCTGCCTGGGAGGAAGAACTCTCGCTGCTGGAGCTGAAATTCGGCAAGAACGTGCTCGACGCCACCAACGCCTTCAGCCTGGAAATCACCGACGAGGCAGAGCTGGAAGGCCTGCCGCAGTATGTCCGCGACGCTGCGGAGCAGGCTGCCCGCGAGAAAGATCGCCCCGGCTGGCGCTTCGACCTCTCGCATCCGAGCTATGTTCCCTTCCTGCAGTTCAGCGCCCGTGCCGACCTGCGGGAGAAAATGTGGCGCGCCTTCAATGCACGCGCCCTCGGAGGGCCCTCGGACAATCGGGATATCTGTCTGAAGATTACTGATTTGCGCCGCAAGATCGCGCAGTTGCTCGGCTACGCCGACTGGGCCGCTTACGAGCTCGAGGAGCGCATGGCGAAGCACATCGGCGCCGTGCGGAAATTGCTCGACGAGCTGATGGCACCGTCGCTTCCCGCCGCCCGGCGGGAGGTCGCCGAATTGCTTGCCTACGCGCAGCAGCACGGCTATGCGGAAGCGCAGATGCAGCCCTGGGATTTCCCGTACTGGTCCGAGCGCTTCCGCGCGGAGCATTACGCCCTCAGCGACGAGCAGCTCAAGCCCTATTTCCGCCTGGAGGACTGCATCGCGGCCGTGTTCGGCCTCGCGACGCGCCTGTACGGTGTGCAGTTTGTGCCCCGTACGGACCTGCCCGGTTACCATCCCGACGTGCGCATCTACGACGTGCAGGATGCGGACGGGCGGCATCTGGCACTGTTCTACGCCGATTTCTTCCCCCGTGCGGGCAAGCGCAGCGGCGCGTGGATGACCAATTTCCGCGAACTCGCGCTGCGCGGCGGCGTCGAAGAGCGGCCGCTGGTGAGCATTGTGACCAATTTCAGCAAACCCACGCCGGACGCGCCTTCGCTGCTCACGCACGACGAGCTCACGACCCTGCTGCACGAATTCGGGCATGCCCTGCACGGGATGCTCGCCGAAGGGCGCTATCCGTCCCTGACCGGCACCAACGTGGCACGCGACTTCGTGGAGCTGCCCTCGCAGCTCATGGAGAACTGGGGCTTCGAGCCCGAATGGCTGCACACCTTCGCGCGGCACTGGCAGACAGGAGAACCTATCCCCGACGCGCTCGTGGAGCGGCTCGTCGCCGCCCGCAACTACCATGCAGCCTACTTCCAGGTGCGCCAGCTGCGCTTCGGCCTGCTGGACCTGGCGTGGCACACGGAGATCCCCGGTCAAGCCGGGGATGACGGGTCGTCATTCGCCGGCTCTGACCGGCGAATCTCCGGCTCCGACCGGCGAATCTCCGTCCTGGACGTCGAGGCGCGGGCCCTGGCGGACTGCGCCGTACTGCCCGACATCCCGGGCAGCTGCATCTCCACGTCCTTCCACCACATCTTCGACGGCGGCTATTCCGCCGGATACTACTCCTACAAATGGGCGGAGGTTCTCGAAGCAGACGCCTTCTCCCTGTTCCGCGAGCGGGGCATTTTCGACCGCGCAACGGCCGCATCCTTCCGGGAGAACGTCCTCTCGAAGGGCGGCAGCGAGGACGAAGCCCTGCTGTACCGCCGCTTCCGCGGCCATGATCCCGACCCGAAGGCATTACTCAAGAAACTGGAAATCATATAGATATGAAACCGATCATCAACCATTTCACCGACAACGACCTCTACACCTTTACCTGCCAGTACTACATCCTGAAGACCTATCCCCGGGCCGAAGTGGAGTACACCTTCTTCGACCGCAACCACCAGGTCTATCCGAAGGGTTTTGACAAACTGCTCCGCGAGCAGCTGGACCATCTGGCGGAGGTGACCATCACCGACGAGGAGGTCGAGTTCATGAAGACCCGCTGCGTCTTCCTTCCCCTGTGGTACTTCACCTTCCTGCGCGGCTACCGTTTCCGCCCCGGCGAGGTCACGATCAAGCAGGATGCGGAAGGCCACCTGGACATCAGCGTTCGCGGAAAATGGTTCTCCACCATCATGTGGGAAATGCCTATCCTCTCGTGTATCAGCGAGTTGATGCATGGCCTGCGGGGCGATTTCGAACGCTACGACGCCGCCCATGAGGAGGCGAAGGCACGCGCGAAGACCGAGCGCATCTTCAGCTCCGGCCTCGTGCTCGGCGACATGGGCACCCGCCGCCGCTTCAGCTTCGACCATCATGAGATGGTGGTGCGCGTGATGAAGGAGGTCTATGATTCGAAGCCCTCCTGGCCGGGCAAATTCACGGGCACGTCCAACGTATGGCTGGCTATGAAATACAACTGCGTCCCGCTGGGCACGATGTCCCACCAGCTCATCTCCTTCGAGGAGAACGTGAGCGGCGTGTTCGAGTGCAACTTCAACGTCATGAAGAAGTTCAGCGACGTGTACGACGGCGACAACGGTATCTATCTGTACGACTGCTTCGGAGACGAGGTCTTCTTCTCCAACCTGTCCAAGCGTATGGCCATGATGTACAAGGGTTTGCGCGTGGACAGCGGCGACGAGTTCGAGCAGACGGAGAAGATCATCGCGAAGTACAAATCCTTGGGCATCGACCCCGCCACCAAGCAGGTCTGCTACTCCAACGGCTTGAACATCGACAAGGCCATCGAGATCCACCAGTACGTGAACGGCCGCGTGCAGGACTCATACGGCGTGGGAACCTTCCTGACCTGCGACGTGACGGGGGCCGATCCCATGAACATCGTGGTGAAGCTTACCCGCGGCCGCATCACCGAGCTCCGCGAGTGGCACGACTGCGTCAAGCTCTCCTGCAACCTCGGCAAGACCCTCGGCAACCCCGAGAAGTGCGCCTACCTGATCAAGCTCCTGAACCGGGAATAGCCGTCAGCGTGAGGCTTTCCATTCCTGCGGAGTGAGGCCCGTTCGGGCCTTGAAGGAACGGAAGAAGGACTGTTCGTTGGAGAAACCCGACTCGTCAGCGATGTCCGCAAGCAGCCTGTCGGGCTGCTCCGCCATCAGTTTCTGCGCGTGGCGCAGGCGGTAGTCGTTCAGGAATTCCGGGAAGCTCTTGCCCGCCTGGCCGTTGATGCAGGCGGAGATATACGTGGCATTGGTGCCCAGGCGGGTGGCCAGGTCGGAGACCTTGAGCCCCTTCTGCCGCCAGAGTTCATCCTTCTCCATCAGGGAAACGATGCGGGACAGGAGCGTGGCAGGTTCGCCGGACTGCGATCCTGCATCCCGGGATTCCGGGTCAAGCCCGGAATAACGCGTCTCGTCATCCCGCGCCTCCAACCCACTGTCATCCCGAGCGGAGTCGAGGGATCTCCTCCGAAGCATGTAAGCCACTCCCCCGGCCAGCAGTGCGCCCGCGACCACGAGCCACCACGGGAAGGCCTTGGGCGGCAGCGGCTCCGTGTGCAGGATGAATGCCGCAGCGGACGGGTGGTACTCATCCAGCCCCGTCCGGCCGCCGACAATGGCGATGCGGCCGCCGGGCAGCAGCACCGGGGACATCTCGACAGGCACCTGACAGCCGTCAGGGAGATCCGCCCGGTATATGGTCAGCGGCGCCCTGCCGCCGCGCAACGCCACCCCGTAATCGATTCTCGTCACATAGATGCGGCCGCTGCCCGCCACTACCTGTACCAGCCAGGCGCAAGCGTGCGCCTTGTCGGCAAGCAGTATGGGGAACGGGCTCAGCGCTTCTCCGTCCAGTCCCTCCGCCAGCAGGGGATGCTCCGTCTCCAGAACGGAGAAATCCTCCCCCACCACTTTGATCACGCCCGGCTGGCCGTCCGCCTTGCGGATCGCGGGGAGCAGCCAGGCATAACCGCCCACGGTCTCGTCACCGATGAAGAACTGGCTCATCTGCTGCCCGTCGCCACGTAAGACATTATCCCATTCCTCCAGCAGCGGCACCTCGAAGGGATCTCCCCGGAGCCGGTCCGCGACCGGGTCGAGCGTGTCGCCCTGCGCACCGGAAGAACTCAGGATGAGGGCATTGTCCGAAGTGCTTTGCAGGATATACGGATTCACCCGCTGCCGGGTAGGCTCCCGCAGCGCTTCGCCGCCGGACTCCGGCGAGTAAATCGCAACCGCGTCTTCTGCAAACCAGTTGCCGGCCACGATCAGGGTGCCGTCAGACAGACGCGCCGCACTTGCGCGGGTCCGCCGCCGGTCCAGAATGGGAAGCGGGGCGAAATCGTGCGTCTTCGGGCTATAGAGTTCCACGCCGAGGGTCCGCCCCACACCGAAAGCCTCGGCGCAGCCGCCGCCCACCAGCACTTGTTCCGTGGGCAGCACCACGCCGAAACCGAAATCGTGCGGAAAAAGCGTCTCCACCAGATACCACGCACCGTCCCGGTAATACTCGGCCGTCGCCGTGGGCACGAAGCCGGTCGTGTGGCCGCCGATAACCGTCAGCTCCCCGCCGACGCAGGCCGCTACGTGTGCGCTGCGCGGCACATTCAGGTCCGGCAGCCGCTCCACGGCCATCCGCCGCACGTCCCCGGCGGCCTGCGATCCGGCAACCGCCGGGAAACAGACCGCCAGGAGCACGGCAAAGGTTATGGTGCACAGATGCTTCATCTGTGTAAAGATAGCAATTAATTCAATACGTCCATTTTCGGATAATTGCCGGGGAGGGGCCACTCCAATAACGCGGCCTCGTTGTATTGTTGTGATGCAGTCTTGGTCACTTGTTTATAGATAGGCTGTCCTGCCTGATCCGTCCCTATCTTTTCCGCATAAGTATAGGTCTCGAAACGCACAGCGTCGAAGTAAGCCCCGTCGGGCGTCTCCGGCCAGTAAAATGCAAAACCATAGGCATCACTATCGTAGAAACTGCGGCCGGTCTTCGCATTGGTGTATTTCATCCGGATGCCACGGACCTGTCCGGACGTGAGGTCCAACTGGATATGGCCGCGCACCGAGAAACCGTCATCCAGGACGCCGGCCGGGATTGTGCCCAACCTGTAAGTCTCACCCGAGCCGCTCAGGGGAGGAAGACTGGGATTCAAACCGGGGAGACCTCCGCCCATGGCGGCGGCCACATTGATGTATTCCTTCCAATACCCCTTTTGCTCCGTATGCGGCGCGCCCGACAACACTTCCATCTCCACGATCCAGTCATCCAGCAAAGGATGCTTGTAGTTGGTAATCTCATAATCGACGCCATCGATGCCGATAAAGAAGGGTTGAGGGGTCGGAATGCCCTGTTTCCAGTTTAGACTATAGTAGGAAATATTACTGCCGCTACCTATTGCGATTTTATAATCGTCACGATACGTGTTGTTGGCAATCGGCAGGGTCTGACCGGTCAACTTCCCTTTTGCCCCATTATTCGGTTCGAGGTACCGTTCCCAGATGGGATCCCACTCGATGGAAGTCTCGAGCATATCCCATTTTTTGGAAAAATACCCGCCCAAACTCGCCGTGCGGGGCACGAAGCTGATGGACGGCGTCAGGGACAGCCGGGTGGCGTGCGTGCCATCTTCCATCGTGCTGCTGCGTTCGGTGGTCAGGGCGAGCGTCATCTTGAAATCCACGTCCAGGCCCGCCTTGAACAGGCCGTAGAGGGAAATGGACGGAACGGCCTTGACGCCCAGATAGGCGGACAGCGTACCGGTCAGCGAGGCGTCCAGGGCGGGAGCGAGATCGCTTTCCTCCG
Source organism: uncultured Bacteroidia bacterium (assembly GCA_902798975.1). Lineage (GTDB taxonomy): Bacteria > Bacteroidota > Bacteroidia > Bacteroidales > UBA932 > Cryptobacteroides. Next base: position 168,485 of record CADBYT010000005.1, on the reverse strand, counting down.
GCTCCGCCTCGAAATGGCGGAACTGGAAACCGACCCCGTTCAGGTAGGAGAAACCGAAGCGGCCCGGATCGATCTTGTAGTTGATCTTGGTGGTCAGTTTCACGTTCGCTTCGGCACCCAGCTTGCCATATATGTCCAGTTCGGGCAGGAGGATGACACCGGGAGCGACCGGGATGCCGGGAGCGCAGTACAAGGTCAGCAGATGAAGCTCCTTGTCGAAACCGACCTTCTCGGTGATGGAGAATTCTGCCTTCAGGTCGATGGTAGGATGGAAGGTGAAATGGAGGAAGTTCAACTCACCGTCGGTGATGCGCGCAGCGGCCTGCATCGCGACATTCAGGGTCGCGGCCAGGTCCGCGGAGCAGTCGTTCTTGTCGTAGGAGATCTTGACCACAGGCGGCGTAAGCGTCTTCTCCACCCTCGTCAGGCCTTTCGTCAGGACTTCGGCCATGTCTTCCGCCGAGAAGGCGATGGTCCCGTCCGCCATCCGTGTGAAGGGGACGATGTTGCCCTCCGCATCGCGGACTTCGCTCAAGTAGTTGCCCAGGTCCAGGTCCAGGCCGGCGCCCTCGACATAATTACCGGCGTCGTCGAACATCTCCGAGCCGAATTCCATCGATTTGAAAGCCTTGGCGAATTCCACGGTCATGTGGAGGTCGGCCTTGCAGTGCTTTTCATCCCCCCACGGCTGCTTGAAGTTCGAGACCACGAAGACACCCCCGCCGGGGAGATCGTCGGTCGCCTCGAACACGAGCATGGAGCCGTCCTTGACGCCCAGGTCGCCGGGCAGGATCATTTCATAATACGGAACGAAGATATCCGTCGCCACACCGTCATAATTGATCAGGCGCTCCTTGCCCTGCCGCACGATCTTCGCCGCGCGCAGGATCTCGGGCGTCATCAGCATCGCCCCCGGGGCCAGTTTGGACGCTTCCGGGCCGGCGGCGTATTCCCGGTTGGTGGCTTCACCGATCGGATACACCACGCCGCGGGAGCACGTGAGTCCGGACGCAGTGGCCGACTTCTTCACGACCTTGCTTCCGTCCGGGAAGACGAACGTAATCTCCACGCCCTTCGGATAGCTGCGTGCGGGGACGAGCAGGTAGAACTTGCCCAGCACGCCGGCGTCCAGGGTCACACCCTCGCCGCAATCCAGGGTGATAACCTTGCCGTCTCCCGAAAGCTCCGACGCGTAATTACGGCTCGGGTCGACGGTGAGCCGGCCCGCCACGTCTTTGTCGTCCAGATCGCGGAACTCGACCCTGGAGACGGTTGTCTTCTGCTCGAAGGTTTGCCCGACCTTGAGGACCGCCAGGACGTTGCAAAGGGAAATGCCGGTCGCCGCGGAGCCCGTGCCCACCATCAGGGCGGCGCCGGGATCCGGCTGGGGAAGGCCCCCGGCAAGGGTGTAATGCTGCGTGGCCGGGAGGTCCAGGGAGACTTTGCCGCCCGAGACGGCGGCGCCTTCCTGATACGGGAAGAAAGCCAGGATGTTCCCGGTCGGGACGGTCTCTTCCGAACGGAAGACCGCCGTCCTGCCATCCGCGGAAATGTCGTTTGCCGACACCTGGAAGGCCTTGACGGCCCCGTCGCTGCCGGCCAGGCCGATCCGGTCGCCGGCCGCCCAGTAACTTTCCATCCTCACGCCCGGATTGTCCATCAGGATGGCGCGGGTCTGGGGGCCGTCCGCGGCGATGGTCGCCGTGATGGCGCGGGATTCCTCTACGGACGGTACCGGCTCACGCACACAGGCGCCGAGCAACAGGAAAGCGATACCGAAAACCAGAATGGAATTAATCTTTCTCATGGACGTTCTCATTTTATAGGTTAATCCCAGCCATGGCTTTCACCATAACCATAATCCTCTCCGGACACGTCCGGATCCCCTTCCTTGAAGTTGAGCGTGATGAATTCTCCCGCTTTGGAAGGCCGCCCGGAGAGCGCTGCACTGTAGAGGTGGAGTGTCCCTTTCCGGGCCGCGGAAGTAGCCTGGGTGCGCGGGACGGCACTGACCCTGAGGGTCATCGCGTCCACCTTCTCCGCCTGGATCCAGTCATTGCCGTTCTCGACCTTCCACTCATAGAGATTCGAATGGATGGTGAACTCCTTCGCCGCTCCGGAAGGAGAGAGGACATACTCCTCCGCCACCCCGCCGGCCAGTTCGATGAAGGTCACGCTCTCCTGGGCGACCTTGAACGTGCCGTTGTACAAGCCCGGGATGGCGATCCTGAGTTCGCAGGTCCGCGGCCAGAGCGGGTCGTTCTTTCCATAGGCTTCGGCCGACAGGCTGATGCTGACAGGGTAACCCCCCACGGTGACGAAGCACCAGGGCTCGGAACAGGTGACGGACCAGGTAGCGGGATCCGCCGCTGCATTCGTCTCCACTTTGAGGTTGGGCCCCACGCCGTTCCTGTCGATCAGGAGCGTCGACCGGGTCTGCTGATCGTCGGACAGGACGCGGAAAAAGAGCGCCTCCTGCCGGACGGTGACCGTCTGGGAGACGTCTCCCGCCGAGATGGTGATCCGGCCGCTGCGGTCGGAGGCGGTGTTCGCATCGACCGTGGCGGTCACGGAAAGCGCTTTACTGGAAGCAGCCCCGCTGGAAGGGGTGACGTGGATCCAGGAATCCGAGCGCACGGTCCAGTCCGTGTTGGTGGTGAATGTCACCGTGGCAGAACCGCCCCCCGCCTCGATGACCAGGTCGGAAGGGCCGGTCAGCGTCAGGGACGGTGTCTTTTGGCAGTTGTACAGCAGCAGGGCCGCACATAGCAGGCCCAGGCATCGTATCAAAGGAAGTGTCTTCATACGCACGCATATTTGACAACAAGATACCCATATACATGCGTAGTCCGGCTCTCCTTTCAAAGAAACCGGACTAACAATTTCTTAAATGTTAATGGATTCCGGGTCAAGCCCGGAATGACGAAGCGGGATCAGGGAATGACCCGTTTACACGATTCCCTGCTCGAGCATCGCCTGTGCGACTTTCATGAAGCCGGCGATGTTGGCGCCCTTCACGTAGTCCACGCTGCCGTCCGGCTGGGTGCCGAACTTGACGCACTGCTCGTGGATGGACTTCATGATGAAGTGCAGCTTCTCGTCGACCTCCTTGCCGCTCCAGCTGATGTGCTCGGCGTTCTGGGTCATCTCGAGGCCCGAGGTGGCCACGCCGCCGGCGTTGACCGCCTTGCCCGGGGCGAAGAGGATGCCGTTATGCTGGAAGAAGTGGATGGCGCCGGGCTGGCAGCCCATGTTGGACACCTCGCAGCAGCACCAGCAGCCGTTGGCTTTCAGTTCCTTGGCGTCGTCCTCGGACAACTCGTTCTGGAAAGCGCACGGGAGGGCGATGTCGCAGGGGATGCTCCACGCCTTCTTGCCGGGGGTGAAGATAGCCTTGCCCGGGAACTTGGTTGCCATGTCCTCCACGCGGTCGCGGTTGGAAGCGCGCATGACGAGCATGTAGTCGATCATCTCCTTGGTAATGCCGTCCGGAATGGCGCAGACACCGTCCGGGCCGGAGATGGCCACGACCTTGGCGCCCAGCTCGAGGGCCTTGATGCAGGCGCCCCAGGCCACGTTGCCGAAGCCGGAGACCGCCACCTTGCAGCCCTTGATATCCTTGCCCGCATGGTGCAGGAGGTTCTGCGTGAAATAGAGCGCGCCGAAGCCCGTGGCTTCAGGACGCAGGATGGAACCGCCCCAGGTAGAGCCCTTGCCGGTCAGCACGCCGGTGTTGTACTCGCGCGCGAGCTTCTTGTACGTACCGTAGAGGAAACCGATCTCGCGGCCGCCCACGCCCACGTCACCGGCCGGGATGTCCTGGTCGGGACCGATGCACTGCCAGAGTTCCAGCATGAAAGCCTGGCAGAAACGCATGATTTCGGCGTCGGTCTTGCCCTTGGGATCGAAATCGCTGCCGCCCTTGGCGCCGCCCATCGGGAGCGTCGTGAGCGCGTTCTTGAAGGTCTGCTCGAAACCGAGGAACTTCAGCATGGACGGAGTCACGGCGCGGTGGAAGCGCAGGCCGCCCTTGTAGGGGCCGATGGCGCTGTTGAACTGGATGCGGTAGCCCGTATTGGTCTGGACCTCACCCTTGTCATCCACCCAGGTCACGCGGAAGGTGAAGATACGGTCCGGTTCGACCATGCGCTCGACGATCTTCGCCTGCTCGAATTCAGGGTGCTGGTTATATACATCCTCGATACTTTCAAGAACCTCCTGTACTGCCTGGAGATACTCACTTTCCCCGGGATACTTGGCCCGGAGACGTTCCATAATGTCTTTTGTTTTCATGGTAAAAGATCAATGTTATTTTTGCGGTTGAATTATTCTACTTCCCAGGTGGAGCCGCTGTGCAGCAGCTCGTCCACGCTGTGGATCTTGCTCTTGGCCATCACCTCCTTGACCTGGTCGCGTACGCCGTCGTCGTAGGTGATGTCCCGGACGTCACGGATCACGCCGAGGGCGACCGGATAGTCCGGGCCTTTCATGTCCGCGAGGGCCATGTGGATGCCGATGTTGTCGGTATGGGCGTCGTGCACGAGGATGTCCTCCTCCGTGAAGCCGCCCTCGCCGATGTGCACGGCGCGGATCTTCTTGCCGTCGTAGATGAGGCCCCGGTCGCGGTCCTTGCCGAAGATCATCTTCTCCCCGTGGCGAAGCACGATCGTGTGGTCGGCCTTCACGGCCGGATCGGACAGCGCCTTGTGCGCTCCGTCGTTGAAGATCACGCAGTTGGTCAGCATCTCCATCACGGAGCAGCCGTCGTGCAGGGCTGCCGCCGTCATGATTTCCTCGTTGAGCTTCAGCTCCACGTCCAGACTGCGGGCGAAGAAGGTGCCCTTGGCGCCCAGCACGAGCGAACCGGGGTTGAACGGGTGCTCGACGGTGCCGTAGGGCGAGGTTTTCGTGATCGCGCCGAACTTGGAAGTCGGCGAATACTGCCCCTTGGTCAGGCCGTAGATCTGGTTGTTGAAGAGGATGATGTTGATGTCGATGTTGCGCCGGATGGCATGGATGAAATGGTTGCCGCCGATGGCGAGGGCATCGCCGTCGCCGCAGGCCTGCCAGACCGTCAGCCAGGGATTCGCCACCTTGATGCCGGTGGAGACCGCCGTTGCGCGGCCGTGGATGCTGTGGAACCCGTAGGTATCCATATAGTAAGGAAGACGGGAGGAGCAGCCGATACCGGACACCACCACGTAGCGTTCCTTGTCATAATTGAGCGCCTGGCTCACCTTGGGGAGCGCGCGCTGCAGTGCGGCCAGCACCGCGTGGTCGCCGCATCCGGGGCACCAGCGGACCTCCTGGTCGCTCTTGAAATCCTTGAATGTCAGTGTTGCCATACGCTACATCTCGTTTTGAATGGCCTCAACCAACTCGCTCACGAGGAACGGCTGGCCCTGGACCTTGTTGAACTTGCGGATGTCCCGGCCCGGGAACTTCGCCCGAAGGTAATCCGCGAACTGCCCGCTGTTGAGCTCGCAGACGAGGATCTTCTCAAACTTCGAGAAGACCTCTTCCGTGTTCTCGGGCAGCGGGTTGATGTAGTCAAAGTGGACGTAGGAGACCCTATCGCCGATCTCCCGGACGGCGGACAGGATGTGGCCGTAGGTGCCGCCCCAGCCCACCACCAGCAGCTTGCCGGAAGCAGGACCGTTCAGGAGCTCCAGGGCGGGCAGGTCGCGCGAAATGCGCTCCACCTTCTCGGCCCGTTCGGCCACCATCTGCGCGTGGTTCGCGGGATCGGTGGAGAGCACGCCGGCATGGTTCTTCTCCAGGCCGCCCACGCGGTGCTCGAAGCCGCGCTGGCCCGGCAGGGCCCAGCGGCGCACGAGCGTCTCGGGGTCGCGCTCGAAGGGTTTGAACTTCTCCCCTTCCGGCAGGATGCCCTGCACGAAAGGCGGCTTGATCTCGGGATAATCCTTCATCGAAGGAATGCGCCAGGGCTCGGAACCGTTGCCCAGAAAGCCCTCGGAGAGCAGCAGGACCGGGGTCATGTGCTCCAGGGCGATCTTCGCGGCCTGGAAGGCGGCGTCGAAGCAATGGGCCGGCGAATGGGCGGCGATGACCGCCATCGGGCATTCGCCGTTACGGCCGTAGAGCGCCTGGTTCAGGTCGGACTGCTCCGTCTTGGTCGGCAGGCCCGTGGAGGGGCCGCCGCGCTGCACGTCCACGACCACCAGCGGCAACTCGGCCATCACGGCCAGGCCCATGGCCTCGGACTTCAGGGAGAGGCCCGGACCGGAGGTGGTTGTCACGGCGAGATTGCCGGCATAGGCGGCGCCGATGGCCGTACAGATGCCCGCGATCTCGTCCTCGGCCTGCAGCGTCTTGGCGCCCAGGCTCTTGTGGAGCGCGAGCTCTTCCAAGATCGCCGTGGCCGGCGTGATGGGATAGGATCCGCAGAAGAGGGACAGGCCCGACTTCTCGGAAGCGGCGAGCAGGCCCCAGGCCGTGGCCTGGTTGCCCGTGATATTGCGGTAGGTGCCTTTCTCCAGATGCTCCGCCGGGGCGATCGTATAGGTGTTGGCGATCGCCTGGATGTTCGCGGCGTAGTTGAATCCGTCGAAGAGGACCTTCTTGTTCGGTTCGATGACCTCGGGGTGCTTCTTGGCGAATTTCTTCTCCAGGTAAGCGTAGATATACTCCAGCGGCCGGTTGTAGATATAGCAGGCCATGCCGAGGGTGAACATGTTCTTGCACTTGAGGATGGCCTTGTTGTCCATCCCGCTGTCCTTCAGGCTCTCCTGGGTCAGCGTCGTGATCGGGGCGACGATGAGGGTCCTGTCTTCGACCCCGAGTTCGGTGAAGGGATTGTCGGTGGTGAAGCCCGCCTTCTTCATGCCCGCCTCGTCGAAGGAGTCCTCGTCCACGAGGATCATCGCGTGGCGCTTGCACCATTTGGCGTTCGCCTTGAGGGCGGCGGGATTCATGGCTACCAGCAGGTCGCAGAAATCACCGGGCGTGGAAATCTTCTCGCTGCCGATGTGGACCTGGAAACCGGACACGCCCGAAACCGTCCCGTGCGGGGCGCGGATTTCGGCCGGATAGTCCGGGAAAGTGGAAAGACCATTGCCATAGATGGCGGACATATCCGCAAAAAGAGACCCGGTGAGCTGCATGCCATCACCCGAATCTCCTGCAAATCTGATTACAACATCTTTGGCGTCAATGACTTTGTGTTGCATCTTTATGTGTTAGTGTGGTAATGTGGTTCAGGTTAGAAAGATAAAAAACCTCATCCCGCCCGGAGGCGGGACGAGGCGGAAGCGTCTGTTACTGCTGGGCAGCAGCCTGCTGGGCCTGGAGCTCGGCGGCGAGGGACTCAAGCGTCCTGTCGGCCGGGATGTTCAGGGCCTTGCGGGCATCCGGCGTGAGGTCGAAGCTCTGGGCAGGATCGACATACACGAGGGATTGGACGTCGAAGACGTAGATGTAGCCTCCCTTCTTGGCCAGATCCTGGACGATCTCGTTGACCTTCTGGTAGATCGGCTGCATCAGCTGCTCCTGCTGCTGCTGGAGCTCCATCTGCACGGTCTGCGCAAACTCCTGGAGGCGCTGCTGGATCTCGGTCAGCTCCTTCTCCTTGCTCTCGCGGATCGCGTCCGTCCAGGAACTGCCCTTGGACTGGTAGGTCTGGAGCTTGGAATTGAATTCAGCCTGCATATCGTTGTACGTCTCCTGGGCTTCGTTGCTCGCGGCGTTCATGGTCTCGCGGGCCTTGTCCATCTCCGGGCAGAGCTGGACCAGCTCGGTGGAATTAACGTGGGCGAACTTCGGCTGGGCAAAAGCCGCAGTCGCAGCAAAAGCCATAGCGGCAATCAAAAGAATCTTTTTCATATTCAAATTAATTTTAGTTATTATCCTATAAAAACTGTGCCATCAGAATTGTTGTCCGATAACGAAGTGGAACTGGCTCTTCGACCCTTCGGGACCGTCAAAGCCCCAACCCCAGTCGACGCCGAGCAGACCCACCATCGGTAAGAAGATGCGAACACCGACGCCAGCGCTGCGTTTAATCTGGAAAGGATTGAAATCTTTGATGTCCGACCAGCAGTTACCACCCTCCAGGAACGCCAGGGCGTAGATGGTGGACTGGGGCTGGAGGATCACCGGATAGCGGAGCTCGACGGTGAACTTGTCGTAGACGTTACCCGCGTAGGCGTAGCCATTGGCGTTGTACTGCGACGGGATGTACGGCGTCAGGGAGTTGTTCTCGTAACCGCGCAGGGCGATCATTTCGGTACCGTAGGAATAGTAACCCGACATACCGTCGCCACCCACAAGGAAGCCCTCGAACGGGGAATAACCCCAGTTGCGGTTGTAGTAACCCAGGTAGCCGAACTGCGCACGCGTCATCAGGACGAGGTCGCCGATCAGGCGGCTGTAGGTCGTGGCGGAGAACTTCCACTTGTGGTATTCGATCCACTTGTAGCGGTCCTTGCCGGACCAGTTGTCGTAGTTGACGTCCTTATAGCTCTTGACGGGTACCTTGTTGCCGTCGGCATCGAAGTCATACTTGCGGAAGAGGGAGAACGGCGGCGTGAGCTGCAGCGAGAACGAGAACTCCGAACCCATACGAGGGTAAATCTGCTGGTCGGTGGAGTTGCGGATCAGGCTGAGCGTGTAGCTGATGTTGTGCGTGACGCCGTCGTCGATGATGAAATAGCCGGAGTACCAGTTGTTCAGCTGATAGGTCTGCCAGCTGAAGCCGTTGTAGAGGACGAAGTAGTTGTCCGGCCACTTCAGGCGCATACCCAGGGAGGCGGAGAAGCCGTACACGTTCATCTCGCGGTCGTGATTGAGGATGTTGAGGGCGAGATAGGAACTGGTCTGACGGGTATAATAGGCGCTCAGGCTGAGCGAAGTCGGCTTCTTGCCGAACAGCCACGGCTCCGTGAAGCTGGCCGTGAGGGCGGTGTAGTAGGTACCGTTGGTCTGGAAACGGAAAGCCAGGTTCTGCGCATCGCCGAGCGGGACCGGACGCCAGGCGCCCTTGTCGAAGAAACGGTGCGTGGAGAAGTTGTTGAAACTCACGCCCACGGTCGCCACGAAGGTGTTGCCGCCCCAGCCGCCGGAGACCTCCAGCTGGGAGGACGGCTTCTCGACCACGTTGTAGATGATGTCCACCGTGTTGTCGAGTGCATTGGGCAGGACGGAGAAACCCCGCGTCGGATCCATGGCCACCTCCGGATCAAACTGGCCCAGCGACGCGATTTCGCGGACGGACCGTTCGAAATCGGACTGGCTGAACAGATAGCCCGGACGGGTAAAGATCTGGCGACGGACGACCTTCTCGTTGGTCAGGTCGTTGCCGTTGATGACGATATTGTTGAGCGTGGCCTGCTTGCCCTCGGAAATCCGGAGTTCGACATCCACGGAATCGTTCTGGATATTGGTCTCGACCGGCGTGACGTTGAAGAAGAGGAAACCGTTGTCGCGGTACAGCTTGGTGATGTCCAGTTCATTCTGCTTGCCGCCGCCGAAGAGGCGCTTCTCCATGGTGACCACGTCGTAGACGTCGCCCTTCTTGATGCCGAGCACTTCGTCGAGGGTATTGGAGGCATAGACGGAGTTGCCGGTCCAGTTCACGTCACGGAAGTAATACTTGTCCCCTTCCTCGAACACCAGGTCGATCCCCAGGCGGCCCGGCTCCACATAGTAGATGGAGTCGCGCACCAGGCGGGCGTCGCGGAAGCCGGCCTCGTTGAAGGCGCTCAGCGCGGATTTCTTGTCGGTAAGGTATTCCTTCTCGTTGAACTTCTTGCTGTGGAAGAAGTTGTAGAACTTGTTCGACTTGGTCTTCTTCATCGAGCGGGCCAGCTTGAAATCCTTCACATGCTCGTTGCCGATGAAGTTGATGTCCTTGATGCGGACCTTCTCGCCCTTGTCGATGGCGAAATTGACCCGGATGGCGTTCCGCACCATGGTGTCGCGCTGCACCTCGGCCTTGACGTCGCAGAGCAGGAAGCCCTTCTCGGCGAAATAGCGCTTGATGATATCGGCGGAGGTCTTCTCCACATATTCGGAGAACTCACCGCCGCGGCGGAGGTTCAGGCGCTCCTCGATGTCCTTGCGCTCGCTCGACTTGACGCCGCTGAACGACCAGCGGGACACGCGCGGACGCTCCTTGATCCGGATCTTGAACCACGCGGAATCGCGGCCGGCGCTCAGGCTGTCGATCTCGATGGCGACATCGTCGAAGAAGCGCTGCAGATACAGGCGCCGGACCACATTGGAGAGCTCGTCGCCCGGGACGGTCACTTCCATCCCCGTATGCATACCTGTCTGATTGATGATCTGCGATTCGCCGAACACCGTATTACCCTCGACCGAAATCCCCGCGATGATATATTTCTGCGGATGGTTGTAGTCCACCTCCACTCCACCGGCCTGCGCCCGGGAAATCACCGGGGCAAGCAGCAGTGCCAGAAGGGTCAGGATCCGTCCTATTCTCATTTTCATTCGATAAATGTGCAAATATACCCAATTATTTGATTTTTCCGAAACGCCGGTCCCGTAAAGCGTAGGTTTGCAAGGCCTCCCGGAAGGCTTCCTTGCGGAAGTCGGGCCAGAGCGTGTCGGTAAATACAAACTCGGTGTATGCTGTCTGCCAAAGCAGGTAGTTGCTGATTCTCTGTTCTCCCGAGGTCCGGATCAACAAGTCCGGATCCGGGATGCCGGCGGTCACCAGGTAGCGGCTGAAATCTTCCGGCTGCACCGGGCGCCCGGGATGTTCAATCAAATCGTGTGCCATCTTTTCCGCCGCCTGGAGAATATCCCAGCGGCCGCTGTAGCTCAGGAAAAGGATCATCGTGAGCCCCTTGTTGGCGGCCGTGGCGCCCATCACCTTGTCGATGTCCGCCTTGAGCGCATCCGAGAGGCGCGCCCGGTTGCCCAGGACCATGAAACGCACGTCATGCTCCATGAAATTGTCGAGCTCGGCGAGCATGGCGCGGCCCATCAGCTCCATCAGCGTCTGCACCTCGGCGTCGGGCCGGCCCCAGTTTTCCTCCGAGAAGGCAAAAAAAGATATATACGGAATCTTCCATTCCACGCCCGCCTCGATCACGGCACGGACGCTCTCGACTCCCTCGAAATGTCCATAAACCCTTTCTTTCCCCCGCTCTTTGGCCCAACGGCCGTTTCCGTCCATGATGATGGACACGTGTGTAGGAAGTTTGTCCGGAATCTGCATAGTCATTGATTATTCTTGGCTGCCGCCATTCCTGACGTCCTCGCCCCAGAGGAGGCGGGTACGCAGCGCGTTGATGAAATTGGACTGGCCGAGCCGCATGCGGCGCAGGCGCACCGGCGCGGCGCTGACCTTCACCTGCGTTCCGGCCGGAATCGTATAGGTCCGGTTGTCCATCGTGAGCACCGCCCGGTCGTCGCGCGAACGCAGCGAGAGCTGCAGGGTGGAAGACTCCGGCACGATGAGCGGGCGCACGTTGAGGTTGTGCGGCGAGATCGGAGCCACGATAAAAACCTTTGTCTCCGGCAGGCAGATGGGGCCGCCGACGCTGAGGCTGTAGGCCGTGGAGCCGGAACTCGTGGCCACCAGCAGGCCGTCCGCCCAATAGGTCGGAAGCGTCTCCCCGTCCAGTTCGACCGTCACGCCGAGCATCGAAGGGCTCACGCGTGAAACGCTCATCTCGTTGAGCGCATACGGCCAGAATCCCTCTTCCGGGAGATCCGGACAATGGATCTGGAGAAGTTCCCGTTCCTCGACCCGGAAATCGCCGGAAGAAAGCGCCGCCACGACCATGTCCGGATCGTTTTCGGACAGGAAGCCGAGGCGGCCGAAATTGACCCCGAGCACCGGGACATCCGCCGACACCGCAAGCTGCGCCGCCGACAGGAAAGTGCCGTCTCCGCCCAGGCTCAGCAGTGCGTCCGTCTCCGGAAGGAATTCCGAAGGCTGCGCCACGGCATAGAGCAGATGTCCGCCGGCACAAATCCGCTCCAGGAGAGCTTCCACGCGGGAGTCTCCCTTGAGCTGGTCTTTCTTGATATAATAGGCCAATTTCATTTGGGCCTCAAATTTAGCACTTAATTTACAATATATCTATAGAAATGCTTACTTTTGTGAGATTTTAATCCGATACGAAATGACCCGTTTAAGTGTTAATATAAACAAGATCGCCACCCTGCGCAACGCCCGCGGCGGCAACATGCCGGACGTGCTGAAAGCCGCCCTCGACTGCGAGCGTTTCGGGGCGCAGGGCATCACCGTCCATCCCCGCCCGGACGAGCGCCACATCCGCTACAGCGACGTGCGAGCGTTGCGCCCTGCGTTGAAGACCGAATTCAACATCGAGGGCAACCCGACCGGTTCCTTCACGGCGCTGGTCTGCGAGGTGATTCCGGACCAGGTGACCCTGGTGCCGGACGCCCCGGACGCCATCACCTCCAACGCCGGCTGGGACACCGTCCGCAATCACGCTTTCCTGAAGCGCATGTGCACCTCGTTCAAGGAGCGCGGCATCCGCACCTCCATCTTCATCGACCCCGACCCCAGGATGGCCGAAGGTGCCTTCCGCTGCGGCGCCGACCGCGTGGAACTGTACACCGCCGCCTACGCCGCGAATTACGCGCTGGACCGCGAAGCGGCCATCGCCCCCTACCTCGCCACGGCGCAGGCCGCCCGCGATCTGGGGCTCGGCCTCAACGCCGGACACGACCTCTCGCTGGAGAACCTCGAATTCTTCATCCGCACCATCCCCTGGACGGACGAGGTCAGCATCGGGCACGCCATCATCTGCGACGCGCTCTACATGGGCTTGGAGACAACTATCCGGGAATATTTGTCGAAGATTCAGATTTTTTGAGTATTTTTGCAAACTTTGGAAATAAACAACAACTGATACAATGAAGAAATTACCGCTTATCCTCAGCATCATCGCCCTTGTCGGCATGATCGCCCTGGCCATCGTCACGTTCACCCGGGGCGGCGACAAGAAACCCGCCGCCACCCAGACCGAAACCGAAGCCCAGAAGGGCGCCATCGTGTATTTCAACATGGACCGCGTCCTGCAGGAATACGATATGGCCAATGACCTGCGCAGCGTCGTCGAGACCAAGGTCAACAGCATCAACCAGGAGGTCACCCGCCGCCAGAACAAGCTCCAGAAGGACGCCAGCTCCTTCCAGGACAAGATGAACAAGGGCCTCATGACCCAGTCCACCGCCCAGGTGCAGTACCAGAAACTGCAGGAGCAGGATGCCAACTTCCAGAACTACGCCGCCCAGAAGCAGCAGGAGATCCTCGAGGAGCAGCAGGTAATGCTGAACCAGATTTCCGACGCCATCGACACCTTTGTCAAGGAGTACAACGAGACCATGGGTTATGCCATGATCCTCGCCACCCAGGGCGACATCCTGCCGATGCCGGTCGTGACCGGTGACGCCGCCCTCGACATCACCGACGCCCTCATCGAAGGCCTCAACGCCGCCTACGTCAAAGAGAAGGGCAAAAGCGAATAAAGGTTGAAAATCGCCATACTGTCCTGTTTCTACCCTTATCGCGGAGGGATCGCCCAGTTCAACGCCAACCTCTTCGAGGAGCTGGGCAAAACACACGACGTCCGCGCTTTCAATTTCAGCAGGCAGTATCCCGATTTCCTCTTCCCGGGCAAGACGCAATACGTCACCCAAGACGATGAAGCCGTATCCGTCAAGGCAGACGCCTTGCTGGATACGGCTGATCCTTTGTCCTGGGGCCGCACGGCCCGGGCCATCCGCGCCTGGGGACCCGACATGCTGCTGGTCCGCTACTGGATGTCCTGGTTCGCCCCCTCCCTGGGCGCCGTGGCCCGCCGCATGGCACCCGGCTGCAAGGTGATCGGCATCCTGGACAATGTCATTCCCCACGAGCGGCACTGGTTCGACGCGCCTCTCACCCGCCGCTTCCTGAAGCGCCTGAGCGGGGCCGTAACCCTCTGCGAGGAGGTCGGCCGCGACCTGCTCGCCCTGCGGCCGGACATCCCCCACACCGTCCTGCCCCACCCCATCTACACCCATTTCGGGGCCAAACTGCCCCGCGAGGAAGCGGAGTGCCGCCTCGGCCTGCCGGCCGGACACCGGACGCTGCTCTTCTTCGGCCTCATCCGTGAATACAAAGGGCTGGACATCCTCCTGCAGGCTTTCGACCTGCTGGACGAGCGCTACCAGCTCGTCATCGCCGGCGAGCCCTACGGCTCCTTCGACAAATACCGGCAGCTCATCGACAACGGACGCGCTCCGCAGGACGTGTACGTATTCCCGAACTATATCCGGGATTCCGAAGTCCGGAACTATTTCTCCGCCGCAGACCTGGCCGTCCTCCCCTACCGCAGCGCCACGCAGAGCGGCATCAGCTCGGTGGCCTGCCACTTCATCGTGCCGATGGTGGTCACGGACGTGGGCGGACTGAAAGAAACCGTCGGAGAGCGCGGCACGGGTATTGTGTGCGATGCATGCACGCCCGAATGCGTCGCCGACGCCATCCGGCATTACTTTGACGATCCGGATCTGCAGATCCACCTCTGCGAGTGCATGGACGCCGAGAAGGAACGGCTCTCCTGGAGCCGCTTCTCCCATGATTTGACCGCTTTCGCTGAAAGCATACATTAGACCGCTTATGAAGAAATTCAGCATCTTCGCCCTCCTCATCTGCGCGCTGTCGTTCAACGCCTGCGCACAGTGGTACCTGTTCCCCGGCAAAAAGAAACAGCAGCAGACCGAGAAACCGACCGAATCCATGACGGCGTTCCGGGACAGCCTCCTGAAGCAGGAAGCCCAGGCGCAGCAGGACTCCCTCGCCCTGGCGGACAGCCTCGGCGCCGAGACCGCCGCGCGGGAAGATGTCTATATGCTGGATATTCCGGACGTAATCCACATCGGACTCGCCCTGCCGCTGCAGGCTTCCGCGCAGAAGCCCAGCGAGAACTTCCTCGACTTCTACAGCGGCGCCCTGCTGGCCCTGCGCGAGCTGGGCTCCGCCGGCGTGAAGGCCAACCTGCAGGTCTATGACTGTGCCGACGACAAGACGGCCATTCCGCAATCCCTCATCGACGAGAACGACGTAATCATCGGCCCTGTCTCTTACGAAGAACTTGAGAACTCCGCGGCTCTGTGCACCGGCAAGGTGCTGATCTCCCCGCTCGAGCCCAAGGCCACCGCGCTGGCTGCCGCCGGCCCCGTCGTCCAGGCCCCCTCCGGCTGGAACGCCCAGGTGGACGAACTGGTCCGCTGGATACGCGAGGATCTCCCCATCGGGGATGTCCTCTATGTCGTGCGGGACAGCACGGCCCTGATCCAGGACGGGCAGAGCGCCTATTTCATCGAGCAGCTGCAGGCCCGCGGCATCCGCTACCAGAGTGTGCTGTCCGCCACGGAAATCCCCTTCAAGAAAGGCCAGAAGGCGCGTGTAGCCATCGCCTCCGAGCGGGACAACTTCGTCACGACCGTCGTCCGCAGCATGAGCATCGAGGGAGCGCGCAACAATGACGTGATTCTCTACGGTACCTCCCGCATGCGCATGAACGGCATCGCCCAGACCGACCTCCACAACACGGAAGCCCACCTGACGCTGTCCTATTTCATCGATTACGACGATCCGGCCGTCCGCAGTTTCATCCTGGCCTACCGGGCGCTCTTCCAGGGCGAACCCGGCTCCTTTGCCTTCCAGGGCTACGACACCACGCACTACTTCGTCACGATGTGCTCCAAGTACGGACGCCAGTGGCACAAGAAGCTCGCCGAGTACGGCGAAAAAGGATTGCAGGCGGACTTCCGCTTCAGCGAAGAGCCCGCCCGCATCAACCAGGCCGCCCGCCGGGTCATCTACAACAGCGATCTGACAAGCGAAAGGCGATAATCGATTCAGGGAATCAGTCCAACGAATCCTTGAAATAGTCGGTAAGGATGGTAAGGGAAGGTTCCGAATTCCAGAAATTGGCGTGATCGGAGGGCATGACGCCAATGTAGCAATCCGGATAGCGCCTCTCCCATCTTTCGCGGTTGGTATCGAAGGCGCGGCGCAAGGCGGTCGCCTTCACCTCCGTCCAATCGGGATCGAACCAGGACTCGTAAGCTACATATTCCCCGGAGAGGAAGACGGACAGTTTCCCTTCATAATGGAAATCAGGGAAGGTTTCCATCAAGGTGAAATCATTGTCAATGCGCACGGCGTTCTCCTCCTCTGAAAGGAAAGCGAAGTGCAGGTGGCCATTGGTCTCGCGGCGAGTATCCCGGTCCACCTCGCCATCGATGACGGTGACATGCGGTTTTTCAGCCTGACCGGCATATAACTGATGGGCGAGCAGCAATGCCTGTTCTCCGCCCAGGCAAATACCCATGAAGCAACAGATCCGGTGTCTGGCGACCACGGGCGCCACCATCTCCCGGTAGATGGCCATCAGTTCCTCCAGGTCATCCAACCTCCTGTTATCCAGGATGGCGTGATAATAATCCACCACATAGATGGAGAATTTATCCGTGAGACGATCGGCCATCTGCGTGTACATGTTGCCGAAAGAAGTATAGCCGCTGATGACGACGATGACAGGCTTTTGCGTATCATCACCGTCGTTATACCAGTAGTTCAGCCGTGCATCCCGGTGCTTGATGATTTCGTGTATCGTGCGATACTTATACATCTCAAGTGCCGACACCTGCATGCCCATGCGGTTGAGGTCCACAGAGACCTGCATAGTCTGGATGGAGGAAAGGCCATAGACTTCAAACAAGTCTTCATGGATGGAGATATTGTCAAATTCCATCACCCTGCACAACTCCTGCTTCAGGATCCTTTCATCGCTGGTCAGGGACCCTTCATCGTCAACCTCAATATAGTGGAAAGGCTTGTTCACAAGCATTTTCCCGTCAATCTTCCCGTTTATGGTAATCGGGAATTTAGGAACGAAATTCCACATGGTGGGAATCATGTAGTCGGGAAGCTCGACACGAATCTGCTTTTTGATCTTGTCGATGGTGTCGATGATCGCCTCGTTGGACTGGCAAACTTCCGGATCTTTCGGCTGGATGAAAGCCACGATGTGTTTGTTGGACCCGGTCTCTTCAATCCGGACATAGGCGCCACGGACCTCCTTGCATTTCTCAATCTGGACAAGGATTTCTCCCATTTCGATGCGGTGGCTGTACAGCTTTACCTGGGAATCCCTTCTTCCCACAAATTCGCAGCTACCATCCTCACAAAGACGTACGATGTCTCCGGTATGATAGAGCTTCGGCGCTTTTTCCCGGGTTTCCTCGAAAGGATTGTCAATCAGTTTCTCTTTCGTGAGTTCCGGTCTGTTCAGGTAGCCGCTGAAGACCTGCGGGCCACCGATGAGGAGCTCTCCCTCTTCACCGGGCCGGACCGGTTGCATCTGCTCGTCTACCACCACAAAAGTGCCATAAGGGGAGGCCCACCCGATATTACGATACAAGTCGGGGCTCAAGACGTCGCGCATGGAGGAAATCGGTGTGCATTCGGCCGGACCGTAGCCGTTGATGAAACGGTAGGGACGTTTCCCAATACGTTCCGCCAACGAGCGGGGCATGGCCTCACCGCCTGTGCAAGCGGTCTCCATAGCGGTGAAATTAAACTCCGTAAAGAGGTTGAACATCGTGGGCGGCAGGAACATGAAAGTCACTTTCCACTTGTTGATGATTTGGTACACCTTCTTTACATCCTTCCTCTCCTCTTCATTGACGACGACAAGCGTCGCACCATTGAACAAAGCATTGTAGAGTTCGAGGACGGAGACATCGAAGTTGATGCTCGTATAGTGAAGGACGACGGAGTCGCGATGAAAATGAAAATTATCTTCCCGCATGCAGGTGAGCAGGAAATAATAGAGATTGGTATAATTGATCCGCACGCCTTTGGGCCTTCCGGTCGTGCCGGACGTGAAGATGAAATATGCCTCATTGTCATCCGTCGAGTAGTCCGCGGTGATTTCCCGGGGCTCTTTCCGCAGTATCTCTTCGACAGTCAGCGTCGGAACACCCTGAGGCAATCGATCCATAACCGCTTCCTCAGTCAGGAAGAAAGCCAGCGATGCGTCTTCGGCAATGAAGGCGACCCGCTCGACCGGGGTTTCCGTATCGATGGGCACATAGGTGCAACCAAGTTTGATAATGCTGAGGATCGAAGCCTCCAGACGCTCATTGCGGCGGACAAAGACGCCGATACGGACGGGAATACCCTTTTTCCAGTCTGCCCGGGAGAGGAAATCCTGTATGCCCGATGCGAAGCGGTCCGCAAACAGGAACAGGTCCCGGTAGCTAAGACAGTTCTCCCCTACTCGGACAGCCGCCTTGTCAGGCACTTGTTCCACGCTTTCCCGGATATGGTTCCAGACGTCAAGATGAGTATAGTTTTGGTACATCATATACTTTAGAATTTATATGAGATTTCCGCCATCAGCCAACGTCCCTGCTGCCGGATGAAACCGGTAGAGACACCGCCTTGCTCGTATCTGGTATTCAACAGATTATGGCAATTGAGCCCTATGCCGAAATTCTTGTAGCCATAGTTGACACCCAGATCCACGATGACGCGGCCGGGAAGTTCATGCTCGGTGATCTCATAGGTAAACCAGTTCGTGGTCTGAGAAAACTGGCGGCCGAAGCAGGTCAGATGGGTGTGGACCTTCAAGCCTTTCAGTATTTCATATTGAAGCACCACATTCGACATGAATGCAGGAATATTCGACATATTATTGCCCATCGCATACTGATAGCGTTCGGCATCGAGGACGCGTTGCCAGGTGAGGTTGCATTCCGCCTGGAACTTCTTTCCAGTGTAATGGAGCGATAGCTCCGTACCGAAGTTCTTCAATTTACCGCCGTTGAGATAAATCAACGACCCGGCATCATAATACACCAGGTTGTCGAACATGTTGTAGAAGACATTCAGTTCTGCGCCGAGATTCTTCACCACGTCATTCAGGGAAACGGAAGCCTGGAACGAGTGCAGGTATTCGGGATCGAGCCCGCCTCCCCAGGAGGTGTCAAAGCGGCCGTTCCGGTAGAAGTAGGGAGCATCCACGAACGACTTCGAGTAAGAGAGCTTGGCTGCCACTTTGGGCAGATTGAGGATAAAGGCGACACGCGGGGACAGCACATGGATATTCTCGTGACTGTCTTTCAGGAGGTCATACCGTCGCTTGAAGTCGTACCGGGCGCCGGCGTTGACGATGAACACGTCGTTCCATTTGTATTTCATCTGGAAATAGACGTCCATATTCACCTCATGGTTCACCATCAGGTTTTTGGACTCGTCCCAGACTTTCAGTACCCGGTTGAATTCGTCGCCTTCCTCATAGTAGCTGTATTCCAGGTCCATCCTGCCGGCGTGCGCGCCCAGGAGGGCGACGATGTCGTGTTTCCCCCACTTATTGCTGTAACTCCCCTGGAGATGGCCGCCCAACGTATGCTCGCCCCATATATGGTTCTGGAAGACAGCGTCGCCCGTATAGACCGTGTCGACTGTGGCTGTCGGTATCAGGTAATAGCCCACCATGGTAAGATCGCCGGCCACCTGATACTGCTGCTGTTTGGCCGTGTCATAGCTGATGCTGGCGGACAGGCCCCAGTTTCCGATTGTCTTCTCGTACTTCAGGTCGAGATAGTTGGACAAAGTCCCGAAACCCGGCTTGTTTCCGTTGAACACCCCGAACTTGTCATAATCGTATGCGGTAAACATCATGCTCATCGAGTAAGGGGCCACCGTCTTGGAGAAGGTATTGTTGAAGGTGAACGTCAGGTCCTCCCAGCGCAGCGTCATGCCCACATCGTGCGACGGTTGGTGGTTGTAGCCTCCGATGGTGATGGTGCCGGGGTTCGGAATCAGGGCGTAGGGCTGGTCATCGTAGCCAACCTGATAGGACTCGCCAACAGAGCGGTAGATGTCGGCCCATGCCAATATCGAAAGGTTCATGTACCGCTTGCCGAACAGCAGGTCTCCCTTCAGCTGGCCGAAGTTGCCGACACTCGCCTTGACCTTCAATCCGTCGACGTCGGCGGCATCTTTGGTAATGACATTGATCACACTGGTCAAAGCCACGCCGCCGTACAGCGAAGCGGCAGGCCCCCGCAGGACCTCTATCTGCTTCACTTTTTCGAGGCTGATGCTGAAATCCGGAGCCGCCACGTTGGTCGAATAGCTGTTCAGGCGGTGACCGTTCAACATGATGAGGATCTTCTCCTGCCGGCTCGCATAGACACCGCGCATCGCAATATTCATCTCTTCGTTGCACTCGATGTGGGACATGCCGGGCACATAGGTGGTCAACACTTCCTTCAGGTTGCGCGCACCGCTCATACTGATCATCTCTTCCGTGATCAATGTCACGGGGACAGGGGCCTCCTCGATGGACTCCGACTGCTGGGATGCCGTCGTAATCGTCGCCGACTTGCCGGCGCGGAGACGGTTCACCATGTCAGTGAAACGCGGCACGTCATTATATACCCGGTAGTAGGGATCGACCGCGAGAAGCCGGGTCACCCACGCCTCGGCTACCTCGGGCTTATCCATATTCAGGTTGCACAGGGCAAGCAGCCGATACACGCCGATCCTGTCTTCTCCGTGAAAATCGTTCACCGAGCCGGCCAGGAGGGTGTCAGCTTTTTCAAACAAGCCCAGCTCGTACGCCTCCAGGGCAGACTCATACCGGTGCGTACCATCCTGCGCACGGACGGCACAAGAGAAGCCCCCTAATAGGAAAAGTACGAATATGAAGCTCTTGATTCTCATTTTACGATCTTTGCAGGAATGATAAACGTAAAGGTGGAGCCGACTTTCGGCGCCGTCTCCACAAGCAGTTGGCCGCCATGGTTCCTGGTGATGACATCGTAGGTGATGCTCATGCCCAGGCCTGTTCCCTCGCCGGCCGGCTTCGTGGTGAAGAAATTCTCGAAGATCTTTTCTTTGACTTCGGGGGTCATGCCCATGCCGTTATCCGTGATGTCCACCCGGATCTCGGCCTCATCGGCGCCGTTACGGTCCATGGCAACCTTCACCGTGATGGTGGGCGTGTAATCGCCACCCTCCAGGCCGGCCCGTTCCTTGACCGTGTAGCAGGCATTGTTCATGACATTGAGCACGGCCCGGCTGAGGTCCTGCGGAATAACCATGAATTTGGGCATATCTTCCTGGATCTCTTCCCGGATTGTGATGTTGAAACTTTTGTCGTTGGCGCGCATGGCATGATAGCTGAGCCATACGTACTCGTGCACCAGTTGCCCCACATCGGTCGGCAGCTTCTCGCCGGCTTTGCCGCGGCTCTGCAGCAGGATGCCACGGATGATGCTGATGGCCCGCTCACCATGCTCCTGGATCTTCTGGAGATTCTCGCCAAGGTCCGCCGAAATGTCCTGGATATCGGCGGCATCGTCCTCACCCAGTTTCTCCGCACAATCCTCCACGATCTCCCGGAGGTCCTCCAGCAACTTGACAGACATCTTACTGAAATTGATCACAAAATTCAGCGGGTTCTGTATTTCATGGGCGATGCCTGCACTGAGCAGACCCAGGGAAGCCATTTTCTCCTGCCGGTTCAGTTGCTCCTGCAGATAGGCAACCTGTTGTTTCAATCCTTCTAATTGCTCTTCCATAAAACTTTTTCCTTAAGCCAAGTTTATGATGAATTCCGAATATTCACCTTTCACGGATTGCACTGTCACCGTGCCGCCGCAGTCATGCAGGACCTGCTGGGTAAGATAAAGACCCACGCCCGGGGCCTCGGCCGTGGGCTTGGTGGTAAAGAACGGGTCGAAGATCTTGCCCAGGATGCTCTCCTCGATTCCGATACCGTTGTCGTAAATCCTGATAAACACATGGCCATCCGCCGGCTCCTGCGAGACGGTAACGCGGAGAACGGGGCTGTAGCTGTCCTTTTCCGCCTTCTTCCTGATGGCGTACATGCTGTTCGAGAGCATCGACTGGATGGACTTGCTGATCTGGTCGGCCACGACATTCCGCATGACGGGCGCGTCAGGACGGGAGCATTCCACCTGGATCCCCAGCGCAGCGATATCGTCGGCATAGTAGGTTTTGAACTTCTCGACAGCCTGCTGGCACAATGCAGCCAGGTCGGTGGCTTCGAACTTCCGGGAGCGCTCCTTCAGCATCTCCTCCATCGCCTTGAGCGTGCGGGTCGTGGAGAGTCCATGCTGTTCGATCTTCTCCAGGTTCGTCGTCATCATATCCATGATGTCCATGGAATCCTCATAGACTTCCGTCGAGATGTTATCTTTCTCATCTTCAACATTTTCCCGCATCTCCTTCGACATACCGAGGGTCAGGTGCGCGAAATTGTTGATGTAGTTCATCGGGTTGAGGATACGGTCGATCAGGCCCTTGGTCAGCTTACCGATGGCAGCCTCCCGCTCCTGGCGCAGCAGTTTATCCTGGGCCTGCCGCAACTCGCGGGTACGCTCGTCCACGATGTTCTCCAGCCGCTGCTGTTCCTCGGCCATACGGCGCATGCGGTACTTGAACAACTGATAGACCAGGAACACGATGAGGAGTACGTACACCAGCAGCGCATACCAGCGCACAAATACCGGGTACGGCCGACGGAATTCGAGCGGTCCGACCTCGCTCAGTTGCCCGAAGGCGTCTATCGATCGGACGCTCACCTGATAGGATCCGTAGCTGAGGTTGGCGAACAGGTATTCCTGCTGATCACTCCAATCAGACCAGGCATTGTCGTGGCGCAGGCGGTAGCTGTACCGCACCTGTCCGAAGGGATCGAGTTTGTCGTTGGAGAAACTGATGGACAGGTCACCGCTGCCCTTTTTGAAACTGCGGAAATACAACAGGGGTGCGAAACGCTCGGCCGTCCGGCATCCATCCATATCGAAGCGGACCACCTCGTCGTTGTCACCGATCCAGACCAGTCCCCCGTCCACCAGCATGGCCTGCACATTGAAGTCAGAGAACGGTTCGAACCAGGGCTTCAACTCGTCCGGCATACCGTCGAAGCTGATGCCCATGCCGTTGTCATAGCTGCGCCACAGGTGGCCGTCCTTGTCTTCGTATTCGAACAAGGGGGAGAAAGGTCCTTCTTCCCGCTTCTCGAAGCGCCAGCTGCCGGCAGCCATATAGTAGTTGTCGCCCGCCAGGGTCATCGCCCAGACACCGCCGCGCGCATCCTGCTTGAAACGGGTGACATTGGGAATATCGCCGACCGTGGTGTTCCCCCTGCCGGGGCGGAAACGTCTGACGCCCTCGAGTTCACCGACCAGGAAGGAGCCGTCGGGGAGGGCTTCGATGGAGATGGCGAACTGGTCGGTCAACTGGCGTGCGGCCCCGGCGGCATATTCATAGACGCCATCCGAAGTGGCCACGTACACGCGGCCGCCATCCCCCTGGGCGATCTGCCAGCAGGCATGATTGATCCGGCCCACCGGGAGGAAGCGCTGCCCGTCCAGGCGATACAGGCCCTGGAAGGTGCCCACCATCAGGTCGGCACCGCTCAAGGCGATGCAGGAAATCTGTCCCCGCAGGCCTTCTTTCTCCGTGAAATGGGTATAGATTTCGGAAACCGAGAGGCGGAAAACACCGTTGTCCGTAGCCCCCCAGACCGTTCCCTTGCCGTCGTAGGAAAGTTTGGTTATACTGTTGGAGCAGAGACCGTTATCGACATTGACCCGCCAGACTTCCCTGTCCTGGGCATCGACCGCGATCACGCCTTCGGTCGCCGTTGCCAGCAGCGTACGGTTCCTGTCCAGCCTGAGTCGCTGGTAAACTTCGATCTCATTCCAGCGGTCCACCGCATCCTCGCGGGTCCGTTCGCCGCCGGAGAGTACCCGGGCGTCACGGGCAACACCCGAGGAATATTCCACGCGGATGGAATCCCCTGCCATGCCCAGGACCCGGCCCGTTTGGTTGATACCCTCGAAGAAAATGGTTCCGTCCTCCTCCATGCCCACACTCACCACGCGGGAGATGTCGGGCGTATGGACAATCCTCCATTCAACGTTGTCATAGACCAGCAGGCCTTCGAAGTTCGCAAAGAAGGTATGCCCCTCGCCGTCACAGATCACGTCGAAGTTGCGGTTGTGGGCATTGTACTGACTGGCCGGATAGTTCTGGAAGAACGGCACGCCCATATAGGCGTTCTGCGCGACGGCCGGCAACGTGAAAAGCATCACGGTGGCCATCAGAACGATATGACACGGAAAACTTCTCATTTGAACGTCATATAGGGGATGGACACGCCGACGTAGCGGGTCCATTCCTGTTGGGTCAGGTTACGTTTGATTTTACGATTCAGCTGCTGCGCCATGTCATCAGCCGAAGAATTCAGCAGCGAGACATAACCGGAGGAGGTGCCGATCCACACGGACTTCCCGTCTGCGTCACTGCACACGGAAAGCGTCCAGCCATCGAAGGTATAATCCACGGGCACCAGCCATTCCGTCGGAATCTCCTTGCTGTTCACCACCCTTTTCCCTACGCTTTCCGCCTCCAGTTCGCCCTGGAAGTTCAGGCCGCTCTCGAACATCAGGTTGTCCATGCTCCAGATAAAGGCCTTCTTGTCATAACCACCGGTAATGATGACGGGATCGAGCATCGTGATGCTCATGCAGCGCGACTTGTGGGCCGCCAGGGTCTCTATCACGCGGTTGTACTTGTTGACGGGATAGACCGTACCGTCCTTCACGCCCAGCAGCAGGCATCCGCTGGATTTGTCGTAGAAGGCAGCGGTAACCACCTCGTCCAGCAGCGGGGCCTTCTCCGTAATCCGGCCCGCGGCATCCATCTCAGCATACGAACCGTCCGCGTAAAAGAGGCAGATGATTCCGTTCCGGTCCACCACCGTCGACAGGGGTTTATCCAGGCTCACGCGGCCCGACAGTGCACCGCCGGCATACCAGCCAAGGCTCCGGCGTGCCGCCACGAGCAGACGATCGCCTGACGGAATCAATTTGAAGTAATCATCATCGGGCAGGGCCACGGCGGTCATTTTCCCCTTGAAGTCCAGTTCGCAGAGAGGCCCGTCATGGGACAGCGCGAAGATCTTCCCTCCCTGGACCGTCACATCCCGGAAATCATATGCAGAGTTGAAGAGCAGGCTCTGGGAAGTGATCCGGATATCCCCGGATGTCCCGCTTGCGCGAAGCCATTCCACTTCGCCGTAATTCGTCACCGCCACACATTCACCGGGGCTGCCGGGCACCTGGGCGATGGCATTCACGGAACTGTTCTCCTTGAATTTGTAGCGCGGGATGCCGTCCGTGGCCTCGGTCAGGGATTTGAAGGTTTCGGAATAATAGGTGTTCCCCCGGTTGTTCTTGAGGAAATACCAGCTGGCGTACGCCAGCAGGTCGGCCACCTCGGGATCATTGGCTTCACGCCGGACCAGCGAACTCGCCGCCAGGCTCCGGGCCTGGGTGCGGCGGTTCAAAGTATCGGCCACGTTTTTCGCATGGTTCGCCTCGTCGCGCTGCTCCAGGGCGATTTCCTGCTGCCGTTCGGCGTTGGCACGCTCCCGCTCGGCCACGTCGGCCGCGGCGTTCGCCTTGCTTTCCGCTTCGCGGGCGGCCCGGCTCTCCATTTCCGCGCGGGCGGCATTCCGGGTAGCCAGGACAGACTGCTCTTCGGCACGGTCGCGCTGCTGGTCGGATATGGCTTTCTGCTGATAGGCAATATCCTCCATCTGCTGGCTGACCCGCTTCACGATCGCCGCATCCTTCTCAGCGGCCAGCAGGCGGTCCATCTCCTCCTGCAGCGCAGTGAGTTCGCTCCGGGAATGCTTGCTGCCCATGCGATAGGCGACCATCGCCACACCGGTGACCACCACCAGTGCCGTCAATGCGATCAATAGAATGGAACGGCGTTTCACTTTCTGCGGATTACTAATTGGGTTATATCGTCACTCTGAGGGGCGCCGTCCGTGAATTCGCGGATCCTGGCATTGATTGTTTCGACAATCTTCCTGCTGGGGGCCCCTTTCAGCTCGGCCAGCACTGCCTCCAGACGGGACTCTCCGAACTGGGCGTGTTCCATATTCTCAGCCTCGGTCACGCCGTCCGTGTACATCACGAGCGCGTCGCCGGGGTTCAGCAGCAGCGACTGGCGTTTAAACTTCATATCCTCCACTGCGCCGAGTACCAGGTTACCGTCGTTCTTCAACATCTCGACCGAGCCGTCGGCATGCAGGATATACGGTGGATTATGGCCGGCATTGGTATAATCGACCGCTCCGGTCTGCAAGTCGTAAATACCATAGAATACGGTCACGAACATGGAACCCACGCTTTCATTGCACAGGATGTTGTTGACCGTTTCCATACATTCGTTCGACGCCAGGTCGCGGATGCCCGTAGCCTTGATGAGCGTGTGGCTCACCGCCATGAAGATGGCCGCAGGCACACCCTTGCCGCTCACATCGGCGATGGCGAATCCGATCCGATGGTCATCGATCGGGAAGAGGTCGTAGAAATCGCCGCCTACGTCCTTGGCTGCATCCATGCTGGCAAAGATATCGACGGCGCCGGCATCCGGCAGCTTCTTCAGATCGAAACTGCGGGGCAGGATACCTTGCTGGATCTCGCGGGCCACGGACAGATCGCTCTGGATATCCACCAGTTCGGCGTGCTCCTTCTGAGCGCTCTTGATGTACTCGATCTGCTCGACCGCCTTGTCGATGGTAAGCTGGAGGTCATCCAGGTCGATCGGTTTGGTGGCGAAATCGAAAGCACCGCCGTTCATGGCGTGGCGAATGTTGTCCATATCTCCGTATGCGCTCACCATGATGCACTTCCGGGACGGGACGCGCATCTCATTGATCTTGGCAAGCAGTGTCAGACCGTCCATCTCAGGCATGTTGATGTCTGACAGGATGATGGAAATGTCCGGGTACTTCAGGAGAAACTGCAGCGCCTCAAGTCCATTGTGGGCGAAGTAGAACTCATACTCACCTTTTCTGATTTTTCTACGGAAGAATTGCGTCAACAACAATTCGAGATCGGTCTCGTCATCGACACTCAGTATTTTTACGGCCATCGTATTTAAAATTGTTTGCTTGTATATTCTTCAAAATTACGTAAAAAAAACGTAAAATTAACTCCATTCCCGAACCTCATAGGCTCTACGGGGAATTCACCCTACTCATATCACTTTACACTTGATTAAAATTCAGGTATTTACAAGAAACAACCAACCACCTCGGAGAATATAAGGAGATGGCCTTCGGGTGCCGGTATGTGGTCAGAACGGGCATCCTGGGTGTTTTAGTGTTTTTTGCAAATATATAAAAAAGTTGATATTCAGATGATAACAGGAAGAAAAATCTACCCGAATATCTTCTTTAATTCAGCTAGCGGAACCTGAACAATCCTGGCCAACTGCTTCAGACTGGTGCCGGATTTTTTCTTAACCACCTTGCAAAGCTGGATGCGCGACGTGAGATCCAGAGAGCTGACAACATCGGTCCCAAATAACTTGACAGATTGTTCTTTTGCCATTTGAATGACATCCGCATCGGGAAGAGAAAGGCTCCCTTGATACATCTCCTGATTGATATCTGCTTCTACGTTTTGATTCAAGAAGAACAGGAAAGCGCGTGGATGCCCAAAAAGCTTTTCTACTCTTTTTGAGTCTGTATAACATCCCGGCCAGATCATGTTGTCTGGCAACACAATCCAGTCTTCCGGAAGAATAGCCCTTGTCTCAAATAGTTTCCGGCTCTCGTAGATTGAGAGCAAACCCACCTTCTTCCCGCCGATGGTTTGTGCCGAGGAATCTGCAAAGACAAGTGGAGCGGAACTCCAGCGATAACCGTTTGGGACATAACTCATCCGTGCCACGGTCGGGTTTCGGAAGACATAGGCAATCTTCTCTTTCAAGTCCTCGGTGTCGTATATTTGCCAAGCGTCATACTCCCATTCTTCGTTGACAGGGGCACCGTCTCGATGCTTCCCCTGCCAGATCATGGTCAGTCGGTGATACAAGGCCATCCACTTGAGACAAGCTTCCCGAGTCCCATACATGATGATATGGACATGGTTGTCCATCAGGCAGAAGGCAATGACAATTACTTTCTCCTCCTGTAAGCGGGCTTGACAGATACCAATCCGGTTCATGCCGGCAATGAATTCCCGGGTGTCGGCAAACAGGATGCTATGGTCGAAGCCTTTGGTTGCACAGTGGTAATAATGTGGGACGGGATTTCTCATGTCTTTTTTCTGGGAAGATAATATGGCTCCGTCGTTAAATCAAGGTTATTCGTCCCGCTCGTCACATTTTGTGAAATCTTTCAGTTTCTAGAATGTTAAAACGGGAATTCCCGTCCCGTTTTACCCTATAAAAACGGGACAACCCCTTCAATTTCGAGGGGGTTGTCCCGTAAATAACCACTCTTTCGGGACAGCGTCAGCTGTCCTACTTCTTCCGGGCTTCGATGGCCTCGGTAATGCCGGTGCGCATCTTCTTGCCGACGTTGGAGAAGAGCTGCTTGGATCCGTCCGCGAATTCGAAGCCGAATCCGAACAGACCATACTTCTTGCATCCCGCGATCTCGGAGATCTCGATGCAGATGGGGTTGTAACGGTCCTGATCTTCCTTGTACTTCGGCAGCAGGTACACCTTGGTGGCGGTGACGAGCAGGTCGGCGTTGTAGGACTCGATCCGCGTCTTGTTGACGGCGGGCTCGAAGGAGGCTTCGATGGGCTCCTGGATGTCTTCCTTGCGGAAGGATTTCTCTAGTTCCAGCATAATTATTTCAAGGTTAATAATGGTTTGACGGACTAACCGACCGCGGGAGCAATGCGGACGACGGAAATCTTGGCGTCCGGGGTGAGCTTGTCGTTCTTGTAGTACTTGAGATCCACGCCGAGCATGAACGGATCGTCCTGGCCGGAGAAGATCCAGGCCTTGCCGTCGAAGGCGGACACATACGGCTTGATTTCCTCATCGAGATAAGAATAAATCTCCTTGAGGGCTTCCATGGCCTCGGTTGCGGGCATGCCTACATGAATCTTCTCATACAACGGGTAGTTCGGATAGAGGATGTCGATGGCGTCGATCGTCGCGGGAGCGTAAGCGTCTCCGTAAGCGTAAACGATGATGCGCGGATCGCTCTCTCCGTTCTTGACGAACTGCCAGGCGCGCACATTATCTTCCTCCTGGTCAAGCCATTCTACATCATAACCGTGGACGCCGAAAGGAATGCTTGCGTTGATGCTGATCGGGCCGATGCCATTGACGTATGCCGACAGCGGGCTGTAGTTCCGGTTGCGCACGAACTTCGTGCCGTTCCAATCGTAGCACACCGGCACGCAGCCGATGCCTTCCAGGATCAGGATAATGCGATCCTGGTCGGCCAGCCAGGTGAACTTGCGGTCGCGCATGGCCCAGTAGAGTTCGTTCTGGTTGTAGAGATACAGACCGTCGTCCGTAATCTCGTCATCCGTATAAGGGACGTCCAGCGGCAGGCTCACGCTCGTGACCTTGTTCTGGGAAATGGAATACCAGTAATTATACGTACCCACCACTTTGGATTCGCCGGCAGTGAATTCCCGCACTTCCAGCATGCCGAAGATCTTGTCCGGATCCGAACCGGGGAACACGTCGAATTCAATGGACGGCATAGGACCGTTCTCTTCCGTCAGGTCCTCGGCCACATCCTGCATCCAGCCGGCATCCAGGGTAGTAGGGTTCCAATAGAGCTGACGATCGATTTCCTCTATGTAGTCCCCATAGAAAAACTCCTCTCCGTCTTCCTGATTCTGCAACTCGGCAATCTCCGCCAGCTGATCATGATACGCCTTGTTGAACGCCTCGCGCTCGGCGCGCGTGTTGATGCCTTTCGGCAGATTCGCGTCAGGCAGCGCGACAAAGAAGGCCCAGATCTGCTCGGGCGGCGGGGTCTGCAACGGGGAAGCCGCACGGGCAGGGACGGCGGACACGACCAGTGCCGCCAGCGTCAGAAAGAAGATGATAGACTTTTTCATATTGCTTTTGATTAAAGTTTCATAACTAGGATTCTGCTATCAGCGCGCGGGCGTTGGCGACGGCGGCGGGAGTGATGGTGGCGCCGGAGAGCAGGCGCGCAATCTCCATGACGCGTTCCTCGCCCTGCACCTCGCTGATGGAGGAGATGGTGCGGCCGTCGTCCTGCACGGATTTCGTGACTACGAAGTGGGCATCGCCCTTGGCGGCCACCTGGGGCAGGTGCGTGATGGAGAAGACCTGCATGTCGCGGCCCATCGCGCAGATCATCCGGCCCATCTTGTCGGCCACGCTGCCGCTGACGCCGGTATCGATCTCATCGAAGATCAAAGTCGGCATGCCCACGAACTTCGCCATCATCTCCTTGAGGCAGAGCATGATGCGGGAGAGTTCGCCGCCGGACGCGCACTTGGCCACATCCTGCGGATCGCGGCCCGTGGCGGAGAACAGGTATGACACCCGGTCGCTGCCCGCGGCGCTCTCGGGGGCGGCGGACACCGCCACGTCGAACACGGCGCGGTCCAGCTCCAGGAAGTGCAGCGACTCCGTGATGGCCGCAGCAAAAGACGGCGCCGCCGTGCAGCGCGCCTTCGTCAGTTCGGCGCAGATGATATGATAATTCCCTTCCGCGCCCTGGAGTTCCTTCTCCAGCTCCCGGATGCGGTCCTCGGAGGCTTCGGAACCCGACAGGGCCTCGGCATAGCGTTCCCGCACGGCCACCAGCTCGTCGACCGTCCGGCAATGATGTTTCTTCAGCAGGGCATAAAGCCGGGACATGCGGTCCTCGACGGCCTCCAGGCGCGCAGGTGAGAGATCGACGCGGGCATACATCGACTCCAGCTCGGAATCAATGTCGTCCAGCTCGATCCGCAGGGAATCCAGGCGCTCCTGAAGAGCAGATGCGGCGGGCAGGAATTTGGCAATTGCCGAAAGCCGGCGCGAAGCGTCCTTGAGCGCCGCCGACATGCCGGGGACCTCCCCTTCCGCGCGCAGCAGCTCCAGGCTGCCGCCAAGAGCTTCCTTGATCTGCTCCGCGTTCGCCAGGCTACGCTGTTCCTCCTCCAGGGATTCCAGTTCCCCGGGAACCAGCTTTGCCTCCTCCAGCTGGTGCCATTGCGCCTCTGTATAGTCGCGGTCCGCGAGCATGCGGTCCAGGCGTTCCCGCTCGGCGGCCAGTTGCGCGCGCAGATCCTGCAACGCCTGCCAGGCCGTCCGGCACGCCGCCAGCCGCTCGCCGTTGCCGGCGAAATGATCCAGCACGGACAGCTGGAAACGGGCGTCCGTGAGCAACAGGCTCTTGTGCTGCGAATGGATGTCCACCAGCCGCCCGGACACTTCCTGCAGGATGCCGACAGGCACCGGGCAGTCGTTGATGAAGCAGCGCGAGCGCCCGGAGCGCGACACCACCCGCCGGATCAGCAGGCTGCCGTCCTCCGCCGTCTCGACGTCCGCTTCGGCCAGCAAGGCGGCCAGCGCCTCGTCCCGGCCGGAGAACTCCGCCTCGACCACGCAGGAATCAGCCCCCTCGGCGATCATCGACGCGTCCGCGCGTCCGCCGGCAAGCAAAGACAAGGCACCGAGCAAGATGGACTTGCCGGCGCCTGTCTGTCCTGTAATAATGACAAGACCCTCCGGAAACACGACATCCAGAGAGTCGATTAAGATGTAATGTTCAATATGGAGACTATGCAGCACCGTCTTCCTGGGCTACCCGGTAGTACAGGTCGCCCTCCTCGAATTCGGCGATGGCGACGAGGTCCGGCTTGGGCTGACGCTCGTAGTACTTGGAGATTTCAATCTGCTCCTTGTTCTCGAAGACCTCGTCCATGGTGTCCCGCTCGCCGCGGAAATCCTCCAGCTTCTTGGCCAGTTCCTTCTTCTCGGCCAGGGCGATCTGGTTGGCGCGCTTGGCGAGGATGACGACAGTCTCATAGATGTTGCCCGTCGGGGCGGCGAGATCCTTGATGTCCCGCGTGATGGTATTGGTAGGTATTTTCTTTTCCATATCTCTAGTACGGCGCGAGCGCGCCGGAAAGTTTCAATTTTTTTCTTTCACTTTTTCGTAGAGGCCGTCCAGCTCCTTCCGGTGCATGGATTCGGGGTATTCGCCGATGAAGTTCAGGTAGTCGTCCTGGAACACCAGGAAGCGCTCCTTCTTCTTCGCGGGGACGCTGAGGTCGGCGTATTTGTACGAGGCCATGGCGGAATAATAGAGGATTTCCTCGCGGTAGATATTGTCCGCATCCTCCTTGAGGACGTTCTTCAGGGCCACACGGGCCGCTTTGTAGTCCTCCATCTTATAGTACAGCTTCGCATTCTCGTAGGCCTTGCGGTCCAGCCGGTCGCCCAGTTCCTGCAGACGGTGGCGGGCGATGTCGGAGTTCGCGCCTTCCGGATGCTCGCGCAGGTACTCGCTGATGGCGTTGATCGCCGTGTAGGTCGGCGTCTGGTCCAGCTCATAGCGGAGCGTGCTGCGGTAGAGGCAGTCGATGCGCAGGAACTGCGCCATCTCCGAGAAAGCTCCCTGCGGGAAATAGGAAAGGTACTGGTCGAAGTTGGTCTCGGCCGTATAATAATCCTTGTAGGAATAGTTGCTCAGGCCCAGGTAATACATGACGGTATCATAGCGCTCCGAGCCATTGGTCAGCAGGGTGAGCGACTCGAAGAGTGCGGCGGAACGGGTGTACTTGCCGGCGTTGAAATAATTGAACGCAGCCTTGTACTTGGCGTCCACGTCGTTGCTCTCGAGAATCTGGTCATACTGGGACTTGCAGGCGGACATGCCGGCGAGCACGAGCAGCGCGGCCAGTGCGGTAAAAAGTGAGGATCGTTTCATCGTTTCAAATATTTTTCGGCATCCAGCGCTGCCCGGCAGCCCGACGCGGCGGCATTCACCGCCTGGCGGTACACGGGATCCTGCACGTCTCCGGCCGCGAACACGCCCTCCACGCTGGTGCGGCTGCTGCCGCCTTCGGTAAGGATGTACCCGTTGGGATCGGTCGCCACCCACGGCGAGAACAACTCGGATGCGGGGTGATGACCGATGGCCAGGAAGAAGCCGTCCACCTGTATATCAAAAACCTCGCCATCCTTGCGCAGCAGGCGTGCGCCCGTTACGCCGGAGGCGTCGCCGAGAATTTCCTGCGTGTTGCAGTTCCACAGGATTTCGATGTTCGGCGTGTTCTTGACGCGCTCCTGCATGGCCACGGAAGCCCGCAGGACGTCGCGACGTACAATCATGTAGACCTTGCGGCAGAGGCCGGCCAGGTAGGTCGCCTCCTCGCAGGCGGTGTCGCCGCCGCCCACCACCGCCACGTCCTTCTTGCGATAGAAGAAGCCATCGCAGGTCGCGCAGGCGGAGACGCCCAGGCCGCGGAATTTCTCTTCGGACGGCAGTCCGAGATAGCGGGCCGTGGCGCCGGTCGCGATGATCAGCGCATCGGCCTCCAGTTCCTTCCCGGCATCCACCGTCAGGCGGAAGGGACGCGCGCCCAGGTCGGCTTTCGTCACCACCCCGCGGCGGATGTCCGTCCCGAGGCTGACGGCCTGCTCGCGCATGTCCGCCATCAGCTGGTTCGCGTCCACACCCTTCGGGAAACCGGGAAAGTTCTCCACGACGGTCGTCGTGGTCAGCTGCCCGCCGGGCACGTTGCCTTCATACAGCACAGGCGCAAGCGCCGCCCGGGAGGCATATATCGCAGCGGTGTAGCCCGCAGGGCCGCCACCGATGATGAGACATTTGATGTGTTCTGTTTCCATACAAATTGCAAATATACAAATTCTACGCTTTCCCCAGCGGCCCCCGGCGGGTCGGATGACAAAGCAACTGCACCTCGAAGCCGTCGATCCGGTAGCCCCGGTAGCGGCGCCCCTTCAGGTGCCCCTCCACCCAGCGCATCAGTTCCTCGTCCTCCAGGTCGCGCCAGGTCTCGCTCTGCGTGTCGTACAGGTGCAGATGGGGTGCGACACGCGCGTCGAAAATCATTTTCCCGCCCCGGGCGGAACGGCGTCCGTAGATGCCCAGGTCCGCCAGCAGCGTCAGGATGTTGTACACCGAGGCCGGCGACACGCGCACGCTGCCGTGCTCCGTGATCCAGGCCGCCACATCGTCCGCCCCGGCATGCACGAGATTGCCCATCGCCTCGTGGACGGCGGAACGCTGCGGAGTGGTTTTCAGGCCGCGGTCCCGCAGCAGGCGCTTGAACTGGATGATGTCCGGAATGCCGTTCCCCTTGATCCTCATGGCTATAACTCCTTGCGCCAGCGGGCCAGCGGGATGCCGAGCTGGCCGCGGTATTTGGCAATGGTCCGGCGCGCGACCTTGTAGCCGCGGCGCTCCATCTCCTCGACGAGCTGCTCGTCGGTAAGCGGTTTCTTCTTGTTTTCGGCGTCCACGCATTCCTGCAGGGCCTTCTTCAGCTCGCGGGTGGACACCTCCTCCCCTTCCTTGTTCTCCATGCCTTCGGAGAAGAAGTATTTCAGCGGGAAGATGCCGAAATGCGTCTCGATATACTTGCTGTTGACCACGCGGGAAATGGTCGAGATGTCGAATCCCGTCCGCTCCGCGATGTCCTTGAGCACCATCGGTTTGAGATCGGCCTCGTCGCCGGACACGAAATACTCGTGCTGGTAATTCAGGATCTCCGTCATGGTCCGGTTCAGCGTGTTCTGGCGCTGTTTGAGCGCCTCCACGAACCATTTGGCGGAGTCCAGTTTCTGGCGGACAAAGGTCGCGGCCTCCTTCTGGGCGCGCTCCGAAGAGCCCTTCGCCTCGAGGAGCAGGTCCGCGTATTTCTTGTTGACGCGCAGTTCCGGCACGGAGAAGCGCGGCATCGTGAAGGACAGTTCGCCGTCGTTCTCTTCCAGCACGAAATCCGGCACGATCTGCTGGGCCTGGTCGGTATAGGTGTAGTCCACCTCGCCGCCCGGCGCAGGATTGAGTTTCACAATGCGCGCCATGGCCCCCTTGAGCTCCTCTTCGGACAGCCCCAGGCGGGACATGATCTTCTGGAAATGCTTGTTCGAGAACTCCTGGAAATACTCCTCCAGGATGCGCTCGGCGTTGACCACGTCGCGCGTCTGCTTCGCGGCTTTCAGCTGCAGGAGCAGGCATTCGCGCAGGTCGCGGGCGCCCACGCCGGCCGGATCGAAATCCTGCACCACCTTCAGCATCTCCAGCACCTCTTCGGACGTGGTGGTGATGCCGGCCCGGAAGGCCATGTCATCCACCAGCGACTCGATGTCGCGACGCAGGTAGCCGTCCTCGTCGAGCGAGCCGATGATGAAGGCGGCCACGTTGTACTGCTCCGGCGTGAGGTTGCGATAGCCGAGCTGGTCCGTCAGGCTCTGCGTGAAGCTCTGGCGCACCGAGAACGTATTGTATTCGGGGCGGGGATCCTTGCCCCAGTTGTTGACGCGGGTCTTGTAGGCAGGGATATCGCCCTCGTCCGTGATCTCGTCCAGGGACACGTCCTTGGCGTCTTCGGGCTTCTCGGGATCGGGCGAATCATCCAGCACGGGATTCTCCTCCAGCTCCGTACGGATCCGCTGTTCGAGCTCCTGGATCGGGAGTTCGATCAGCTTGATCGTCTGGATCTGCAGCGGGGAGAGTTTCTGCTGCTGTTTGAGTTCGAGTCCCTGCTTGATCATGGCTACAGCTCGCTGGGCAGGTCACCGGGACGGGTGTCCGCCCGTCCGATGGAAGGATACTTGAAACGCTCCCGGACAATAAACGCGTCCGGGAAATCCCCCTTGATCTGTCGCAGGAGGGCTTCGGCTTCCAGGCGGGTGCGGAAATTACCGGCCGTCACCTTGAAATTCGGCGAAGCGAAACTCCGGTATGCCTGGATGTGGGGATACAACTCATTGAAACGGCTGATGACGGACGCCGACTCTTCGCGTGCCGTGCGGGTGCTCGCAAAATAAAGCCGGATCCGGAAGCCGTTGTACATTTTGGCGGCGTTGCCCGACACCTGCTTGTTCAGCGCGTCGCGCACGGCGGACGACTGCCGGATGACCACCTGCTCGGGCAGCGTCGAGAAAATGTCCCGGCCCAGCAGGGTGGAATCCAGCTGGACCTCCTCGCCGGCGTGCTCGATCTCGCTGGACATCGCTTCCTCCTCTTCCAGGTTCTGCGCCCGGAGCATGGGGACGGCGAACAGCAGCAGGATCAGCGTCGCGATCAGTTTATTGCATTGTATTTTCATGATTCTCGATTACGGTTCCGCCGAGCAGTTCGCTCAGCGGGATATCCAATACTTCAATATTCTTGCCTATTCCGCTGCGCAGGGCCACACGGGCGCGCAGGTCGAACGAGATGTCGTCGAAACTCGCTTCGTCTCCCAGCAGCCGGAGCAGGCGGAGCGGGTTGAAACCTTCTGCCATGCTGCCCTGCAGCGGCAACTGGTACAGCCCCTCGCTGTGGGCGGCGACAGAGAGTTTCTCGCCTGTCATATGCAGCGCCTCCTGTCCCTGGAAGCGGGCCACGCCTTCGATATTCTCCACATTGAAGGCCACCGTCGGGTTGTCGATGCCCACTTCGACGACGGCGGACACGGATGAAAACCCTTCCGGACTGAGCGACACCAGCCGGACCGACGTGAAGCGGATATCATCGAAGCGGTGGCCGGAGCAGGCGGTCATCACCAGGATAAGGACGAACAATAACGCTATGCGGAGTTTTCTCATGCGTGCGGAACAAGTATTAACTTACAAAGATAAGAATTTTCTCTATCTTTGCGACCAGATATGAAAAAGCTGTATATCGAGACTTATGGTTGCCAGATGAACGTGGCCGACACGGAGGTTGTTTTTTCCATCCTCGGGAAGGAAGGTTATGTCCGCACCGAAGAGATGGCTGAGGCCGACGTGATCCTCGCGAACACCTGCTCCGTGCGCGACAACGCCGAGCAGCGCATCTGGGGCCGGATCGAGCAGTTCAATTTCCAGCGCAAGACGCGGCCGGACGTGGTGGTCGGCATCCTCGGCTGCATGGCAGAGCGCCTGAAAGACGCCCTCCTGGAGTCAGGCAAAGTGGACATCGTGGCCGGGCCGGACGCCTACCGCAGCCTCCCCCGCCTGCTCGCCGCCGCCTCGCAGGGCCACCCGCAGATCGACGTCCTGCTGTCCCGCGAGGAAACCTACGGCGACATCGCGCCGGTGCGCGTGGACAAGAACGGCGTGTCCGCCTTCATCTCCATCATGCGCGGCTGCAACAATGTCTGTTCCTACTGCGTCGTGCCCTACACCCGCGGCGCCGAACGCAGCCGCGACCCGCACACCATCGTGCGCGAGGCCTGCGAATGCGCGCAGCAGGGCTACAAGGAGATCACCCTGCTGGGGCAAAATGTCGATTCCTACCATTTCGGCGAACTCGATTTCGCCGGCCTGCTGGCCCTGGTGGCCGAAAGCGTCCCGGCACTGCGCATCCGTTTCTCGACTTCCAATCCCCAGGATATTTCCGACGCCGCGCTGGAAACGATGGCCTCCCACGACAATATCTGCCGCCACATCCACCTCCCCGTGCAGTCCGGTTCCGACCGGATGCTGGAGAAGATGCGCCGGCGCTATACCCGCGCGTGGTACCTGGAGCGCGTGGCGAAAATCCGCGCCCTGATGCCCGACTGCGCTATTTCCACCGACGTGATCGCGGGTTTCTGCTCGGAGACCGAAGAGGACCACCGCGACACGCTGTCGCTGTTTGAAGCCGTCGGCTTCGACGCCGCCTTCATGTTCCAGTATTCCG
Organism: uncultured Bacteroidia bacterium; assembly: GCA_902798975.1. Classification (GTDB taxonomy): domain Bacteria; phylum Bacteroidota; class Bacteroidia; order Bacteroidales; family UBA932; genus Cryptobacteroides. Next base: position 130,785 of record CADBYT010000005.1, on the reverse strand, counting down.
AGCGGCCGGGAACGCTCGCCGCGAAGAAATACCCTGACGACGTGGCGCCCGAGCTCAAGACCCGCCGGCTCGAGGAGATCATCGCCCTGCAGAACCGCCTCTCGCTCGAGAGCAACCGGCGCGACCTCGGCAAGACCTTCCGCGTCCTCGTCGAAGGCCCGTCCAAACGCAACCCCGCCGAGCTCTGCGGCCGCAACAGCCAGAACAAGATGTGCGTCTGGCCCGACACGAAGCACCGCGCCGGCGACTTCGTCGACGTGGTCGTCAAGGACTGCACCCAGGCCACGTTGCTCTGCAGCATCGCAACCATTTGACGCTGCGGATACGGTCGGTGTTGAGTTCCTATTTTCATTTTTATTTCATTTTTTGTACATCCGGTCGTCCGCGAAGGAAAAGCAGCAGTCGTCGGCGATGACGACATGGTCCAGCAGGGTCAGTCCGACGGCGGTCACGCCCTTGCGGAGTTCCTCCGTGCGGCGGATGTCCGCCGGCCCGGGCGTGGGGTTGCCGCTGGGGTGATTGTGCACGAGGATGAGCGCGCCTGCACCTTTGTCCAGGGCGGCACGGATGATCTGCCGCACGTCCATCGTGGTGGTATTACCGCCACCTGTGCTCATCCGCAGTTTTCCGACCAGGTACTGATGATCGTTCAGGAAGAGCACCCAGCACTCCTCGTGCTGCAGGCCCTTGAGGCACGGAATCATCAATTCATATACACGCCGGGCCGTGAGGACGGGACTTTTGACGACTGCCGACGATTCCTGCAGGAAACGGCGTCCGAGTTCGAAGGCCGCCAGGATACTGGCCGCCTTGCCCGGACCGATGCCGGGCAGGGACAGCATGCGGTCCTGGGGAAGATTGAACAGGGCGCTGAGGCGGCCGTCCGAGAGGTCCAGCAGTTCCCGCGCCAGGTCGAGGGCGCTGCTGTCCCGGTTGCCGCTGCGCAAAAGGACGGCAAGCAATTCGCCGTCGCTGAGGCTCCCCGCTCCGCGGGCGAGCATCTTTTCGCGCGGCCTTTCATCCGCGCGGAGATCCTTGATTCCCATAACGGGTCAAGAATACGGAATCCAATCGTCAAAATCGGAAAGAATCGTACGAAGCCTGCAAAAAAATACATTATTTTCGGACGGAAATACTATTTTTGCACTGAGATGCACACGCACGAAGAAACACCCCTTTCGCTGATGCAGGAACACGGCGTCAAGCCGACCGCCAACCGCATCCTCATCCTGAAAGCCCTGCTGGAAGCGGGGCGGCCGCTTTCGCTGACCGAGATCGAGACGGCCCTGGAATCCGTTGACAAGTCCATTATTTCCAGGGCCTTGTCAGCATTCCGCAAAGCGCGGCTGCTGCATGTGCTGGCCGACGGCGGCGATAGCGTCCGCTATGAGGTCTGCCACTGCGCGGCCGAGGACGCGGACACCGACCGCCACGTGCATTTCCATTGCACGCGCTGCGGGCGGACCTACTGCCTGGAGGAGATTCCCATCCCCGCCGTCTCCCTGCCGGAAGGCTATGACGCCGACCACGTCAACTTCGTCGTCGAAGGAATTTGTCCACATTGCTCTTGATAATAACTAAACACGATTCTGCCATGAAGAAACTCGTATTTCTGCTTTCCGCCACGGTCTGTGCCGTCATGATGCTTGCCGGCTGCCAGCGTTCCGTGCCCGTGACTTCCGTCGAAATCTCCCCCGAAAACCCCAGACTCATTCCGGGCGAGACGGTTCAGCTCCAGGCCACAGTACTGCCTGCCGAGGCCGACCAGACGGTGAACTGGGAGTCCGACAACGCCTGCGTGACCATTTCTCAAACCGGGCTCGTGACCGCTGTCTCCGAGGGCGCTGCCGTCGTTACGGCGATGGCCGGAGGCAAGCGGGACAGGACGAATGTCACGGTCACCCCCGCTCCTTTCCCCATCAAGTTCGCCCGCACGCAGCTGGACACCACCATCGCACTCAAGGAGGAGCTGTCCTATACGTTCAGATACAATTGCTACGACCCGTTCAAGGTGGAGATGGAGCTGCTTGACAATGACGGTATGGCTCCGCAATTCACCAACTCTCCCGGGGACGGACGCCTCCTGCTATACGATTACAAGGGGCGCTACAAGTCCGTCGCGACCTGCCGCGTCAGGATCTACGATGACATCAGCGAGCAGGTCATCAAGATCACCGTCCACGAGAAGAAGTAATCAGTCTTCCCCCGCCTTCAGCTCCTCGATCATCGCCTTGGCGCGGCGGATGCGGGTACGGACCGTGTTCAGCTCCATGCCGAGTTCCTCGGCAATCTCTTTGTACTGCAAGCCGTCGAGCAGGCGCATCCGCGCAATGGCGCGGTATAGCTCCGGCAGCCCCTCGATGTAACCTTCGAGCTTCTCGGCATCCTCTTCCTTAACGATTTGCTCCAGCGGCGTGGCGGCCTCGTCGCCCAGCACGTCGATGATGGCGCCGCTGTGGTCGCCCTCCTTGTCGAGCGAGACCAGGCGGCTCCGGGCGCGGGTCTCGGCGTCGATGGTGTCAAGCGCCGTGTTGTGCGCGATGGTGCGGAGCCAGGTCGAAAACTGGCTCTTGGACGGGTCGAAGGAACGGATCTGCCGGAACGCCTTCTCGAAGCTACGCGAGCAGATGTCGTCGATATAGAAGTCGTCCAGGGACTTCATGGCGCCCTTCAGGTAGGCGCGCAGTCCCTCGAAATGCGTGTCCCAGAGTTCGGTGAAGGCGGTGCCGTCGCCGATGATCGCCCGGCGGACAAGTTCGTCAGTGGGCTTCGAGCCAGGTTTTTCCATCATGGCATTCAACAGTTAAGGGAACAGACAGGGAAATGACGCCCTCCATCTCGCGGACCAGCAAGTCATGCACCGGTGCAATCTCCTCCTGCGGGACTTCGAGCAGCAGTTCGTCATGGATCTGGAGGACCATCCGGGAGCGGAAGCCGCCTTCGCGCAGGCGACGGTCCACGGCGATCATCGCCAGCTTGATGATATCGGCCGCCGTGCCCTGGATGGGGGCGTTGACGGCATTGCGTTCCGCCAGGGCGCGGACGGCGGCATTGCCGGCACCGATGTCCGCGATGTAGCGGCGGCGTCCGAAGAGCGTCTCCACATAGCCGCGTTCACGCGCCTGCGCCACCGTGGCGTCGATGAAGCCGCGGATGGACGGGAAAGAGGCAAAGTAGTCGTCGATGATCTGCTTGGCTTCGCTCCGGGAACAGCGCAGCCGTTCCGCCAGGCCGAAGGAAGAGATGCCGTACATGATGCCGAAGTTCGCCGTCTTGGCGATGCGCCGCTGGTCGGCCGTCACCTCCGCGAGCGGGACGCGGAAGATTTTCGCCGCCGTGGCGGCATGCACGTCCAGTCCGCCGCGGAAGGCCTCCACCAGATGCGCGTCCCCGCACAGGTGCGCCATCAGCCGGAGTTCGATCTGGGAATAGTCGGCCGACATCATCACCCAGCCCGGCTCGCCCGGCACGAAGGCCTTGCGGATCTCGCGTCCCTCTTCGGTGCGGATCGGGATGTTCTGCAGGTTCGGGTTGGACGACGACAGGCGGCCGGTGGCCGTAAGCGCCTGGTTGAAGGTCGTATGCACCCGGCCGTCGGCCGGGGAAATGTAGCCCGCGAAGGGCTCTATATACGTGGACAGCAGCTTGCGCAGCCCGCGGTAGTCCAGAATCGCGTCGATGATGGGGCTGCGGTCCGCGAGGTGCGAGAGGGTCTGTTCGTCGGTCGGCCAGTTGCCGGACTTGGGCTTGCGGGCCTTCGGGTCGAGCTTGAGTTTCTCGTAGAGCACCACGCCGATCTGCTTGGGAGACAGGATATTGAGTGACGGTTCTTCCGCCAGGCGGCGGACCTCCGCTTCGCGCTCGGCCATCTTGCGGCGCAAGCCGTCGGCGAAGTCGCGCAGCGAACTCAGCTCCACCTTGACGCCCGTCCGCTCCATTCGCGCGAGCACGCCGATGAGCGGCTCTTCGATCTCGTCGTAGAGGTGCGTCATGCCCTCGGTCGCGGCCATTTCCTGCAGCAGGCAGTCCGACAGGCGCAGGATGGCGGCGGTCTCCAGGATGCGGTCGGGGCCGGTCTCCTCCGGAACTTCGTCGAATAGCGAACCTGTCTCCTGCGGCGCGGCGGCATCCAGTTCGATGCCGAGGTAGGCGCGCGCCAGCACGTCCAGCTTGTGGCTGCGCTCGGGGCCCAGCAGGTAGTGCATCAGTTCGATGTCCTCCAGGCGCCCCGCCAGCGTGATTCCCGCCTCCGCAAGCGCCTTCATCTGCGCCTTCAGGTCGACACCGGCCTTCGTCACGGAGGCATCCTCCAATATTTCTTTGAACTCCGCTATCCCGCCTTCTGCCACCCCCGCCCCGCACCCCACGAACAACCTCTCCCCCACAACATTCACCGCCACCTTCTTCCCGGACAGGCAGTCAGCCGGCTGCTGCGCAACCAGGGCTGTTTTCACCCCCTGCGCCCCCTCAAGGGGGATGGCACGCAGATCGCTGTCGCTCGCGTGCGCCCACGCACCGTTCCCGGCGGCGGATTCGTTGTCCGGGGAGGTGCTGCCCGCGGCAACCGTGGCCGCCCGTGGTCTCGTGAACGGGAGGGGCCCAGCCGCAGGCTGGGAGGGATAGCGCGAAGCGCGTAGTTGTCCGGGGGCAGCACCTCCACCGGCAGAAACGCCGCTGGCAGGGACAGCGACTTTATGCAGCAAACGCTTCAAGGAGGGCATTTCGTAGTGGTCAAGGATGGCGTTCAGGGCGGGCGTCTCGGTGGTGTCGTAGACGAGCTGCTCGGCCGTGACGTCGAGCGGAATGTCCGTCTTGATCGTGACAAGCTGCTTGGAGAGCGCGATGTGGCCCTCGGCAGCGCGGAACTGCTCCTGCTGCCGCGCCGTCAGCTCGTCCAGATGGGCATAAATACCCTCGACGGAACCATACTTGCCCAGCAGCTTGGCGGCGCCGACCGGCCCCACCCCCTGCACCCCGGGCACATTGTCCGAAGCATCCCCGCAGATGGCCAGGATGTCGATAACCTGCGCCGGCGTAGCGATTTTCCATTTGTCGCAGACTTCCGCCACACCCAGCAGCTCGTTCTCTCCCCCGCCTTTCCCGGGCTTCACCTGCAGGATATGCGGCGACACCAACTGGCCGTAGTCTTTGTCCGGCGTGACCATGAAGACATCGAAGCCCTCGGCCTCGAAACGCTTCGCGGCGGAGCCGATCACGTCGTCCGCCTCGAAGCCCGGCAACATCAGCACCGGTATGTCCAGCGCCTCCACGATGCGGGTCAGCGGATCCAGCGCTTCCACCACCAGCGCGGGCGTCTCCCCGCGGTTGGCCTTGTACTCCGGATAGAGCTCATTGCGGAAGGTACCGCCCGGCGGATCGAAACTCACGGCAATGTGCGTCGGCCGTTCCCGGTCGATGAGCTCGAGCAGGTACTTCGTAAAACCGAACAAAATGGAGGTATCCACCCCCTTGGAATTCATCATGGGCCGACCCAGGAAGGCATAATACATCTTGAAGATCAGCGCGTGTCCGTCAATGAGGAAAAGTTTCATACGACAAAGATGAAACTTTTTCGGAAAGTTTCAAACAGTCCGGGACATTCTAAAAAAAATTACTGTTGCTTCTTTATTTTATATGCATTTTGAGTTTTTCACACCACAAAATGCGTAATTTCCTGTGCAATTCTATGTTTTTTACTTATATTTGAATGTTAGTATTACCTTAAAATTATTAAATATCAATTCCCTTTTTTAACCAAAACAACCAAAACGATGTTTAAAAATCTGCTGAAAGTAGCGGGTATCTTTATGATGCTCAGCGCTTTATGGGGGGGGTCTCGAGGCCTCTGCCCAGAATCGTGCCATCAGCGGCAAGGTGGTTGATGCCAACGGCGAGCCGATCATCGGCGCCGGCGTCCTGGTACCAGGCACCACCAATGGCGCCACGACCGATCTGGACGGCGTCTTCAGCCTTCGTGTAGACCCCGGGACTTCCCTCGAAGTCTCCTGCATCGGCTACGTGACCCGCCGGGTCGCCGCCGCCGAGAACATGACCATCATCCTCCAGGACGACTCCGAAATGCTTGAGGAGACCGTCGTGGTCGGTTATGGTGTACAGCGCAAGAAACTCGTGACCGGTTCCACGGTCAGCGTGTCCGGCGACAAACTCGCCGCCACGCATGCCGTCGATGCCTTCGGCGCCCTGCAGAGCCAGGCCGCCGGTGTGAACATTGTCCAGAACTCCGGTCAGCCGGGCGAAAGCTACAAAGTGACCATCCGCGGTATGGGTACCGCCGGTTCCAACACCCCGCTCTACGTCGTGGACGGTGTGCCCAACGGCTCCATCACCGCCCTCTCCCCGAACGACATCGAGTCCATCGACGTCCTGAAGGATGCGGCCTCCAGCGCCATCTACGGTGCCCGGGCCTCCAACGGCGTCATCCTCGTCACCACCAAGAAGGGCAAATCCGGCGGCAGGATCCAGGTCACGTTCGACGGCTACTACGGCTGGCAGAACGCCAACACCAACGGCGTCACCCCGCTGAACGCCAAGCACTGGCATACGACATCCAGGGCACCAGCAAATATGATTGGGCCTCCCTGATTCCCAAGCAGTATGCCCAGATCATGGCCGGTACCTGGAACGGCACCAACTGGCTCGATGAGACCCTGGTCCGCAACGCGCCGGTCAGCAACGCCTCCGTCAACATCCTGGGCGGCACCGACATTTCCCGTTTCGCCATCGGCGTCAGCCACTTCGCCCAGACCGGTACCATCGGTTATCCCGCCACCCCGCAGTATAACCGCTTCACCGTCCGCATGAACTCGGATTACTCCCTGATCCGCAAGAACAACCGGGACATCCTCAAGTTCGGCGAGAATGTCACCTTCACCAACACCTTCAAGAAGGGCATCTCCATCGGCGGCATCTACGACAACAACATCCGTACGCTCCTGACGATGTCCCCGCTCCTCCCCGCCTACAGCGAAGACGGCGGCTGGTATGAATACAAGGACATCGTGGCCGACAAGTGGGATTTCAGCGCCGAAATGGCCAACCCGCTCGCCCAGCTCGACTACACGCGCAACAACCGCTACGACAAGGGTTACCGCCTGCAGACCAACTTCTTCCTGGAGTTCGTCCCCATCAAGGGCCTGACCTTCCGTTCCAGCGTCGGCTGGCAGTACAACCACACCGAGGGCCGCAGGTACGTGCCGGTTTATGAGCTGAGCACCAAGACCTCCAACCCCAACGACGATGTCACCCAGAGCCAGTCCTACAGCACGCGCTGGTCCCTGGAGAACACCATCAACTGGGTGAAGTCCTTCGGCAACCACAACCTCGACGTCCTCGTCGGCCAGTCCCTCGAGAAATGGGGCTACGGCAGCAGCGTGAGCGCGACCAACTCCAACTCCCTCTTCCCGGGATCCTTCGAACACGCTTACCTCAGCAATGCGAACGTCATCGATCCGGCCTACACAAGCATCAGCGGCAGCCCGAACAGCCAGGGTGCCCTCTCTTCCTTCTTCGGCCGTATCAACTACAACTACAACGAGACCTACCTGTTGTCCGCCGTGCTCCGCGCCGACGGTTCCTCCAACTTCGCCCGGGGTCACCGCTGGGGTATCTTCCCTTCCGTGTCCGCCGGCTGGGTGGTCTCCAACGAACCCTTCATGGACTTCAGCAAGGACTGGCTGAGCTTCTTCAAGATCCGCGGATCCTGGGGCCAGAACGGTAACTGCAACATCTCCGCGTTCCAGTACCTGGCCACCATTTCCCTCAGCGCTCCTTACTACTTCAATGACAAGTCCACCCCGGCCATCGGTGCCTATCCGGACATCCTGCCGAACCCTGACGTAAAATGGGAGACCTCCCAGCAGCTCGACTTCGGTTTTGACGCCCGCTTCTTCCGCAGCCGCCTCGGCATCTCCTTTGACTGGTATCAGAAGGACACCAAGGACTGGCTCGTCCAGGCTCCCGTGCTTCTTTCCTACGGCACCGGCGCTCCGTACGTGAACGGCGGCGACATCCGCAATACCGGTTACGAGATCCTCCTCTCCTGGAGCGACAACGTGAACAGCGACTTCTCCTACAGCATTTCCGCGACCTTCTCACACAACAAGAACACGGTCACCCGTCTGGCGAACTCCGAGGGCATCCTGCACGGCGCAGAGAACGCCATCGCCCAGAATACGGCCGAGCTCTACCGCGTGCAGGTCGGCTACCCGATCGGTTATTTCTGGGGCTACGAGATGGACGGTATCATCCAGAACGAGCAGCAGAAACAGGAGTACCTGAACAAGTACTTCGGCGGCGATGCCAGCAAGTCCATGCAGGGCAACAGCATCCAGCCCGGCGACGTCATGTTCGTGGACCGCAACGGTGACGGCAAGATCGACGTGAACGACAAGACCATGATCGGCGATCCGAACCCGGATTTCAACCTGGGCCTGAGCATCAGCCTCGAGTGGAAGGGCATTGACTTCAGCCTCAACGGCTATGGCGCATTGGGCCAGCAGGTCGCCAAGAGCTACCGTCAGTTCTCCGACCACCCGGACGACAACTACTGCACCGACGTGTACACCAAGTACTGGAACGGCGAGGGCAGCACCAACCACTACCCGCGCTTCACCCACGGCAAGCATGTCAACATGTCCGAGCTTTCCCGCGTCTGGCTGGAAGATGCCGATTTCTTCAAGATTTCCAACATCACGCTCGGTTACGACCTCAAGCGCGCCATCAAGGCCCTTCCGATGGCCAAGTGCCGCGTGTACGTGACCGCCACGAACATGTTCACCTTCACCGGTTATTCCGGTATGGATCCTGAGGTCGGTTTCGGCAACGGCTCCAGCTGGGCTTCCGGTATTGACAATGGTTACTACCCGTCATCCCGTTCCTGGCAGATCGGTCTGAATGTCACCTTCTAATTAATGATGACCATGAAAAAGAATATTCTTTATATTATCGCAACTGCGTTTTGCCTGTTCATGCTCGCCGGCTGCGACGATTTCCTGGATACGAAGAGCCTCACCAAGAAGGATACCTCCAACTTCCCGCTCAACGAAACGGATGCCGCCCAGATGGTGACCGGTATCTATACGATGCTGAACAACAACCTCGCCGACCCGGAGGAGGACCCGTTCTTCGTCTTCGATATCGCTTCTGACGACCGCCTTGGCGGCGGCAGCCAGAGCAACATCGGCGCACAGGGCGTAGACCGCCTGTTGAACTCCTACCTCAGCTGGATGGCACCGCTCTGGCAGTGCCGCTACGCCGGTATCAACCGTGCCAACAACGCGCTCGAGACCATCGACAACGTCGAGAAGTGGAGCTCCGAGTCCCGGAAGAACCAGCTCCTCTGCGAGATCTACTTCCTCCGCGCTTTCTACTACTTCAACCTGGCCCAGGTCTTCAACGGCGTTCCCCTCGTGCTCAGCACCGAGCCCCAGAACCTGCCGCGCAACACCCCGGACGAGGTGTATGCCCAGATCGCTTCCGACCTCAAGAAGGCCATCGAACTCGGTCCCAGCCAGAAGTACCCTGACTTCGGTGACGGCCACGCCTCCAAATGGGCTGCCGAAGGCCTGATGGCCCGCGTGTGGCTGTTCTACACCGGCTTCTACAAAAAGAGCGAGCTTCCTCTCGCCGAGGGCGGTTCCATCTCGAAGTCTCAGGTGGTCTCCTGGCTCGAGGACTGCATCAAGAACAGCGGCTTCGGTCTCGTGTCCGACCAGCGCAACCTCTGGCCGTACACCAACCCCCACACCGCTGCGGATTATCCGTACGCAAAGGACAACGGCCTGAAATGGGTCGGCGACGAGAACATCGAGAACATGTTCGCCGTCAAGATGGGCAACAAGGGTGACTACGCCGGCGGTTACGGCGGACAGATCCACCACAACCGCATCGTCGAGTTCTACAACCTCCGCAAGACGGTGGAATCCGCCTTCCCGTTCTCCGTGCAGGGCTATTCCAACGGTCCCGTCTGCGAGAAACTGTGGACCGACTGGGCCGCGGATCCCGACTACGCCGGCGACTATCGCCGTACGGGCTCCATCTGCGACCGCCTGGTGGAGATTCCGGACTATCCCGGCGACAAGGCCAAAGAGGTGGAGAACACCAACCTCTACGCCAAGAAATACGCCGGTGTCGAGGCATGGAACGAGGATCACAGCTCCCGTTACCTCAGCTACGCCGTATATTATGGCAGCGAGAATAACCGCCAGAAGGGTCTGACCCAGTCGCTGGTGTGGCTGCGCTTCGCCGACGTGCTGCTGATGCACTCCGAGCTGACCGATGGCGCCGTGGTTTACAACGGCAAGAGCGGCCTGAACGCTGTCCGCCAGCGTGCCGGTCTTCCTGACATTGCCTACAGCCTCGCGAACATCAAGAAGGAGCGCCGCTACGAGCTCTGCTTCGAGGCCATCCGCTGGAATGACCTTCGCCGCTGGGGCGATGTCCAGGAGATCGTCAAGAATCAGGTCGGCAACAAGATCCTGAACGAGAAGTACACGGGCGAATACGCCTTCACCGTCGACTTCATGGATCGCTACAACGCCACCGAAGGCGGTTTCTTCAAGATTCCCGAGTCCCAGGTCACGTTGTCCGAGGGCGTTCTGGAACAGAATCCGGGCTGGGGCCCCGGCACCGACTTTGCCAAGGGCGACCTGCCTTACTTCAAGAAGTAAACGTACGTTTCCTCTATAGAAAACGGCTGGCAGAAGTGCCAGCCGTTTTTCGTTGAGGTATCCGGATTCGAACCAGAACAGGCAGGACCAAAACCTGCAGTGCTGCCATTACACCATACCTCAATTCCGGGTGCAAAGATAGCAAATTATCTTTTGCTTTTGAAATAATCGGCCACGAGCGAACCGCATTCGTCGGCCAGGAGACCGGAGCTCACTTCGGTCCGAGGATGGAGGAGGGACGGGGTGAATTGAGTGTAACCGCGGCGCGGGTCGGGTGCTGCGTAAACGAGCCGCCCGAGCTGGGCCCAGCACAGCGCTGCGGCGCACATCGGACAGGGCTCCACGGTCACGTAGAGGGTGCATTCGTTCAAGTATTTCCCCGCCAGGGCCTCGGTGGCGGCGGTGAGCGCGATCATCTCGGCGTGGGCCGTGGGATCGTGCAGGCGCTCGGTCATGTTGTGGCCGCGCGCGATGATGCGGCCGCGGCACACGACCACGGCGCCGATGGGCACCTCGTCCTCCGAGCCGGCCATGACGGCCTCACGAAGGGCTTCCCGCATGTATTTCTCGTCAGGGTCAATCATGGGGCAGCTTGGCAAGGATGTCATCCCAGACCTGCCGGCGGCCGGTTTCGTTGAGGATCTCGTGGCGCATGCCGGGATAGATCTTCAGTTCCACTTGCCTGTAGCCGACCTTCCGCATGCTTTCCACGGCTTTCTCCAGCGCTTTGTCCGAGATGCGGCAGGGATCCTCTCCGCCGGAAATGAAGTACACCGGGAGGTCCGGCTTGGAAACCTTCCAGCCCTTGGTGTCATAGCAGTCCTTCATCACGCCGAGCAGGGCGGCGAAGCCGTTTGCCGTAAAAACGTATTGGCAGAGGGGATCATTGTGGTAGGATTCCAGGATCTCCTTGTTGGAACAGACCCAGGCGTTGCGCCACCCCTCATCGGCAAAGGGTTTGTTGTACGCGCCGAACGAAAGCATTTGCATGACGGCCGGACGATAACGCTGCCCGCGAACCGCCCCGATCAGGTGCGCAAGTGCATTGCCGAAACTCTTCGCGGGGTTATCCGACGGGCAGCCGCAGACAAACAGCCGGTCGATGCGGTCATCGTAGCGCTTGGCGAAAGAGCGTACCGCCATGGAGCCCATGCTGTGCCCGAACAGGGTATAGTCCAGTCCGGGCCACTGCTCCCGTGTCCAGTCGCACACCACGCGGATGTCCTCGATCATGGCCTGCCAGCCGCCGTCGTAGAAATAGCCGAGGTCGTTGGCGTTCTTGACCGAGGCGCCGTGGCCGCGGTGGTCGTGGATGACACACACGAAGCCCTGCTCCGTGAGCCATTCCATGAAGGCGATATAGCGTTCCTTGTGTTCGCACATGCCGTGCACCAGCTGCACGACGCCCCTGGGCGCGCCTTCCGGGACGCTCACGAGCATCGCCAGCTGCAGGTCGTCGGCAGATGCGGGAAGGGTCATTTCTTTCATCTTACGAATCCTTTAGAATACCAGCAGATACAGACCGGCGGCGAGGGCGGCGCCGAGCATCGGGCCGGCGACGGGGATCCAGCTGTAGCTCCAGCCGCTGTCGCGCTTGCCCGCGATGGGCAGCACGGCATGGGCGCAGCGCGGGCTGAGGTCACGCGCCGGGTTCAGCGCATAGCCGGTGGTCCCGCCCAGCGACATGCCGATCGACATGATCAGGCAGGTGACGGGCCAGGAACCCAGCGCACCGGTGGAAGCGGCGGCGCCGGCGAGGGTGAATGCGTTCCCGTGGGTGCCGAGCGCCAGGATCACGAACACCAGCACGCAGGTGGCGATGACCTCGCAGACCATGTTGCGCCAGGGATTGAAGATGGCCGGCATCGTGCAGAAGGTGCCAAGAATCGTATCCGGCTGGTCGGCCGTGGCCTTGTAATGATCTTTATAGAATATCCACACCAGAACGGCACCCACGAAGCCGCCCAGCATCTGGGCGACGATGTAGCCGGGGACGGAGACCCAGGGGAAGGTACCCGCGACGGCGAGGCCGAGCGAGACGGCGGGATTGAGGTGCGCGCCGGACACGGGCCCGGCGATGAGCACGCCCATCATGACGGCAAGTCCCCAGCCGAGGGCGATGACCACCCAGCCGGCGCCCTTCGCCTTGGAATGGTTGAGGGAGGTGGCGGCGCAAACGCCGTCGCCGAGCAGCACGAGCACCAGCGTACCGATGAACTCGAAAAGGTATTGTTCCATAGTTCAGAAAGATGTTTAGCGGGTCAGGGTGCGGCTGATGGCATCCTTCCAGCCCTGCTTGAGCGGATCCATGTTGGTGTCGGACGGAACGAAGGTGCGCTCTGCCTGCCACTGGGCGCGGATCTCGCCGAGCGAACCCCAGTAGCCGACGGCGAGGCCGGCCAGGTAGCAGGCACCCATGGCGGTGGTCTCCGTGACCTGCGGACGGATGACAGCGGTCCCCAGGATGTCGGCCTGGAACTGCATCATCAGGTTGTTGCGGCTGGCGCCGCCGTCCACCTTGAGTTCGGACAGCACGACGCCGGCATCCTTCTCCATCGCACCCACGATGTCCATCGTCTGGAAGGCGATCCCCTCCAGCGTGGCGCGGGCAATGTGGGCGGCGGTGGTGCCGCGGGTCAGGCCGCAGATGACGCCGTGTGCGTGCTGGTCCCAGTACGGGGCGCCCAGGCCGGTCATGGCCGGCACGAAGTAAACGCCGCCGTTGTCGGGCACGCTGGCCGCCAGCGCTTCGATTTCGTCAGAGGAGCGGATGATGCCCAGTCCGTCGCGGAGCCACTGCACGGCGCTGCCGCCTACGAAGATGGAGCCCTCGAGGGCGTAATTGACCATATCGCCGATCTTCCACGCGACGGTGGTCAGCAGGTTGTTTCGCGAGAGGATGGGCTTCGTGCCCGTGTTCATCAGCAGGAAGCAGCCGGTGGAGCAGACGCGCGGCATCATCGAAAGCGGCACGCCGAGCAGGTCCAGCAGCTCCTGATCCCATTCCAGCGTGTTGATGTTGAACAGCATCGTACGCGAGGCGTTGGACACGTCCGTGACGTGCACCTCGCCCTTGGTCAGCTGCCAGACGAGCCAGCTGTCCACCGTGCCGAAACGCAGCCGGCCGGCCGCAGCCTTCTGCCGGGCGCCGGGGACGTTGTCCAGGATCCATTTGATCTTGGTGCCGGAGAAGTAGGCGTCAATGATGAGGCCGGTCTTTTCGCGGATCTTGTCCACGAGCCCCTGTGCCTTCAGCACGTCGCAGAATTCGGACGTGCGGCGGTCCTGCCAGACGATGGCGTTGTAGACCGGAATGCCCGTCTCGGCATCCCAGACGATGGTGGTCTCCCGCTGGTTGGTGATGCCGATGGCGGCGATGTTCTTGCCGTTGATACCGATCTTGGTGATGGCTTCCGCGATGACGGCCGCCTCGGAGGACCAGATCTCCATCGGATCATGCTCCACCCAACCGGGTTTCGGGAAATACTGGGTAAACTCCATCTGGGCCGTGGAGCAGATGGCTCCGCGGTGGTCGAAAACGATGGCGCGCGAGGAACTCGTCCCCTGGTCCAGCGCCAAAATGTACTGGTTCATGTTCGTCGGTGTTATCGGGTCCGTTCTCACAAATATACACAGAAATGGCGATATACCGATGAATTTCCCTATATTTGTATGCTTTATAACCAGATTATTACGAGAGATGAAACGCCTATTCGCTATTATTTTCCTGCTTTCCGCCGCCTTGACGACGGTCAACGCCCAGGAAGAAATCAAGAAAACCGGTCTCAATTTCGGCCCGCTTCCCGCGGTCAGTTTCTCTTCCGACCTGGGATTCCAGTACGGCGCCCTGCTGGATATTTATCAGTATGGGGACGGTTCCTTCTACCCTGACTACAAATGGAAGATCAACCTGGAGACCTCCTGGTACACCAAGGGCAACTCCGTCTATCATGTTTTCTTCGACAGCAAACACCTGATCCCGGGGCTGCGCGTTTCTGCAGACCTGACCTATCTCGGCAACAAGACCACCAGTTTCTTCGGCTACAACGGCGCTTCGTCCCTGTATATTCCGGAGCTGGCCAAGATCGTGGACGGCCAGGGTCTCTACCTGATGCGCCGTGACGATTTCCGCATCGAGCTTACGACGCAGGGCAAGTTCGGAGACAGCCACTGGGGCTGGGTCGCCGGCATTGCCTTCAACAGCTATGTGACGGGACATGCCGAGAACAAGGGACTGACCCCAGCCACCGACCGCTCCCTTTACGACATCTACCTGGAACATGGTGTCATTCCTGCCGCAGAAGCAAAGGGCGGCAACCACCTCGATATCAAGCTCGGTGTCGTCTATGACACGCGCGACCATGAGAACAACCCGACCAGGGGCACCAACCTCGAGGCCTTCTTCTTCGGCTCGCCGGACTTCCTGAACGGCAAGCGGGACTACCGCAACGACTACCTCAAGCTGGCCGTCCATTTCCGGCAGTTCCTGCCGCTGGCCGACCGGCTCGTTTTCGCCGGCCACCTGGCTTTCCAGGGCCTTATTGCGGGTAACGCACCGTTCTACTCCCTGCAGACCATCCAGCCCATCAACCGCAAGAACATCATCACCGACGGCCTGGGTTCTTTCAGCTCCGTCCGCGGTACCGCGGCGAACCGCCTGCAGGGCAACAGCTACGCATGGGCCAACCTCGAACTTCGCTGGACCATGGCCAAGTTCCGCTGGATCAACCAGAACTGGGCCATCGCCGTGAATCCGTTCTTCGACATGGGCATGATCTTGGCGCCGTACCGCATGGAGCAGATGAAGACCCTGCTGCAGGACAATACCCCCGTGGCGACCGTGGGGGACAAAACCTACACCGTCGCCGACCTGTACACCCAGCAGGCGGAAAAACTCCACATGAGCGCCGGTATCGGCCTGCACGTGATCATGAACCAGAACTTCAATATCGCCTTTGAGTTCGGCAAGTGCTTCAACCAGAACGACGGCAAGGGCCTCGGCTCGAGAATCGGCCTGAACTACATCTTCTAGCTTAGCGCCGCTCCTGCTTGAGCGTCAGGCCCATGAAGAGGATGGCGAGCACGCAGGCGGCGATGAGCAGGACGAAGGTTGTGCTCCAACCTGCGGTCTGCGCGACCCAGCCAATCACGGTGTTGGCAAGAATGAACGTACCCAGGAAATACCCGAAGAATCCTGTC
This sequence comes from uncultured Bacteroidia bacterium, assembly GCA_902798975.1. Lineage (GTDB taxonomy): Bacteria > Bacteroidota > Bacteroidia > Bacteroidales > UBA932 > Cryptobacteroides. The sequence continues at coordinate 114,898 of CADBYT010000005.1, read as the reverse complement.
AGGCCGGCCGCAGTGCCGGCCGCGTTCTTCGGTGCCAGGTCAAGCGCCTGCACCCCGATCAGCATCACCGGCCCGTAGATGAAGAAGCCGATGCCGATCAGGCTGATAATCACGATGGTAAGATTGTCCAGGTTCAGCCAGTACAGGACGATGAACACCAGCACCAGCGCCATGAAGATCATCGTCGGGAGCGCCCGGCGGCCATGGAAAAGCCGGTCCGACAGCCAGCCGCAGAGCAGCGTGCCCGGGATGGCGGCGAACTCATAGGCGAAATAGGCCCAGCCGGCGCTCTTGAGGTCGATCCCCTTCTCCGTCAGGATGGTCGGCGCCCAGTCCAGGCAGCCATAGCGCACCATGTAGACGAAGGCGTTCGACAGGGCGATGAACCAGAGGAAACGGTTGTTCAGCACATGCTGGAAGAGAATCTCCTTCGTGGAGAGCGTCTCCTCGTGCTTCTCGGAGTAGTTCCTGGGATAATCGTTGCGCCAGGACTCCACGGACGGCAGGCCGCAGGACTGCGGCGTGTCGCGCAGCAGCACGTAAGCAAGCAGCGCGATGAAGAGCGCCACCGCCGCCGGAAAGGCAAAGGTACCAATCAGGAAATACAGTTCCTCGTGCGAACCGTAGAACCAGCTGCCGAACCAGGCGGCGCCGTACGTGGCCATCGGGCCCACCAGGGCACCGCCCACGTTGTGCGCGCAATTCCAGACGCTCATCATCGTACCCCGCTCGCCCGGCGAGAACCAGTGCGTCATCACGCGGCCGCAGGGCGGCCAACCCATGCCGTTGAACCAGCCGACGAGACAGTTAAGCACACCCATCACGATGATTGCCAGCGCCTTGTGCTCCGCACCGATCCACTGGATCGGAACGATCATAAAGCACATGGAAATGGCCGTCAGGATGAGCCCCAGGGGCAGGAACACCCGCGCATTGGAACGGTCGGACACGCTGCCCATCAAGAACTTGGACAGGGCGTACGCCGCGGCGTTCAGACCCAGCACGAAACCGAGTTCCGTCTTGTCGAAACCGAGCGGGGCCATGGCCGGGATGGCCATCGAGAGGTTCTTGCGGACCAGATAGAATCCGGCGTAGCCGATGAAGGCGCCCAGGAAGACCTGCAGGCGCAGCCGCTTGTACTTGGCGTCGGCCTCGGGGCCGGTCTCGGCCGGCTTGTAGGCCGGCTGCTTGAGGAACGGAAGCATACTATCTGACGGTTTGAATCAGGATATCGGGATAATTGGAGATGATGGCCTCCACGCCGCAGTCCACCAGGCGCCGCATCTCCGCCGGATCGTCCACTGTCCAGGGAACGACACCTATGCCGTGCTCATGGCACTTGGCCACGTTCTCCGGCGTCACGACGCTGGACTCCGGACTCCACCACTGCGGGGTGAAATCAAGGTTCTTCAGGAGTTGTTCGATATCTCCCCCGTCGTAGTCCTCGGTAAGATAAGACAGCGTGAGCTCCGGCCACTTCGCGTGCATGTAGTTGAGCGCACGCGTGTCGAAGCACTGGACAATCAGGCGCTTGCCCAGATTCTTGGAGAGGAGCAGCGGCACGCAGGTGTCGCAGAAGACGTGGTATTCGGGCCAGAGCGTCCCCTCCCCTTCTCCGGGCCAGGACTTGATCTCGATATTGTAGTTCACCGGCTTTTTGGCGTAGCCCTCGGCAAAATCGATTAGCTCCGATGCCAGCGGTTTGACGGCCTCCATCTTCACCTGGCCGGGCCAGCGATCCACGAAACGCTGCCCCACGTCGTACTTCGCGATGCTGTCGTACGGCATCGTGTAGAGGTACTCTTTCTCATCCTCTTCCCCGATCAGCGTACCGTCCGGCCGCGTGGAATAGCGGGGATGGAAGTAGCTGTCGTGCGAGACCACAACCTGTCCGTCGGAGGACAGGTGCAGGTCGAACTCCAGCGTGTTCACGTCCAGGTCCAGGGCGTTCTTCATCGCGGCGATGGTGTTCTCGGGCATCAGGCCCGCACCGCCGCGGTGCGCCTGGACGTCAATGACGGGTTTGGGCTGGCAGGAGGCCAGGAGGATCAGGGGGATAAGAAGTAAACGTTTCATAGCGATTTGAGATTCCGGGTCAAGCCCGGAATGACTATAGGATGGCCTCGGCGAGGATGGAAATGGGGTTCTGCACGGTGTAGCCGGTGGACATCTCAATCTGCCACTTGCAGGTCTCGCAGTCGCACGCGACGACCTCCGGATCCACGGCGCGGATCTGCTCGAAGAGCGGCGCGCCGACGGCCTGTGCGGACTCGTAATTCTCTTTCTTGAAACCATAGGTGCCGGCGATGCCGCAGCAGGCGGAGTCCAGCAGCATGAATTCCACGCCCGGAATCATCCGCAGCAGCCGTTCGGAGAACACGCCCCAGCCCAGGCGTTCCATGTGGCAGGGCACATGGTAAGCCACCTTCTTGTGGAAACCGGGACGGAAACGGAGCGTGGCGCCTGCTTCCAGGCGCTCGAAGATGTAGCGTGTGGCCATCATCACGGCGTCCCGCACGTCGGCGTTGTCCACGCCCAGCAGATTGGGATATTCGACCCGCAGGGTCAGGCTGCAGCTCGAAGAGGTGGTCACCACCTTCAGGCCCCGCTCGGAGACCGCCTTGCGCAGGGACGCAACATTATGCTCCGCATTGCGCGTCGCCTGGGCGGACATGCCGTTCGTGATCATGGCGATGCCGCAGCATTTCTCCTTGTCCAGCAGTTGCACGCCCACGCCCAGCGCATTCAGCACCTTGACCAGGTCCTTGCCCAGCGCGGGGTTGTTGTAGTTGACGTAGCAGCCGTGGAAATACGCCACCTGCTCCGGGAAGGCAGCCTGCTCCTTGGCGCGGCGCTTCAGCCAGGCCTCGAAACTGCGGCCGCTGTATTTCGGGAAGACCCGCCGGTGATCGATGCGAAGCGTCGCGTCCAGCACGCTCCGCGTGACGCCGAGGCCGGTGACTCCGTTCACAATCCGGGAGACCGGGCGCGCCACCGAGCCCATCAGGTCGGTCGATGCCAGGAGACGGTCGCGCAGCGGCGGAACGGATTTGTCGTATTTGATGCGCGCGGCCTGGATCAGGTCCGCCACCTTGACGCCGGAGGGACAGGCCACCTCGCAGCGCTTGCAGTTCATGCAGTACTTGAGCGCGTAGCTGAAGAAGTACGGATCCTTGAGGCGGAGCCGTTCGCCGTCCGGGCCGGCCTGCTTGGGGCCGGGATAACGGGGATTCACCTGCAGCACGGGGCAATAGACCGTGCATACAGTGCACTTCATGCATTCCTCGAAGTTGTGTTTGCTTACAGTCTTTTCTTGGGGATTCATACGGCTTCCAGGATTTCATCAACTGCATGAAAGGCTGTGCGGATGGCGAGGCCGCCGCCGGAGCCGAGCTCGGGCCGCGTGGCGCCCAGCACGGAACCGATGGCGTAGAGGTTCCGCAGCGGACGGCCCTCCACGAGGGGGTGCAGGGCTTCGTCGGTGCGGACGCCATAGTTCATGTAGGGCTGGTCCTCCGCAAAGTTATCGTTGTACCAGGCATTGCGGTCCTCGTCGTACGCCACATCCAGGCCGAAAACCGGTTCCCAGACGCGGAACGGATTGGAACGCAGGCCCTTGGAGAAGAAACCGCCGGAGGCCAGGACGAAATGGTCCGCCTCCAGCGCGTGGCGGTCGAGGTTGCGCGTGGTCACGCTGCGCACGCTGTCCCCTTCCACGCGGGCCTCCAGCGCCTCGTCGCCGCCCAGATAGGTGCCGCCGAGCACTTCGTAGCGTCGCTTCAGCAGCAGTTGCGTGCGGATGCCGGGCACGGACGGCGGCATGGTGCCGGCGAAGACCACCCGGGCGGGAATCCCCTGCCGGATGCGCTCCGGCACGGAAGGATCCTCCAGGCCGAAGACCTGCGGCAGGACCACGCCGTCCTCGTCTTTGAGCAGGAGGCGGACTTGCTGCACCACCCGGTCCCAGTTCCGGTCGAACATGCGGGCCAGCGTCACGGAACGGATCTCCGCAGGGCTCTCCCGCACCGATTCCGGCAGATTGAGCATGCTCGTCCGGCACACGATCCCCTGCTTCTCCAGCCCTTCCGCAAGGAAGGAAGGAAAGAAATCCAGGTAGCCCGGAATGCCCAGGATGAGCACCTTGTCGGCAAAGCACGGTTCGGGCAGGAGACTCACGTCTTCCAGCGAGAGCGCCGCTTCGCGGAATATGCCCAGCGGCATCAGGCGCACGCCGGCGCTATAGTGCAGGCGGATGCCGGCGCCCGCGAAGAGCGTCTTCAGGCGCTCCGGCGCCTCGTCCATCGACTCGAAACTGCCGGAGAAGAAATGCAGGGCGTTCTGCCCGGTGCTGACGATGGCGGTGCGGTGGCCTGCCTGCTGCAGGCTGATGCCGGCCACCAGGCCGGCCAGGCCTCCGCCGATGATCACAGTATCGAATCTCATAGGCCCAGCACGTGTTTATAAACCCATTGCGTATATTCGGCTTCGCGGAGCGTGTCGCCCCAGCCGATCGGGTAACTGCCTTTCCAGCGTTCTCCCATGAATTTCAGCAGATCCGCGCGTTCGCGTTCCGCGCAATCCTGCGCCTTGGCCAGCAGGCCGGCCGCCCGGCAGGCGCATAGCTCGCCCTGGCAGGTTCCCATGCCCACGCGCGTACGGCGGCGCAGGTCCGTGAGCGTGGACACGCCCATGCGCTCGAAAGCGTTGTTCACCTCCCACGCGGACACTTCCTCGCACTCGCAGACGAGGGCCTCGTCCTGGCGGCTGGGGTTCGGCATCCGGGTCACGACGTCGCCCAGACGGGCGGCTGCGGCTTTCTGCGCCGTGGAAGGCGCCTCCCAGATTTCGCGAGCCACTTCTTCGTAGCTGCGGCCCTGCGAACCGGGCAGCGGCGTGGTGGCCGTCTCGCACGCTTTCTCGATGCCCAGCTTGCGGCAGACCACGTCCGTGGCCATTTCCGCCATGAGGCGGTAGGTCGTCAGCTTGCCGCCCGTGATGGTGACGAGGCCTTTCAGCCCGTCCCGGCTCTCGTGATCCAGGCAGACGATGCCGCGGGAGATGTTGCGCCCCGACGGATCGCTGTCGTCGCTCACGAGCGGCCGGACGCCGGCAAAGGCGCGCAGGATGCGGGTTTCCGACAGGGACGGCGTCAGTTTGGCGCCTTCCGTGACGAGGAGCGTCACCTCGTCCGGGGTCACGGACACGCGGTGGCAGTTCTCCAAGGGGATGCGGGTAGAGGTGGTTCCGATGATGCAGACCGTGTCGCCCGGCACGAGAATGTCGGCGTTGGACGGTTTGCGGCAGCGGTTGATGACCGTGTTGTTGATGCGGTGTGCGAAGATCAGCAGGGCGCCCTTGGAAGGGAACATTCCAACGGTAACGCCCGCCATTTCAGCCACCTGCTGCCCCCATACGCCGCAGGCGTTCACCACGACGGGGGCATAATAATCCGCCGTGCGGCCCGTCTGGGCACTGCGGGTGTGCACGCCCCGGATGGTGTCGCCCTCGCGGATGAAACCGGTCACTTCCGTACGCAGGCGCACCTGTGCGCCGTGCAGTTTCGCGTCCACCATGTTGGACGCGCAGAGCCGGAAAGGATCCACGCTGGCGTCCGGCACGCGCACAGCGCCGATCAGCTCCGGGTTCACGGACGGCTCCAACTGACGCGCCAGGGCCGGATCGATGATTTCGGCACCGATGCCGGCCTTCAGGCAGGCATCCACGAAGGTGCGCTGGTAGGCCATGTCGTCCTCCGGCAGGGATATGAACAGACCGTCGGTCTGGTCGATGCAGTGGGATGCAATCTGGCGGAGGATGCGGTTCTCCCGGATACACTCCGCGGCGGACTCGGGATCATTCACGGCGTAACGCGCCCCGGAGTGCAGCAGGCCGTGGTTACGGCCCGATGCGCCGGTCGCGATGTCGGCCCGTTCGATCAGCAGTGCCCGCAGGCCGCGCATCGCGCAGTCCCGCAGGGTACCCGCCCCGACGATGCCGCCGCCCAGGATGATGACGTCAAATTCTCTTGGGTCCATGCAAGCTTTCTCTTTCTGCAAATTTACTAAAAGTTCCGTATCTTTGCAGACTGTACGACTACTTATTGTCATAAAAAGACTCATGAAGAACTCTTTCCTCCGGCTTTCCACCATCCTGCTGGCCGCGCTGCTCATCAGCAGCTGCCTCGCAGGCAGATACATGTGCAATTACTCACTTAAGCCCAAGCCGCACGGTTTGGAGGATATCGAGCGCACGCGCCACAAAGCGGATTCCCTGATGCCCGGCAGCACGGCCTGGTACGATTCGCTCAAGGTCCTGGGCGTGCTGAAAGACACCACCATCACCGGGCACCGCGACTTCAAGGTGCACGCCTGCTTCGTGCCGGCGAAGGATCCCGCCACGGCAGGCGGCACCGCCATCGTGGTACACGGCTACAGCGACAACCACATCGTGTTCCTGTACCTGGTGCGGATGTACCGCGACGAGTTCAATTACAACGTGCTGTTCCCCGACCTGCAGTACCAGGGCTACTCCGAAGGCGACGCCGTCCAGATGGGCTGGCATGACCGCTACGACGTGGAGAAGTGGACGGAGGTCGCGCATGAAATCTTCAGGGACGACTTCATGGTCGTCCACGGCGTATCCATGGGCGGCGCTACGGTCATGATGATGAGCGGCGACCCGCAGCCATACTACGTCCGCGCCTTTATCGAGGACTGCGGCTACAGCAGCGTGTACGACCAGTTCGCCCACAACCTCAAGCAAATGTTCCCCCTCATTCCGAAGGGGGTGCTGAACAGCGCCAGTCTCGTCTGCGAGAAACGTTACGGCTGGAGTTTCAAAGAGGCCTCCTCCATCAGGCAGGTGGGACTCAGCACCCTGCCGATGCTCTTCATCCACGGGGATGCAGACGACTTCGTACCGTTCTCCGACCTGCAGCGGAACTACGATGCCAAAACCCTGGGATACAAGGAGATGTGGGTCGCTCCGGGCGCCGTCCACGCCAACTCCTACGCCAAATACCCGCAAGAATACACCCGCCACGTCCGCGAGTTCCTCGAGAAAGTCAAGGCAATGGACTAATCGACCCGGCGGGTGCGGCTCCGCGGCAGCGGCAGCTCGCCTCCGGAAGGTTTCGTTCGCTTCGCTCACTTCTTCCCTCCCTCTGACGATCCGAGGGTGGATACGCCTTCCCGGAGGCGACTGCCGCCTGCCGTCTTCGCCGCGCACCCGTCAGCCAAACAGGTGTCCCAAAAAACGCCATTCTGCGCGTTAATTCTGGATACCTGTCGGTGTTTTCAGCCGTTTTAGGCTAATTTGAGGGGGAGGTATCCACTCTTGTTGCACCAGAGGCCGATTTTATGGACACCTGTTCCGATGTCGGTATAATGGATTGCCGCACGATGTGAATTATTCGCAAATTTGCGAATAATTCAGGAAAATAATTATATTTGCGGTATGAATAATGAAACACTCGTTCCCTTTCAGCCGACACATCCCGGGGAACTGCTTAAAGACGAACTAAAGGAGCGTGGCATGTCACAGAAACAACTCGCTGAGACGACTGGAATAAAGGCATCCGTCATCAGCGAGACCATCAAGGGGAAGCGTTCTGTGTCTCTGAATATGGCGATTGCGCTGGAAAAAGCGCTGGGCATCCCAGCTGAAATGTGGATGAATCTTCAAACCCAGTTTAATCTGGATTCAGCCAATATTGCCGAACGGGACGGTCGCCGGGAGACCGTTTCTGTAACCATTCCGGTACAGGACCGGAATCTGCTCAAAGAACTCGCCCGCAAATTTGGTTGGGCGTGTATGCTCTGAAGAACTCTTCCAGTAAGTCCCCGTGGTGCCCGGGGAGGATGATGTGGTGGTTGCCGATGGGCTGCGTCAGGAAGTAGCGCGCGTCGGCGGGCTGCAACTGCAGGACTACCTGCGTGCGGCACAGATGCTGCTCATACTGGTTGCGCACCAGCGTTCCTTCTGCAACGAAGTGCCGCTGGAGGTCGCCGGAGGCCTTGAAAACGGTCACGGGACCCTCCGGCAGTTCACCGTGGATGCCCACACCGATCCCTGATTCGAAATGGGTGTCGAGGGTCCAGTCTTTCACCATATTGAACGGCACGGTGCAATGGGCAAAGAGCATTTCTCCGCTCTCGGGATCGATGCGTGCCGGGTTGGCCTGGAAGCCCGTCCGGCCGGTCAGGGCCTGGGCAATCATCATCGACAGCAACGCCGGGACGTCCCCCTCGCAGGCGGCGGGGAGGCCGTCGGCGTTGCACTGCGCCAGGGCCAGGCAGCCGGTGTTGCCGACGGCGGTCAACAGGTCGAAGCAGCGCAGGGTGAGGGCGCCCAGTCCATGGCGCTGCACCAAGGTCCGCAGTGCGTGGCTGATGCGACTGGCCCCCGCCCAGGCACCGCGCACGTCGCGCGCCATGGCGACCGGCTCCGGCATCGGATCGGCAGATGCTTTCCCGATTTCTGCCAGCAGCTCCTCCATCGGGATATCCACCCGCACCAGACCCAGCTTTTCTGACAGCGTGTCCGCATCCGACTGACTCGCGATGAGCCAGTCCGACGGGGCGCCAATCACGCCGAGGCGGGTGCCCCGCAGCGTTGAGCGCGCCTCAGCGACCGTCTCCAGGGCCTGGATGCGGCGGCGCAGGTAGTCGGCACTCCCGTGCAGAACTTCCCCCTGCAGGCCTTGCTGCTGCAGGTAGGACAGGATTTCCAGCGAGGCGGCAAGTGAATTGCTCTGCCCGGAGATGAGCAGCAGGAAGCGCTTCGCCCCGCGGGCCAGCAGGCCCGGGAGCAACTGCTTGAAGATGCCCTCGGCGCCGCCGGTGCGCACATAGATCAGGTCGAGCGCGTGCGTGCCGAAATCGGAGAAATCCGCCCCGCGCATCTCATATCCACCCTCGGGGAAGATCCCCCCGAGAAACGCGTCGCTGAGCCGGGCCACCGATGCTTCATCGTGCAGACCCGAGGTGATGGTATAGACTGTTGTCATAGATACAAAAATAAATAATCTTGTGGTTCCTGGCATCGAAATAGGCTAAAATCAATGCGACCCCCAGAGTTTTTTCTGGGGGTCGCATCGAAAATAAGCTATTTTGGTACCAAGATTCGCCGGTCGTGCGGGGGCGTCGTGGAGGGCGGAGCGGAAATTGGTTTTTCGGCAAACTTGTCCGAAACGAAGTGACGCAGGGGGTCCGGGGGGAACGCCCCACGGTCATTGAATCCAGTCCGCCCGCGAGGGCCGGCGAATGACGCTTTACAGCGTACGCTTGATCTCGATGATCTGGAAGCCTTCGATCATGTCGCCTTCCTTGATATCGTTGTAGCCCGCGATGGACATACCGCACTCCTTGCCGGAGACGACCTCCTTGACGGCATCCTTGCCGATCTGCAGAGAGCCGAGCTCGCCGGTGTAGATGACGATACCGTCGCGGATCAGGCGGACCTTGGCCTTCTGGACCATCTTGCCGTCGCGCATGATACAGCCGGCGATGGTGCCGACCTTGCTGATGCGGAAGATCTGCTTGACCTCGGCAGTAGCGATGACCTCCTCCTTCTTCTCCGGCTCAAGCATACCCTCGATACCGTCCTTGACTTCGTTGATACAGTCGTAGATCACGGAGTACAGGCGGATTTCGATGCCCTCGCGCTCGGCGGCCTTGCGGGCTTCCGTCGTCGGACGGACCTGGAAGCCGACGATCACGGCGTCGGAGGCCTCCGCCAGCAGGACGTCGGACTCGGAGATGCCACCCACGGCCTTGTGGATGACATTGACCTTGACCTCTTCGGTGGAGAGCTTGATGAGGGAATCGGACAGGGCCTCCACGGAGCCGTCCACATCGCCCTTGACGATGATATTGAGTTCCTTGAAGTTGCCGATGGCAATACGCCGGCCAATCTCCTCGAGGGTCATGTGCTTCTGCGTCTTGATGCCCTGGATGCGGAGCAGCTGCTCACGCTTGGCGGCGATGCTCTTGGCTTCGCGCTCGTCGGTCATCACGTTGAACTTTTCACCCGCGGCGGGAGCGCCGTTCAGGCCGAGAACGGACACCGGCGTGGAGGGACCGGCCTCGGTGACCTTCTGGCCACGCTCATTGAACATGGACTTCACGCGGCCGTAGAAGCTGCCGCACAGCATCACGTCGCCCGGATGGAGGGTACCCTCCTGCACGAGCACGGTGGCCAGGTAACCACGGCCCTTGTCCAGCGAAGACTCGATCACGGCGCCCACGGCCTTCTTGTTCGGATTGGCCTTGAGTTCCAGCAGGTCGGTCTCCAGGAGCACCTTCTCCAGGAGCTTGTCCACGTTGATACCCTGCTTGGCGGAGATCTCCTGGCACTGGTACTTGCCACCCCAGTCCTCCACGAGGATATTCATCTCGGAGAGCTGGCGACGGATGGTGTCAGGGTTGGCGCCGGGCTTATCTATGCGTGGTTGATGGCCTCGATGGTCTGCGGCATCACGGCGTCGTCGGCCGCCACGATGATGATGGCGAGGTCGGTGAGCTGGGCGCCGCGGGCACGCATGGCCGTGAAGGCCTCATGACCCGGCGTATCGAGGAAGGTGATGTGGCGGCCGTCAGGCAGCTTGACGTTGTAGGCGCCGATGTGCTGCGTAATACCGCCCGCCTCGCCGGCAATGACGTTCGACTTGCGGATGTAGTCGAGCAGGGAGGTCTTACCGTGGTCGACGTGACCCATCACGGTGATGATCGGCGGACGCGGCTGCAGATCCTCCGGACGGTCCACTTCCTCGGACTGGCTGATCTCCTCGGAGATCTCGGCCGTGACGAATTCGACCTGGTAGCCGAATTCCTCGGCCACGAGGACGAGGGTCTCGGCGTCGAGACGCTGGTTGATGGACACCATCAGACCCAGGCTCATGCAAGCGCCGATGACCTTGACCACGGGGGTGTTGTTCATCAGGGTGGCGAGGTCGTTGACGGTCACGAACTCGGTGACTTTCAGCACCTTCTGCTCGGCCATTGCCTCCGCCATCTCCTCCTGCGTACGCTGGGCGGCAGCTTCGCGCTTCTCCTTGCGGTACTTGGCGCCGAAGTTGTTCTTCTTGCCCTCGTTCATCTTGGCGTAGGTCTCCTTGACCTGCTTCTGGATCTCCTTCTGGAGCTCCTCCTGCTGGGCCTCGGTCAGGGCCGGCTTGAAGCGGTCGCGCTTGCGGCCCTTGCCGGCGCCGGCCTGCTGCTGTTGCGGCTGACGGGACTCCTTCTTGGGATTCTTCTCGATGCCGACACCGGCCTTGGCCACGTCGACCTTCTGCGTGCCCTTGCTGATGCGCTCGCGCTTCTTGGGCTTGCGGTCAAACTGGCTGAGGTCGATCTTGCCGACCACCTTGAGCTCGGGCGAAGCGGCCTGCTTCGGGGCGGGGGCGGGTTCCGGCTCGGCCGGGGTCTCCACGACGGGCTCCGGTTCGGGCTCTTCCACCGGCTCCGGCTCAGGTTCATTGACCACGGGTTCGGGCTCCGGTTCGGGCTCATTGACCACCGGCTCCGGTTCAGGTTCAGGTTCCGGCTCCGGTTCAACAACCACCGGCTCGGGTTCGGGTTCCGGTTCAGGGATCACAGGCTCCGGTTCAGGTTCCACGATCTCCTTCTTCGCGTTAATAAACGTGTTGCTCTTGATGATGGTCTCCTGCTCGGGCTCTTCCTCCTCGTCGGCCTGGTCGCGGGACGGCTTGCGGCCGCTCTTCTCCAGAATCTCGGTGATCTTGACCTCGACCTTGTCGGCGGCCTGCTTCAACTCGAGATCCTTGCCGAACTGCTTGTTCAGCGCGGGGAGGTGCTCGTCGGACACCTTCGCATTCGGGTTGGCATCGACCTCGACGCCCTGCTTCTGGAGGAAATCCACCAGGTCGTCGAGACCGATGTTGAATTGTCGGAGTAATTTGCTGATTCTGATATCTGCCATTCTGTCTAGTCTTCGAATTCTGCTTTCAGGATATTACGGACTTCCTCGACGGTCTCGTCCTCGAGATCGGCACGCTTGGCGATGTCCTCGGGAGAGAGTGCCAGCACGCCCTTCGCGGTGTCGCAGCCGATCGCCTCGAGGCGGTCGATGATCCACTGGTCGATGACGTCGGAGAACTCGCTCAGGAGTACATCCTCCTCGTCGCTGCTCTCGCCCTTAGGCAGTTCGCGGTACACTTCGATCTCGCGGTCGACGAGCATGCCGGCCAGCTGGATGTTGACGCCGTGACGGCCGATACCCTTGCTGACCTGGTCCGGCTGCATGAACACCTTGACCTTGTCGTCCGGGCCCTCGCCCATCTCGATATAGGAGACCACGGCGGGGTTCAGGGCCCGCTGGATCATGAGTTTCGGATTCTGGGACCACTGGATCACGTCGATGTTCTCGTTGCGCAGCTCGCGCACGATGCCCATGATGCGTCCGCCCTTCACACCGATGCAGGCGCCGATCGGGTCGATGCGGTCATCGTAGGACTCCACGGCCACCTTGGCGCGCTCGCCCGGCACGCGGACCACTTTCTTGACGGTGATCAGGCCGTCGGCGATCTCCGGCACTTCCTGCTCGAAGAGGCGCTCCAGGAACTCGCCCGACACGCGGCTCAGGGTGATATACGGCGTGGTGTTGTTCTTCATCTCCACGCTCTTGATGACGGCGCGGACGGAATCGCTCTTCTTGAAACGCTCGCCGGGAATCTGCTCGCTCTTCGGAATGTGCAGCTCGTTGCCATCCTCGTCGAGGATCAGGACCTCCTTGGACCAGGTCTGGTAAACCTCGCCGTAGAACAGTTCGCCCACCTTCTCGGAGTACTTCTTGTAGACGTTGGCCTTCTCGATGTCCATGATGCGGCCCTGCAGATTCTGGCGGATATTGAGGATGCCGCGGCGGCCGAACGCGGCCAGCGGCAGTTTCTTGGCGTACTGGTCGCCGATCTCGTAGTCGTCGGCGTCGCCGCCGTCCTCGCGGATCCCCTCGATGGTGATCTCGGCGTTCGGATTCTCCACTTCCTCCACCACGTCGAAGTTTTGGTAGATTTCGCAGGTACCCTTATCCACGTTGACGATCACGTCGAAGTTGTCCGAAGAACCGTAGGTCTTGGCGATCTGGGTCAGAAAGACGTCTTTGAGGACCTGCATCATCACAGGACGGTCGATGTTCTTCTCCTCCTTGAAGTCCTTGAAGGCGTCGATGAGCGTAATAACTTTTTCCTTTTCCATTATAGTCGTTTATTCTTTAATTGATTTCAGCATTTCATCCGCTTCCGCGGCATCGATTCCCACGGAACCGACGGTAAGGGCATAATCCTCGATATTGCGGTCGAAGGCGGCCAGCACGGCACGGTGCACGTACTCGCAGTCGGCCAGGTCCACATCGGCATCCGCCTTGTCGATCGTGACTTCGAACACGTTGTCGTCGTCGTTGAAGAGGATGTCCACCAGGGAGCAGCCGCGCTCCGCGACGGCCTTCTCCACCACTTTTTCGAATTCAGTTCTGTCCATATATCCAAATAAAAAGGAAGACCGCCTCGGGCCTTCCATCTCGTTCACAGTCGCAAAGATACGCAGAATAATCGAAAATACCAAATCTCGCAGCCACGCGGTCATAAAAGGTATTCGATCGAAGCCGGGCCTTCGTTGAAAAGCAGGTCCATGACGGAAAGGTTGGGAATGAAGCCATGACGCTCCGCAAAGACCTGATAATAAGGCCGGTCTGCCCTCAGCTCCTGCAGGATGCCGTTCGCCCGCTTCGGATGAATATCCACATGCTCCGCAGCGAAATACTCCGTGGGCACCAACTCCGTACGCAGCCCGATCTTCCGGAGGAAAAAGCCGATTACCTCCATATCCAGCTCCCAGAGCGTCCGTGGCTGCGCATCCAGAATGGCGAAAAGCTCGTCGCGATAATACTCAAAATACGCCGACGAGCGGTAAGCCGTCTCGATGCAGCGCTCCGCCTTCTCCACCCAGGGCGTCGAATAATCCACCTCGATCTCGCGGATCGGCAGATTGAAGCGTCCGTCCCGGTGACGCACCGGGAAATGGAGCATCTGCACGCCGTCCGCCGCATAGATGCGGCAACGGTTGCGGTAGGTCTGCTTCTGATAATTCTCACACGCCTCCACATAAACCGAAGAATACTTTGCGAGCAACGCAAAGTATTCTGTCGGCGGGAACCAGGCGATGGTCAGTGTCGGCGCCATCGTACCCTATTCAACGTCCCCCTTGGACATGAGCTCCATGCCGCGCACAATGCCGCGCTTGGATCCTCGGATGAACTCGAGAATGGTGTCGCGTTCCACCGACTGCGGGAAGCCCGCCTCAACCTTGCTGCAGGCGTCGGCATTGTTCAGGCCCTGATAATAAATCGTATCGTAGATGTCCTTGATGTTCCGGATCACGTCGGAATCGAAGCCGCGGCGGCGCAGGCCGACGATGTTGATGCCGGAATAGCAGATCGGATTGCGGCCGCAGATGGAATACGGCGGAATGTCCTTGTTGACGGCCGAGCCGCCACCCACCATCGCATGCGTGCCGATGTGGGAGAACTGGTGCACGACGGTGCTGCCGCCGATGATGGCCCAGTCGTCCACGTCCGTCTCGCCGGCGATGCCCACATAACTCACCAGGATGCAGTGCTTGCCCACCCGGCAGTCATGCGCGATGTGCACGTAGGACATGATCAGCGTGTCGCTGCCGACCCGGGTCACGCCCTTCCCGCTGGCCTTGGTGCCGCGGTTGATGGTAGCGCACTCGCGAATGGTCACGCGGTCGCCGATCTCCACCCAGGTCACCTCGCCGTCGAATTTGAGATCCTGCGGAATGGCACCCACCACGGCGCCCGGGAAAACCTGGCAGTTGGCACCCATCTTCACGTACGGGAAAATGGTGGCGTGGGGAAGGATCTTGCAGTTGTCGCCGATCTCGACGTTATCGTCGATATAGGCATACGGGCCCACCTCGACATTCTCGCCGAGCTTGGCGCCGGGATGCACGGTGGCCAGGGGATGGATGGTAGTCATAGGCTATTTGATATGGGTTAGCGCCGTCCGGCTCGCCACGCTGTTGACCGTGTGGCCGGGTTTGAACGCGCTGATTTTCGCTTTCGGGAATCCGCCCATCAGACGCATATCCCCGATCAGGTCGAGCAGTTTGTGGCGGCCGCACTCGTTGGGGAAATGGAGCTTGATGTTGTTCAGGTATCCCTGCGAGGTCACCTGCAGGTGCGGCTGGCCGAACAGGCGGCACATCGCATCGATGCGCTCCGGGCTGACGGGATGCTCCACGATGACGATGGCATTGTCCACGTCGCCGCCTTTCACCAGGCCGCGGGCGGCCAGGAACTCAAGTTCGTGCATGAACACGAAAGTCCGGCAGGGAGCGATCTGGCGCACATAATCGGCACTCCCCTCCCAGCGGGCTTTCTGCACGCCGAGCACGCGGGAATTGAAATCCACCGTGACCTCGAAGGACATCGTGTCGGCCGGTTCGAAACGGACCCAGGAACCCGTCTGCTCGTCATGAACCTCGAACGCCTCGTCAAATTCGATCCAAACGCGCTCGGCGTCCTGCGACTGCAGGCCGTCCGGCGCAATGGCGCGCACATAGCGCTCCGCGCTGCCGTCCAGGATGGGCACTTCCTCGTTGTCGATCTCGATGCAGGCGTTATCCACGCCCAGGCCCGTCAGGGCGGACATCAGATGCTCGATCGTCACCACGGACACCTCCCCTTCGGAGATGGTGGTGCTGCGGTCGGTACGCGTGATTTTGGAAGCGACGGCGGGAATCTCGACTCCCGCGTCCGTACGGACGAAACGGATGCCGTAGCCGGCGGGGGCCGGCTTCAGCGTCACGTGGGCGTACTTGCCCGTGTGAAGGCCGCGTCCTTCAAAGTTGTATTCCGCGGAGAGCGTCTGTTGGTTCATTCGGGCGCCAAAGATACGAATAATTATTCAAATTATTCTTCTTCGCCCGCATGCTTGAATTTGGCGTAGGCCTTCATGAACGTCCGGTGCGGGATGGCGGGCATGCCCAGCAGGGTCTCCCCCGGCTTACGCACGGCGCCGATCACGCCGGCCTGCGCGCCGATTGTCGTATGGTCCGCCACCTTGATGTGGCCGACGATGCCCACCTGCCCGGCAATGACGCAGTACTCGCCGATCTGGGCGGATCCGGCGATGCCCGTCTGGGCAGCCATGACCGTATGCTTGCCGATAATGACGTTGTGGGCGATCTGGCAGAGATTGTCGATGCGGACGCCGTCCCCGATGATGGTAGATTCCATCGGGGCGCGGTCCACGGTAGTATTGGAGCCAATCTCGACATCGTTGCCGATAATCACGTTGCCTACATGCTCGATCTTGCGCCAGCTGCCGTCCGGCTGCTGTGCATTGCCGAAGCCGTCGTCGCCGATGATGCAGCCCGCGTGCAGGATCACGCGGTCGCCGATCACCATGCCCGGGAAAATATGCACCCCCGGATAGATAATGCAATAGGAACCGATCTTCGTGCCGGCACCGATCGTCACGTTGTCGTGGATGATCGTCCCTTCGCCGATGACGCAGTCCTTGCCTATCGTCACGAAATCGCCCACGCTCACCCGCTTGCCGAGCTTGGCGCTCCAAGCGATGCGGGAACGTAGGGAGCGGCGCCTGCGGTACTTTTTCTTCTGCTCGGACATGTACTTGAGCAGGTCGGCCAGCGCACTGTAGGCGTTCTCCACGCGGACCAGCGTCGTGGTCACAGGCTGCTTGGGCTGGAAATCAAGATTAACCAGCAGGACCGAAGCCCTGCTGGTATAGACATACTGTTCGTATTTCGGATTGGCGAAGAAGCAGAGTTGTCCGGGCTTGCCGTGTTCAATCTTTGCGAAAGAAGTAACTTTTGCTTCGGGATTCCCTTCCACGGTGCCGTGGAGGATTTCCGCCAATTGCTTTGCTGTCAGTTCCATTTGATTGAATGAGATTCCGGATCAGGTCCGGAATGACGATAGGTTAAAATCTCCAGCCGAAGGTCACGGCCACGTTCCAGAGATTCCGGTTGTTCAGGATGCGCGGTGCCTCCACGAGACCGTAGTTGCCGAATCTGTCGAAGCTGTCGTAATCGTAGTACGGGGCAAAGGTCGCGGCGGGATAGCGCGTCATGCGGACGACGGCATCCATGAAGAAGGAACCGGGAGAGGAGTAGCCGATACCGGCGGAGAAAGTACGCGTCCGGTCGCCGTAATAGTGCGGCGTCACGAGGTTTTTGATTCGGTTCAAATAAGAATAATAGTCGTTGTAGAAGTCATCCAGCGTCACCTTCTGGCCGTCGGAAGAAGTCCACCAGCGCTCCGGAGAGGTGCTGAAGGCATAACCGGCACGCAGGGACCACTCGGGCGTCACCCGCAGCTCTGCACCCACGCGGACGCTGTGCTCCACGCCAGTGAAGTAGCGGCAGGCCCAGTTCTCCTGGGCGAAGGCGTCCTCACCCAAACGATTCTCGCGAAGGGAGCGGAAGCGCATCACGCTGTAGTCCGCCAGTTCGTAATCCACGCTGATGAGGCCCTTCTTGGCGAAGGTAAAAGCGGCTCCGAAGGAAGCGCGGTACGGCGAGCGCAGGAAGTAGGAGTACTCACCCTGCGGCGAGGAAGCGCTGTCGTTGTAGAAGCTGTCGTCGTAGTTCGTGGAAGCAGAATAACCCCAGGTCTCGGAAATCGTGTAGGCGGTCGGCGTCTGGAAAGACGCACCGAGGCGCAGTCCGTCGACCGGGCGGAAGATGACACCCACCTTGGCATAGATACCGGCCATCTCGGACATATACTGATAACCATAGCTGCCGTTCAGGAAGCAGGTCTCGTAGCCGTCATCGTACTTGATGCGGAAGTCCTCCGGATTGATCGCCGCCTCATAGAAAGACTCGGAATAACGGTAGCGGGCCGTCGGGATCCCGAGGTTGAAACCGATATAGAAGCGATCGGAGAAATTCATCGCCATGTTCAGGATCAGGTCGTTCTTGCTGCCACGCTTGGTCAGGTAGGACGTCTGGGACAGCGCTCCGGGGACATAGTGGTATTCACCGTCGTCGGAGATGGCCTCCGTGACACCGGCGTACTCCCCTTCAATGCCGTAGGAGCCGAACATGCCGCCCTGATAGGCCGCCAGGATATCCCAGGGAAGGTCGCTGTTGTTGAAGGACTTGTAATCCGCGAGCACATCCTCGTTGAAACCGCGTGCGGCATTTGCGAACTCCGCGATCTTAGACGTGCGGCTGTTGGAGCCGAAGCCCTCGCTCATGAAGTGGTAGTTGTTGGTCTGGTTCACGACAAAGCCGAAGGAGAAAGTCCTCAGGCCGTAGCGCTGGCCCGTCTCGAAACTCATCGAGAGGCCCACGTTCGGGAGATTCATCCGCGTGTGGACCAGGCGGTTGGACAGGCCGTAGGATTTCTCTCCCTCCGGAGAATAGGCCGAAGTGACGGCGGACACGGTCACGCCCGGAGTGATTACGATCTGGCTATAAGGAGTCACGGCGGAACCGGCCGGGTTGATGCCGATGGAACCGAGGTCGCCGCCGAGGGCAGTCATCGCGTTGCCCAGCGCCATGCTGCGGGCCGTGCCGTAATACTGGTTCTGGCTGAAGGTGATGGCGTCATACACGCTCTGCGCGCCGGACGACACCGTCATGGCCAGGAAAGCCGCTGCGATAAGTATCTTTTTCATTGTCTTCATCATTTTCGGGTTAAACATACTTTGGGTTTAGGTTTATGTCTTCCCGTCATCCCCGACCTGATCGGGGACCTCTCCTACCTCCGTCCGCCGCTGCGGCCACCGCCGCCACCGCCGCTGTGCGAGGAGCTGCCGCTGCTGTGGCTGCCACCGCCACCGCCGCCGGAGTAACCGCCACCGGAATAGCTCCGGATGGAGTTGCCGGAGCTGCTGCCCGAAGAGTAGCTCCGCGTGGAGGAAGAGCCGGAGTTGCTGCCGGAAGAGTAGCTCCGCGTGGAAGAGGAGCCGGAACTGCTGCCGGAATTCTTGTTGGAGTAGCTGCGGGTAGGGTTGTAACCCTGCTCGCGGGTACGTACCGTCGAGGAAGAAGATCCGCTCGTGCCGGACTGGGAACGCGTCGCGGCACGGGCATTGCTGCCACCGCGGACAATGGCGCTGCCGGACGATCCGGGTGTGCCGTAGCGGTAGTTCGTGCCACTGCCGGGGCGCCGCTCGCGGCTGCCGCCTGCAATCGTGGTGTTGCGCGGCGTGTAGACCAGGCTGCGGCCGTAGTTGCCGTAACCATAGCCGGAGCCGCCGCCCCAATAGCCGCCGTAGTAGTAGGGTTGGTCGTACCAGCCGTAACGGTGGCCGTACCAGCCGTAGCCGTACCAGGAGCGGTAGTACCAGGGATCGTACCAGCCGAAATACCAGGGATCATAGAGGCCGGTATACCAGCCGCCGTAATACCAGGGATCATACCAGCCGCCGTAGTAACGGCTCCAGTAATAGGAACTGAATCCCAGTCCGAATCCGCCCCAGTACCAGGGGGAATAATAGAAGTGGTTGTAACGATTGTACCAGGCGTAGTCCCAGGGATCGTCCAGGATGACCACCAGCGTGTCACGCCCCTGCTTGCGGGCGATGTTGGCGGCCGCCATATTTTCGAAATCTTCTTCGGTGTACAGGCGGACGACCTTGGTTTCCTCACCGGGCTTGCTGTAGATGCTGTCCGGGAACCGCTGCTGTGAATACTGAGCAGTGGTACCACAAGATGCCAGGACCAGAAGGACCGGCAGTAAAAGTGTCATGCTCCGTTTCATATTTTCGTCTCCTATCTGATAAAAGTTATTATCTTTGCGGTTGCAATTATGATGCCGTAGGGCTTCATTTTTATAATAGATGCAAATTTCGCAAAAAAACGCAGCATTTCAACAAGTATATGGCAAAAGAGGTTACCAAACGTTCCGAGAACTATTCGCAGTGGTATAACGACCTGGCCCTGAAGGCCGATCTCGCCGAGCAGTCCGCCGTGCGCGGCTGCATGGTCATCAAACCCTACGGCTACGCCATCTGGGAGAAAATGCAGGCCACCCTGGACGGCATGTTCAAGCGTACAGGCGTGCAGAACGCCTATTTCCCGCTCTTCATCCCGAAGTCCTTCTTCAGCCGCGAGGCTGAGCACGTGGCCGGCTTCGCCAAGGAGTGCGCCGTGGTCACGCACCACCGCCTCATGAACGACCCCGACGGCGGTGGCGTCGTCGTGGATCCCGACGCGAAGCTCGAAGAGGAGCTCATCGTCCGCCCGACCTCCGAGACCATCATCTGGAGCACCTACAAGAACTGGATCACCTCCTGGCGCGACCTCCCCATCCTCTGCAACCAGTGGTGCAACGTCGTCCGCTGGGAGATGCGCACGCGCCTGTTCCTCCGCACCGCGGAGTTCCTCTGGCAGGAAGGCCACACGGCCCACGCTACCGCCGAGGAAGCCGAAGCGAAGGCATATGAAATGGTGCACGTCTACGCCGACTTCGCCCGGAACGTCATGGCCCTGCCGGTCATCGTCGGGCACAAGAGCCCCAACGAGCGCTTCGCCGGCGCACTGGACACCCTCACCATCGAGGCGATGATGCAGGACGGCAAGGCCCTCCAGGCCGGTACGTCCCACTTCCTCGGGCAGAATTTCGCCAAGTCCTTCGACGTTCAGTTCACTAATAAAGACGGCGCCCAGGAGTACGTCTGGGCCACTTCCTGGGGCGTCAGCACCCGCCTGATGGGCGCCCTGATCATGGCCCACGGCGACGACAACGGGCTCGTGCTGCCGCCGAAGCTCGCCCCCATCCAGATCGTCATGGTGCCGATCTACAAGACCGACGAAGAGCGCGCAGCCGTCCTCGACAAGATGGCCGCCCTGAAGCAGGGTCTCGAGGCCCTCGGCCACAGCGTGAAGATCGACGACCGCGACACGGTCCGTCCGGGCTTCAAGTTCGCCGAATGGGAGCTCAAGGGCGTGCCCGTGCGCCTCGCCATGGGCGCCCGCGACCTGGCCGCCGGCACCGTCGAAGTGGCCCGCCGCGACACCCTTACCAAGGAAACAATGGCCCTGGAGGGCATTGAGAAGCATATTTCCCAGCTGCTCGAGGACATCCAGCAGAACATCTACAACAAGGCCCTCGCCTTCCGCGAGTCCAACGTCGAGAAGTGCGACGACTGGGAGGAATTCAAGGCCAAGATCCAGACCGGCAAGTTCCTGCTTTGCCACTGGGACGGCACCGTCGAGACCGAACAGGCCATCAAGGACGCCACCAAGGCCACCATCCGCTGCATCCCCATCGACAGCTTCGTCTGCGAGGAGGAAGGCCGCGATATCTTCTCCGGCAAGCCGTCCAAGCGGCGTGTCGTGTTTGCGATTTCCTACTAAACGCCAATCCGTCGAACGATGAAGAAACTGTTGATCCTGACCGCGGCCCTGCTGGCCGCCGTGTCCGCCGTCCGGGCCCAGGACGATGTCCGGAAGGCCACCGCCGAAGCCGCCGCCGCCTTTGCGGAGGCGCCCAAGGCGGAAGAAGCCGTGGAGAAGCCGAACTACTGGAAGAGGTATGCCACCTTCGACCTGGGCATCAACCAGACCGCCCTGTGGAACTGGGCTTCCGGCGGCTACAACACCGCCACCCTGCGCGCCAGTCTTGACATCAATTTCAACTACGACAAGGAACTGGTCGGCTGGACCAACCGCCTGCAGCTGATGTACGGCTTCCTGTGGTCCGCCGACAAGGAGAACCTCATCCAGAAGAGCGCCGACCTCATGCAGTTCGAGAGCCGTTTCGGCTACAAGACCTCCGCAGAAAGCAAATGGAAATACTCCGTGGACCTGACCTTCAAGTCCCAGTTCTCCGACAGCTACGACTCCTACAAACAGGATGACAAAGGCGTCTGGAAAGGCACCCTCAAGTCCGGCCTCTTCTCCCCCGGCTACCTGACCTTCGGTCTCGGTATGTCCTGGGACCCGGCCCCGTGGTTCAGCCTCAACCTCTCTCCGCTCACGGGCGGCCTCACCTTCTGCAGCATTCCGGAGCTCCGCAAGCGCTACGGTATGAAGCTCATCGACGAGGCGCTGGATCCCGCCCTCGGGACCAGCTACACCAGCGCCATCTTCCAGTTCGGTCCCCAGATCAAGGCCAACCTGAAAGCGTCCGTCAACGACATCATCACCTACGAGACGCAGCTCGTCCTCTTCACGGACTACTTCAACCATCCGTTCGCCTGGACCCGCGTCAACTGGGACAACAAGCTCGCCTTCCTCGTGGGCAAGTACATCAAGATTGCCCTCGACACCTGGCTCATCTACGACCCGATCGTGATGATTCCCGACAAGAACGGCCTGAATCCCCAGGCCCGCGTGCAGTTCAAGGAGTTCTTCTCCTTCAACTTCACCTACACCATCGGCAAGAAATAGCATCACCATGCAGAGGATCCTGCTCGCCGTCAGCGGGGGCATCGATTCGATGTACCTGGCAAACCGGGCCCCGGAGCTTTTCCCCGGAGCCCGGTTTGCCGTCGCACACTGCAATTTCGCGCTGCGCGGAGCGGAATCCGACGGAGACGAGGCATTCGTGCGCGACTGGTGTGCGGCGCATGGCCTGGAATGCTTCGTGCGGCGTTTCGACACGGCCGGCTATGCCGCGGAGCATGGCGTCAGCATCGAGATGGCGGCGCGCGAACTGCGCTATGCCTGGTTCGCGGAACTCTGCCGCGACGGCGACTTCGAGGCCGTGGCCGTGGCGCACAACGCGGACGACAACGCCGAGACGCTGGTTCTCAACCTCCTGCGGGGCACGGGCACCCGCGGATTGCGGGGAATGGGCGACCGCGACGGCATCGTGCGTCCCCTGCTCGGCACCACCCGCGCCGAGATCCGGAACTGGATGAACGCCCACGGCTGCGCCTGGCGCGACGACAGCACCAACGCCGACAGCACCCCCAAGCGCAACCGCATCCGCAACGAAGTTTTCCCGGTTTTCGCCAAAATCAACCCCTCATTCATCCGCACGCTGGGCGACGACATGGAGCGCTTCGCCCGCGTGGACGACATCGCGGAGGCCTGGTTCCGCTCCGTCCGCGACGGGTTGACCACGGAAGACGGCGCCGTCCGCATCCCCGCCGTGCTCGCCCTCGAGCACTGGGAATACGCCCTCTGGCGCCTGCTGGAAGGCGCCGGGCTCAGCGGTCCGACCTTCGGCAAACTGGTCGCCCTGCTGCGTCGCTACAAGGACGAACCGCGAGGCACCGTCACCATCGGGGGCAAGACCTTCGAGGGCAACGGAACGGTGCTGGCAATCGACAGGGAATTAATTATTCTTCAATAATATAGACATCATCGCCAGGCTCCGCGAAGTAGAACTGCTCCCGCGCATAGCGCTCGAGCGTGTCGCGGTCTCCCGTCATCATCCGGATCCGGCGGTCGAGTTCTTCGTTCTCCTGCCGGTACTGCTCGATCTGCCGCTCCTGGCGGCGCAGCGTGATGCCGGCCTGCACCCAGCTCACGATGCTGTCCTTCTTCAGGAACAGGAACAACAGGAAGAGCGCCGTCGCCACGATGGCATAGCGGACGAAAGAACGCTGCTCCCTGCGGTTGCCGTCCTTCTCGCGATTCCAGATGTCTTTGCTGCGTTTGGCCATAATTATTTGCACAAAAATAACTATTTTTGCGGAAGAATCTAAATCTTTATTTTACGATATGAAACCTACTCTTCTCGTCCTCGCCGCCGGCATGGGCAGCCGCTATGGCGGACTCAAGCAGATGGACGGCGTCGGTCCCAACGGCGAAACCATCATCGACTATTCCATCTACGATGCCGTGCAGGCCGGTTTCGGCAAAGTCGTCTACATCGTCCGCGAGTATTTCCTTGAGCAGTTCAAGGAGACCGTCGCGCGCAAATACAGCCACGTCAAGTGCATCGACGGCTCCCCGCTGGAGTTCGTCTTCGTGACCCAGGAACTGGACAAGATCCCCGCCCGCTTCCTGCCGCTCAATCCCGAGCGCCAGAAGCCCTGGGGCACCGCCCACGCCATGCTGATGGCCGCCGAGGTCATCCACGAGCCCTTCCTCGTGATCAACGGCGACGACTACTACGGCAAGGAGTCCTTCCGCATCGCGGCCGACTGGTGCCGGGCGCATGAGAACACCCGGGGCGTCTACGCCATCGTGGGCTTCGAGCTCGACCACACCCTGAGCGAGTCCGGCGGCGTGTCCCGCGGCATCTGCCACTATGACGCCGACGGCCACCTGACCGACGTCGTGGAGCACCTCAACATCATCCAGGGTGCCGACGGCGTGGTCACAGGCGACAATTCCGCCACGGGCGAGCACGTCGTCCTGCGCGGCAAGGATCTCTGCTCCATGAACATGTGGGGCTTCACCCCCGACTATTTCGCGGGCAGCGCCGTCCTCTTCGAAGACTTCCTGGAGAAGAACAGCCAGGAGCTCAAGAAGGAGTTCTACATCCCCTACGCCGTCGACTGCATGATCCGCAGCGGCGAGGCCAGCTGCGACGTCCTGTCCACCCCGGCCCGCTGGTTCGGCGTCACCTACAAGGAGGACCGTCCCGCCGTGGTCGCAAAATTCGCAGAGCTTGCCCGCGAGGGCGTCTACCCCACCCCGCTTTATCAGTAACCAACTATGGCTCAGCCTATCCGTCCGAGGAACTACGGATTCTTCGAGAAATTCAACTACTACGTCCCCGGCGTGGCGGATCTCTTCATCCTGCTCGCCTTCTTCCTGCTGGGCGCCGTGCTCGGCAACATGGTAACCCTCCCCGCCGTCGCGGTCTTCGGCCAGGAAGCCGGCATGGAATACGGCACGCTCATCGCGTATCCGCTGATGTTCGTCCCGCCGATGCTGTACGCCAGTATCAAGAGCCGCAACAACAGCATGAACCGCGCGGGACGCAAGCTGGACAGCAATCATTTCAGCCCGCTTGGCGGTGCGCTCTGCGCCGTCATGGTGGCCGTCGGCACCATGGCCCTGGCTTTCTGCTCGGACGCCATCATCTCCGTGATGCCGGCTATGCCCACCTGGCTGGAGGATATGCTCAAAGGGATGGTCAGCGAAGGGAATATCTTCCTGAATTTCCTGATGGTCAGCATCTTTGCTCCTTTCTTTGAGGAGTGGCTCTGCCGCGGCATGGTGCTGCGCGGGCTGCTGGGCAACAAGGTGAAGCCCGCGTGGGCCATCGTGTTCTCCGCGATTTTCTTTGCGGTGATCCACCTCAACCCCTGGCAGGCCGTGCCGGCTTTCCTGCTCGGCTGCCTGTTCGGCTATGTGTACTACAAGACGGGCTCCCTGAAGCTTACGATGCTGATGCATTTCGCCAACAATACCTTCTCGCTGGTGATTTCGAACATCGATGCCTTCGAGGACATGGATTCTTTTCTGGACCTGTTCCCGGGTGCGCGCTACTGGGTCATCTTCTTCGCCTGCATCCTGCTGCTGGTGCTGGTCATCCGCAGCCTCGGCCGCATTCCGCAGGAGCGTCCGGAAGGCAACCTGGATCCGGTCAAACCGTTGTTTGAAGAATAGTCGCCCGCGCGGCGGCGACGTCGTGAACGCGAAGTATATCCGCCCCGTGCGAAAGCGCGAGGCGGTGGGCTTTTTCCGTGTCGCCGCCCGTGAAGCGTTTGTCGGCGGCGCCGATCAGGATCTTGCGGCCGAAGGCCTGCAGCGCGTCCAGCTTCTCCAGGATCTCCCAGTTCTGCTCCGCCGTCTTGGCGAAGCCCAGGCCCGGGTCGAGGATCCATTCGGCGATGCCATGCTCCTCCGCCCGCCGGGCGAAATCCGTGAAATACGCCGTCAGCGCCGCCATGATCCCGTCGGGATAATCCACCTGCGCGTCCATCGTGCGGGGATTGCCGCGCTTGTGCATCGCCACGTAAGGCAGCCCCAGGCGCCCCACGGTCGCGAGCATGTCGGGGTCGTCCTTGCCGGCCGAGATGTCGTTGACGAGGAAGGGGCCGGCGCAGTCGTACACCCGCTGCACGATTTCCGCGCGCGTGGTGTCGACCGACAGCGGAATGCTGCCGTCCCAGGCACGGATGACAGGAGCAAGCCGCCGCCATTCTTCCCGAAGGGAAACGTCCGCCGCCCCCGGGCGCGTGGAAATGGCACCCAGGTCGATGATGTCGGCGCCCTCCGCACGCAGGCTGCGGACCCGCTCCTGCGCCTGCCCGGCACGAACGCGGCTGGGAGCGAAGAACGAGTCCGGCGTCAGGTTGACGATGGCCATGATTTGAGTCATAGCACAAAATTACGGAAAAAATCCATATCTTTGTCTAACTATGCTGATCGTCCTCGAAGGCCTGGACGGAGCCGGCAAATCCACCCAGGTCCGAATGTTCCGAGAATACCTCGCCACCGTCTGCCCCAAGCTGGAATACATCCATTTCCCGCGCTATGACGCGCCCCTGTGGGGCGGCCTGATCGGCAAATTCCTGCGTGGCGGCTTCGGCTCCATCGAGAGCGTCCACCCGCAGCTGGTGGCCCTGCTCTTCGCCGAAGACCGGCATGACGCCGCCCCGGACATCCGCCGCACCCTGCGGGAAGGCGGCACCGTCCTGCTGGACCGCTACGTCTATTCCAACATCGCCTACCAGTGCGCCAAGCTCCCCTCCGACCAGGAGGCGGAAGATCTGCGCGAGTGGATCAACAATACGGAATACGGACAGTTCGACCTGCCGCGCCCCGACCTCAACATCTTCCTCGACGTGCCCATCGGCTTCGTGGAGCAGAGTCTCCACGCCCAGCGCGCCGGCGGCGACCGGGGCTACCTCCACGGCCAGCAGGACATCCACGAGGCCGACATCAACTTCCAGCGCCGGGTGCGCGACATGTATCGCCGCCAGGCCGCGCTGGATCCGCATTTCATCGTCGTAGATTGCAGCGACGCCGAAGGGAATATGCTGCCGCCCGACGCCATTTTCGACAAGATCAAAGCCGTCTATGAGAGTTATCCGAAGAATTAGCGCCGTCCTGATCGGCTTTCTGTTCTTCCTCGCGGGCGTCCTCAAGCTCATGGACCCCGTGGGGGCCCGGCTCGTGGTGGAGGAATACCTCAAATTCCTGCACCTGTACTTCCTGATGGACATTTCCGGGGTGATCGGCTCCGGGATGGCCCTGCTGGAAACCCTCGTCGGCGCCGCCCTCATCACGGGCGTCTGGCGCAAGATTGCAGCCATCGTCACCGGCGTCATGCTCGTCGGCTTTACCGCGCTGACCGCCTTTCTCTATGTCAAGAATCCTCACATGGACTGCGGCTGCTTCGGCGAAGCCATCCACCTGACCCATTTCCAGAGCCTGGTCAAGAACCTCATCCTGCTGGCGCTCTGGGCCCTGGCCTTCCTGCCCTTCCGCAAACTGGAGATCACCCGCAAGGTCAAGTACGTCAGCTTCCCGATCGCTGCGGTGTCCGTCTGCCTCTTCCTGCTCTACTCGTCCGTCAACATCCCGCTGGTGGACTTCACGCCCTTCAGCCCGGGCGCCGAACTGATGCTGCCGGAAGACATCATCGACCCCACCGACGACCGCACCCCGACCCTGTCCATCAGCGACGCGGACGGCGAATACGTGGACGAGCGGCTGGTCGAGGGCGACCTGATCGCCGTGTCTGTCTATCAGCCGGACAAACTGAAAGCGGCGCAATGGGAAAGCATCCGGCAGGTGATGGAGGATGCGGCCGCCGTGGGCTTCAGGCCCATGATCCTGGCCGCCGCCACGCCGGAAATGATGGAATCCTTCGGGCTCGCGCCCGAAATGGTCGCCGCCACCTACTACGCCGACCCCAAGAAGCTCATCACGCTGAACCGCTCCAACGGCGGTGCGGCCTTCCTTCAGGATGGCCTGGTCGTCACAAAATGGCACATCCGGCACCTCCCGGACCGCGAAAGACTCTCCGACCTCGCAGCCGAAGACGTGACCGAATCGCTCCTGTCCGAGAACAACAGCGACCGTGTCAAGCTCCAGGGCTTCCTGCTCTATGTCTTCGCAGTGATGCTGCTGCTGTAAGGGCTTTTCTTTTGTCATGCCCCTTCCGTCATGCCCAAAACGGGCCGCCCGGCACTCTCGCTGGGGAAGGTCTACTTTTAGACCCGACACCTTCCCCGGCCAAAACGGCTCTCAATACATCCAGCGGCCAATCAGCCGGTGAAGGTCCCACCCCTGAAATGAGACCTTCCCCAAGGGAATACTTCCCCTAGCGCGGGCAGTGCTATGTAACAAAGAGCAACGGCAACTGACAGGCGGAGCCTGAAAGTTGCCGTTGGCTTGTTAGTCGACGAGTATCCTATTTAACCTCATGAGCGAGACGGACAGAACGCCCTGCGTAACTATAACTCCCAAGGCCTTGATTGGGATCAAAACCCTCGTTACTAAAGCGTAGGACATTAGTAACACTGTTGCTAGACATATAATAACCAGAGCTAGTATTTGCTAATACATTATAATATACTTGTCCCTGAACTTCATAAGATCCAATTCTAAAGCCCTCAATAGGCAGGAATACGCAACCCTCGGCTTCAAGAGTAGCCCATCCAGCTGAGGTTGCCGTGCTGGCCCAGCCAGTGGTTCCACTATGAACCATACTCCCCGGACTGATAGAATTTTCATCCCATGCTACGCCAAGAGGCATATTTCCGGAATAATAATCAGGGAAAATAATTAGACCATGAATACCGTTTACCGTTGCCTTCGTACAAAGGGCATTCAAAATTACATGTGTAGTGCTGCCTTCTGTCCACTGGATAGTTCCGCCGGTATGTCTGTAAGTTTCTTCACCTATAAGATATTGCCACTCTGCCTCAGACAATGTATGCCAGTAATTGGTAGGGTAATAGGTATAAGGAGGAGTTGTATTCTTTCTAATATCGAGGCCTCCCCAATCTACAAATGTTCCATTGTAATCACTTACGTTTGTAGAGGTTGCAATACCGTAGTAGGTCTTGTCTGTACTTCTTCCAAACAAATCCACCGTTCCATCAGCAGAAAGTCTTGCATAAGGCTCGGATGATTCTATTGTGGTGGTGGTTATTAACTTATTACCACCATTACCACCTATTCTGTCATATTGATGAGCGGCAAAACCCCAAGACCATGTTTGTCCGGTAGCGTCATAAGTTGCCTGCAAGTTGCCGGGGGCAAAAATGACGCGCTTTGTGGCGCTTACGGAGAAGACCAAGAAGGAAATGGTCCTCTTAATGCCACCTTTGCGACTTGCCGTATAAGTAGCAGCCCCATTCTTGAGAGTACGGGTCATCGTGAGGATGGCATCACCATCGGTGAGTGCGTCATAAGCCGTGACCGTAATGTTGGAATACGTGCCAACGGGCAAAGGAATGTTGAACACTTTGCCGTCACCCCAACCGCTGAAGAGCGGTTCATCAGAAGTGCCGTCCTTGGTGATGGTGATGCAATCGTTGTCCGTATCATCCGCAGTATTGATCACCGAATTGCCAGGCGTTACATCGGCCGAAACAGAGAAGGATCCACATACCTTCTTGCCGTTGAAATCAATTTCCAAACGTTTGGCGTTCGCGGGGATGCTGTTAACCGTCAGGCGCAGCAGGCCGCAGAGTTGCTTGAACTCCCAGTCAGAGTCGGGTGTATTGGTGGCGATCATTGGGCAAGGAGTGGTCTCCCCACTAACCTGCTCCAGCGTATAGCTATTCGGAAGCGTTACATCCAGCGAAGCGCCGCTCTGACCGTAATTAGCAGCACTGGCAGTGACAATCGTGCCCGGGTACACGGCGAATGCATCGCGAGCATACCCCTCTTCATAGGTTACCGTAAAAGAAGCTCTTGTTGCGTCGGAAGGGTCGACCGTTGCACCAGCAGTGACAACATACTTATGGCTGTCACCCTTGGACACATGAACAGCAATTTTGTCTCCATCAGTCCAGGCGAATGAATTGTTTGCATTTCCTATCGTCACCTTAGTGGACATCTCGCTCGTACCGGAAATGGTTTCAATAATCATGTTCGCCGCAGGAGCCTTTTCTTCGCCGCCTTCGACGGGATTGAGTTCTGCTTTGTTGCAAGCCACAGCCATCAGAGAAAGTGCTGCGATATAGAAAATGATCTTTTTCATCGTGTTCTCGTTTAAGACTCCCAAGTGAAACCTTCACCTGTGCCGTTTTGATCGCTGGCACACACGATGCCTTCTACCTTGACCTCCACGATCTGAATCGCGGGGGTCTCGTAAGTTTCTTTTTCGATGTCAAATACTTCCATCATAGTGTTCTGGATTTAAACTCGCCCCGAGGCGATCCAAATCGTTAAGTTACTGTATTTCGATCTTATTTCCAATTTTTTAGGCATAAACGGAGCTCTCCTACGGGAAGGCTTCCTGACAGAGAACGAGATTCGCCGGTCAAGCCGGCGAATGACGGAAAGGGAGACGGAGAATATAAAAAAAGCAACGGCAACTGACAGGCAGAGCCTGAAAGTTGCCGTTTGCTTGTTTGTTGATTGAATAATTATTTTATCTCATGAACGAGACGGACAGCCGCGCCCAACCATGCATTACAAGCGTCATTCCAGTAGATATTATATTTATCTGTAGAGCTTTTGAAATGCAACGTATACCAGGCATAATCATAAACCAAGTTATTTGCTGCATAATAACTATAATCATAGGCAGACCCGGAAACTGAATAGCGTCTCCCAGCTGCAGGCAGAAAAACACAACCTTCAGACTCAAGGGCTTCCCAACCAGCAACTGTACATCTTGTCCCGCCCCAGTCAGACACGTATCCATGTGCATTAATGGTTCCCCACTTGATGTCCGTAGTGGTTGCAGACGGCCCGGAATAGTAATCAGGGAAGAGGATGATTCCCATGACACCGTCATTGGCATCGGTACTACTAACATTAATCATAGCAAGTGCATACCTCGCATTCGTTACGCTATTTACAGTTGCCCCAGTTTGACGATAATTCATAATCCTAGACCATTGGTTTGCAGCATTTTTAAGGTCATTTTCACCAGTTAATGTAAACCAATAATCCTCAGGATATGTAGTAGTCACCCCTCTATACGAAAATGTTCGAATTTTCCCCCAATCCTTGAAGGTTCCATTGTAATCTTCTTTACTGGTAGAATTTGAGATGCCATACGAATTGCCTTCCACGCTTCTGCCAAAGAGGTCAACAGTGCCATTATCGGAAACAGTTCCAGTACCATTAATTTTGTTGTTGGCGACCGCACTACTACCAATAAAATCATATTGATGAGCAGCAAAACTCCAAGTCCAAGTAGTGCCCTTATTTACTGTCGCCGCCTGCAGATTGCCTGGAGAAAAGATTACACGCCGGGTTTGTGAAGAAACAGGAGGATAATCATCATAAGCGCCATTTATCGAGAAGACCGGGAAAGAAGCGGTTCTCTTAACGCCACCTTGGCGACTAGCCGTATAAGTAGCAACTCCATTCTTGAGGGAGCGGGTCATCGTGAGGATGGCTTCGCCACCGGTGCGTGCGTCATAAGCCGTAATCGTAATGTCGCCATAGGTACCCGTGGGAAGAGGAATATTGAACACCTTGCCGTCACCCCAACCACTGTAGAGCGTTTCATCAGAAGTGCCATCCTTAGTAATGGTAATGCAATCGTTGGCCGTATCATCCGAAGTGACAATTACCGAAGTGCCGGGCGAGACGTTTTTAGCAATGGAGAAAGCACCACATACCTTCTTGCCATTAAAGTCAATCTCCAGACGCTGGGTGCTAGGCGGAATGCTATTCACCGTCAGTCGAAGAAGGCCGCAGAGCTGCTTGAACTCCCAGCCAGATCCAGGAGTGTTGGTGGCAATCATCGGGCATGGGGTGATATCCCCACTTACCTGCGCCAGCGTATAGCTATCCGGAAGCGTCACATCCAGCGTGGCGCCGCTCTGACCATAGTTAGTGGCGCTGGGAGAAACGATAGTGCTCGGGTACACGGCGAACGCATCGCGAGTATACCCTTCGTCATAGGCAATCGTAAAGGAAGCCGTTCCGGCCGACACGGAAGCGCCCTTGCCACCCGTTTCCGAGGTGAGAACATACTTGTGCGTCGTACCATTGGAAACGTGGACTGCGATATTGTCGTTCTTAGTCCAAGAGAAAGCACCACCCTCGTCAGCAATCGTTGCCTTGGTAGACATCTCCGTCGTTCCGGAAACGGTTTCAACAATCATATTCGCCGCAGGGGTCGGTTCATTACCGCCTTCGGCAGGATTGAGTTCTACTTTGTTGCAAGCCGCAGCCATCAGAGAAAGTGCTGCGATATAGAAAATGATCTTTTTCATCGTGTTCTCGTTTAAGAATCCCAAGTAAAACCTTCACCCGTGCCGTTTTGATCGCTGGCACACACGATGCCTTCTACCTTGACCTCCACAATCTGAATCGCGGGGGTCTCGTAAGTTTCTTTTTCGATGTCAATTTCTTTCATCATATCCATACTTTAAGCCCGCCTGCAGCGAGCATCAAAAACGTATTTACTTGAAATAAAGAGATTTAGCAGCCCCACCCCCGAATACGAGTGGACCTTCTTTGGCTGCCATGTGAGCGCAATCGAAATACACTAACTTAAACCTCCGAATTGCAAAGTTACTGCTTTTCGGTCTAATATCCAATTCTTTGCAGCCTTTTCTCCCTTTCCGAGATCAGTTGATGGTAAGACACCCGCATGTCATCCGGGAGGAAAGAGCCATCTATCAAACGATCCCAATCCGGAACATGGGACATCATATTGTTGATCAGTCGTTCAGAGATAGGCAAAGAGACGCCCGAGTCTGCCATGGCTTTCAAAAAAGTATCCCTGTCAAAACCTCCTTTTTCACCCCCTACCGTGAATGACATCGCCATTTCTTCCGTGTCGGCCGGATCGGCCAGCAATACAGCGAGAAGGTCATATGCCGGAGCAAGGACATACTCTCTTTTTCCCATGTCTATCAGCGAAAAGTTCTTGCAATGCATGTCAGAATTTCCCGTCATCCAGCTGAACAGGACTACTTCCCAAAAGCGCTGCACGTCAAGCATCGGCGAGCCGGAATACTTTTTTACAGTCTCCGCCAATTGCGGATAAGTCCCAAAGTACTTATGCTCCGTGAGCCGGTTGGTCAACTGGCAGAGATCCAACATGGATATCTTCCGCCCCCGGGCATCGCGGTCCAATCGCCTGGTGATGTAACCGATTTCGCCGTCGGCAAGCCGAATGAGCGAATGCGGCGCCGTACGGATTCCGGCTGCGTCAGCCATCTTCATGGTCAGATCTTCCAGTTCCGGCAGGCAACGATACCTGGGACTTTGTGGCTTGAAAATATACTTTCCCCACAGCCCCACAATGGTAAAGCGGGCAGGTTCGTTCTTCCCGCCGCGATCCACATCCAGTGACATTTTGGGCTGGACCCCTGTAACCGAGGTGCTGGTCCGGATGACTTTGCGTGCCAATTCCGACATATTGTCGCGGGTATAGGGCATCACCGGGACCTCGCTCGTTCCAAAGAACCTACGGGCACAAGCGGGATGGAAATCCTGCTGTCCCTCTTCCAGTTCTTGATAGCAATACAAACACTTACTCATCGCCGACGGGTTTTACACTGATGTCACCAATACAATCTTTGCAGCAGGCCAGCAACAGGGCCATCCTGTCGCGTGGATCAATCTTCCACGACTTGGAAGCAATATCCAACAGCCAACCCTCCGGAATAAGGCCGTCAAAGACAGGGAACATCATTTCCTTATCATAAGGTTCCGATGACAAGGGCATGGTCGGGCTGAGCGCCATGGCATCTTTCGCGGAAAGATACCCTGCGTCATACTGGAAATGGAAACCATCCTCGTCTTCCTGCAGGATGCCACAGAAAACATCCTGCACGTAGATTGCCGCCTGTCTCATACCTCATTCATTTTTACTGCGCCCAACGCTTCTCCGAAAAGAGCAAGCACATCGTTCACCTTATCCATCCGTAAGGTCTGTTTCCCCTGCTCCATGTCGCGGACAAAGCGCAAGCCCACGCCAGCCCGCATGGCCATTTCCACCTGCGACAGACCGAACTTCTTTCGTTTTTGCTTGATATGAAGTGCCAACGATTCCATGATAATATACCTTTTCGGGTACAAATATAGGAATAAAATGATAGATTATACCGAATAGGGTATAAAATAACATCTCCGAGTTGAGATTATACCCGAACGGGACTAGATTCGCCGATCAAGCCGGCGAATGACGAAGGAGGTGCCGACGAATGACAAAAAGGGTTAGCCCACCGATCATGAGATGCCCGATCAGGTCGGGGATGACGGAAGGGGGCGCTGGCGGCAGCCCGGAAGCGGTGGGTGCGCAGGGGTGCGGGCGATCAGGAGGGAAAGGATCAGTGGGGCCCGGCGAGAGCGGCGGTGGGACTGAGGAGGCGGAGGAGAAGGAATTGCAGAAAGATGCAGGCTTGCATCTTTCTGCAACAACGACGATGACGCAACGACGAAGAACCAGGACGGCGTGTGTCTGACGACCGTTAGACGGCTCCTGGCTAGAGCGAAGCGAAGTCGGCACCAGCCGACCGACGCGGTCCCGTGACTTTGCAGTGCAAAGTCGGAAAGGGACTTGAGCGGCGCAAGGGGTTATAGGGGGCGGTTTAGCCCCCTTATAGATAGCAGCCAGCATCCCCTGCGGCTCCCGCCGCAACGGGAAATCGGCACCAGCGCCTCGCGATACGCGGCTCGGTGCTTGCCGCCAGCTCGTCGCTAAGCTCGTCCGGAGGGCTCGCTCCTCGCCGGCGGCTGCCCGCACTGACCAAGGTTCCGGGAGCACCAGAGGCGATTTCTGCTAAACGCCATTGTCGGGCAGAAAAAGGCCGGGGTTCCTGGCCGGTCCCCCATTATTTCAGGGGACCTGGCAGGTTTTGCCGGAAAAACCTGGCCGGTGTCGTTAGATTCGCCGGTCGGGGCCGGCGAATGACGGAGGGAGATGCCCGATCAGGTCGGGCATGACGGGTGAGGGTCGGAGCGAAGCGACGCAGGGGGTCCGGGGGGTTAGCCCACCGGTCGTTAGATTCGCCGGTCGGAGCCGGCGAATGACGGGGAGGTTATTCTTCCGTGTAGATCTCAATGATATGGTCGCCGGCGAGGAACTTCCGGGCGAGATTGCGGACGTCCCGGGCCTTGATGCTGCGGGCCAGGGCATCGTAGTCGCAGTCGTAGTCGCGGCTCCGCAGCACGGTGTCCTGCAGGCGGTCGTGCTGGTCTCCCAGGGACAGGGCGGCCTTGCGCTCGACCTCGCCGTGGCGCTTGAGGATATACTTGCGCGCCAGGTCCATCTCCTCGGCCGTCGGGCCGTCCTTCGCCATCGCCTCCATCACGTCCCGGACGTCGCCGACCAGCAGCTCCGTCATCTCCGG
Organism: uncultured Bacteroidia bacterium; assembly: GCA_902798975.1. Classification (GTDB taxonomy): domain Bacteria; phylum Bacteroidota; class Bacteroidia; order Bacteroidales; family UBA932; genus Cryptobacteroides. The sequence goes on along the minus strand of CADBYT010000005.1, from coordinate 79,521 downwards.
ACGGGTCTGGAAATTCACCTCACCCTGCCAGGGCAGCTCCGGATAGTCCGGAACGTCCGTCGAGAAGCCCACGTGGTACGTACCGCCCCGCTCCTCGCGGATCAGGTTCAGGTAGCGGGCGGACAGGATGTAGTCCAGGAAATCGGACAGCACGATGTTGCGGGTCGTGGTCTTCACCGAGGCCACGTAGGTATAGCCCACCTGCGAGAACGGTTCGGACTCGGCCGCATTGGTCTCCGAAATCAGCTTCTCCCCCTTCAGCACGGGTTTCGGATAGGCCGTGGCGGTCTTCTGCCAGGGATAATCCCCCTGCAGGGAAGCCACATAGCGGCAGACGTACGCCTCGATCTCGGCGCGGTCCAGGTCGCTGGTGATGAAGACCGACAGGTGGTCTAAATCGCCGAACGCCCGGCCGTACACCTCCCGGAGCAGGGCCATGTCCACCGCCTCCACGGCGGCGGAATCGATGGGCTGCAGCCAGGGATGGTCGCCATAGACCAGCCGCTCGAACTTCTCCCCGAAGAGCGTGCGGGCGGTCTTCTTCCGGCCCAGGCTTCGGAGGTTGTCCGCCTTGGCCTTCTCCAGATTGCCCTCCGTGCCAAAGTACGGCTCCTGGAGCAGTAGCCAGCCTGCCTGGAAGGCCGTTTCCGCCCGGCCACGGGCGGCCAGGATATCCACGGAAGAGGATTTCTGCAGGCTGTGGAAAAGGATATCCACGCCGGAGAGTTCCGGACAGTTCTTCAGCGCCTGGCGGTCGCAGCCGCGGAATCCGACCGTGCGATTGTTCTGGGACGCGGCAAATCGCGCAGGGGTGAGGCGGTCCGCCGGATAGCTCCGGTAGCCGCTGTCGAAACGCCAGCTGGTCGCCACGTGGTAATTGGATTTCACGGGCGCGGTCTGTTTATAATACACCTTCACGCCGTTGGACAGCAGCCACTCCTCGAAGCCGCCCAGCCGCTTGTCGCTGCAGCGGCGGACGATGCTGCCCGGGGCCGCATCCACGCGCAGGTCCAACTTGGGATAGCTCAGATACTGTGCTTCCATCGGCTCCGCCTCCACGCGGGCCAGGATGGCGCGCACCTCGTCGGCGGACGGCGCAATGCCCGGCTCCTCCACGTCGTTGTAGCAGGTGGAATAGATAGCCTCGCTCTCCCGGAACATCCGGGCCGGATAGTCCTGGAGGCTCTCCGGCGTGATTTCGGAAATCACGCGGCTCTCGAGCGCCTGGAGTTCCGTCGGATCCAGCAGCGGATGGTTGCGCAGGAAATGCTCGATCGCCACCTTCACCATCGCTTCGCTCTTGACCTCGTCCCGGCTCATTTCGCGATCCAGGTGGAGGCGCTGGCTCACACTCAGGCGCGCCGCCTCGAACTCGTCGGCGCTGATGCCGAAGGCGACCAGACGGCGGATCTCCCGGGCGGTGAATTCCATGCACGCCGCAATGCGGTCCTTGCTCTTGGGCATGACCGTGAAGAGGCTGATGTAATAGTCCGGTTCGTATTCGTTCAGCACCACCACGGCCGAACGGGCTGGGCAGGACGCCTCCTGGACGCCCCGGCGGAGACGCTCGGACAGCACTGCGGTCACGATCTGGCGGCTGAGCACGTCCCGGTAGTATTCTTCCCGCATCCGGCCTTCGCCGTCGGGATACGGCTGCTTGAAAATGAATTTGACCCCATTGAAGGTGAGGTTCGGGTGGGTCATGTCCTCGAACAACGGCTCCGTCAGCGTCGGGGGGACGTAGCGCTCCTTCGGGGCGGGATTGACGGCCTTGGGGATGTCGGAGAACTGCGCCCGGATCCGGGCTTCCATGTCGTCCACGTCGAAGTCTCCGACCACGATAATCGCCTGCAGGTCAGTGCGGTACCACTTATGATAGAAATCCAGGATCTCCTCGCGCCTGAAGCCGTTGATGACCTCGTAGGAGCCGATCACCGTGCGCAGCGGCTGCTTGGAGCCCTTGTAGATGAGCCCGTTCTGCAGGTTGTTGATGCGGGTGCGCGCGTCGTCGCGCAGGCGCCACTCTTCGCTGATGACGCCCCGCTCGTCGTCCAGCGCCTGCTGTTCGCAGGAAATGTCGCAGGACCAGTCATGCAGCACCAGGAGCACCGAATCCACGAAGGAGCTGCGCACCAGGGGCACGGAGGAAATGTTGTACACCGTCTCGTTCCGCGTGGTGTAGGCGTTCACGTTGTAGCCGAAGCGCACGCCGTCCAGGGCCAGGAACTCCAGGATTCCCTTCCCCGGATAGTGCCGGGTGCCGTTGAAGGCCATGTGCTCCAGGAAATGCGCCAGGCCGTTCTGGTTGTCCTCCTCCTGCAGGGCGCCCACGTTGTGCGCGATGTAGAAATCCGCGCAGCCGGCCGGCAGTTCGTTGTGTGCAAGGTAATAGGTCAGGCCGTTGTCGAGCCGCCCGACACGGAACTCGGGATCGGGGGCGACGGGCTGGGCGCCGAGCTGCATACCGAGCAGCAGCGCCGGAAGGAAGAGGAATCTGCGCATGAATGGCTGTGGTTAAAAATTGCAGCCCAAGGTGATGCAAGCCAAGTTGCGGCTGCGCCCGGGCAGGGACTGCGGCGCCGAAAGCAGCATCGTGAAGGCGTCGGAAATCCGCAGATAGGCTTCGAATCCGGACCCGAAACGGCGGGCGACCGTGAAGCCGAGGGAGGCTCCCGCACGCGGGAGCGTCTTGTATTCGTAATAACGGCCCAGGTAGGAATCGAAGCTCTTCAGGCTGGTGCTGGCGCTGGAATCGTAGCTGCCGTCCAGGTTGGGCGTTCCGAAGCCCGCCAGGCCGGACAGACCCGCATCCAGGATCCAGGACCAGGTCCCGTCAGACCAGACTTTCTGGCCCGTCAAGTCAAGACTCAACGTGTGCGTAGCATGCTTGCGCCAGACCGGATAGAGCGTGGTTGTCTGCATGCGTCCCGCATAGGCGACGCGGACACCCAGGGTGGCGCCCGGACGGGGACCCGAGGATTCCGCATACCAGCGGTAATCCAGCGTGGCGCCCAGGTCCATCCGGTCCAGGACGCGGTTCCTGCCGGTATATTCCACAATCGTCGTATGACCGGCCGGCGTCACGTACTGGAAGGTGTTTTCGTCGTTGGCGAGGGACGCAAAGTCCAGGTCCAGCGCGAGGCGGTGCAGGCCGGTGCCTGCGGGAAGCAGCAGCAGACCGCGGTAGGACGCCTCGATCCCCATGGATTCGAAGAAAACCGGGGAAGACGTCGCCTTCTTGCCATAGTAACCGGTCCGGTAGCGGACGGACAGCTCGCTGCCGAAACGCTCCCCGGCCAGGGCCTGGAAAGACAGGCCGTAACGACGGTCCGCCATGGGCCGGTGTTCCTGGGTGGGGACATAGTTGAAATCCCCCGAAAGTTCGGACACCGTGCCGAGGAAGCCGCCCTTGTCCGCCTGGATGAAATACTGGATGCTGCCTGTGCCGTAGATTCCGCCCCGCACCTGCTCCAGCAGGTCGCGGTAGTGCAGGGACCAGCCCAGCAGCAGCGCGTCGGAGGCCCGGAAGGTCGCGCCGAGGCTGAAGTCCATATCCATCAGGATATTCGAGAAGCGGGGGTCCTTGACTTTCGTCTGGTCGCCGGAAGCGTAGCGCAACCCTGCGCCGAGCGACCAGCGGGGGCCCAGCGTCAGGGCCATGGCCCCTTCGAGGCCGTACGTATCCCGCTTCTTGGTGCCCGCCGTGGCCGGGTCGCTCTCCAGGAAATTGACCGGATGCATGTCCGGATTCATCATCACCGGGCCGCCCATGTCCCGGCCCTGGAAATGGGACCAGGACAGTGCCCCCCGGAACGCGATCCTGTCGCTCATCCGGAAATAGGACTCTGTGCCTGCGGACAGACTGAAATCGTCGTGCGACCCCTCCAGGGGCACGACGGCGCCATTCCCCTTTGTGCCTTCCAACACCACGGAAGACAACTTGCCGGACCAGCCGGAGAGCGCCGCCGGATTGGAAAAATGCAGCGCGGGCGTGATGTCTTTCACGTAGCGGAAGTCACGGACATCCTTGTCCCCGGCTTCCGCCATGGGGGCGGAAGCCAGGACAAAGCATGTCAGCAAAAGGATGCGATGGCGCATAAAACGTTATTTACTTCTTCAGGGAAGCGACCTTCCGCTGATGGAAATCCTTGGAAGTGTCGTTGGTCTCGGAGTAAATGATGTGGGCACCTTGCTTGATCGAGGCCTCGGCATCGATGCCGGACGGGTCGGTGCTGCCCTCCACGTCGGTGGTGCCGCCGCTATAGTTGTAGACAAGCTTGCCGGCGTTTTCGGGGAGCGCCTCGGTCGCCTCCTTGTCCACGTTGCGGTAGACGGTGTAGCCCTTGTTATTGGTCACGGCCACATAGCCGATATTGATGTCTGAGGAGAAACGGACCTGGCTTTTGGCCACATTGGCCGTGGACCAGACCTCGACGGCATCCACCACGTTGGCCTTCGGGAACTTGACCACGTAGAAAGCCTTGGCGGTGCCCATGGTCGTATCATACGCATCGGCGTTCTCGCTGAGGGCCTTGGCCGCAGAAGCGTTCATACGGCCGATGTAGAAGGCGGGAGAAGCGTTGCTCATGGCCCAGGCGTTGCCCTGGGTGAACGGCGAGCAGGTCAGGTGGTTGGCGGCAGGGATGACGTCGGAGACGGCATACTTGGCGTTGGTGTAAGCCGGGACATCGCTGTTGGACATCCAGTAATAGGCGGAGTTGGCCAGGTTGACGGAGGTAGAGACCGTCTGGGTGTGGTCGATACCGCCGAAGATGGCCACGACAACCTGCGAATAGGCGGGGATCTTCACCGGAGACTGGAACCACCAGATGGCGCCGTAGGAAGGCGTCCAGTCAGCGGTCTCATAGCTCAGTTTGCCGTCCACATAATATTTGTTGTTGCCGTTTCCGTTGTACGGGGCGCCGAAGCAGAACACGATATCGCTGGCGTCCGCCTCGAGCTCGGAATTGTTGTACAGGATCACGTAGGCATCGTTCGTATAGCCTTTTTCGGTCTCAGGATTGGTGCAGCCGCCGAAGTAAAGCTCCTTGATGATGATCTGCTGGCTCTGCACGCGGTTGAGATCGATCGTGTAGGTCGCCGTTCCATCGGCAGCCGCGACCACGTTGGAGTTGGAGCCGGTGAAGACGAGAACGACACCGCTGGAGGCGGTCTTGTAAGTCACGGAAGCGGTATAGGAGCCCAGCGGCAGCTGGAAGGTGGCAACGCCGTTGGCATCGGTCGGAGACTCATAGCGGACGCCGGCAGACGAAACGACGGACACGGGCACGCCGGCTTCTGACAGGGCTAAGCTCTCATACTTGAGCTGGATCGACACGCTGACCAGCTTGGGGACTTGATTGCAGGCGGCGAAGGACAGGGCCAGAACCGCTGCAGAGAGGAGAATAAGTAACTTTTTCATATCGTACTATGATTAAAAATTAAATCGTACCGTCAACCCGTAATGGAAACGGGGAATGTAGGATGAAACGGAGCTCCAGGTGCCGCTGCGGGTCGAGTACACCTGCCCCATGTTGTTGAAGAAGTTGTTGGCGTAGAAGGAGATGGACGCGAGGTCCCCGATCTCCTTGGTCACGCTGAAGTTGACGCTGAAATACGGCGAAAGCCAGTCTTTCAGGAAGGTGTTGTTGTAGGTCGTGCCGGCCTCGACCAGGCGGGAGAGGTCGGAATAGAGCGCCGGATTCTCCTGGCGCGCCCACTGGAGGTCCTGCAGGAAAGGCCGCGGGGTGGGATCGTCGAAGGAGCAGTAGCTGTCCGGGAAGAAAACGGTATAGCAGCCGTTCTCGTCGTAAACCGAACCGTCGGTCAGCGACAGGAGGTTGGTCCGGTCGGAGAGGACATAGCTCCGGGCGCTTCCGTCCGCCCGTTCGCTCAGGCTGCGGGCGTAGCTGAGCAGGCAGCTCTCCAGCTTCAGGGAGATGATCATGCGCGCCTTCGGGATGTTCGTGGTGATGGTCACGTTCGTGCGCAGGGTGCGCGTTTCGCGGCCGTTCGTGGTGGAATTGTCGCCGTAGTAGTAGCCGATATACTTGTACGGGCCGCCTTCGCTGGAAATGGTGGTCGTGGGCGAATACGCCCGCATATCGGTATAAAGGGAATGGTAGTAATAGTAGCTGCCGTCCACGCGTATGGTCGTGTTGAGCGGCCGGATGCGCGCAAAGTCGACCACCCACTCCAGGCCGTAGCGCGTCACCGGGTTGTCGTCGTTGTCTTCGGTATAATTGCTCACGAACTGCTTGTAGAGTTTGCCAGGGACCTGGATGGAGGGCAGGATGCCCCGGTTGTCGGTGACCGTCACGGCGCCGGTAGCCGGATCCAGCGAGAAAATACGGTTCTCCGCCGGGATGTCCAGGCCCTGCACCGCATCCACGGGCGTATAGGTGTACTGGAAGCGGTCGTAATCCGAAACCCGGCGATAGGTTTGAAGCGTACGGTTGTAGAAGGCCGCCAGTGAGATCTTCGTCCCGCCCAGGTTGGCCTCCAGGCCCAGCTCGCTCTGCTGGTTGCGCTGCCACACGAGCGCCGGGTTGTATGCAATGCTGCGCGGCATCACGAAGTAGGCCCGGTTCACCACGTTGTTGGCGTCGGCCGTCGAGGTGAACACATTGATATCCTGATAACTCGGCGTCGGATAGAGGACAGAGAACGAAGGCTGCTTGACGGCCACGCCCCAGCTGCCGCGCAGGGACAGTTCGCGCAGGAACGCCCCGCCCCGGCTCTTCTCCGTGAAGAAGGTGTATTTCACGTTGAATCGCGGCGACAGGCTCGAGGTCACGCCGTACGCGGACGTCGGGATGATGGTATTGTCCCAGCGCACGCCGGCGATGAGATTCAGCCGGCCGTCCCCGCCCGTGCGCAACATCAGGTTCTCCTCCGCATACGCGGACAGGTTGTTCATCGCGGGCACGTCGCAGTAGCGCCATTCGCGGTAGGTCGGAGCCGTGGCTTCCTCCTCCGAGCGCGCCCCGGTGCCGAAATTCTTGTCGAGCGTCCAGTCCGCGCCCAGCTTCAGCTTGCTGTTCACGCGGCCCGCGTTTTTGGCCCAGTTCGCCTTGAGCGTGACCTTGGCGGTGAGGGGACGGTCGTCCACGTCCATGATGTTGTACCACGTGCCGGGGGCGATGCGCACGGCCGGGTTGTCGCCGCCCGCGACGTAATCCGCCGCCATGTAGTAGCCTTCCTGCAGGGCATGCAGCGAAGTGCCGCTGACCGCGGAATGGTATTGGTCCTTTTGCCGCTGGAAATTGTCGGTATAGGTCGCGGAAGCGTTCAGCTCGAGGTTCGTGATCCAGGATTTCGACAGCAGCCAGTTGGCGTTCAGGTTCGCGCGGATGCTGTTGTCCCGCCGAATCAGCCAGGTGTCGGTCATCTTGTCCGGGTCCGCCCGGTCGTCCAGGCCGCCCATGTTCCCGGTCACGCCCACCGACAGGCGCAGCGGCATCTCTCCCGTGAACTGCCCGCTCCAGGTCAACGAGAGCTGGTTGCGGTCGTAGGAAGTGTACGGGGACATCGGGTCGGAAATGGAACGGGTGCGCTCCAGGCTGGTATTCAGCACGCCCCGGCTGTGGCCGCGGGCGGTGCTGCCCAGATCGAAGCCCTTGCTCACGGAGATCTGCTTGGTGCGCGGGTTGGTGGACATCGTCACGGACCAGGGGGTCTTGCCGCGGCGGGTATTGATCTTGATGACGCCGGAGGTCATGTCGCCGTACTCCACGGACGGCACGCCGGTAATCACTTCGACCGATTCGACATTCGAGGATGCGATGCTCTGCGTGGACACGCCCAGATAATGGCCGGAATTGTCCACGTTGTTGAACGAAGCGTTGCTGGACAGGCGCACGCCGTCCACCTCGACGGCCGTACCGAAGGTGGAATTGTCGGTTTCGGCCTTGCCGGAGCGGATGCTCAGCTGGCCGCTGCCGGTCAGGTTCGGTTCCACCGTGGCGCCGCCCGGCAGCAGGCTGGTGATGTCGGAAACGTTCATCAGCTGCACGTGGTCCAGCGCCATGCGGTCGATCGTGCGGGTGGTGGTGGCGGAGTTGGAGTTTTCCTGCGCGGTGATGACCGCGCTCTCCAGGGAAAGGTTGTCCGGAACGAGCTCGACGCGGAAATTGATGTCCTTGCTGAATTTCATGTCGCGCGTCCAGGTCACATAGCCCAGGCAGTCCACCCGGACGACAGATTCAGTCACGGAGACATTGCGCAGCACGAATTTGCCTTTGGCATCGGCCACGGCCCACTGCTCGGTGGCTTCCACGACCACGGTGGCGAAGCCGACGGGATTCCCGCTGCTCCGCTCGGTCACGGTGCCGCTGAGGGTCACGCTCTGCGCGCGCACGCCTAATGAGAAAAAGAGACATGCGAACGCCAGCACTATGGATCTGAATCCGGTCATGGCCGTGTTAATACTTCTATAAGGCACCGCAAGTTACGCAAAAAATGAAAAAAGTGTACTACCTTTACGGGTATGAAGCGCGTATTATCCTCATTTATGATGATGGCCGTCCTCTGCACGACGGCCCTGGCAGACGAAGGCATGTGGATGATTCCCTCCGTGGACAAGAAGACGGCGGAACTCTCCAACTATGTGGTTTCCATTGATTTCATGGGCACGGGCAGCCTGGTTTCCAGCCAGGGGCTGGTCATCACCAACCACCATGTCGCCTACGCGGACGTGTTCGAGCTCGGCGACGGCGAGCACAACTACCTCGAGGAGGGCTTCTGGGCCCGCAGCCTGGAGGAAGAGATTCCCATTCCCGGACGAAGCGTGCAGTTCCTGCGCGGCACCATTGACGTGACCGACGAGGTGGAGCAACTCTTCGCGGAGGGGACGGTCAAGCGCAACGGCGCGATGATGATGCGCCGCCTGAGCGGCATCATGGAGAAGCGCTACGAGGAGAAAACCGGCTACGTGGCCTCGCTCAGCAGCGCCTGGCGGGGCGACCGCTACTATATTTCCCTCTACGAGGAATACAACGACATCCGCCTCGTGGGCGCTCCCCCCTCCCAGGTAGGCGCGTTCGGCGGCGACGTGGACAACTGGGAATGGCCGCAGCACAAGGGCGATTTCGCGCTGCTGCGCATTTATACCGCGCCCGACGGCAGCGCCGCGAAGTACGCGCCCGAGAACGTGCCGCTGCGCGCCGACAAGTACCTGAAGATTTCCCTGAAGGGCTACAAAGAAGGCAGCAAGACCACGGTCATCGGCTTCCCGGGCAGCACCGACCGCTACGCCTCCTCCGCCAAGGCGGACTTCATGACCAGCGTCCAGCTGCCCATCCAGACCGAGATCCGCGGGGCGCGCATGGACATCATCAAGAAATGGATGGACCGCGACCCGGAGGTGCGCCGCAAGTATTCCAACTACTTCTTCAACCTCTCCAACGCGCAGGAGCTGTACCTGGGCGAACTGCAGTGCTACAAGCGCTTCCATGTGGCCGACGAGAAGCGGCATCTGGAGGCGGAACTGGCCGCCTGGCTGGATGCCGACCCGGCCCGGCGTGCGCAGTGGGGCGATCCTGCCGGGGCGCTGCGCGAGAGCTACGCGCGCGTCGCCGCTCCGGAGAAGAATGTCCAGTATTTCCGCGAATGCCTCATCCGCGGCACCCAGCTGGAACCCGTCGCCTCCCGCACGAGCGTGCTGGCGTCCAACTACGCCGACAGCAAGGTGGACGGCGTGCGCCGCTCCTCTGCGCGCAATTTCGAGCAGGTGGACCTCCGCGTCGAGCGGGAACTTTTCCGCTACACGCTGGAGACATTCTATGAAAATGTGGACGAGGCCATGCTGGGACCCTTCCAGCGGGAGGTCAAGGCCCGTTTCGGCCAGCAGTACGATGCCATGTGCGCCTGCCTCTGGGACGGCAGCTGGCTCTCCGACCCCGCGCAGATCGCGGTCTATCTGGACCCGGAGGCCGATATGAAGGCTTTCCTGGACGCGCATGCGGACGATCCGCTCGTACGCTTCTTCATGGACGTGAAAATCGTGAACTACAACCAGGCCATCGAGGCCGCCGAGGGCGAGCCGGACATCACGGCGCTCACCCGCGACTACACCCACGCCCTGCATGCGATGCAGGCGGACACGAAGCGCAACCCCTACCCTGACGCCAACTCCACGATGCGCGTGAACTACGGCCGCGTGACGGGCCTGGACCCGCGCGACGCCGTGCACTGCGACTACTTCAGCACCGCGGCCGGCCTGCTGGACAAGCACGATCCGGACAACTACGATTTCTGCATCCCGGAGGCCATGCTGGGTGCGCTGAAGAAGGCGCCGGCGACCATGCGTCTCAATTTCATCACCAACAACGACAGCACCGGCGGCAACTCCGGCTCCCCCGTCCTCAACGCCCGGGGCGAGATCATCGGCCTGCTGTTCGACGGCAACAAGGAATCGCTGGCATCAGAAATGCTGTTCACGCCGGACTACAACCGCAGCGTGAACGTGGACATACGCTATGTCGTGTGGATTCTCCGCGAGTACGCACACTTCGACCGCATCCTCGGGGAGCTGAATCTCTAGGCCTTCGCCGCCAGGATTTCCTCGGCCCGTTTCAGGGCCAGGGAGATGTGGCTGCAGATATTCTCCTTGCCGACCACCTCGTCCATGCCGGCGTCCTCCAGCACCTTCATCACGGTCGGGTTGACGCCGGACAGGACCACCTTCACGCCCATCTGGGCGCACATGCGGCACATGTTGGAGAGGTTGTGCACGCCCGTGGAATCGATGAACGGCACCTTGCGCATGCGGATGATGCGCACCCTGGCGCGGCCACCCATGTCGCCCATCATCTCCTCGAACTTGTTGCCGATGCCGAAGAAGTAGGGGCCGTTGATTTCGTAGACCTTCGCGCCCTCGGGGATGATCAGGTGCTCCAGGTTGCCCTGCACGTCGGTGTCGGCCATCGGGTCGATCTCGTCGCTGAGCACGGACACATTGGTGGTTTCAGCCATGCGCTTCATGCAGAGCAGGCAGGCGATGAGCACGCCCACTTCGATGGCGACGGTCAGGTCGAAGATGACGGTCAGGAAGAAGGTCACCAGCAGCACGATGATGTCCGATTTGGGGTTCCGGAGAATGGCGCGGAAACTGCGCCACTCGCTCATGTTGTAGGCCACGACCATCAGGATGCCGGCCAGGCAGGACATGGGGATGTACTTCACCAGCGGCATCAGGAAGAGGTAGATGAGCGCCAGCACGACGGCGTGGGCGATGCCCGCGACGGGCGTGCGGCCGCCGTTGTTGATGTTGGTCATGGTGCGCGCAATGGCGCCGGTGGCGGGGATGCCGCCGATGAGCGGCGACACCATGTTGGCGATGCCCTGGGCCACGAGTTCCTGGTTGCTGTTGTGACGGTCGCCGATCACACCGTCGGCCACGGCCGCGGACAGCAGCGACTCGATGGCGCCCAGCATGGCGATGACCAGCGCGGGCTGCGCCAGGTGGCGGACGCTGTCCCAGTTGATCTTGGGCACTTCCGGCTGCGGCAGGGCGGAATTGATGGAGAAGCGGTCGCCGATGGTCTCGATTCCCTCGATGCCGAGGGCCTTCAGGCCGAGCGTAGCGAGGGTCATCAGGATAATGGCCGCCAGCGAGCCGGGAATGCGGCGGCTCACTTTCGGGGTGAATACGATGATGAGGATGCTGCAGGCGCCCACCAGCAGCGACCACCAGTTGATCGTATCGATATGCTGGGCGTAGACTCCCCATTTGCCCAGGAAGTCAGCGGGCACGCTCTCGATTTGCAGGCCGAAAAGGTCCTTGATCTGCGTCGCGAAGATGGTCAGCGCGATACCGGAAGTGAAGCCGACGACGATGGGGTACGGAATGTATTTGATGATGGTGCCCAGGTGCAGGACGCCCATCAGGATCAGGAAGGCGCCGGCCATGAAGGTGGCGATCATCAGACCGCTCATGCCGTATTCCTGGATGATGCCGTAGACGATGACGATGAAGGCGCCGGTGGGACCGCCGATCTGGACTTTGCTGCCTCCGAAGAAGGAAATGATGAAGCCCGCGACGATGGCGGTCAGGATGCCTGCCTCCGGGGAAGCGCCCGACGCGATGCCGAAGGCGATTGCCAGCGGGAGGGCCACGATGCCCACGATGACGCCCGCCAGAAGGTCCTGTATCAGTGTTTTCTTATCGTATCCGCTCTTGAGCGTGATGAACAGTTTCGGTCTGTAATCTCCTTTAATACTCATACCCTTGCGATTTTTGCGGCGCAAAGGTATAGTTATTAAATTTTTTTAACAAGTAATTTTTAAAAAAATTTTACAAATCCAGCCGGAGGACCCGGATGGGCCGCCCTTCGCCCTGATACTGCGATGGGTCGAAGACGGTCTCCCCGGTAGGGACGAAGCCGCATTTCTCCATGACACGGCCGCTGGCCGGGTTGTCTACGAAGTGCCCGGATATCAAGGACTTGATGGAGGTTGTCCCCTTTATATGCGCGATCATCAGGCGCAGGGCGTCCGTGCAGATGCCCCGGTTCCAATAGGGTTTGGCCACCCAGTAACCGCAGATGGGTTCTCCCTCGCGGGCCGGCAGGGCGCAATCGCAGGACGGTCCGTAGCCCATGGCGCCGATGGCCTCTCCGCTTTCCTTCCACTCGATGGCCCAGGTGTTGGTCGCATCCTTGAACACGGTCCGGATAATCTCCAGGCTCTCCTGGACGCTGGCATGCGGCGGCCACCCGGCCCGCGGCCCCACATCCGGGTCCGAAGCCCACTTGTACAGCACCTCCGCATCACTCTCCCGCCACGGGCGAAGTATGATCCTCTCTGTTTCCATCATTGTCCTGAATCCTTTTCACAAAGATAATCAAAAACCTGTTTTTGGGAAAAAGCTACTCGCACCACTTTCCGGCAAAACTACACGGAAAGTATTCAGGGCCGCCTGCGAGGGAATGCAATCGGATTGCTTGGAATGGCATTGTATAATCGGTGGTCATTGTCTAAATTTGCAGTTGAGCAGTGAATAAGGCTTTTTGCCTGGAGTATTGTTATGGAGATACGGATAAAATACAGTAATTCTGGCCTTTTGCTATTTATCATCGTAACCGTTGGCTTAATCATTGCCGGTTTTTTGTTTTCATACATTTGTTGGATACCTGTTGGTGTTTTCGCTTACTGTGTTGTATTGTCCATATCGGACGCGGTAAAAAACAAGGCTGATGCTATCGTGATAAATGACGAGGGCGTCTGGGTTGACGGAGTATTCGAGGTGGATTGGTCTCAAGTCGATCACTGTTATGTTTCCATCAGGACGGGCGGAGACGCTTCTGACGATTATTATCTCGTGTTTGTTACAAAACAGAAAAAACGTCATGAGATATGCCTTGACCGGTATATCTACAAGTATGTCTTCCCTACAAAGAAACTGGCCAGAGACATCAATCATTTGATGAGCAGAGAAATATGCTATATGACTTCGGATGACAAGGCGTATGAAAAGATGTTTCGACTTTCCGTTTTGAAACAACTGGCGCCCACGCTTATTGTCGTTGCATTGACCATCTTGATTGCGCTGATCATTTCTTTGTTCCGGACGCACTAGCACCCCAGTCCAGACCCATCTGCCAGCAAAGTGCTCTTTGTGTCTCAGGACTTGGGACACAAGGAACATTCCGACAGAGAAATACGCCAAACCGATGGCACCAGCGCCTCGCGATACGCGGCTCGGCGCTTGGCGCGAAGCGAAGGCGGTCCTCAGACCGCCCGGCGGAGACCGGGACGGAGCGCGCAGCGCGATGTCGGTAGGTCGGGAGCCGCGGGGGTAGCGAACGCAGTGAGCGGATAAGGGAGCAGCGCCCCCTCAAGGCGGAGAAGCAAGAAAGTCAGCCTAACTGGCTGACTTTCTGCTTCGTAGACCAAACACTCCGAATCTCGAACCTCGCGTTCATCGAAGGGCTTCTCCAAATACAATTCTTCTTAATCGCCCATGATATGAATCCTTGAGAATTCGTTCCTGAAAGAAGCTACGTCTTCTTCCGACAGGATGCCCCGGTTGAATTTGTGTTTGATTTCGCCGACAAAGTCCAGATACATTTCGTCCCCTTTCATCGTGGCCACGATGCGAGGGATGGTTTTGTGAACTTCCGGCGGGAAACGCTCGTCCCATCGGATGTGGCGCAGGCAATCTGCAACGATTCTCTGGGCGGCGAAGATTTGTCCGGATTCGAACAACTGCCCGGCCCTCAGAAGGCAGGCCTCCCAATCCGTTTGGGCATAGGCAGAAAGATTGGTCGTCACATATTCAATGATGTCCTCCGCCTTGTTGGATCGGGTCAGGATGCGCCTGTCGGGACCGACCAGGATATACTCCGGGCAGGAGGAAACGCCCAGTTTCCGCGCGATGCTTTTCTTGTTCTTCATGCCGGATACGACGAAGAGCGTCCGGCCATATTCCGGATTGTAGTTTTGGAAATACGGCTGGATTGCTTCGTCCGTGTACCAGACCGAGAGCTCGTTCCTGGGGGCATCTTCGTCTTCGAACTCCAGGATAGTGAACAGGGCATCATCGTTTGACAGCTTGGACGGCTTCGTCTGCCCGGCGACGGAATACCTGACATCCGGTGCTATCTCCCGATAAGGCACCTGCGCCTTGCACAAAGCCGGACACAGGAATAAAACAACAAGGGGGAATACTCTTCTCATAAGGAACGATTGTTATTTAGTCATAACCCGGTCAAACAAAACGGTGGAGTCTATTTCCATCCGCACATCGAAATGGTCCTTGTCGCAATCCGGGGAATATTCTACAACAGCTTCTTTGTAACCGATGTTTGCAAAAAACACTTTGGCACCTTCTTTTTGGGGCACGCTTAACGAATACCGTCCTGCCGTATCGGTAAGGACACCATTCCTGGGATAACGCGTATAGACGCTAGTATATGGCAGCGGCCCGTCCGCATCATATACGGTTCCCTGAATCAGCACGGTCGGAACCGCACAGGATGAAACAAATAAACCCAGGGAAAAGAATAGTCTTGAAAGCCAACCATTCCGCCGATACAAGGTGAAGGATTCCTTTATCTCTGATTCTACGATTTCCGTTTCCGGATAGTTAATTTTGCAATAAATCTTATCGGGCAGTTCCTGGGAGGCATCCCATCCGGAAAAGATATCCACCTTGCAGGGAAATGCGGCGTCGATTCGAAAGAGTCTTTGGCCCTGTGTTCCGGAACAGATATCGCCGGAATAAGCAATCCACTTCCGCTTCCCGACTTCACGCAGATACTCCTCCCACACCTTCTGAATAATCTCTTTTGCCGTCATCCCGGACGGCACAGAAATAACTCTGTTGTGCTCGTAGCCATCGTCGGCCATGCAGACCGAATCCCGGGTCAAATGGATCATCCTGGTTGTCATATCAAAACAAAAATAATCATTATTTGTGACAAGTCCATAGCGAAAAAGGTTGACCGTGCCCGATTCCTCTTCATCGTCCACCACTTCCACCGTAGCAGATCAAGCCCCACGTCCCCTTCCGGGAGCGAAAAGGCCCTGATCTGCTCCCGGCACCGAAAGAATTAGGGAGTTGTCTACAAGCAGAAAGAAGTCGCTGGTTTCAGCGACTTCTTTCTGCTTGTAGCGGGAGGCGGACTCGAACCACCGACCTCCGGGTTATGAGCCCGACGAGCTACCAACTGCTCTATCCCGCGATGTTTGGGACTGCAAAGGTAGATAAAAATAATTAATATCCAAAAAAAGTGTATCTTTGAGCATATGAAAACCACATTCTTCTCCTTTTTCTTGACGCTTGTCCTTTCCGTATCTCTGCAGGCGGGGACTACCCGGCTGGATCGCTGGGAGTTCTCCCGGGATGGCGAACACTGGGAATCGGTCACGGTTCCGCATAGCACGAATGCCGTCGACGGCCGCTCGGCGGCGTATTACCGCGGCCGGACGCATTAC
Organism: uncultured Bacteroidia bacterium; assembly: GCA_902798975.1. Taxonomy (GTDB): domain Bacteria; phylum Bacteroidota; class Bacteroidia; order Bacteroidales; family UBA932; genus Cryptobacteroides. The sequence goes on along the minus strand of CADBYT010000005.1, from coordinate 63,582 downwards.
CGTTGCGAGATCTCTCCGGATCTGTCCAAGACCTCTTTCCTCTTCTTCGAAGGGGCCGCGCAGGCCGCCTGGGTCTATGTGAACGGAGAACTCGCCTACGCTCACAAAGGCGGATACACACCCTTCGTCGTCCCGTTGAGAGGGATCCTCCGGCCCGAGGGGAACAAGGTGGAAGTGGTGTGCGACAACAGCATTGACCTGGAGATGATCCCGATTTCCTCCGACTTCAACAAGAACAACGGCCTCCACAATCCCGTGTCGCTGCTGGAATATGACGGCGTGTTCCTGTGCCCGATCGAGTACGGGCCGGACCGTTTCCACCTGGTCCAGACGAACGTGTCGGACGCAAAGGCCGCTGCGGAGGTGCAGGCCCGGCTGGAGAACCCCGGTCCCAAGACGAAACGCGTGAAAGTGTCGCTGGTGCTCCGGAACGCGGAGGGGAAGACGGTCTGGAAAAAACGCCGCCGTGTGAAAGTCCCCGCAAAGGGCGCGTACCCTTACGCAGCGCAGATCCGGCTGAAGCGCCCGCACCTGTGGAACGGCGTGACCGATCCTTATCTGTATACGGTCGAGCTGGCGGTCGGCGATGACTGCACGAAGAGAGAAATCGGCTTCCGCTATTTCCGCCTGGACAAAGACGGGGGCTTCTTCCTGAACGGACATCCCTACCCGCTGCGCGGCGTGAGCATGCATCAGGACATGGAAGGGCGCGCCTCGGCCCTGACGAAGGAGGATTTCGACCGCGACTATGCCATCATCCGGGAACTCGGATGCAATTTCCTGCGCCTGGCCCACTATCCCCACAACGACTACGCCTTCCGGCTCTGCGACCGCATGGGCATCGTGGTCCAGACGGAGATTCCCTGGGTCAACATCTGCGGCGTGCGTGCGACGGACGCCTATTTCGACAACATCCACGACCAGATGCGGGAAATGATCACCAGCTTCTACAACCACCCTTCCATCTGCTTCTGGGGCATGTGGAACGAGCTGGATAGCTGGGGCAACACGGACCAGTACCAGGGAACGCTGGACGCCCGGCGGGCCGTGGACGAGACGGCGCGACTCTACGATTACGCCAAGTCGCTGGATCCCACCCGCGCGGTGGGCCTGACGGACGACAGCGTCTTCGCGCGGGACTACTTTACGGAACTCAAGGCCGACTATTACTCCGAGAACCGCTACCACGGCTGGTACTTCGAATACAACCGCTTCGACGGGCTGACGCAGTCCATGACGTGGATCCATGAACACATGGGCGTCACCAACCTGTCCGAGTACGGCGTAGGCATCAATCCCTACTGCCACAGCTGGAAAGAAGAAGACATCCGCCGCTACCAGGACGACCGGCGCCACATGGAGGCGTACGGCAACCGGGCGCACGAGTCGGCGGTCCAGCAGATCTGCGCCATGCCCTGGTTGGATTTCACCTCCCTGTGGGTCATGTTCGACTTTGCCGTGGCAGACCGAAAAGAAGGCTTCCTGGACTCGGATGACGGCGTGAATTACACCGAAAACCCGGCGCGTCTCTACACCAATGACAAGGGTCTCGTGACACGCGACCGCCAGACGAAGAAAGACGTTTTCTACCTCTACAAATCCTGGTGGAACGCCGACGAGGAGACGGTCTATATCACAGAGCGGCGGCTTCGCAAGCGCCCTGCCGGATCGACGTTCACCCTCACGGTGTATTCCAACGCCGGCTCGCTCACGCTGCTGCGCGACGGCGTTCCCGTCCGGACCCTGGAAGGATCCGGAGAGATCTCCGGTGTGATCTGGAAATTTGAAGACCTGCAGATGGGCACCGCGCAGACCACTTTCGAAGTCGTCTCCGACAGCGGCAAGCGTGACAGCGTCAGCTTCGAACCGCTGTAGGAAAACCTGAATCGCATCCCGTGCAGCCGGTCCGGAATTCCCATATCATTCGCCATACGCTGAGACATTACTTGGCTGCGGCCATTTTTGCCGGCATCATCATCCAGCTCAACTGCACCATAGACAGCATGGTGGCGGGACAATTTATCGGAGCCGATGCCGTGTCGGTGATTGTCCTGGCCCTGCCGCTGGTGAATATCCTGATGCTCCCGGGCACCACCCTCCTGATGGGGACGACACTCCTGATTGCACCTGCTTTCGGAAACCAGGATTACGGCCGGGTGAACCGGACGCTCACGGCGGGGGTGGCGTCGGCCCTGCTCGTCAGCGGAATCTTTACGGCCCTGCTTGCCGTGTTTGCCAGGCCCGTTTCCCTGTTCATTACCCAGGATGCGCGTTTGCAGCCCATGCTGCAGGAGTATCTTCCCTTTGCCTTTGCAGGCAGTTTCTTCGGACTGTTTGCCTGTGCGGGCAGCCAGTTTGTCCAGATCAGCGGCCGGCCGCGGCTGGTGGCCTGGTTCGTGGGCATTTTCGGAGTCCTGAACCTGGCCCTGGACATCCTCTTCGTGCGGGTGCTGGGCATGGGCATTCGGGGTGCGGCTGCGGGCACTTCCTCTGCGGCGGTCCTGGGCTTTATGGTCATGGTCCCGTACCTGCTGCGGGAGCCGCGTCCGTATCGCCTGTGCTGGCCCGGACGGGCCCGTGTCCGCCAGTATTTCCGGGAAATCCTGCAGCGGGGCACTCCCGCCGCCATGACGGGCGTATCCATGATCCTCCTCAACCTGGGCCTCAACACCCTGGTCCTGCGCACGCTGGGGGCCGACGGCATGTTCACCCTGAGCATCTGCATGCAGCTGCTGATGATTTGCATGCTGGTGCTCACCGCGACGGGCGGCACCATCACGGGGCTGGGCGGCATCCTGTCCGGCGAGGAGGACTGGGACGGTGTGGGGCGGCTTATTTCGCTGATCCTGCGGCTGTCGCTGGGCTTGGCGCTCTGCGCGACAGCGCTGCTCCTGGCATTCCCCGAAGGGGTAGCTTCGCTTTTCGGGGCCGACGCGGCCCTCGCGCAACTGTCGGCCACGCCGCTTCGCATTTTCGCCGGCGTCTTTCTGCCCGCCACCGTGCTGATGACGCAGGCCAACGCCTTCCTGCTGGTCAAGCGGGGGCGCCTGGCCGCCATGCTGCAAGCGGGCATCGTCCTCTGTATCCTGCCGATGGCCCTGGCCCTTTCCCCCTGGAACCTGTGGCTGGGTCTGCCGCTGGGCATGTTGCTCCCCGCGCTGGGAGGCCTGGCGGCCTCGGCCCTGCTCACAAGAAAGGAGGGGAAGCTGCACCCGGTCTGGCTGATTCCCGTGGGCGACACGCGGCATTCTTTCGCTGTGAGCGTAGCCTATTCCCGCGCGAGCGTCTCGCATCAGTTCCACCTTCTTTGTGAAAGGCTGGCGGCGATGCGTCTTTCCGAGACGGAGAATACGGCCGTCACCCATTGCGTGGAGGAAATGATGCTGCACCAGCTGGAGATGGGGCAGTCCTGCGGGCTCAAGGGCAGCTTCGATGTGGGAATCGTGGACGGAGACGACCGCTTCACCATTCTGGTCAAAGCGGCCGGAAAGGCCTTCAATCCCCTGCACGCATATGGGGAGGACGATCCCGAATCACTGAGCCTCCGCATCGTGGAGGGCCTCTGCCGGGACGTCAACTACCGCTTTGCGAGCGGGATCAACTGCGTTTACCTGAATTTCGACAAGAATCCCGTCCTTAGCGGACCCGGATCTCGTTGTCCATGCGGGCGAGAACCCGCGGCTGGGTGATGCCGCGCAGGGCGGAGACCAGCGCGTCTTCGCTGCTGTTATCGCCACCGATCATCTCCATCACCTGCTCCATCACGGTCGGCGGAGCGGGATAACCCTTGATCTTCCACTGGGCGAGGTCGCCGTCACCGGCTGCAACAGCCGCAAAGCGGATGGCATCCTCGAGGGTGCCGATCTCGTCTACAAGGTTGATCTTCAACGCATCGGCGCCAGTCCACACACGGCCCTGGCCGATGGCGTCCACGGTCTCCTTGGGAATGCCGCGGCCTTCGGACACGATGGTGGTGAAGCGGTCGTAGACAGCCTCGATGCCGGTCAGCATGAAGTCGTATTCATCCGCGTCGAACGGGCGCATCAGGCCCAGCATGTCGCCGTGCTTGTGGGAGGTGACGCTCTCCACGCCCACGTGGGCGATGTCCTTGGCGGTCTTGGAGAAGTCGGGCACGAGGCCGAACACGCCGATGGATCCGGTGAGCGTGGCGGCATCGGTGTAGATCTTCTCGCAGTTGTTGGAGATCCAGTAGCCGCCGGATGCGGCATAGGAGCCGTAGGAAGCAACCACGGGCTTATCCGCCTTGAGCTTGTCGAGGGCGTCCTTGATCTTCTCGGAAGCGGTCACGGAGCCACCCGGAGAATTGACGCGGAGCACCACCGCCTTGACGGTGGAATCGGCGCGCACCTTGTTGATGATGGAGGCGAAACGGTCGCCGGCAATGTTGGCCTTGCCTTTGCCGTCGATGATTTCGCCGTCGGCGTAGATGACGGCGATCTTCTGCCTGGCCTTGGTCGGGACGAGTTTGGCAGCGGCGTAGTCGGGCAGGCTAATCCAGTCGATATTATCGTATTCGTCCTCCACGGCGAGGGTGGCGAGTTTGGCCTCCAGGCCGTCCCGGTCGAGCAGTTCGTCTGCAAGGCCGTAGGTCACGAAGTCCTGCGGCAGGCGGAGCTTGAGCCCGGAAATGGCGTCGTCCAGCTGGGCCAGGCTGATGCCGCGCGCCTCGGCGATCGTGCCGCCGAGCGTCTCCCACATGGAGTCGATCATGCGCTGGTACTGCTCGCGGTTCTCGGGGCTGGAGCTGCTGCGCGTGTACATCTCGCCGGCGGACTTATACTTGCCGTGGCGGATGAGCTGCATGTTGACGCCGAAGCGCTTCAGCAGGTCGCCCAGGAAATACATCTGGGTGCCGACGCCGGTGAACTGGGGCGTCAGGCCCAGGTAGGAGGCCATGTAGATCTTATCGGACACGGAAGCCAGGTAGTAGGTGGCCGCGCCGGGATTCTCCATATAGGCCACAACGGCCTTGCCGCTGTTGGTGCGGAAATGCGACAGCGCTTCGCGCAGCTCACCCAGGATGGCTACGTCCGTGGTATTGTCGTCGGTGCACAGGTAGATGAACTTGACGGCGGGATCCTCCGCGGCGGCGTTCACGGCCTGCACGGCATCCCAGATGCCGATAATGTCCTTCGAGTCGACGCTGCCCATGAGCAGGGCGGTCGGGTCCATGTTGCCGAAGGGGTTGGATTCCTGCGTCTGCTCGCCGATCGCAATCTTGCCCAGATCGATCTTAAGCACGCCGGACTTGGGCAGGACGGGCTTGCTGCTGCCCGCGGCAGCCATTGAACCGATCATCCCGAAGGTCAGGATAAAGCAGACGATACCCATGAGGAAGATGCCGCACATCACGGCCAGCACCATTTTGACAAAATCTTTCATACTGAAAATCGAAAATTTAACAAAAGTAGGTAAATTTGCAGAATAAATCAAAAACCGATGGCACAGAAACCTTCCATACCGAAAGGAACCCGCGATTTCGGCCCGCAGGAGACGGCCGAGCGCAATTACATATTCGACACGATACGCTCGGTGTTCAAGACCTTCGGCTACGCCCAGATCGAGACGCCCGCCATGGAGAACCTCTCCACCCTGCTCGGCAAGTACGGCGAGGAGGGTGACAAGCTCCTGTACCGTATCCTGAATTCCGGCGACGCCTTCGCGGACGTGGACATGGAGAAGCCGCTCACCCCGCAGGTGTGCGAAAAGGGCCTGCGCTACGACCTCACGGTGCCGTTCGCGCGCTTCGTGGTGCAGCACCAGAACGAGCTCTCCTTCCCTTTCAAGCGCTTCCAGATCCAGCCGGTCTGGCGGGCGGACCGCCCGCAGAAAGGCCGCTACCGCGAATTCTACCAGTGCGATGTGGACGCCATCGGTTCCCGCAGCCAGCTTTGCGAGCTGGAGCTGGTCCAGATCGTGGACAAGGTCTTCGAAAAGCTGGGCGTGCGCGTCCTGGTCAAGATCAACAACCGCAAGGTGCTGACCGGTCTCGCGGAGATCTGCGGCTTCCCCGACAAGGTGGTGGACATCACCGTGGCCATCGACAAACTGGACAAGATCGGCCTGGACGCCGTCAAGGACGAGATGCGCGAGAAGGGTCTCACCGACGCGGCCATCGCCGTGCTCGAGCCGGTGCTGACCCTGAGCGGCTCCAACGCCGAAAAGCTCGCGAAGATGCGCGCCATCATGGGCGCCTCCGGGACGGGGCTGAAGGGCCTGGACGAGCTCGAAGAGCTGTTCGGATTCATCGAGGCCGCAGGCATCCAGACCCCGGCCGAAATCGACCTCTCGCTGGCGCGCGGGCTCAATTACTATACCGGCGCCATCTTCGAAGTCAAGGCGCTCGACTGGCAGATCGGCAGCATCTGCGGCGGCGGCCGCTACGACAACCTGACCGGCATCTTCGGCCTGCCCGACATGTCCGGCGTGGGCGTAAGCTTCGGCGCCGACCGCATCTACGACGTGCTCAAGGGCCTGGACAAATTCCCGAAGGGCCTGTGCAGCGCCACCCGCCTGCTGCTGGCCAACATGGGGGCGGACGAGGTCCGCTACCTGCTGCCCGTCGCCGCCGCGCTCCGCGAAAACGGCATCGCCGTGGAGCTCTATCCCGACGCGGCCAAGCTCAAGAAGCAGTTCGACTACGCCGACCGCAAGGCCATCCCCTTCCTCTCCATCACGGGCGAATCCGAGATAGCGCAGGGCGTCGTGAACATCAAGAACCTCGCTTCCGGCGAGCAGCAGTCCTTCCCGAAAGACGATATCGCCGGCATCCTGGCATTCCTCGCTTAAAGCGAACGGCCTGATTTTTCAATACTTTTTCATATATTTGCGGAAACCTCTAGAACCTGCAATCATGAAAAAGTACCTGTTGCTTGCTGCGGCCCTGCTTCTCGCTGCCGTCGCGCTCCATGCCCAGGGTGCCGTCTACGGCATCAAATCCGCACACCTGAAATACGAGACCCAGACCAGCGGCGGACTCCAGTACAACGAAGTCTGGTTCGACGACTACGGCAAACTCTGGAAGCAGCACGACCAGATCCAGATGGAAGGCTTCGGGAATTACCACACCGAGATCATCTTCCGGGACGGGAAAACCTACACCAACGCCTGGTTCGACGATGAGAAGAAGGACGAAGCCAAGATGACCGAATCGGGCGAAGGGATCAACTGGGCGAACCTGACCGAAGAGGACCTGAAGAAACGCCAGATCAAGGAACTCGGCACCGAAGAGATCTTCGGCAAGACCTGCACCATCTACACCTATAAGGTCAAGTCGCTTCTCCGTACGGTCACATACAAGGACTGGCGCTGGAACGGCATCCTCCTGAAGATGGAGACCAAGGGGGCCCTCGGAGCCAACAACACCATGATAGTCAAGCAGTTCGACGAGAATCCCATTATTCCGGCCTCCACTTTCGACCTCCCCAAAGAAATCAAATAACCGGCTTTCGGATATAATAACAACCGGCTGCGCCACATGACGCAGCCGGTTGTTATTTTTGCCAGCGGACAACCTATTTGTTCAGCGCGCGGGCGACTTCGTCGGCAGCGAGGCATAGCAGCACGTACTGCGGAGCCGTGTTGATGCAGCACTCGTTCTCACCCCAGTGGAACGGGTAGTCGTCCTTGTTCTCGAAGAAATCTTCCTTCACCAGCAGGCCCGGCACGATGCCCCCCGGGATCACGGTATAGTCCGCGCGGTTGTTGCTGTAGGCCACCTTCTTGGTGTTCACACCCACGCCCGTCACGAAGGAGACGTTGCTGTAGGGGTGGCAGCCAAAGATGAAGTTCAGGCCCGCGAACACGAACTCGGGATCGATCAGGTCCGGGAAGTACTTCCAGATCTTGTAGCAGTTGTACGCATTGTTGATGACGGAAGCATTGCCGGCCCAGGTGGCGCCGCCGATGGATACGCCGTAGGGGGTGTCGTACGCCCCGCGCGTCAGCATGTCCACGTAGGCGGGCGCAGCCTCCTTCACCTTGGCCTGGAAGGCCTTGTCCATGTAGGGATAGATCTTGAGCGCCGCGGCCAGGTTCGGACCGCCGCTGTACTGCGAGGAGAACATGCCGTTCGACACGGTCCCGTTCGCCCGTGTCACGACCGGCCGGGCCTCCACCTGCTTCTCGACCAGCGGGAGGAAGAAGTCCTTGTATTTGGCGTCGCCCGTGGCGAGCCAGAGTTCGATGGCGGCATTGATGCGGGAATCACCGCCGCCCCAGCGGCCATTGTTGTTGGCAACGGCGTTGGGATTCGGGGCGGCAGCCTCGAAATATTTGTCCCAGAGCATCTTGGCATTCTTCAGGGAGCGCTCGGCCTCCTCCGGATAGTAGTCCTTCAGGGCCGGATAGGCAGCCGCCAGGGACACGATGTCCTGCATCACGCCGGCAGGGCTGAAGCGGCTCGTGAAGACGTAGCGGTCGTCCGGCGTGCCGGAACGGTTGCCACGCACCTCGTAGCGCGCCAGCGTCGGATCGTAGATATAGCCGTCGGTCAGGGTCATCGCGTCGCCCAGGTGGTGGTAGTGATGCATGTCGGGCTGGCCGATCACCTGCGCCACGAAGCCGATGTTCTCGACCTGCGCGTTGATGTTGAGCGTGCCGTGCATGATCAGCTGCACATTGTCGGGAACGCCGTCAGGGACGTGGATATCAGCGTATTGCGTCTTCTCGTCGATCAGCGTCTGGTCGCGCAGCGGCTTGAATTCGCGCCAGATGTACGCAAGGTCCTGCGTCGTGTTGAGCACGGAATTCGCCTGGATGTCGAAGTCGCCGGCGTCATACCAACCGCCCACGGCCAGGCCGGGAATATGCTCCAGCGGCTGGTACTTCGTATTGGTCACGTCGCCCTGGAAATAGCCGTCGTGCAGACGCACGTTCGCCGGGGCCTGGAGCGCGTCGTCCATGTTGGCGCGACCGTGCCAGATGCGGTACGCCTCGTTCACCTCCATGTGGTCCATGTTCACGACCAGCGACATGTCCATCGATGGATGCCACTTGTCGCTGTAGACACTCTTGTCAATCGGGAAGGCGTTCGTCACGACTCCCTGATAGTCAATGCAGTACAGACCCGGTTCGCGGACATCCGAGAAGTCGAGCTGAACGTAGTTGTAGCGGTGGTGGTATTCGCCCCAGAACTTGGCGACGACCTCCTTCACGACGCTCTTGCTGCCGTCCGGATTCACCCGGAGCAGGCGGCCGGTCTTGGCCGGCGCGTCGTTCTTGTCGAGTTCCACCACGGCGATCTTCTTCTGGGCTGGCGTATAGCCCACCTGCGAGAAACCGATGTTCGCCGGGCGGACCCAGCCGTTGGAGATGCTCGGCTCCAGGTACCACTCCAGCACCTTGCCGGTCTTGCCGCCCGGCAGGAAGGAGCGCAGCACGAAGGTGCCGTTCTGGGCCAGGTGGCGGCCGTCGAAGATGCTGATTTCCAGGTCGGAGGTCACGCCGACGCGGAGCGCGTCATCCTCCGGCGCCATCACGATGCGGTGACCCGTGGAGAGCGGAAGCGGTACGAGGAAGTCGCCGCGGCCGCGGTCATCGAAGGTCGACTCGCCGAAATACTGGGGGATCTTCTCGGACACCGGGTGCACTTCGGTATCGTGCATCGGGAACTTGGGCAGAATGCGAGCGAAGCCGTCCACGAGATAATTCTTTCCGAAATAGGAGGCCGGGAAGAATTCGAGGTTCATACCCGCCTTGCCGACCAGTTCCTCCGGCACGGGCTTGTCCAGCCAGATCTGCACCAGCACGCCCTTGTCCTTGGGCAGGACCTTGAGGCGCGGCGCGAAGCCGTAGTCCTCGTAGGTCAGCGTCACCTCGACGCTGTTCTCGCTGCGGTCGATCCGGCGCGGGCTGACCACGCCGAAGATGTCCCACTGCTCGGGGGTGTTCATCAGACGGATGCCGCCGCCGGTCGATATGCGTTCGCCCCGCTGGATGATCTCCAGACCGGCAAATTTCTCGTCATAGAAGGAACCGTTGTAAAGATTGTTGTACACGAGCACGTTCGTGCCGCGCGCCTCGAAGTAGCCGAGGTCATTGAGTTTGAGACTCTGGGCGTGCGCGCCCAGTGAAAATGCAGCCGCAAGGGCCGCTGAAGCCAAAAGGTGCAATCCTTTCATGATACTAACCCGGTTTTTTGTTTTGTGCTTCAAGATAAAGAAAAAGATACAAACTTCACCACCTCGCCCGGTCGAATGACGGATTAATGAAAGGAATTGATATTTTTGCATAAATGAATACGGAAAAACATGAAAAGATTCCATCCCAGCATGACGACCGCTCTGACGCTGGCCGCTGCCGCAACGCTGCTGCTTGCCGTCGCGTGCACCCCCGAATCCCGTAAAGAGAAAGCCCTGCAGAAGCAGGTCGATGCCCTCTACGACCGCCTGAGCCTCGAAGAGAAAGCCGCCCAGCTTTACGGCATCTACCCGGGCGAGCTGCTCGTGGACGGCGAAGTATCCCGCGAGAAGTGCCGAGAGATACTCCCCTACGGCGTCGGCCACATCTGCCAGCCCACCAGCTCGCAGGACAAGGACGTCGACGCCATCCGGCGTATGATCCTGGACATCCAGGCATACCTCGTCGAGGAGACCCCCGCCGGCATCCCGGCCATCTTCCAGGAAGAAGCCCTCTCCGGCCTCACGGCCAAAGGCGCCACCATCTACCCGCAGGCCATCGGCGCCGCCTGCAGCTGGGACCCCGACATGATCCGGGCCAAGACCGTCCGCACCGCCGCCGACATGCGCGCCGTCGGCCAGCAATACGCCCTCTCGCCGATGGTCGATCTCATCCGCACGCCGCACTGGCCGCGCATCGAGGAGTCCTGCGGCGAGGACGGCTTCCTCACGGCCACCCTCGCCTGCGCCTTCGTCGCAGGCCTCCAGGAGCGCGGGTTCCGCGAAGGCGTAGCCGCCACGACCAAGCATTTCCTCGGCTACGGCGGGGCCAACACCCTCCCCTGGAAAGAGATCTACGAAGAAGTCCTCCTCCCCCACGAGGCCGTGATCCGCACGCAGGGCAGCGAGTCCGTGATGACCTCCTATGACCGCTTCCGCTCGGAATACGCCGTATGCAGCGACACGCTGATCAACATCATCCTGCGCGATTACCTTGACTACAAGGGCGTGGTCATCAGCGACTACGGCGCCGTCCAGACCGGCCGCGACCGCAGCGAGGAGGCGCTCAAGCAGTACGCCGTGGACGCCCTCATGGCCGGCAACGACCTCGAAGTCGCCTGGAACAGCAGCTACCGCTTCATTCCAGAACTCGTCCGCGAAGGGCGCATCCCCGAGGAAGTCCTCGAACGCTCCGTCAAACGCACCCTGATGCTCAAGGCCCGTGCCGGCCTGCTGGACCCCGACCCGGTGTTCTGCGCCGAAGGCCCGCTGGAGCCGGACAGTGCGGAGGGCCGCCGCATCGCCTACGAGCTCGCCGCACAGAGCGTCGTGTTGCTGCAGAACAACGGCGTCCTGCCGCTGCAGGGCAGTGAAAAAGTGGCCCTCGTCGGTCCCAACGCCAATTCCGTCTGGAGCATGCTGGGCGACTACAGTTTCCCCTCGATGCAGATTTTCTTCCACCGCCATGAGCCCGATCTGACCGCCGTGCGCATCCCCACCCTGCTGGAGGCCCTGCGGGAAGGCTTTTCCGGCACGGTCGGCTACGAGCGCGGCTGCGACTGGAGCACGATGGCCGACGCGCGCATTGCCGAAGGCGGCGACGCCCGCATCCAGGGTTTCCGGATGCGCCGAATCGAATCCCCCGACCCAGCCGACCGCAATGCCGCCCTGCACCTCGCGGCGAAGAGTGACATCATCATCGCCGCGATGGGCGAAAATGTCTTCCTTTGCGGCGAGAACCGCGTCCGCAACGGCATCCGCCTGCCCGGCGAACAGGAGGACTTCGTCCGCGCTCTGATCGCCACCGGCAAGCCTGTGGTACTGGTCGTCTTCGGCGGCCATCCGCAGGTGCTCTCTCCTGTCGCGGACGGCTGCGCCGCCATTCTCCAGGCCTGGTATCCCGGCGAAGAGGGCGGCCGCGCCGTGACCGACATCCTGACCGGACGCGTCAACCCGTCGGGACGGCTCTGCGTGAGCTATCCCGCCACGGAAGACACGGACCTGCGCTGCTACAACGAACTGCCCGCGCAGGAGCTGATCGCCTGGCCTTTCGGCTATGGACTTTCCTATTCCCGCTTCGAATTCTCCGAGCTGGAGATGCAGGCCTCCGCCACGACCTCCGCCAGCAGCATCCGCGTCAGCTGCCGCGTGAGCAATGTCGGCGACCGTGCAGGCGACGAGGTGGTCCAGCTCTACCTTTCTCCCGCCTCAGGCCAGCCGCTTAAACCATTGCAGCTCAAAGGCTTCCTGCGCGTCAATCTGGATGCCGGCGCCTCTGCCCGGGTCAGCTTTGACGTGTCGCCGGACCAGCTTGCCTGGTGGTCCGAAGGGGCCGACGGCAAGAGCGTCTGGACCATCTCTCCGGGTGACTATCGTTTCCGTCTCGGCTCCTCCTCCGCCGACCTGCCTCTGGAAGGGGTCTGCCATCTGACCGGAGAGGCAGTCCGTAAACCCTTGCGCGACACTTATTTCCCGCTCATTAACATAGATTGACAGAATACGAAAGTTTTTCTTATATTTGTAGGAGTATGAAAAAGTTCCTTACCCTTCTGGCGAGCAGCCTATTGGCTGTCTCCGCATTCGCTCAGGGCGTACAGGCCCTTGATGACGACAAGTACCGCATCTCCATCGGCGATGTTTCCATGATTGTTGACGCCGGCCACGGCGCCAAGATCCTCTCCTACAAACTCGGCGAGGTCGAAGTCCTCAACCAGGGCCGTATGCCGAACTCCTTCGGCAGCACCTTCTGGACCAGTCCGCAGAGCGAGTGGAACTGGCCGCCGGTGGCAGAATACGACACCAAGCCTTTCGCCGCCGAGATCAACGGCAACGTCCTTACGCTCACCGGGGATAAGTCCCGCTTCGGCTACAGCGTGCGCAAGCAATTCGCCACGGACGCCAAGCGCGGCGCCATCGTGATTACCTATACGATCGTCAACGAATCCGGCGAGGTCCGCCAGGTGGCCCCGTGGGAGATCTCCCGCGTGCCCAACGGCGGCGTGCTCTTCTTCCAGGCCAAGGCAGTCGAGCCCGCCAACAACATGGCTGGACTGCCATTCGAATTCAGCAACGGCGGCGCCTGGTATGTGATGGACGAAGCCCGCGAGAACCGCAAGATCAACGCCGACGGCAAGGGCTGGCTCGCCTTCTGCAACAACGGCCTGCTCTTCGTGAAAAAGTTCCAGGATCTCAAGACCGGCCAGGCCGCGCCCGCCGAGGCGGAAATCCAGGCCTATGCCAACCCCGGAAAGACCTTCGTCGAGATCGAGGAGCAGGGCGCCTACACCACCCTGCAGCCCGGCGCTTCGGTGAGCTGGACCGTGAGCTGGTACCTTGTGCCGACCGAACTCGATCCCGTCCCTTCCAAGGCCCTGCTCAAGCAGGCCAAGAAACTCGAAAAATAAGCAGCCTCTCCCATTCACCGGGCCCGCCGGCTTCTTTCGGGAACAACATCGATACAAAAATCGTATACAACCGTTGTTGGGACATATCCCTTTATCACACCCCTGCCTATGGGGTGTTTTTTGTATCTGTAATCCCCTATGTCTCTTTCCCTATCCGCCCTGCGGGGCGTTATTGTTTGTGGGCCGGTCGGGCGGAATAAGAAACAAATCCATCTATACCAATACCAAGCAGTTACAAGGAAAGAAAAATGAGAACGACTGTAAAAATCGTTCTCATCGCAACTTGGGGTGCGATATCGGGCTCGAACCGATGACACCCAGAACCACAATCTGGTGCTCTACCAACTGAACTAATCGCACCATATTCAGAAGGGATTGCAAAGGTACGAAAATATTTTTTCCTTGCAAGCGGCGAGAAAGAAAAATCATTATATTTGTAAGATTGCTTTTTTGAGTCAACAACCGAATTATGGCAAAAGAAATAAAATTCTCCCTCGTATACAGGGACATGTGGCAGTCCTCCGGCAAATATCAGCCGCGTGTGGACCAATTGGTGCGGGTGGCTCCGGCCATCGTTGATATGGGTTGCTTCGACCGCGTCGAGACCAACGGCGGCGCCTTCGAGCAGGTGAACCTCCTTTATGGCGAGAACCCGAACGTCTCCGTCCGCCAGTGGACGGCGCCGTTCCACAAGGCCGGCATCCAGACACACATGCTGGAGCGCGGCCTGAACGCCATCCGCATGTACCCCGTGCCCGCGGATGTGCGCGAATTGATGTTCAAGGTCAAGAAGAAGCAGGGCACCGACATCGCCCGTTCCTTCTGCGGCCTGAACGACCCCCGCAACCTCAAGCTCTCCATCGAGTTTGCGAAGAAGGGCGGCATGATTTCGCAGGCGGCCCTGTCCATCACCCACTCGCCCGTGCATACAGTTGAGTACTACCTCAAGCTGGTGGACCAGCTGGTCGAATACGGCACCGACGAGATCTGCCTCAAGGATATGGCGGGCGTCGGCCGTCCGACCGAGCTCGGCCTGATCGTCGCCGGCATCAAGAAGCGCCACCCGCAGATCAAGGTCCAGTACCACGGCCACACCGGCCCCGGCTTCTCCCCGGCTTCGATGCTGGAGGTCGCCCGCGCCGGCGCCGATTACCTCGACGTGGCGGTGGAACCCCTCGCCTGGGGCAAGGTCCATCCGGACGTGATCACCATCCAGCAGATGATGAAGGCCGACGGCTTCCAGGTCAAGGACATCAATATGGACGCCTACATGGAGGTCCGCCGCCTGACCCAGGAATTCATCGACGACTTCCTCGGCTACTGGATCAACGGCACCAACTCCCTGATGACTTCCCTGCTCGTCGGCTGCGGCCTGCCGGGCGGCATGATGGGATCGATGATGGCCGACCTGACCGGCTTCAAGGCCGCGATCAACGCCTCCGAGCGCGCCAACGGCAAACCGGAGAGCAGCCTCGATTCGCTGATGGTCCAGCTCTTCAACGAAGTGGAATACGTGTGGCCGCGCCTCGGCTATCCGCCCCTCGTGACCCCGTTCAGCCAGTACGTCAAGAACACGGCGCTGATGAACCTCCTCGCGATGGCGCAGAACAAGCCGCGCTTCTCCACGATCGACAAGGACACCTGGGGCATGATTCTCGGCAAGATGGGCAAGCTCCCGGGCGAACTCGCTCCGGAAATCGTGGAAATCGCCAAGGAGAAGGGCATGGAATTCTATACCGGCAACCCGCAGGACATGTATCCCGACGAGCTCCCGAAGTTCCGCGAGATGATGAAGGAAGAGGGCTGGGATTGCGGTGAGGACGACGAGGAACTCCTGAACATGGCCATGTTCGAGCGGCAGTACCGCGACTACAAGAGCGGTGTCGCCAAGGAGCGCTTCAACAAGGACCTCGAAGCCTTCCGCGAGAAGGCCGGCGCCCCGATCGTGGTGAAGCGCCCCGTCGTGGAGATGCCCGAATTCGACCTGGACGCCCTGCTCGCCAAATACCCGAAGGCCACGCCCGTGCAGGCGCCGGCCAAGGGCCAGATGCTCTGGCAGGTGGACGTGGACGCCAAGTCCACGGCTCCGGCGGTCGGCACGAAAGTGAAGGCTGGCGCCCCCTGCGGTTACGTCCACACCTGGTACGGCATGGAGGAACTCCTGCCGGCCGTGGACGGTCAGATCGTCGCCGTCACCGCCCCGCAGGGCAAGACGGTGGAGAAAGGCGAAATCGTCGCGCTCATTCAGTAACTGACTGACAACCACCTATTTAGCTTTTCAGGCACCCTGCGAGAACAGGGTGCCGACAAAAATATTAAACGATTTGAGAGTACGATTTCTATGTTTTGTTCAGGAATCTACGTGATTTCTGCATATATTTACAAAACAGAGCTGACAACCATCAAATCCAATACTACTATAATCTCTTGTTTTGATTGCGGCGGCATTGTTGTTCCTTGCGGGTTGCCAGAAGCCGCCCCTGTTGACGCTTAGCGGCGACTCTACCGTCGAGGTCGTCGAAAACGGCGGCAGCGCCACCATCACCTTCACTGCGAACCGGGACTGGAGCGTCGCTCCTTCGGACTCCTGGATCCATGTCTCACCGTCGAACGGCAGCGCTTCCGACAAGCCGGTCACCGTCACGGTGAGCTGCGATCCTAACACGACTTATGGAGAACGAAGCGGCTCGGTGTCAATCAGGGCGGAGGGTCTCTCTCAGACCGTCAGCGTAAAGCAGGCGGCCAACGGAGGCCTGATCGTCCAGACGAAAAGCTATGAGGTCGGTGCTTCCGCGACGACGATTGACGTCGTCGTCCAGTCAAATGTGTCTTTCAGCGCTCAGATCAGCGCCGACTGGATCAGGCAGACCGGCACGAAGGCCCTGAGCGAGAGCACGCTGGTTTTCAGTATTGATGAAAACAAATCCTTTGAGGAGCGCAATGCCACGATCACGCTCAGCGGGGCCGGACTGACCCAGACCGTCACCGTGAAGCAGGCCGCTGCCGAGAATCCTGCCAAGGATCTCCTTGGTTCCTGGCAGAATCCCAACGACGCTTCCCAGGTTCTCGTCCTTAAGGAAGACGGGACCTTTATCTTTACCCCTAATCAGGGTGCTCCTGAAGAAAGCGGCACATGGACGTACGACGGCAGTACGATGACCACGAAATATGATGGGGAGGCAGAAAGTTCTGTCTCGCAGGTCGTTCTCACCGGTGGAAAAGCATGGCTCGTGCTCGTAATGGATGACGAATATGAAATCGACGGGAAAACCTACAAGAACCGCGCGTTCGAGATTTATAGAAAAGTCGGTGCCACGGTAGAATCCGGAACCCTCGGCAACGGCAGGTGGGATGCCACTCACAATGGATTAAAGCCTGAGGCATATACCGACGAGGTAGATTACAATATGTGCCTGAAGGTTGAAGGAAGCGAAGTGGATCTGTATGTCCCTGTATGGGGGGTCCATATTCAGGGTACCTTTACTCTTTCCGACGGCCGGATGACCATCAGTACAGACGAAGACCATATCTGGAAGGCCTTGGTGATTAATGTTACCGACCAGTACAACTACGACTTCGGTTGGAATGCCGGCAATATGAATCCCGAGACATTTGAGCTCCTGAATGGTTATAGCTGGTACTCCATCACTGAACTCAAGGCAATGGGTAAGAAACCGAACCCGAGCGATCCGGAATACATCGAATATCCGTATAAGTTCAAGTTCGCGATATACGAACGGGCCGAGAACGAGCTTGACATCGCCAAAGACCTTTGCACATTCAGCCTTTGCGTTGCAGAAAGCGGCACGGAAGCCTATGGCAATGCGGTGGGCATGAGCAAGTGCTTCTACAAGAGGTAACAGATTCGCATAAGGAAAACTCCCTGCGTTCCACCGGGACGCGGGGAGTTTTTTATTCGAATCCAATTGGCTATATTTGTGGTATGAGACTCAGAACAATCTTTTCCGCAGCATGGTTCCTGGCCGTGGTGTCCTGCACTGCCGCATGGGGTCAAAGCTACTGCAACCCGCTTCCGATGCCCATCGGCGCAGGCGGCAACGCGAGCGGTGACGTCACCGTCCTGGAAGAAGGCGGCAGGTATTATATGTGCTGCACCGGCGGCGGCATGTGGGTTTCCGACAACTTGCTGGATTGGGAATTCCACGCCGTGGAGCACATTCCCGTGGCCCCGGACCTGGTCAAGTACAACGGCAAGTTCTACCTGACCGGCAACAGCGACCACGTCTTCGTGGCCGACCACCCGCTCGGCCCCTACACCGACCTCGGCCTCTTCAAGAACACCGGTCCGGTCGAAGACGGCTGGAACGGGGGCTTCGACACCAAGATCTTCGTCGACGACGACAACCAGCCGTACCTCTTCTGGCCCGGCCGCGGCATCAGCGGCATCTACGGCGTGCGCCTCGATCCGAAGGACCTGACGCGCTTCGCCGAAAAGCCCACCCACCTCTTCGGGTTCAACCCCATGCACGCGTGGGAGCGCTACGGCGAGATGAACGAATATCCCGGCGTGGCCTGGATCGAGGGCCCGTGGGTCATCAAGCGGAACGGCGTCTATTATCTGGAATACTCGGCCTCCGGCACGCAGTGGAAGACCTATGCCGAAGGGTACTATACGGCGACTTCGCCGCTCGGGCCCTACACCTACGCCCCCAACAACCCGCTGCTCCGCAAGACGGAAGGCCTTGTGACGGGCACGGCCCACGGCTCCATCGTGCAGGCCCCTGACGGGGAATGGTGGCAGTTCTACACCATCGTGCTGTCCAATCCCCCGGGCGGCCGCCGCATCGGCATGGACCGGGTGACATTCGACGCCGACGGCCTGATGTACTGCACCGTGACCGACACGCCCCAGCCGGCGCCTGGCGCCAAGGCGAAGCGGGATGTCCCGGCCTCGATCCCCGTGACGATCAACAAGATCAACGCGATGAACGCCCTGTCCCGCTTCTCCTCCCAGCAGGACGGCTTCCCGGCCGCCTACGCGGTGGACAACTACAGCGGCACCGTGTGGATGCCGGCGACTGACGATGCGCAGCCGACCCTCACCGTCGAGCTCTCTCCGGCCACCCGTTTCGACGTCGTGCAGCATTTCACAGTCGATGCAATGCGGGTGATGTTCTCCGGCGGACGGCGCCGTTTCGGCGGCCCCCAGGTCCTGCCGGTCTACCAGTACAAACTCGAGGTTTCCCAGGACGGGGAGCAATACGTCACGGTGCTGGACCGGACCAGGAATACGGAGTCCCGGGACACCGTCTTCGAAGAATTCGCTCCCGTCAACTGCCGCTTCGTCCGGCTCACCGTGACGGACTGGCCGAAGGACAATCCGCTGGGAATCATTGATTTCACCGCGTTCGGCTACCCCGACGGCTACGACCCCGCCGCCGTGGCAACACCGGTGTTCTCCAACCTGCCGCTGGACAGCGAAGCCACCCGCCGTTAAGATGAAACGCCCCGGCTGGTACATCCTCTTTCCCGGGTTGCTTGGGTTCCTGGTCCTGACGCTGTTCAAGACCGGGCTGTTGTACCATCTGGAACAATACTCCCTCTTCTGCCCGAAGGGAGACTGGCTGGCGTCCTTTTTCGCGCAGCCCGGAGGCGTGCTGGCCCTCGCCGGCGCCTTCCTGACGCAGTTCTGCCATTTCCCCGTACTCGGGGCGGCGCTGTTCGCGCTGGGCCTGTGCCTGCTGACCCGGCTCGTCGGGAAAGCCTTCGCGCTGGAGGGACGGGCCGCCTGGCTCTCCGTCCTGCCCGCGCTCTTCCTGCTGCTGTTCATCACGCGCCTGGACTACTCCATCTACCTGTTCCGGACCTACGGGCTCCTCTATTCGCAGCTGCTGGGCTGCTGCGTCGCGGCCGCCCTGGTGCTGCTGTACCGGAAGGTTGCGCTCGGGGAACGCTCCTCCCCGCTCTTCGTAGCGGCGACCGTGCTGGTGGGGTATCCGCTTTTCGGCGCATTCGCGCTGCTCGCCGCCTTCCTGATGGCGCTGCTGGCCCTGGGGGAAGGGAAACGGGGCCTCGCGGACCTGGCTGCGGCACTCGTGCTGGGCGCGGCCGTACCGTGGATGTGCGGGGAAATGTCCGGCATCTTCCCCCGGGTCCACCGGAAATACGTATACTTCGCCGCGCTCCCGTATTTTGAATTCGTGGACAATTCCATCTGCCAGGTTCCGCTGATCCTGGCGGCGCTGGCCCTGGCCGCGCTCTGCTTCCTCCGGAAGGCGGGCCGCATCCTCGTGCCGACGCTCCTCGCCGCAGCGCTCCTGGCTGTCGCGGCGGGCTCCAACTGGGACAGTGGCTTCCATACCGTCCTCGGCATGGAACAGGCCGTCTCCGAACAGGATTGGGACAAGGTCCTGAAACTGGCGAAGAAAGAACAGACTCCCAACCGCATCCATGTCCTGTACCGCAATCTCGCGCTGTACGCGAAAGGCCGGCTGACGGAAGACATGTTCCGCTATCCGGACGGGGACGAGCCGCTCCATACGCGGGCACCGTTCCCGATATCGCACATCTGCGCCGTGCCGGTGCTGTACTACACGGGCATGATCAACCCCTGCGACCGGCTGGCGATGGAGAATTCGACGACCTTCGGCAAGAATATCCATTACTACAAGTACCAGGCGAAGACGGCGCTGGTCAGCGGAGAATACGAGCTGGCGCGGAAATACCTGGACATGGTGGGCGCCAACTGGTTCGAGGGCCGATGGGTGCGCCGCTACCGGGCATTCCTGGACGATCCGGCCCGGATGGACGCGGATCCGGAATTCCAGCGCCTGCGGCCCCTGCTTGCGTACTCCTGGACGAAACTCGAGACCGCCGCGTCGCTGCAGGAGATGCTGTTCACCCATTTCGCGGACCCCGCATATATTAACGAAGCGGTGTTTGAGTGGCAGGCGGCGGTCGCCCTGATCCGGAAGGACGCGGAGTGCGCCCTGACCTGCCTGTTCGACCGGCTCGAGCGCCTCCCGGAGGCGCCGGTCGGCACCGCCCTGGCGGAAGGCGCGGCGCTCTTCGCCAGCGAGTCGGGCGACCCGGACATGATGCGGGCGATCGCGTCCCTGCTGGCGGACAGAAGCGCCATGCTGCAGCGCTTTTCTCAATTCGGCAACGCCGTGAACGGCGCCCGGGACCTCGACTCGGAGAAGACGAAGGAACGGTTCTTCGAACGCTACGGCGGGACCTACTGGTATTATTATTTATTTGTAGACATCAATCCGAACCGATGAGACGCTTCTTCGGACATAGCTTGCTCTTGCTGATGCTGCTGGCGGCCGCGTGTACGCCCGGCGGCTGGCAGGACGCCGCGCTTGCCGAAGAGCCGCCCGCGCTGTATCCGGACTATACGGACATCACCATTCCGCGCAACATCGCGCCCCTGAATTTCAATATCCTCACGCCCGCGGACGCCTGCGTCGTGGTGCTGTCCGGCGCGGGTGCGGACGTCGTCCTGAAGGGGCCGGAAGTGCGCATTCCGGAGAAGAAATGGCGGCGTCTGCTGGACGGGGCGACGGAACTGCGCGTCCGGATCTTCGTCCGCAGGGCGGGACAGTGGGTGGCCCTGCCGGAGACCCGCTGGACGGTGGCGCCGGAGGAGATCGACCGCTACGTGATTTACCGCCTCATCGAGCCGGGCTATTCCAACTACGGGGACCTGGTGCTGCGCCAGCGGGACCTGAGTTCGTTCCGCGAGAAGGACCTCTACAACAACCTGCTGATCAGCGCCCGGACGGAACTGCAATGCATCAACTGCCACTCTTTCCAGAACTACAGCACGGAGAATTTCCAATTCCACGCCCGGGAGGCGGCGGGCGGGACCGTCGTCGTGACGGGAGAACGCGGGAAGAAGGTCGCCTTCAAGACCGGCGACCTGATCTCCAATGCGGTCTATCCTTCCTGGCACCCGAGCGAGCCGCTGATCGCCTATTCGGTCAACAAGACGGCGCAGACCTTCTTCCGCTCGGACAGGCAGAAAATCGAAGTGTACGACTCGGCGTCGGACCTGATCCTGTATGACGTCGAGCGGGACCGGGTCAGTTACATCGTGCACGATTCCCTGGCCTACGAAACCTTCCCCTACTGGGCTGCAGACGGGAAAACGCTCTACTATGCGTCCTCGTGGCTGCCGGACTGGGGTGCGGACGCCTCGACCGATCCGACCCTGCTGACGGACCGCATCCGCTACAACATTTACGCGATAGATTTCGACCCCGCGACGCGTGCGTTCGGGGAGCCGCGGCTGGTCTTCGATGCGGTCACGGACAGCCTCAGCGCCGTGACGCCGCGGCCCTCGCCGGACGGACGTTTCCTGCTGAGCGGAGTCGGCCGTTTCGGCTCCTTCCATGTCTGGCATGAATCCGGGGATATCTACCTCACCGACCTGACCACGGGACAGACGCGTCCGATGGACGAAATCAATTCCGACAAGGCGGAAAGCTTCAAGGCCTGGAGCTCGAATTCCCGCTGGATCGTCTTCACCTCCCGTCGGGACGACGGATCCTATACCCGGCTGTATTTCACCTATTTAGATGCGGACGGACGGGCCACCAAGCCCTTCCTGCTGCCGCAGCGGGATCCGGAGCAGAACCGGCGCCTGTTCAAGTCCTACAACGTCCCGGAATTCACCGTCGACGAGCTGCGCTGGGACACAAAACGGCTCGAAGACATCATTCTCTCCGAGCCGGTTCAAGTGCAGCAAACTGCTGAGTAATTTCGACGCAAGTCTGAGTCTCCGCCCGCCGGCGGAGATTTTTTTACAAATTGTGGAAGAAATTGTAAAAGAATGGAAGAAAGTGGAAAATTTTTACTATCTTTGTCCATTGCGTATAAGAATTGAACGAAATGGTCACTTTCATCGGCGAATACACATCCCGCGTGGACGACAAAGGAAGGCTGGTCCTTCCCGCGCCGCTCAAGGGTGCGATGCCGCCTGGAAGCGATATGAGGTTCGTCGTTAAGAAAGATTTATTCGAGCCTTGCCTCGAGATGTACTGCTTCGAAGAATGGGAGCGGCAGTCCGGCAAGGTCAAAGACAGTCTCGACCTCACGTTCAACCAACAGCACAAAACATTCTGGAGAGAATACCTGCGGGATCGTGATATCGTCGAGCCGGACGCCAAGTTCGGCCGCATCTCGATCAGCCGCAAGCTCCTTGATTCCATTGGTGTGAACAAAGAAGTGGTTTTCTCCGGCAATGATTTCAAGATTGAGATCTGGGCCAAGGAGCGGTACGAGACGTCCAGACTGTCAAACGAAGAATTCATTGCCATCGCGGAAAGCCTCTCGAAAAAGGGGCCCGTGAATGTCTGAGTATCATAATCCCGTTCTCCTCCACCCCAGCGTAGACGCCCTGGTCCTCAACCCGGACGGCTTCTATGCCGACGCCACCTTCGGCGGCGGCGGGCATAGCCGCGAGATCCTCTCCCGGCTCTCCCCCAAGGGACGGCTGATGGCATTCGACCGCGACGAGGACGCCCTGGCCCAGGCCCCGGACGACCCGCGCTTCATTCTTATACACAACAATTTCCGTTTCATCCATAACTACACCCTCCTCCATGCGGAAGGAGGGCTCGACGGGATTCTCGCCGACCTGGGCGTGAGTTCCCATCAGTTCGACACGGCGGAGAGAGGCTTCTCTTTCCGCTTCAATGCTCCGCTTGACATGCGGATGAACAGGCAGGGCGGTAACACCGCGGCTGACATCGTCAATTCTTATACGCAAGAAGAATTGGAAAAGATTTTCCGGCTCTACGGAGAGCTCGACAACGCCCGCAGGGTGGCGCAACTCGTTGCGACCGCCCGCGCGGCCGCGCCGATCCTCACCACAGACGACCTCGACCGTGCCATCGCGGCGGCCCTGCCTACATTCGCTGAACATAAATACCTCGCCAAGGTCTATCAGGCCCTGCGCATCGAGGTCAACGAGGAAATGCGCGCGCTGGAGAAATTCCTCTCCGGCGCCGCAGCCTCGCTCAAGAAAGGCGGCCGCCTGGCCGTCATTACCTACCACTCCCTCGAAGACCGCATGGTGAAGAACTTCATCCGCAGCGGCAACATCGGGGGCGAAGAAGAAAAAGACGTCTTCGGGCGAAGCAGCGCGCCCCTGAAGGCCGTCGACCGCAAGCCGATCCTGCCCGACGAGGCGGAGATCGCCGGCAATACCCGCGCGCGCAGCGCCAAACTCAGAATCGCCGAACGCGTATGAAGACCTGGAAACTGTCGGACATAGGCCTGTTCTTCAAAAACAGCATCCAGGCGATCCTGAAGGGCGAGTTCCTGCTCCGCCTCAACATCGGGCGCTACTTCGTCCATATCGCCTACACCTTCCTGCTCTTCGGCCT
Organism: uncultured Bacteroidia bacterium; assembly: GCA_902798975.1. Taxonomy (GTDB): domain Bacteria; phylum Bacteroidota; class Bacteroidia; order Bacteroidales; family UBA932; genus Cryptobacteroides. The sequence continues at coordinate 39,684 of CADBYT010000005.1, read as the reverse complement.
CGTGATCTGGTTCAGCCTGATGATCGAGACCACGATGAGCAAGGTGGAAAAGAACAAGGCGGTGCTCAAAGAGCTCGAGATCGTGCATTCGCAGAAGGTCTTCGAGCTGGTGGGCGTGAGCCGGCGCGGCAGCGTGGAAGACATGCTGGAGCAGCTGGGCTCGAATGTTAAGGAAGCTGATAAACCCGCAACGGTCGTGAAGAGATGAGTACGGAAGCCACCACACCCAAGCCCAAGAAGCGCGACAGGATCGGCGTGATCCTGTACCTGCTCTACGTGGCGATGCTCATCGCCGCGCTGGTGCTGATCGTGCGCCTGGCGGGCATCCAGCTCTTCTGGCGTCCCGATCCCAAGATCGCCGACGCCCTGACCCCCTCCAACACGATCAACATCATCGAGCCCGCCCGCGGCAACATCCTCGACTCCGAGGGGCGGCTGCTCGCCATCTCCTGCCCGATCTACCAGTTCTACATGGACTGCACCGTCCTCAAGGACACCAACAGCCCCGAGCAGGAGCAGGCCTGGCTGGGCAAGGCCCGCGACCTCGCCGAAGGCCTCGCGGCCGAATTCGGCGACAGGACCGCCGAGCAGTACTACAAGCTCATCACCGACGGCCGCGCCAACGGGCGCAAATATGTCCGAATCGGCCACCCCGTCGACCGCAACGTCTACAACCGCGTGATCGCCCTCCCGCTCTTCCGTGACGGCCGCTACCGCAGCGGCATGATCGTGGAGCAGGAGCATATCCGCCAGTACCCTTACGGGAAACTCGCCCGGCGCACCATCGGCTTCGTGCGAAACAACAAGTCCGACGTAGCCAACACCCACATCGGTCTTGAGGGCAAGTTCGACTACGTCCTGCACGGCCAGGAAGGCCGCGAATGGATGCGTGTGACCGATTACGGCCGCGTGCGCAACAGCGACAGCGCCTACGTCAAGGCCGTGGACGGCAAGGACCTGCGCATCACCCTCAACATCGACTACCAGGACATCGCCGACAAGGCGCTCCGCGAGCAGATCGCCGAGGAGCCCGACCTCGAAGGCGCCTGCCTCGTGCTGATGGAAGTCTCCACCGGCGCCATCCGCGCCATGGTCAACCTCGTACGCGAGGACGGCAACGGCCCCTTTGAGGAAATCCAGAACCTCGCCATCGGCCGCAAGGGCGAGCCCGGCTCGGTGTTCAAGACCGTCACGCTGATGTCCGTGCTCAACGACGGCTTCATCAAGAGCCTCGAGGAAACTCTGCCCGCCACCAACGGCAACGTGGCCGGCACCAGCATCAAGGACGCGCACATCCCCGACTTCGCCCGCCAGCACCACACCAACCGCATCTCCATCCTGGACGGCTTCAAGATCTCGTCCAACTACGTTTTCGCGACGCTGGCCGTCAAGAACTACGGCATCGACAAGAGCAAGGGCCGCGGCAAGGGGCTGGAGAAGACCGAGCGTTTCCTGCAGAACATCTACAACTACAAGCTCGGCGAGGCCTTCGCCTTCGACCTGGACGGTCTGCAGACGCCCACCATCCCGAGCCCGTCCACGCGCTACTGGACCGACACGGACCTCGGCTCCATCGGCTTCGGCTACAGCACCGAGGAGACACCCCTGCACATCCTGACCTTCTACAACGCCATCGCGAACAAGGGCCGCATGATGAAGCCCTACCTGGTCGAGGACATCGAAGAGAACGGCATCGTCACCGAGCGGCGCGGGCCGGGCGTGCTGAACGCCGCCGTCTGCTCGAAGGCCGTGGCCGACACCATCACCCGCGCACTCAAGGCCGTGACCGAGGAAGGCACCGCCAGGCGGCTCAAGGACGCCAAGTGCGCCGTGGCCGGCAAGACCGGAACCTCCTTCGGCACCTACGCCAACGGACAATACCAGGACGCCATGGGGCGCCGCAAATACCAGGGCACCTTCGTCGGGTTCTTCCCGGCGGACAAGCCGCAATACAGCATCATCTGCACGGTGTATTCCAAGCCCACGAGCCGGCAGTTCCAGGGCGGCGGCATCCCCGCCCGCGCCATCCGCACCGTCGTCGATCAGCTGTACAACATAGACCCGTGCTTCCGGGAAGAATTGAAGCGAAGCACAGTAACGAAATGAAACTGAGTGAAATCATACGGAATTGCGGCGTCCTCTCCGTGCAGGGCTGCCAGGATGTGGAGATCACGTCCCTGACCAACGACTCCCGCCGCGTGCAGCCGGGCAGCCTCTTCATCGCCGTGAACGGCTGCGGGAACGACGGCCGCGCCTACCTGCAGCAGGCCATCAATGCCGGCGCCACCGCTATTCTATTCGAGGGCCAGGCTTCGCCGGTGCTGCCTGACGGCGAAAGCTCAGCCGCAGCAGGATTCGTGGCGCCGAATCCGGTTCCCGCGTCAGCGGGAAGCGAGGATGGAAGCCGAGCCGCAGGCATACCGGCGAGCCTGGCTGCGACAGTAATTGTCAAGGACAGCCGGAAAGCGGTGGCTATGGCGGCAGATGCTTTCTACGGGCATCCGAGCGGGAAGCTGAAGCTGGTGGGCATTACGGGCACGAACGGCAAGACGACGACCGTCACGCTGCTGTACCACATGTTCCGCCACCTCGGCTACGAATGCGGCCTGCTCTCCACCATCGCGAACTACGTGGGCACCCGCCGCAGCGAGACCACCAACACCACCTCCGATCCCGTGACGCTCAACGCCCTCCTGGCCGAAATGGTCGAAGCCGGCTGCGAATACTGCTTCATGGAAGTCAGCTCGATCGGCGTGGAACAGCAGCGCATCGCGGGCCTGGACTTCCGCGTGGCCATTTTCTCCAACCTCACCCACGACCACCTCGACTACCACGGCACCTTCGCGGAGTACCTCCGCTGCAAGAAACTCTTCTTCGACGGCCTCGCCGCCGGCGCCACCGCCATCATCAACCTCGACGACAAGCACGGCGAGGTGATGGTGCAGAACACCCACGCCCACGTGGTCGGCTACTCTTGCCGGAGCGCCGCAGACCACTGCGCCCGTATCCTGGAGCAGAGCCCGGAAGGCATGCTGCTCCGCATCGACGGCAGCGAAGTGTGGACGCGCCTGATCGGTGCGCACAACGCCTACAACCTCCTCGCCATCTACACGACCGCCCTCGTGCTGGGCGTCAACCACGAGGAAGCGCTCGTGGCCCTATCGCGCCTGGAGCCCGCTCCGGGCCGCCTGGAGACCCTCCGCGGGCCGAAGGACCTGAGCGTCGTGATCGACTACGCCCACACCCCGGACGCCCTGGAGAACGTCCTGAAGACCCTGCGCGACGTCGCGCCCGACCGGGAGCTCATCTGCCTGTTCGGCTGCGGCGGCGACCGCGACAAGACCAAGCGCCCCGAGATGGGTGCCGTGGCCGGCCGCCTCGCGGACAAGATTTTCATCACCTCCGACAACAGCCGCACCGAGCGCACGGAGGACATCATCGAAGACATCAAACGCGGGCTGGACGCCTCCGCCCTCGCCAAGACGGTCTGCATCGCCGACCGCCGCGAGGCCATCCGCACCGCCCTGCTGCTCGCCCCCCGGGGCGCCACGGTCCTGCTGGCCGGCAAGGGCCATGAGACCTATCAGATCCTCGGCACCGTCAAGAACCACTTCGACGAGCGCGAAATCGTACTGGAAACCTTCAAAACCCTCGAGTCATGCTGAACCACCTCGTAGACTGGCTCCAAAGCCTCGGCCTCCACATCCCCGGCGCAGGCTTGTTCAACTACCTCTCCTTCCGCGCCATGCTCGCGGCCGTGATCAGCATGCTGATCGCCTTCTTCGCCGGCGGCGCCATCATCCGCAAGCTGCAGCGCCTGCAGATCGGCGAGGAGATCCGCGACCTCGGGCTCGAAGGCCAGATGCAGAAGAAGGGCACGCCCACGATGGGCGGCCTGATCATCATCGCCGCCGTGGTGGGATCCGCCCTGCTGGTCTGCCGCCTGGACAGCATCTACACCCTGCTGCTCCTCGGCACCACCCTCTGGTGCGGCGCCATCGGCTTTGCCGACGACTATATCAAAGTGTTCAAGCACAAGAAGGAAGGCATGAGCGAGAAGGGCAAACTGGTGCTCCAGTTCGGTCTGGGCCTCTTCGTGGCCCTGACCGTGTGCGTCAGCCCCTCCATCCCCACCGACCGCCTCGTGACCACGATCCCCTTCGTCAAGGCGCATGAATTCGATTACTCCTGGCTCTCCCCCTTCCGCGGGCAGCTGGGCGTCTACTGCTCCTGGGGCATCTACATGCTCATGATCATCCTCGTGGTCCTGGGCTGCTCCAACGGCACCAACCTCACCGACGGCATGGACGGCCTCGCCACAGGCACCTCGGCCATCGTGGGCGTGGCCATCGGCGTCATCGCCTGGCTGAGCGGCGACGTGCTCAACGCCAACTACCTCAACATCATGTATATCCCCGGCTCCGGCGAGGTGGCCATCTACATGGCGGCCTTCGTGGGTGCGTTGCTGGGATTCCTATGGTACAACACCTTCCCCGCCCAGGTCTTCATGGGCGACACGGGGAGTCTCACCATCGGCGGCGTGATCGGCGTGAGCGCCGTGCTCATCCGCAAGGAGCTGATGCTGCCCGTCCTGTGCGGCATTTTCCTGATGGAGAGTCTGTCGGTCATCATCCAGCGCAGCTATTTCAAGTACACGAAAAAGAAATACGGCGAGGGCCGGCGCGTCTTCCTGATGGCGCCGCTCCACCACCACTACCAGAAGATGGGAATCCCGGAGCCGCGCATCGTGACGCGCTTCTGGATCATTGGAATCATCCTGGCAGTCAGCACATTGGCATTACTTAAAATACGATAGAACAGCAGCGAAATGGCAAGAATTGTAGTTTTGGGAGGAGCAGAGAGCGGCGTGGGAGCCGCCGTGCTCGCGAAAGTCAAGGGATTCGACGTCTTCCTGTCCGACAACGGGAAGATCAAGGACGAGTACCTGGCCACCTTGAAGCAGTGGGACATCCCCTTCGAGCAGGGCGGGCACACGCCCGAGCTCGTCATGAACGCGGACGAAGTCGTCAAGAGCCCCGGCATCCCGGGCACCGCCCCCATCGTCAAGGCCCTGCGCGAGCAGGGGACGCACATCATCTCCGAGATCGAGTTCGCGGCGCGCTACGACAGCGCCAAGAAGATCTGCATCACCGGCTCGAACGGCAAGACGACCACCACCTCCCTGATCTACCACCTGCTCTGCGAGGCGGGCCTCAACGCCGGCCTGGGCGGCAACATCGGCAAGAGCTACGCCCTGCAGGTCGCGACCGAGAAACATGACTACTACGTCCTGGAAATCAGCAGCTTCCAGCTGGACGACGCCTACGATTTCCGGCCGGACATCGCCATCATCACCAACATCACCCCGGACCACCTCGACCGCTACGACCACAAGCTCGAGAACTACGCCAGGGCGAAATTCCGCATCACGCGCAACCTCCGCCCGGAGGACTGCTTCATCTTCGACTCCGACGACGCCATCACCATCCGCCAGCTGGAGGAAGTTGTCATCAAGGCCAAGATGCTCCCCTTCTCCCAGGAGAAGGAAGTCGGGCAGGGTGCCTTCCTGCGGGGCGGCGACCGCATCGTCCTGCGCTACGAGCAGGATGAGACCGAAATCTTCCTGCAGGAGCTGGCCCTCGGCGGACGGCACAACGTCTACAATTCCATGGCCGCGGCGCTCGCCGCCAAGGCCACGGGCATCAGCAACGAGGTCATCCGCGCCAGCCTGAAGTCCTTCTCGCCCATCGAGCACCGGCTTGAGCCCGTGCTGAGCATACGCGACGTGCTCTATATCAACGATTCCAAGGCCACCAACGTCGACTCCGCATGGTACGCCCTCGAGTGCCAGACCAAGCCGGTCGTCTGGATCGTCGGCGGCACCGACAAGGGCAACGACTACAGCGTCCTCAACGACCTCGTGCGCAAGCACGTCAAGGCCATTGTCTGCCTGGGCGTGGACAACGCCAAGATCCACGCCGCCTTCGAGGACATCGTGGGCAAGGACAAGATCGTGGACACCCTGTCCGCGCAGGAGGCCGTGCAGGCTTCCGCCGCGTTCGCCCGTCCGGGCGACGTGGTGCTGCTGAGCCCCTGCTGCGCCAGTTTTGATTTATTCAAGAATTATGAAGACCGCGGCCGCCAGTTCAAGGAGGCGGTCCGTCACCTGTAATAGACTATGGCAGGAGAGAAGAACAAGAAAACCAGTATCTGGACGTTCGCGGACCACTTCGAAGGAGACAAGGTGGTGTGGATCATCGTGCTCCTGCTCGTGCTGTTCTCGATCGTCTGCATGTTCTCCTCTTCGTCGCGCCTGCTGCGCGACGGCATGACCCGTCTCGACCTCGTGAAGAACCAGTTCTTCGTGGTACTGGGCGGTCTGGCCGTCATCATTGTCCTGTATAACATCAAGAACATCAAGTTCTTCCGCTGGTGCAGCAAGTGGGGATTTGCGGTCTCCTTCGTGCTGCTGGGCCTGCTCGACGCCCACGTCAGCCTGCCCTTCCTCAAGGCGCTCAACATCAACAACGCCTACCGCATCCTGTCCATCGCCGGCTTCCAGGTCCACGTCTTCGAGGTGGTCAAGGTGGCGATGGTGCTCTACCTCGCCTGGGCCATGGACGCCCTGAAACGAGGTGAGCTCCGCGGGCCGGAGAAAGAAATCTGGAAGAAGATCATCTATCTCTACGCCCCCTTCCTGGTCATCTTCGTGATGATCATCCCGGGATCCAACTCCAGCGCCCTCATCATCGGCCTGCTGATGTTCGTGATGATCCTGCTGGGCGGCGGCAACCTTCGCGACATGACACTTCTCGCCCTGGCGGCCATGCTCATCCTCGGCATCATCTTCGGCCTGTACAGCGTCAGCAACCACAAGTGGTTCAGCCGTATCGGCACCGGCATCTCCCGCGTGTTCGAGGATGACAACTGGGAGCAGCAGGTCATCGACAACCCGCGCGGCAGCATCGCCTATCAGGAGGCCATCGACGCCATCCGGCAGCCCTACAGCGCCAAGATCGCCGTCAAGCAGGGCGGCCTGATCGGCAAAGGCCCCGGCCAGAGCACCCAGCGCTACGTGGTGCCGGATATGTCCGAGGACTTCATGTACAGCTTCATCATCGAAGAATACGGCCTGCTCGGCGGTATCTTCGTCATCTTCCTCTACGTGTCGCTGCTGGCACGCGGCTCCATCATCGTGCGCAACTGCGGCAACGACCACTACGCCAAGCTGTCCGTGGCGGGACTGTGCCTGCTCATCGCGGGCCAGGCCTTCCTGCACATGTTCGTCAACGCGGACATCGGCCCGATGACCGGCCAGACCCTGCCGCTCATCAGCCACGGCAACAGCGCCTTCCTCTGCTTCAGCATCGCCTTCGGCGTCATCCTGTCGTTCAGCCGCATCGCCACGCGGCGCATCGACAAGGAGACGCGCATGGCGGCCCCGCTGGTGGAGATGCATGAGAGCGCGACCGTCCAGGCCCGGCTCGACGACCTGGACGCCTATGAATCCGGAGAACTGAAAGACGAAAGCTATGACATATAAACCTTTGCGCGTAATCATCAGTGGCGGCGGCACGGGCGGCCACATTTTCCCGGCGATCTCGATCGCGGGGAAGCTCAGGGAAGCGAATCCCGACACGCAGATCCTCTTCGTCGGCGCCGAAGGCCGCATGGAGATGGAGAAGGTCCCCGCGGCGGGCTACGAGATCGTGGGCCTGCCGATGGCCGGCCTGCAGCGGAAGATCGACTGGGAGAACCTCAAGCACAATGCCCGCGTGCCCGCGAAGGTCGCGGCCAGCCTGCGCAAGGCCGGCCGCATCATCGACGAGTTCAAGCCGGACGTGGCCGTAGGCGTGGGCGGATACGCCAGCGCTCCCCTGCTCTGGCAGGCCACGCGCAAGAAAATTCCCGCCCTGATCCAGGAGCAGAACGGCTTCGCCGGCCTGACCAACAAGATCCTGGGCCGCCGCGTGCAGTGCATCTGCGTGGCCTACGACGGGATGGAGAAATTCTTCCCCGCCGACAAGATCGTCTTCAGCGGCAACCCCATCCGCCCCGAAATCCACGCCTACACCGGCGCCGACCGCGCGGAAGGCCTGGCTTTCTACGGCCTGGACCCGGCCAAACGGCATCTCTTCATCGTGGGCGGCAGCCTCGGCGCCGACACGCTGAACCGCGCCATGCGCGCCTGGATCGAAGCCGGCTGCCCCGGCGGCGAAGACGTGGAGGTGCTCTGGCAGTGCGGCCGCTATTACAAGAAGGGCATCGACGAATTCATGGCGGGACGCGAGCTCCCGCACATCCACTATACGGATTTTATCGGGCGCATGGACCTCGCCTATGCCTGCGCGGACGTGCTGATCAGCCGCGCCGGCGCCTCCTCGGTGTCCGAGATCTGCGCGGCGCACAAGGCCGCCGTCTTCGTGCCTTCGCCCAACGTGGCGGAAGACCACCAGACCCACAACGCGATGGCGCTCGTCCGCAAGGACGCGGGCCTGATCGTGCGGGACGCCGAGGCGGCGGAGAAACTGATGCCCACGGCGCTGGAACTGCTCGGTAATCCGGAGCGCATCCGGCAGATCGAAGCGAACGTCGCCCCGCTCGCCCGCCTGGACGCGGCACAGACCATCGTTGACGAAGTGTATAAATTGGTATGAGCTACAAGAATATATATTTCATCGGGATCGGCGGCATCGGCATGAGCGCCATTGCACGCTATTACAAGTTCAAGGGATGCAACGTGGCCGGCTACGACCGCACGCCCTCCGACCTCACGCATGCGTTGGAGGCCGAAGGCATCGGCGTACACTACGAAGACGAGCCGGACCGCATCCCGCGCGCGGTCGAAGACACCCTCGTGGTCTACACGCCGGCCATCCCGGCCGACCTGGGCGAGCTCGTCTATGCCCGGGAACACGGGTACCGCGTGATCAAGCGCTCGAAGATGCTCGGCGAAATCACCGCCGGACAGCGCTGCCTCGCCGTCGCAGGCACGCACGGCAAGACCACCACGTCCACCCTCGTCGCCCACATCCTCACGGAAAGCGGCAGCGGCTGCTCCGCCTTCCTGGGCGGCATTTCCAAGAACTACGGCACCAACCTGCTCGTCAGCCACACCCCGACCGTGGTCGCGGAAGCCGACGAGTTCGACCGCTCCTTCCACCAGCTGCACCCCGCCATCGCGGCCATCACCGCCATGGACGCCGACCACCTCGACATCTACGGCGACCTGGCCCACGTGCACGAGGCCTTCCGCATCTTCGCCTCGCAGGTCAGCGAGACGCTCATCCTCAAATACGGCCTCCCGATCAGCCAGGACGAGGTTTCGGCCAAGATCTTCAGCTACCACTTCGACGAGCCGCGGGCCGATTTCCACAGCAGCAACCTGCGCCTGGACGGCACCGGCCACTACACTTACGACCTCGTCTATCCCGGCGGCGTGCTCAGCGACATCCGCGTGGGCGCCCTGGGCTGGGTGAACGTGGAGAACAGCATCGCGGCCGCGGCCATCTGCCTCTGCTACGGGCTCGACGCCCAGAAGGTCCGCCAGGCCATCGGGACGTTTGAAGGCGCGCAGCGCCGTCTCGACGTGCACCTCAATACCCCGGCGCTGACCTACATCGACGACTACGCGCACCATCCGGCCGAGCTGGAGAGCGCGATTTCCTCCATCCGGCAGATCTTCCCCGGCCGCCGGATCACCGGCATCTTCCAGCCGCACCTTTACACCCGCACGCGCGACTTCGCTCCCGAATTCGCCCGCGCCCTGAGCGGGCTGGACAAGCTCATCCTGCTGGACATCTACCCCGCCCGCGAGGAGCCCATCCCCGGCGTGACCTCCGAGATCGTGTTCCGCGACGTCACCGCCCCGGAGAAGGTGCTCATCACCCGCGAAGAGCTCATGTCCTATCTGGAAAAAGAGCCGCTCGACGTGCTCGTGACCCTGGGGGCCGGCAACATCGACCGCTTCATCGAACCTATCTCTGAAATGCTCCGCAAGCGCCTGTAAATGAAAGCTTTCATCAAATATTCCCTCGCCGGCGTACTCATCGCCGCCCTGTGCATCGGGGTCGCCCTCCTCTACCGCAGCGTGCGGCAGGAGAGCTCCCGTATCGTGTGCGGGCGGCTGGAGGTGAGCTTTGCCGACAGCCTGCGCTTCGTCAGCGAAGAGGATATCCGGGGGTATTTGGACAAGCGCTACGGCGCCTTCATCGGCGAGCGCCTGGACAGCGTGCAGCTCGCCCGTATCGAGGACATGATCGAGAGCCGCAGTGCCATCAAGCGCTGCGAGGCGTGGACCACCGACGACGGGGTGCTGCATGTCGAGATCACCCAGCGCGCCCCCGTGCTCCGCTTCCAGCACGGCGACCAGGGCTTCTACGTGGATGACCGCGGCTACATCTTCCCGCTTCACCCGTCCTTCACGGCGCCCGTCCCGCTGGTCGAGGGCGACATCCCGGTGGACGTCCCGGCGGGATTCAAGGGCGAAGCCCGCGAGGAGCGCGAACGCGCGTGGATCGCCGGCATGCTGGCCCTGAACCAGTACACGTCTTCCCGGGCCTGGCAGCGCCACATCACGCACATCCGGGTCCGCCCGGGCGGCGACCTCCTCCTGAGCCTGGACGGCCGGAGCGAGCAGTTCCTCGTCGGCCAGCCGGACAACATCACAGACAAATTCCAGCGGATCGACCGCTACATCGGCGTCATCGCCCCTTCCAAACCGGAAGGATACTACAGGATCGTCAACGTAAAATACAATCAACAAATTATATGCAGGCAGAAAGATACATAGCAGCAGCCGACCTTGGCTCCTCCAAGATTGCCCTGAGCGTGGCCAAGATCGAGGGAGATGACATCCAGATCATCTACTACAAGGAGACTCCGTCAGACGGTATCCGCAACAGCTACGTCTTCAACCCCAAGCGCGCGGCCGGCCCCCTGCGGGCCGCCATCAGCGAGGCGGAAGGAGAACTCAACATCAAGATCCTCCAGGTGGTCGTGGGCCTGCCGCGCTACGACGTCCGGCAGGAGATCGCCAGCGCCCGCATGGAACGCAGCGATCCCGCTTCCTGCATCACCCGGGACGAGATCAACACCCTGAAGAGCATCGCCATCGACTCCTACCCCATCGCCGACGAGTCCAAGGAGGAAATCTATGGCGCCGTGGCGCAGTCCTTCTCGGCCGACGAGGAGCTTGTCTGCGCCAACGAGCACGACGTCGTGGGCGTGACGGCCGACGCCATCGAGGGTAACTTCAAGGTCTTCGTGGGCGCCCAGAAGGCGGTCAGCAACGTCGACATCATGCTCAACGAGGTGGGCGTGGCCCCCGCGCGCAAGATGTTCCTCCCGAACACCGTCGCCCGCGCCGTCCTCTCCGAAGCGGAGAAGGAGAACGGCGTGGCCCTCGTGGAGATCGGCGCCGGCGTGACCTCGCTCACGATCTACCGCGGCAAGATCCTGCGCCACTACTCCGCCATCCCCTTCGGCGGACGCAGCATCACCACGGACATCAAGTACGAGTGCGGCTTCAACGAGCAGCTCGCCGAGAACATCAAGCTTGCCTTCGGCGCCTGCATGCCCGACAAGCTGCAATCGCTCAGCGAGAAGATCATCCAAATCAACGACGAGGAAAACGGCTCCTACGAACAGCTCCCGGTCAAATACCTCTCCGAGGTCATCACCTGCCGCGCCCGCGAGATCATCGAGGCCGTGCTCTGGCAGATCCAGGACAGCGGCTACGCCGACAAGCTCCGCAACGGTGTCGTGCTGACCGGCGGCGGCGCCAACCTGGTCAACATCGCCAATCTCCTCAAGGAGATGTCCGGCTACACCGTCCGCATCGGTTACCCGCGCAGCCAGGCCTTCAGCGCCATCGGCTGCTCCGGCACCGGCGAGACCAGCGCCGTGGCTTCCATCGGTATGATCCTCGAAGCCAAGCGCGACCAGCGCCTGAACTGCATCGAGGAGGCTCCCCGCCCGGTGACCGTCCAGCAGGATGCCGCCGCGCCGGAAGCCGAGACCGTCGAGGCGGCCCCGGAGAACCTCTTTGCCAACGACCCGGCCTACGAGCCCGAGGTGCTCCGTCCCAAGCAGGGACCCAAGAAGCAGGAGCCCAAGGCCCCGGGCAAGTTCGTCACCTGGATACGCAAGCAGACCAAGAAGGTCGGCGAGGCTGCCGAAGGCGCCTTCGACAGCACCATGGGCGGCCTGTTCGATGATATGAAATAAAAAAAGATACAGCCATGATAGACGACAACATGATCGACAACATCGTCCCCGAGAACTGGGCGACCTCCGACGAAATCATCAAGGTCCTCGGCGTGGGCGGCGGCGGCTGCAATGCCGTCAACTACATGTTCACCCAGGGCATCAAGGGGTGCAGCTTCGTGGTCTGCAACACCGACGCCCAGGGGCGCCGGCACCAACCCGATCAACGGCCGCAACGCCGCGCTCGAGAGCCAGGACCAGATCGAGAAGATCGTCCTGGACACCCACACCAAGATGCTCTTCATCACCGCAGGCATGGGCGGCGGCACCGGCACGGGCGCCGCGCCCGTCATCGCCAAGATGGCCAAGGACAAGGGCATCCTCACCGTGGCCGTGGTCACGCTCCCCTTCCTGAACGAAGGCAACGAGGCGCTCTCCCGCGCCATCGACGGCATCCACGAACTCGAGAAGAACGTGGACAGTCTGCTGATGATCAACAACGAGAAGCTCCATGAGTACTACGGCAACCAGCTGATCCAAGACGCCTTCCCGCAGGCCGACGAGGTGCTTGCCACGGCCGTGCGCGGCATCGTGGAAATCATCAAGAAGCCGGGCTACATCAACGTGGACTTCAAGGACGTGGAGACGATGATGAAAAACAGCGGCATGGCCCTGATGGGCTGCGGCGTGGGCAGCGGCAAGGACCGCATCGAAGCGGCCGTACGCGCCGCCTTCGAATCCCCGCTCCTCAACGACTTCGATCTCAAGAGCGCCAAGAAGGTCCTTGTCAATATCACCTGCGGCCACAACGAGCAGGGTCTGACGATGGACGACCTCAACGAGATCAACAAAAAGATCGACGAGTACACCGGCCGGGCCAACAACTTCAAGCGCGGCCTCATCTGGGACGACGATCCCGAGATCGGCGACACCATCCGCATCACCTCCATCGTCACCGGCCTGCGCTTCTCCGACGTGATCGGCCCCGCCCGCGACATGGGCAACTACATCATGATCAACCGCAGCTTCGAGTACAACAAGGCCGCCACCGCGCGCGCCGAGGGCATTTCCCTCTTCGAGGACACCGGCTCGCAGCAGATCGGATTCAACAACAAGAGCAACGTGCGGACCTTCAAGTTCGACCCGGACGAGAAGCCGGCCCTCATCGTGGCCAGCAACGAGTCCCGCGCCGAGCTGGAGAACATTCCCGCCATCCGGAGGGCCCAGGTATGAGCAAGACCCGCGTAAGGTTCGCCCCGTCCCCCACCGGGCCGCTGCACATGGGCGGCGTGCGCACCGCCCTGTACAACTACCTGTTTGCCAAGCAGCACGGCGGCGACTTCATCCTCCGCATCGAGGACACCGATTCCAACCGTTTCGTGCCCGGCGCCGAGGAGTATATCATCGAATCGCTGCGCTGGTGCGGCATTTTCCCCGACGAGGGGGTGACGCCGGACGGCAAGGTGGTGGAGACGGCTTCGCCGGAACATCCCCACGCGCCCTACCGCCAGAGCCAGCGACGCAGCATCTACCGGCAGTATGCCGAGCAGCTCGTCGCCTCCGGCCATGCCTACTATGCCTTCGACAGCGCCGAGGAGCTGGAGAAAGTCCGCACCGAGGCCGAATCGAAGGGCCAGACCTTCATCTACAACCACCTCACGCGCGGCTCCCTGCGCAATTCGCTGACCCTGCCGCCCGCCGAGGTGGAGCGCCTGCTCGCGGAGCGCACGGACTGGACCGTCCGCTTCCTGATGCCCGAGGGACGCGTGGTGGAGATGGACGACCTGATCCGCGGCCACATCAGCGTGGATACCGCCACGCTGGACGACAAGGTGCTGTGGAAGCGCGCCGACGAACTGCCCACCTACCACCTCGCCAACATCGTGGACGACCATCTGATGGAAATCACGGAGGTCATCCGCGGCGAGGAGTGGCTCCCGTCGCTGCCGCTGCACTATCTCCTGTATGAGGCTTTCGGCTGGCAGGACAGCCAGCCGCGTTTCGCGCACCTGCCGCTGCTGCTCAAGCCTGTCGGAAACGGTAAGCTCTCCAAGCGTGACGGCGACAAACTGGGCTTCCCGGTGTTCCCGCTGCGCTGGACTTCGCCCGCCGGCGAGACTTCCCGCGGCTACCGTGAGGACGGCTATTTCCCCGAGGCCTTCGTGAACCTGTTGGCGATGCTGGGCTGGAATCCCGGCACGGAGCAGGAGATCTTCTCGCTAGCCGAGCTCGTGGAGGCGTTCTCGCTCGACAAGGTGGGCAAGGCCGGTGCGAAGTTCAATCCCGACAAGGCGAAGTGGTTCAACCGCGAGTATCTCCGCATGAAGAGCGATGCCGAGCTGGCGGCCCTGTGGCTGCCGCTGCTCAAGGAGAAGGGCGTCGATGCCGCGCCGACCTTCGTGGAGAGCGTGGTGGCGCTCATCAAGGAGCGTGCGACCTTCGTGCAGGATTTCTGGGATATCGCGTCGTATCTCTTCGTCGCGCCGACGGAGTATGTGCAGAAGGATGTGGACAAGTTCTACAAGCCGGAGGTTTTCGCGATGGCGCTCGAGGCGATGGAGGCATCCGATGCCGATACGCTGGAGGCCTATGTGCGCGAGCATGAGATGCCGATGGGCAAGGTGATGAATTGCATCCGCCTGGCGCTCAGCGGCGCGGCCAGCGGACTCGCCATCCACGATATCATGCGTTTCATCGGTCGCGACGAGTCTCTCGCCCGCCTCCGCAGGATGCAGCAGAAGCTCGGTTAGGCTGGCAGAGTTGCCTTTCCCTGCGGGCGGCCGGAATTTATTTTTCGTGCAGTAGCCCGAAAAACCAATTTCCGCTCCGCCCTCCACAACGCCAACGCACGGCAACGTCATTCGCCGGCTTGACCGGCGAATCCCGACAGCACCTCTTCCAAAGAGACGGCGTCTTCGATTGAGAAGCCGCCGTTTTTCGTACGGCGGAGGGAGCTGAGGAAGGCGCCGCTGCCGAGCGCCTCGCCGAGGTCACGGGCCAGGGCGCGGATGTAGGTTCCCTTGCTGCAGGCGACACGGATCATTGCGGTCGGGAGCGCTTCGCCGGACACGTCGGCGACACGGATGCGTCCGGTGCCGTCGTCCTTGAAGTCCTGCACGATGCGCTCGTGCCAGGACAGGAGTTCCAGGTCGTAGATGTTGATCCGGCTGGACTGCAGGACATCGCCGGGGTCGAAGGCGCGGCCTTCGCGCTGTGCCTCGCGCAGCAGGCGCCGCGCCGTCTCGTAGGCGCGCACGCCGTCCACGCTCTTGGCACTGAAGAGCGGCGCCACCTGGTCCTGTTCTCCGATGAAGCCGGGCAGGACCGCGCGCAGCGCCGCTTCGCTCACCCCGTCCAGGGGGCAGCGGGCGTCGATGTCCTTCTCCAGGTCGTACGACGGCGTGGTGGCGCCGAAGCTCACGCCGGCAATGTATTCTTTCGGAGAGCGCTGCAGTTCTTCGGCCTGCCGGGTGGCGGGGCCGATACATACGAGCAGAATGCCGGTCGCGAGGGGATCGAGCGTCCCCGCGTGGCCGACCTTGAGGTTCTTCTTCCCGAAGTGGCGGATGGCTGCGTACTTGATCTTGCGGATCACGTCCGCCGAGGTCCACCGGTAGGGTTTGTCCACCGGCAGCACGATCCCCTCGGGGTAGTCCTCTATATTATGGCTGAACGATTTTGTCAATCCTGCGCTGGTGCCGTCCGCCGGCGAACTGCGTCGTAAGCCACGCGTGCACCATCATCACCGCCATGCGGTAGGAGACGAAGCGGGCGGGCATCACGAGGACGTTGGCATTGTTGTGTTCTTTGACGAGGCTGGCAACCTCCTGGTTCCAGGCAAGGCCGGCGCGGATCCCCTTGTGGTGGTTCAGGCAGAGGGCCATGCCGTTGCCGGTGCCGCAGAGGGCGATGCCGGCGTCCACCTCACCCGCCTCGATGGCGTTCGCCATGGGGTGGGCGAAGTCGGCGTAGTCACAGCTGTCCGTGCTGTCCGTGCCGAAATTGACGACTTCATAACCCTTGCCCAGCAGATAGGCGATCAGCCGGGTCTTGTAGTCCACGCCTGCGTGGTCGCTGCAGATTCCGATTCTTTTCATGACTGTAGTTTGTGAAGACAAATTTAAGCATTTCGCATCGATTTTGAAAGTCCGGAAAACGGGCAAACGGGACTTGTCGGGAGTCTGAACAAATAGAAAAGCAACAATCTTCGAAATGACTACAATATTTTTCAGCATATCTGATATGTAATTGATTATCAATGTGTTTTCGGCGCTCGCAACAATTGGGACGCGTCATTAAAATGCGTGTCGCAGTTATTAAAGAATTGACCTGAGATTGATTGTATTTGACCCAAAAACTAAAGAAGCGGTGCTCGAACTGGCTGCCCGTGCCGCCCGCCAGACCGCGTCTGACGCCAGCTCCACCAACTACAAGATTCAGACGGCCTTCGAGCCCTGCTGAAATAGATTCGCCGGTCGGGGCCGGCGAATGACGGTTGTCTGCCAGATATTTTGTATATTTGGCGTTATGACATTCATTCACGACGACTTCATGCTTACCGGGCCCACGGCGCGGGAGCTCTATCACGGCCACGCGGAGCGGCTTCCCATCATCGACTACCACTGCCACCTCTCCCCGCAGGAGATCGCGGAAAACATCCAGTTCCGCGACATCACCCAGCTCTGGCTGGGCAGCGACCATTACAAATGGCGCGCGATGCGCGCGAACGGCGTGGTGGAGGAATACATCACGCTCGGGACCCGCAACGCCTGGGAAGTCTTCGAGAAATGGGCGGAGACCGTCCCCTACACGATGCGCAACCCGCTCTACCACTGGACGCACCTGGAGCTGAAGCGCGTGTTCGGCATCGACAAGATCCTCTCCCCCGCCACGGCGCGCGAGATTTTCGAGGCCTGCAATGCGATGCTCGCCAAGCCGGAATTCCGCGGCCAGGCGCTCATCCGCCGCTTCAACGTGGAGACCATCTGCACCACCGACGATCCGGCCGACGACCTGCGCTGGCACAAGCAGATCGCCGCCCATCCCTTCGGCACGAAGGTGCTGCCGACCTGGCGGCCGGACAATGCGATCGCCATCGCGGATCCCAAGTCCTACAAAGCGTACCTGGACCGGCTCGGCGAAGCCGCCGGCAAGAATATCGACTCCTACACCGACCTGATCGATGCCCTGCAGGCCCGCCACGACTATTTCGCGAAAGCGGGCTGCAAGCTCTCCGACCACGGCCTGGACACTTTCCACGCCACCGACTGCAAGCCGCTCGAGATCGAGCTCATCTTCAAGAAGGTCCTGCTGGGCAAGGCGCCCAATGCCGCCGAGATCGACAAATTCAGCAGCGCGCTGCTGCACGATCTGGCCGTGATGGACGCCGAGACGGGCTGGACGCAGCAGTTCCACGTCGGCCCCATCCGCAACAACAGTTCCCGCATGCTGCGCATGGCGGGTCGCGACACCGGATTCGACTCCATCCTCGACCTGCAGATCTCCGCTTCCGGCAACCGCTTCTTCGATCGCCTCGACGACGAGGGCAAACTCGCCAAGACCATACTCTACTGCCTGAATCCCAAGGACTTCGAGGTCATGGCCACGATGGCCGGCAACTTCAACGACGGCTCCGTGCCCGGCAAGATGCAGCTCGGCGCCGGCTGGTGGTTCCTGGACCAGGAGAGCGGCATGCGCCGCCAGCTGGACACCATCTCCAACCTCGGCCTGCTCAGCCGCTTCGTGGGCATGCTCACGGATTCGCGCAGTTTCATCAGCTACACGCGCCACGAATACTTCCGCCGGATCCTGTGCGATGTGGTGGGCGCAGACGTGGACAGCGGACGCCTGCCGGCCTCCGAAATGGAGCGCATCGGCGCGATGATCGAGGACATCTCCTACCGCAACGCCCATGGCTATTTCGGCTTCTAGCTTCGCGGTGCGCCTGCGGGCGTTCGACGACATCCCCTTCCTGAGCTAAGCTGCTCCGCAGGTTATTCCGCCATCGCCGCCTTGAAGGTATCGTCAATCTGCAGGAAGAGGTGGTAGTAGGCCTTGTCGCCAAGCTTGGAATAGCGGCCCACGAGGGCCTGCACCTGCGTCATCATGTACTGCCGCTCCGTGGCCCATTCCTGAGCCGTCGGGGCGAGGCCGTCGCGGCGCTTCGCGAAATCGAGGAACTGCCGTTCCAGGCCGGCGCGGTCCAGGTAGTCCAGCAGCTGGTCGTATTTGTCGATCTGCGAGAGCTCCTGCCGATGGCCGTCAAACCACGCGGAAGCGAAGCGCATGGCCGTGGCCTTGCGGTTGCAGGCCACGTAGAAGCTGCCGGCGCGCGTGGTGTCCACGGGCACGAACACGTCGGGCAGGATGCCGCCTTTCTCGACGCGCATGCTGTCGGCATGAATCATCTCACCGGATTCGTAGCGGCGCAGCACTTCGTAATCGTAATCCTCGGTATAGGGCTTCTGGATGCAGCGGCCGGAGGGCGTGTAGTAGCGCGCCACGGTGATGCGCATGCCGGATTTGTCGCTGAAGAAGAACGGCTCCTGCACGAGTCCCTTGCCGAAGGTGCGGCGTCCGTAGAGCCGCGCGCGGCCGTTGTCCTGCAGGGCGCCGGCCAGGATCTCGCTGGCAGAGGCGGAGCCCTCGTCCACGAGGACCTTCAGCCGGAGATTCTGGAAGGGACCGGTGCCGTCGGCCCGGAACTCCTCGCGCTTGCGGTGGAGACCCTCCAGGTAGACAATCATCGCCCGCCGGGGCAGGAAGAGGTTGGAAAGCTTGCAGGCCTGGTCCAGGTAGCCGCCGGAATTGTCGCGCAGGTCGATGATGAGTTCGGTCATGCCGCTGCCCAGCAGATCCAGGCTGTTCTGGACGAATTCCGCCTCGGTGGTCCGGGAGAACTTCGACAGGCGGAGGTAGCCGGTGGTGTCGCTGACCATGAAGGCCGCGTCCACGGAGTACGTGGGGATCTTGCCGCGCGTGATCTCGAACGGAATCACCTCCCGGCCACGCTGCACGGTGATGAGGACCTTGCTGCCGGCCGCGCCCTTGATGCGGCGCACCATGCTGTCCTGCGGAAACTTCACGCCCGCGATGTTGGTATCGTCCACCTTGAGCAGGCGGTCGCCCGGCTGCAGGCCGATCTTCTCGGAGGGGCCTCCGGGAAGGACTTCAATCACCACCGCGGTGTCGTTGGGCACGTTGAACTGGATGCCGATGCCGTCGAAATTGCCGGTCAGGTCGGCCTCCGACTCTTCGAGAATCTGCGGGGGCATATAGGAGGAATGCGGGTCCAGGGCCGACAGGGCGGCGGCCGCGATGGCCTCGCTGACCTTGGCTCGGTCCACGCTGTCCACGTAGTTCTCGTCGATGCTCTGCAGGATCAGGGACACCTTGCGCCAGTCGGTCCCGCTCACGCGCAGCATGCGGCGGCTTTCGCCGATACGATATACGAGCAGGGCGATCAGCAGGCCGATCACGACGCCCAGCAGGGCTACCAGGATGGAGGATTTCTTCATACGCTACCCGTCAATCTTCTCCACCTCGATGCCCGCGCGGCGCAGCAGGTCGATGCCGTCCGTGAGCCGGTACTCGTCGCGGTAGACAACGCGCCGGATGCCGGACTGGATGATGAGTTTGGCGCACTCCACGCAGGGAGACGCGGTCACATACAACGTGGCGCCGTCGGCGCTGTTGGCAGACTTGGCCACCTTGGAGATGGCGTTCGCCTCGGCGTGCAGCACGTAGGGCTTGGTCACCCCGTTCTCGTCCTCGCAGATATTCTCGAAGCCCGAGGGCGTGCCGTTGTAGCCGTCCGAGATAATCATGCGGTCCTTGACGAGCAGCGCACCCACCTGGCGGCGCTTGCAGTAGGAATTGGTCGCCCAGATGGACGCCATCTTCATGTATTTGTCGTCGAACTTGTTCATAACACTATTTCTGTCTCTGGTAGAGGTAGCGCTTGATGCTGCGCTTTGGCGTGCGCTCGAAGTCTTCGGGCATGAACTCGATGTGGTTGATCTGCGCGTAGGAAGGCAGCAGCTTGTTGATTTCCGGCAGGCTGCTGTTGATGCGCTCTTCCAGTTGCTCGCCGCTCATGCCGTCCAGCTCGCCCTGGTGGTAGTCGGGATAGACGAGGGCCGTGAGGCCGATCTTGTCCTCGACCACGAGGGAATCCACCACGTAGGTGACATTGTTGATGACGGCTTCCAGCTCCTCCGGATAGATGTTCTGGCCGCTGGGGCCGAGGATCATGCACTTGGAGCGGCCGCGCAGGTAGAGGTAGCCGTCGTAGTCGATCACGCCGATGTCGCCGGTCTTGAACCAGTTGTCGTTGGTAAAGGACTGGCGGGTGGCGTCGCGGTTCTTGAAGTAACCCAGGAAGACGTTGTCGCCCTTGACCTGGATCTCGCCGGGTTCCTTGTAGGGGTTCTTGGAGTCGATGCGGATTTCGCAGCCCGGCACCGGCACGCCGCAGGAGCCCTTGCGGGTCTTCCACCATTTGGCGTAAGTGATGATCGGGCCGCACTCCGTCATGCCGTAGCCGACGGTGAAGGGGAAATGGATCTGGCGCATGAATTTCTCCACCTCCGGGTTGAAGGCGGCGCCGCCCATGATGACTTCCTCGAAGCGGCCGCCGAAGGCCTCGATGAGGTTGTTGCGTATCTTTTTGCGGATCACCTGGTCCACGATGGGGATGCGCATCAGCGACTTGTGACGGTCCACCACGGGCTTGATCTGGGATTTGTACACCTTCTCGAAGATCAGCGGCACGGCGATGATCACGTCGGGATGGATCTCGGAGAAGGCCTTCATGATCACCTTCGGGCTCGGGGTGCGCGTCAGGAAGTGCACGTGCGCGCCGATGGTCATCTCGAAGAGGAACTCGAACATCATGCCGTACATGTGGGCGGACGGCAGCATGGCGACCATCTGCGACTCGCAGGTCATCTGCGGCTCGGCCACCTGGCCGGCGAAGCAGATGTTGCACCACAGCGAGCGGTACGGGAGCATGACGCCCTTGGAGAAGCCGGAGGTGCCGGAAGTGTAGTTGATCACGGCAAGTTCCTCGGGCTGGTCCTCATAATAATTTAGATGCTCGGGCTTGAGTCCTTCGGGGTACATCTGGTTGAAGGTGCGGGTGAGGTTCTTGCGCACGGTCACGAGGTCCTGGTTCTTGGCATAGATGTAGTTGAGGGTGTTCATCTGCACGATGACCTCCAGGCCGGGCATTTCCGCCTCGGAGAGACCCTGCCAGATGATCTCGTCCACGAAGAAGACCTTGGCTTCGGAGTGGTTGACCAGGTAATGTATGTTTTCGGGTTTGAATTCATGCAGGAGCGGCACCGGCACGGCGCCGTAGGTCAGGGCGGCCAGGAAGCACACGCCCCAGTGGGCCTGATTGCGGGAGCAGAGGGCGACCTTGTCTCCCTTCTTCAGTCCGCATTTCTCGAAAGCGATGTGCAGGAGTTCGATGCGTTCCGCCACATCGGAATACTTGAGCGTGACACCCTGGTAGTTGGAGAGGGCTTCGCGCTCCCAGTTCTCCTTGAGGCTCTTTTCGAGCGCTTTGTTTACTGAGTGGAATTCCATGATAATTTTATGCCTTTCTTGCCCCAGGCAAGGGTCTTTCCGGGTTGATAAATGACGAAGCGGCAGTCTTTGCCGGGCCAGACGGTGGCAGGCGTCTCCGGCCGTTCGGCTGCGATGAAGGCCTCCACGGCCTCCGGGCTGCCATATATCTGCCACCCGCGCGAGCAGGCGGTGCAACTGTCGTCAGCCAGCGCAAACGCGTTGCCGTACAGCGCGGGCAGGAAGCCGCGCCAGGGATTTTCATAAGGTTCGCGCTCCGTCGCCGGCCTGGACGGACGGACGAGCGCCACCACGCCCCCGTCGAAGTGCACGAGCGCGACTTCGCGGACGTTCTGCTCCAGCTCCCATTTGAGCGGGCTCTTCCCGCTCTCCTTGCGGAGTGCTTCCAGCTGCTTCTCGTATACGGTCAGTTTGACGGATGCGTCCTGCCAGCGCTCCACGGCGTCGCGAAGCTGCGGCAGCGCCACCGGCATCGCCAGGGCAAAGCGCGTCTCCTGCGGGAGAATGGCACCCAGGCGGCTGTCACCGAAGGGAAGCGCCTCCAGGATGTTGGCATAGAAGACGTCGTCGTTCTCGCACACGGGTGTGACGTCAAATCCGCTTCCGGCGGGCGTGAGGACGGTCCAGTCGTCGACGCTGCCGAGGAAACGGGTCAGTTCACGGCGGGGGAAGAAATCCTGCAGCCATCCCTTCGGAGCCACGCGGTCAGGAGCTCCGCCGCCGCGGAAAATGATGAAGTCCTGTCCGCCGGCCGCCGCCAGGGCCTGGCGGAATCCCGGCGCGTCGAGGATGGAGGTATATTCGGTCAGATGCCGCCGGACGGCGGTCAGCTGGGCGTTGGACGGGGTGATGAGCACGAAACCGTGGCGTTTCGCCTCCGGGTCGGGGTGCACGTATTCGGCCTGCAGGCGCAGCGTGGAAGCCTGTGCAAGCAGCGTGTTCACGGCCGATACGGAATCGGCCTCCACGCGCCCGGCATCCAGGGCGAGCACCGGCACGAGCGAGCCGTTGTAGCACAGCGAGAGGGCCATGCGGGCGTTCTTGAAGGCCGTCAGGTCCAGCTGGTGCAGGACGCTGGTCGAATCAAAGTACTGCATGCCTTCGGAGAGGTGGTCATAGCAGATGACCGCCAGCGCGTCCGACGGGACGGCTGCGATCAGCTCCGGGATATGTCGCTCTTCGCGGACGGCGTTGGCATTGCGGGGCGGATTGCCGCAGGCAAACAGCAAGGGCAGGAGCGCCAGCAGAGTCAATATGCTTTTTTTGCACATAACTTGCAAATATACTAATAATTTGGATTATGATTTTCCGAGGAAATCCCTAACTTTGCACGTTTTTACAGAGAGCACATTAAGTAGTGCAACAGAATATGCAAGAAATCAGAAACATAGCGATCATCGCCCACGTGGACCACGGCAAGACGACGCTCGTGGACCGGATGATTTACCAGGCCAACCTGGTACGCCAGCCGGAGAACCTGGGCCAGCTGATCCTGGACAACAACGACCTGGAGCGCGAACGCGGTATCACCATCCTCGCCAAGAACGTCTCCGTCATCTATAGGCCACAGCGACTTCGGCGGCGAAGTGGAGCGCGTGCTCAACATGGCCGACGGCGTGCTGCTGCTCGTCGACGCCTTCGAGGGCTGCATGCCCCAGACGCGTTTCGTGCTGCAAAAGGCCATCCAGATGGGCAAGAAACCCATCGTCGTCATCAACAAGGTGGACAAGCCCAACTGCCGCCCGGACGAGGTGCAGGAAGAGGTTTTCGACCTGATGTTCAACCTGAACGCCACCGAGGAGCAGCTCGATTTCGTGACCGTGTACGGCTCCGCGAAGCAGGGCTGGATGTCGCTCGACTGGAAGAAGCCGACCAGCGACATCACCCCGCTGCTGGACACCATCCTCGACGTGATTCCGGCTCCGCCGGTGGTCGAGGGCACGCCGCAGCTGCTCATTTCCTCCCTGGAATATTCCCCCTACGTGGGCCGCATCGCCGTCGGGCGCATCACCCGCGGCAGCCTGAAGGCCGGCCAGAATATCAGCCTGTGCAAGCGCTACGACATCGTGCAGAAGCAGAAGATCAAGCAGCTGATGGTCTTCGAGGGCCTGGGCAAGTCCAACGTCGAAGAGGTCCAGTGCGGCGACATCTGCGCCGTGGTGGGCATTGACGGCTTCGAGATCGGCGACACGATTGCGGATTTTGAAAACCCCGAGGCGCTCGAGCCGATCGCCGTCGACGAGCCCACGATGAGCATGCTCTTCACGATCAACAATTCCCCCTTCTTCGGCAAGGACGGCAAGTTCGTGACCTCGCGCCACCTCAAGGAGCGCCTGGACAAGGAGTTGGAGAAGAATCTTGCGCTGCGCGTGAAGCCGGGCCTGACGGCCGATTCCTTCGTGGTCTACGGCCGCGGCGTGCTGCACCTCTCGGTGCTCATCGAGACCATGCGCCGCGAGGGCTTCGAACTGCAGGTCGGCCAGCCCAAGGTGCTGGACAAGACCATCGGCGGCCAGCGCTGCGAGCCGATCGAGGACCTCTCCATCGAGGTGCCGGAGGAGTTCGTGGGCGCTGCCATCGAGATTTCCACGCGCCGCAAAGGCGCGCTGGTGCGCATGGAACCGCGTGGCGACCGCACCCTGCTGGAATTCGAGATCCCCACGCGCGGCCTCATCGGCCTCCGCTCCAACCTGCTGACCGCCAGCCAGGGAGAGGCCATCGTGGCGCACCGCTTCAAGGAATACCAGCCCTACAAGGGTGAGATCGAGCACCGCAACAACGGCTCCCTCGTCTCCATCGAGACGGGCCAGTCCATCGCCTATTCGATGAACAAGCTGCTGGACCGCGGCCGCTTCTTCGTGGAGCCGGGCGAGGACATCTACGCCGGCCAGGTCGTGGGCGAGCACACGCGCGAGCGCGACCTCAACATCAACATCTGCAAAACCAAGAAGCTGACCAACGTCCGCGCCGCCGGCTCCGATGAGAAGATCATCCTGCCGCCGGCCATCAAGTTCTCCCTGGAGGAGGCGTTGGAGTACATCCAGGACGACGAGCTCGTGGAGGTGACGCCGCATTTCATGCGCATCCGCAAGATCCTGCTCGACCCGCTGGCGCGCAAACGGAACAGCGACAACGAGGACTAGTATTTTTACTTGCTAATCGCAAAAAAATTGCTAACTTTGCAACCCTTTGTAGTTCAACTGTCAAGTCTGGCCCCCGGAACGAACCGCCTGGAATGGCACGCGGGAGCCGAGTTCTTTGAAACATTCGGGAACGTGGACATCCTCGACGCCGACGTGAAAGTGACGGCGGAGGTGATCAGCCGCGGACTGACCGTCTATGCCGCCTGCACGATGTCAGGCAGCGTGACCGTCGCCTGCGACCGCTGCCTGGAGGACCTCATGATTCCGGTGGAAACCTCTTTTGAAGAGACGTACACCCCCGAAGGCGACGAACTGGACCTGTCGCAGGACGTATACGATTTCGTATGCACCTCGCTGCCGCTCCAGCGCGTGCACCCCGAAGGAGAATGCAACCAGGAGACTACGAAGTATTTGAGTAAATAATATTTAAAAGATAAAGCAATGGCACATCCGAAACACAAACTTTCCAAGCAGCGCCGGGACAAGCGCCGCACGCATGACTTTGCGCCGGTCCCGACCCTCGCCACCTGCCCGAACTGCGGTGCGACCGTGATCTATCACCGCGTCTGCCCCGAGTGTGGCTACTACAGAGGCCGTCAGATCGTTGTCAAGAACGCTGAGTAACCTCTTAAAAGCCGCTTTGCGCGGCTTTTTTCATCTTGATGGCTCTGTAGTTCAACGGATAGAATAGTGGTTTCCTAAACCATAGATAGCAGTTCGATTCTGCTCGGAGCTACGAAAACAGCGGGCAAAAGCCTGCTGTTTTCGTTCATTATGGATTGCCGGGCACAAAAATGGGGCGTTTTTGTGCCCGGGAAGCGATAATTCGGTGTCCCGGGCGCAAATCAGGCCTCCAGCGCGCCGCCGGGAAGCTTGTTGATTTCGTGGAGTTCATCAAAAATGGATCCGGTCGTCGGCGCCGCGAAACGGACGGAAAGGCCGTCTTCCGTCTCCTCGTAGAACACTTTATCGTTCTCTTTGATATTGTGTTTCTTGAGAATCCGGGCCGGGATAATGAACCCCCGGCTGGTCCCAATCTTTTTGAGTGTCGTCACGGCTTCCATTTTGTTCTCATTCTTTGCCGCAATATAGGGAATATTCTTATTGCATTGAACCTAATTCACGTTTAGTCAAATCTTTTTGTTAAATTTGTTGCAAGCTGAAGGATAAGGCGTGAGAAAAAAGAGACTCATCTGGAAAATACCCTGCATCACGCTGGCGGTTGTACTGGGCATTGCGCTGCTACTGCTTATCGCTATGACAGTAGTTCTCACAACGCCCCGCTTTCGAACGGCCCTGCTGCAAAAAGGGGTGGAAATAGCCAATGAACGCACAGACCTGGACATAGACCTGCAAAGGCTCTACCTCTCTCCTTTCTACCATTCTCCCAAGTCTCTCTACCGCGCCTTCAAAGGGAAGGAGGACCTTTCGGTGCACGTGGAAATAGACAGCCTGTTCATCGGCCATCGCGGGCAGGACACCCTGTTGTACGTGCATACCCTGCGCCTGAAAGGCAGCATGAAGGGAGATCCGGATGTCGATCTTCTTTCCCGGACCATCGTTGTGGACAGCCTGCTTCTGGAGAGCGCTACGATGCACTCCGACACCCTTATTGCCGATATCGGCATAAACGCCCTGGTGGGGCATCTGCAGGTAAAGAGTACGGGGCTCAATATTGGCAGAGGACAGTTCCCGCTGTGCGGGCTACGACTCTCCGACACCTTCTTGGGGCTGGATCTTCGCAATAATACCCCCGTGGAGATGGCCCCGGAGGATATCGCCCCCTTGTCCTTCGAGCTTTCGGACGGAGAAATCCGTCATTTCCGCCTGGCGATTAACCCAATAGACCTGGGCCTTACCATCGGCTCGCTTTCCACGGACGCAGTGGCCGACGTGAGCGGCAACCGCTACAACGCCCGCAGTCTGACAATCACAGACGCCGCACTCGCCATCGGCTCGCTCACCCTTCCCTTCGAGGAGATCCGGGGCAATGCCGCGGTGGATCTGGGCACCGGCCTCATCCGGTCCGGCCGTCTCTTTGCCCGTTCCGATACCTTCGGCGCAAAGGCTGACGTAAGCGCTACGCTCAACCTGGAAACCCTGCAGGCCGATGTGGCCGGAGAAGCCGGTTTCCGCGGCAGCAAGGCCAGGCTGAAGGGCTTCTACGACATTGACGACGAGCGCTATGACATGCAAGTGGACGTGAAGAAAGTGAACGCAAGCCCGTTCCTGGGAGACGCTCACCGCGTGGAAGTGGCCGGCGCAATTCATGCACGGGGCCAGGGAATCGACATCCTTTCTCCTGCCATTAGAAGCAAAGTGAATGTGCATCTGACCGATTGCATCTATGACGATATCAACGTGTCCGGCCTGGATCTGGATGCCTCCCTCTCCGGCAAAACCGTAAACGGGAGCCTGAGCCTGCCGCTTTCCATGAAAAGCGACAGCCTGCAGCTGAAGGCCAGGACAGAGCATATATTCTCCGTGTCAGACTTCCTCGTCCCCAGCCGGATGGGTGTAGACTGCCACACGCAGATAAATGACCTCTTTGCACACGTCGCCGGCGAAGATTTGTACATAGACCGCTTGAACATGGACTTCGGCACGAATTCCAGCACGTCTCTCCGTGCCGTCACGCAGGGGCTTAGCCTGAACATGAAGAGTCCCATGCACATACTCACCCTGCTGGACCGGGTGGGACCTCTCCTGGAAGTGGTCCAGGATACCAGTTTTGTAAAGTCCATCACCTCCCTGAAGGACCTTACCAGGCTGGATACGCTAAAGCAGCTTATCCCGGACCTGCAGGCCGATATCAGGCTTGCAGAG
Source organism: uncultured Bacteroidia bacterium (assembly GCA_902798975.1). GTDB lineage: Bacteria > Bacteroidota > Bacteroidia > Bacteroidales > UBA932 > Cryptobacteroides. The sequence goes on along the minus strand of CADBYT010000005.1, from coordinate 11,917 downwards.
AATAGCCCCCTTCACCCCTTCATCCGTCGTACGGGCCTGGATATCAACGAATTCAATCTGTCCCTGAATTCCGATCCCACCCGCTCCGACCTGGCCCTGAACGCCGCGATCCCGGCTCTCGGCAATCCGGCCGACAGCACGGCCCTGCGCCTTCCCGCCGCCACGGCATCCATGCTGGTAAACATGAAGGAAGGAACGACAGCGGCCTCCCTCAAGGCCCATTCCCTTATCACGGACGGACTGATGAATGTGGACGGGCTTCGCACGGACGCCACGTTCCAACTGGATTTGCAGCGCTTCGGCCGGGAGCTTAACGGAACCGGGCACCTTGCCCTGGACGGCCTTCGCTTCGATGACATGGACCTTGGAGACCGTACGGCCGATATCCGTATTTCGCCGTCGGAAGCCTATGACAACGCCCTCCGGGCCGATGTGCGCCTGAATGACATCCCCACGGAACTGGTGAGCGGCATCCTTCAGCAGGAAGATATCGGCCTGGGAGGATTCGTCCAGGCCACGGCTGTAGCCGACGGCCTGCCGGCCAATCTGGACCTCTCGGCCGAGGTCCTGCCGCGGGAATTAAGCATCCTGTACAAGCCTTACGACGTAAAGCTCACCCTGGGTGAGACGCCTATCGTCATGTTGCATAACAAGGTGGATTTCAACGGCTTGCGTATTTATGGCGCCGACAGCACTTATCTGTCTCTGAGCGGGGGCTTGGATCTGGGCACCCAGATCCTGGACATAGGCCTTGACGCCGAAAACTTCTGTCCTACCCCGCTGCCCAAGGATGGCCCCATCCCTGTCTACGGGAACCTGGAAACCGATATCCGGGGCAGCGTCACGGGTTCGCTGGACGCCATCCTTGCCAACGTGGACGTCACGGTCCTTCCCACTACGGAAATCACCTATCCCATTGACAAGAAGAACCTGGCGCAGGTGCGGCCGCACGGCACGGTGAACGTGCAGTACGACGTAGCCGAGGGGCAACTGAACCTGGGCGGCAAGCTTCTCATAGACGACGGCGTAGTGCGTTATTCTCCCAAACTTTACCCGATCATGCCCTTCAAAGTGGATCCGGGGAGCCATGTCTCCTTCAACGGGCCGCTGGGCCAGACGCTGATCAATGTCTCGGCTTCGCAGCAGGTGAAGGCCGATGTCCAGTCGGAGGGAGAAGAGACCCGCCGTGTCACCTTCAACACAGGTGTGAGGGTGAACGGGGTGCTGGATTCGCTGGGCCTCAACGCCATCGGCTTTTTCCTGGAAGCACCGCAGGACGAGACCATCACGCGCGAAATCGCCTCCATGGACGAGGACACCCGTGACGGGATTGCGGCGGCCCTGCTGGCGACCGGAATGTATATGGGAGACAGCAACGAGGCGGCGCAACAAAGCGGATATGCCCTTTCCAGCATTATCAACAGCCGCATCAATGCCGCCATGGCCAATTCCAAGATGGGGCAAATCGTTGAGGTGGATATCAGCAGCGGAGAAACGGAACACGCGTCCGGAAGGACCAGCGACATGAATATCGTCCTTAGCAAAGCATTGTTTAATGACAGGCTGCGCCTTACCGTGGGTTCCGTTATTTCCGACAATCCGGAGGTGAACAAAGCCAACGGTTTCCTGAATCATCTGTCCGCCGACTATAAGCTCACCCCGTCGGGGAATATGCTGCTGCGCGCGTTCTCGAAGCGGGATTACGACAACATCTTCGAGGGCGAACTGTTCAAGTCCGGCATCGGCGTGGTGCTCAACAGGGCGTGGGAAAAAGACCAGCGCTCCTACAATTTCTCCACCGACGCCGACATTGCCTACCGTTCCAATACCAGTGTCGGACCCAACCTTAACCTCACATATTCCACCCGGAATTTGATGGGCCGGGGAGAAACCTTCGCGGTGAAGGCTCACGGGGCGTACTATTGGTCGCTTCGCAACCGGCAGCAGGGAGACCTCCAAAGAACCGACACCTACAAGTTCGGCCTGGACGCCTCGCTTACCTTCCCGTATCTGCAATGGTTCGGGGACAATCTCCCCAACGGAGACACACGCTACCGCCTGGGGTACAAGTACGAGAATATTGCCGGCGGCTATGGCGTTCACAAGCTCTCCGGGGCGTTTTCCTATTTCATCCGCCCGGGGGGCTACTTCACGCACATGATCACGCCCTTCTCGCTTTCTTTGGTAAAAACCCGGATGTCGGAGGAATTTCTCGTTGCTACTGCCGGGAACCCGGAGGCGCTCAAGATGATGGCCAGCGACGAGTTTGTCCCCGCCATCAGTTATAATATTACCTATAACGATTACCGCTCACACCGGAGGGTCAATACCATGCTCGACTTCGAAATCAAGGAGTCCGGCAACCTGCTTGGCGCGATCAGCAAGCTTCCCGTCGACCGGTTTGTCAAGTTTACGGCTGAACTGTGGAACAGATTTGCCATTACGGAGAATGTGTGCATCGCTACACGTCTTTATGCCGGCGCTGCCCTTCCCACGGGGAACTCCGGCGGTGCTCCGCTCTCCGAAAACTTCTATGCCGGCGGCCCCAACAGCCTGCGTGCGGCTCCGCCCTACACCTACGGACCGGGCAATTTCCATAGCACCAAATTCAACCAAAACTATTTCCACGCCGGAGAAGTGAAACTGGAAGCCAATGCCGAGCTTCGTTTCCCTCTCTTCTGGAAAATCAACGGCGCCGTATTCATTGATGCCGGCAATACATGGAACTGGCACAATTCCGCCGAAGGTCTTGACGAGGAGGAATATGCGACATTAGCACAGTTCCTGGGCCTTACGGAAAGGCTGTATGACGGCATTATCAACAATCCCTATTTTGCCAATCAGATAGCCCTTGGCACGGGCGCCGGAATTCGCCTGGACCTTGACGGTCTGGTTATCCGTCTGGACCTCGGGTTTGGAATCCACGCCCCTTACCAGACATACAGATACGACAAAGAATTCAAGCCGGATTACAGCCAGCCCATCACCACCTATTACAACATGCCATCCGTCCTGGACGCCCTTCGCCTCAATTTTGGCATAGGCTATCCGTTCTAGCATCGCGCTCCTGAGGCAGATTATATACAAAAATGGCCCCAGAGTATCTCTGAGGCCATTTCTGGTGCGCGGGATGAGAGTCGAACTCACACGTCGCAATTGACACTAGCTCCTGAAACTAGCGCGTCTACCATTTCGCCACCCGCGCTCGAATGGACTGCAAAGATACAACATTTTGGAAAAATGACAAAAAAATCTGCACGGTCCACCGCAATTCTCAATTGTACTTCGCAAAGGCCTCATTAATGGCCGCCTTGTACTCCGGATAATAGCTGATCAGCTTCTTCTGGAACATCTCCCGGTCCGTTACGTCCGAGCCGAGCACCTGGAAGATGCGGTTGGCATCCAGGCCCTGCTTCTCCAGCTCCAACAGGATCTGCGGGCGGAACCACTGGCGGTCGCCGAACTGCGGCACGTTCTCGTCCCCGTAACGTTCCCGGTAGAGCACGGTCTGGAAGAAATGGGCCCACATCTCCCCCACCTCACAGTAGCCGTGGTCCTCCTCCGATCCCGTGCCGTAAACCGTGAAACTTGAAGTAATGTAGGATTTGACCAGGAAACGGACATATTTGTCCCAGTAGAGGATCCCCGCCTGCTTGAAATGGCTGGCATGCGCGAACGCGTGCATGGCCTCCGCGTAGATGTCGTCATAGTCATCCTGGCCCTTGAGGCCGAGCATGATGTCCGGCAGGAAGATCTTCAACAGAACGGCATAGATTCCCAGCAGCTTCCCAATCTGGCCATTGTCGATGATCGCGCCCTGCTGCAGCATGGCGGTGATGCTGACATCAAGGCCCTGGAACAGCCACAGACGCAGGTTGGACGGCGGCGTCTTGATGGACGGCGAGGTGGAGCTGCAACGCTGGATGTAGTCGTAGCCGGCGTTATTGACCACGCAGCGGCTGAAGAGTTTCCGGTCGGAATTCCGGTCCACCTGCGCGTCCAGGCCCGCCGCCTCCCCGTTGCCCAGCGTGGACACGGAGGCGGGCACCAGCAGGAGGTTGAAGCCGATGTTGAAGCCGGACGAATTCTTGAAGATAAGCCGGTAGCGGGGCTTCCCGGCGAAGCCCTGCGACATCTGGTAGCGCCCGTCCTCGTCGGTAAAGGCACTCCCCGTCTTGACAAAGAGATTGCAGGCCACTTGCACGCCGCGAACGCCTTCCGGCTCCCCGCCCCGGGCCGGATCCACGATAGAAATGCGGCCGGCCGGCTTTGCTTCGGCGTCGCCGCCCTTGGTCGGAGCCTCCAGCATGGCCTCGTTGCCCGTCAGGCGGAACGATTCTCGCTCCACGGCCGCCCAGTCGATGCCGTCCTCCGATTTGGTCTCCGCCCGCTCAGAAGGGATGTAGCAGCCGTGCAGGATCTCACTGCGGATGAGGTGAGGCGTGGAGGCATCCACAGGCACGACCGCATACTGCCAGGTAATCTGTCCGTCCGGAATCTCAGGATCATGGTACCAGTCCCCATCCCGCACGATTTCGTAATCCAGCGGATGATCCAGCAGGGTATATTCTCTCTCCAGGATATCATACTCCTTCCGGTTCTTCGGCAGGAAACGCATATAATAATGGGTCGCGGGCACGGGCACTCGGATGCCGGCTTTGGTCGGGTAGACAGCTTCCAGCGCCTTGGTCATGTTCTCCACGGAATAGGGATCCTCCAGCTGCTCGCCAAGGATGATCATGTCGGAGTCGTCGACCGCAGGAGAAGGCGTGGGCGTCTCGACAACAGGTTCCAGCACACCGGAGGTGCAGCAGACGGCCAGCAGGGCCGTCAAAGAAAGTTCAAACAACCTTTTCATAAGCCAAATAGTTTAACTCCGGCAAAGGTCGCACGAACGATCCGTTTACATTTCCGATTAATCGTTTAATTTCAAAAAAGCCCCACACGCAAGCGTGCAGGGCCGATTTTCCTGGTCTCAGGGACTGAAAGAATCACATTTTTCAGAAGAAATTGACCGTCTTTTGTTCGATTGCACCCATCAGGCTATTGCCCAGACGGCTCACGCCGAAGCGGAAAGTCGCCTTGTCAACCCATTCTTTGCCCAGCACCGTGGCGCCGATGTAATAATAGAGCAGGGCGTCGCGATCGTTGGAAATGCCGCCGGCGGCCTTGAAGCCGACCTTGCGACCGGTTTTGGCGTAAAAGGCCTTGATGCATTCGCACATCACCCAGGCAGCCGTCGGCGTGGCGTTCACCTCCACCTTGCCGGTCGAGGTCTTGATGAAGTCGGCACCCGCCTCCATCGCCAGGAACGAGGCCTGCGCGATGCGCTCCGGCGTGACGAGCAGGCCCGTCTCCAGGATGACCTTGAGCACGACGGGGCGGCCCTGGCGGGCGGCCTCTGCATCGATGGCCTGCTTCATCTGCACGATCTCATTCGCCGCGGCGTCGTAATCCTCCGCCAGGAAGGCGTTGAGCGCCAGGACGATGTCCACCTCGTCCGCGCCGTTCCGCACGGCCAGCACGCACTCCTGCACCTTCACCTCCAGGAAACTCTGCGCCGAAGGGAAGCAGCTGGCGACCGTGGTCACGTGTAACTCCGGGCTGCAGCGGCGCTCCCGCACGACGGAGGCGAAATTGGGATAGACGCACACCGAAGCGGGCAGCGGGTAGTCCGGATACTCCTCCGGGAGGCGGTTCACTTTGTCCACCAGCTTGCTGACGGACGCGACGGTGTCATTTGACTTTAACGTGGTCAAATCCATCAGGGCGAAGCACTTCTTCAGCACTTCCGGGGAGGAGAGTCCCTCCAGGCTGGAAGCCACCTTTTGGATTCGGTTCGCCACCTCTTCTTCCACGGGGCTGTAGCCGTATTTCTTCAGATAATCCATATAGTTGTGTATTTGTGGTATCAAGCGGCCAGAGGCGCTGCGGGAAAGCCCAGCGCAGCGAATCCGACGAAAAATCCGACCTGCGGTAACCCCGGCGGAAGCGGTTCAGTTCCACTTCCCGGGCCGTCAGGATGTCGGCTTCTTTCTGCAGGCGCTCCCCTTCCTTCTTCAGCTGTTCCTCCACTTTGTTCAGGAGCTTCACATATTTCTCGTTGTGGTCGATGTAGTAGTGGACCGTCCGGTCGTAATCCTCAAAGTCGTAGCCGTAGCGACGGAAAATCGGATCGAAAAGCAGGGTCGTATCGACGGCTGAACGGCGGTCCGGGTTGTCCCGGACCCACTGGTCGGCCAGGAACATGTCGTGATAGATGCGGATCAGGTCATTTTCCGGGATTACGCGGGCGCGGTTGCAGGCGCAGAGCGCCGCCAGGAGCGCCGCCAATGCCACGATATGACCCGCCCGGCGCATCACCTACCTGAGCTGGGCGCCGAAATCTTTCTTGAACGTATCCAGCAGGCGTTCCATCAGGCGCTCGGTATCCTGGTCCGTGAGCGTACGCTCCAGATCCTGGATCACGAAACTCAGCGCGTACTGCTTCTTGCCGGCAGGGATCTTGTCGCCGCGGTACACGTCGAACAGGCCTACCTGCTTCAGCAGTTTCTTCGCCTGCTTGAAGGCTGCGGCGCGCAGGTCTCCGTAGCTGACGCCCTCGTCGAGCAGCAACGCCAGGTCGCGGCGCACGGCCGGGAACTTCGGCAGTTCGCTGAAGCTCACCTTGTCGCGCTTCACGAGCGCGAACAGGGCCGGCCAGTTGATCTCGGCGGCGAAGACCGGCTGCTTGATGCCGAACTTGCGCGTGAGCGCGGGATTGACCGTGCCCATCACCGCGAGCTGCGGGCCCTTGCCGGGGAGCGAATAGGACATGCCCTCCGCCCAGATATCGGACGGGGCCGCCTCGGTCCACAGCTGGTCCAGTTCGGCGCCGTAGCGGCGCAGGAGCAGCTCCAGGTAACCCTTCAGCTGGAAATAATCACTCTTCGCAGGCTCCGCGCGCCAGGATTTCTCCGGCGTGCCGGTCAGCATCAGGGTGAAGCAGGTATGCTCCTCGTAACCCTCCAGTGTCTCGCCCGGCTTGTCGGTCAGGCGGCTGTAGACGCTGCCGTACTCGAAGGTACGCAGCGAGGAGATCTGGCGGTTCAGGTTATAGGCGATGACCTCCAGGCCGCCCAGAATGAGGGTCTGGCGCATCACGTTAAGATCCTGGCTGAGCGGGTTCACGATGCGCACGCACTTCTCGGCCGGGAAGGTCTGCAGCCCGGTATAGTAGTCCCCCTTGGTCAGGGAATTGTTCATGATTTCCACGAAGCCATTCGCCGCGAGGAAGTTGGACACGGCGTTGCGCACCGCTTCGGGATCCGGCTTCGGCGTGGCGGAAACCGACATCTTCATATGGTGCGGCAGGGCGATGTTGTCGTAGCCGTAGACGCGGAGGATCTCCTCCACCACGTCGCACTCGCGGTACACGTCCACCATGTAGGACGGGGCGGCCACCACGGCACCGCCGGGGCGCTTCTCGAGGAAGTCGTAATTCAGCCAGGTCAGGAGGTTCTCGATGGTGTCATGGCCGATCGCCTGCCCGGCGAAACGCTCGATGCGGTCGTAGTCCAGCTCGATGCGCTTGCGCTCGTAGGGCTTCGGGTAGGATTCGCGGATCTTGCCCACGACCTCGCCGCCGGCGCACTCCAGGATGAGGAGTACGGCGCGCTTGAGCGCGTAAATGGGAATCTCCGGGTCGGCGCCGCGCTCGTAGCGGAACGAGGCGTCGGTCTGCAGGGTCTGGCTCTTGGAGGTGCGGCGGATGGAGGCGGGATCGAAGTAGGCGCTCTCCACGAACACGTCCGTGGTGGCCTCGGTCACGCCGCTGTCCTCGCCGCCGAACACGCCCGCGATGCACATCGGCACCTGCGTGTCGGCGATGACCATGTCGCGCGCGTCGAGCTTGCGCTCCACGCCGTCGAGCGTGCGGATCACTTCGCCCTGTGCGGCACGGCGCACCACCACGCGGCCGCCGCCGATCTTGCCGGCGTCGAAGGTGTGGAGAGGCTGTCCGAGCTCGAAAAGCACGAAGTTGGAGATGTCCACGATATTGTTGATCGGACGCAGTCCGATGCTGGTCAGGTGATGCTGCAGCCATTCCGGCGACGGGCCGACCTTCACGCCCTTGACCGTGATGCCGGTATAGCGCGGAGCGCCGTCGGTGTCGCGCACCTCGATGGGCAGGCCTTCGCCCGCGCCCTCGCGGAAAGCGTCAACAGAGGGCTTCACGAGCTCGCAGGGACGGCCGTTCAGGCGGAGCCAGGCGTACAGGTCGCGGGCCACGCCCCAATGGGAGGCCGCGTCGATGCGGTTGGCCGTAATCTCATATTCGATCACCGCCTCCGTACCCAGCTGGAGGTATTCCTTGGCGGGCGTGCCGACCACGGCCTCCTCCGGCAGGACCATGATGCCTGCGTGGTCCGTGCCGATGCCGAGCTCGTCTTCGGCGCAGATCATGCCGAAGGACTCGATGCCGCGGATCTTGGATTTCTTGATCTTGAAGTCGCCCGGGAGCACGGTGCCGATCTGGGCGAAGAGGACCTTCTGGCCGGCCGCCACGTTGGGTGCGCCGCAGACCACCGTCAGAGGTTCGCCCGCGCCGGCGTCCACCGTGGTCACATGCAGGTGGTCGGAATCCGGATGGGCCTCGCAGGTGAGTACGCGGGCCACCACGACACCGGCGAGTCCGCCGGGGATCTGCTCCTGCTCCTCCACACCGTCCACTTCGATGCCGATCGCGGTCATCGCGTCCGCCACTTCCTGCGGGGTGAGGTCACACTTCAAATACTCCTTGAGCCAATTGTAACTGAGCTTCATATCTTTGTCTTTTTATCTATTTCAAATCTTCCGGAGCGAACAGCTGCTCCACAAATTCCTGCTTGTCGAAGACCTTCAAATCGTTTATGCCCTCGCCCACGCCAATGAACTTCACCGGGATGTGGAACTGGTCGGACACACCCACGACCACGCCGCCCTTGGCCGTGCCGTCGAGCTTGGTGACGGTCAGGGAGGTGATATCCGTGGCCCGGGCGAATTCCTTCGCCTGCGCGAAGGCGTTCTGGCCCGTGGAGGCGTCCAGAATCAGCATCACGTCGTGCGGCCCGTCGGGGACCACCTTTCGGATGACGTTGCGGATCTTTGTGAGCTCGTTCATCAGGTCGATGCGGTTGTGCAGGCGCCCCGCCGTGTCGATGATCGCCACGTCGGCGCCGCGCGCCACCGCAGCCTGGACGGTGTCGTACGCCACGGAGGCCGGATCGGAACCCATCGCCTGCTTGACGAGGTCCACATCGGCGCGCTCCGCCCAGATGGTCAGCTGGTCCACCGCCGCCGCGCGGAAGGTGTCCGCAGCGCCGAGCAGGACCTTCTTGCCCTGGGCCTTCAGCATGGCGGCCAGTTTGCCTATCGTCGTGGTCTTGCCCACGCCGTTCACGCCCACCACCAGGATGACGTAGGGTTTCTTGCTGAAGTCGAACGGCTCCACGCTCTCCCCCACCAGCGACCCTATCTCCTCGCGGAGCAGGCCCACCAGCTCGTCAAACGACATGAACTTGTCGCGCTCGACGCGCTCTTCCAGGCGGTCGATGACCTTCAAGGTCGTCTCGACGCCCATGTCCGACTCGACCAGGGCCTCCTCGATCGCGTCGAGGGTGTCGTCGTCGACCCTCGACTTGCCGATCACGGCCCGGGAAATCCGTTGAAAGAAACTCATTGCCATAGCTTACAAAGATACAAAAAATGAACGAAAAAAGCCGGTCGAAAGACCGGCTTTATCTCTAATCAGGAGAAATTATTTCTTGCTGTCGAAAAATTCCTTGGCCTTTTCGGCCTCGACGAGCTGCTCCGTGAAGACGTAAGCGCCGGTCTTGGGGGATTTCTCCATGCGGATGCACTTGACCATGCTCTTGGCACCGGCCTTGGCTGCGAAGGTTGCAACGGCTTTCTTTGCCATAATCTAATCTCCTTTAATTATTTGATTTCACGATGGACCGTGACCTTCTTGAGGTACGGATTGTACTTCTTGCGCTCGAGACGGTCAGGCGTGTTCTTCTTGTTCTTGGTGGTGATGTAGCGGGAAATGCCGGGAACGCCGCTGGCCTTCTGCTCCGTGCATTCGAGGATGACCTGCACCCTGTTTCCTTTCGTTTTCTTTGCCATAATACTAGAGTTTAAACAAGGTTAATCAATCCTTTCTTCTTGGCATCGCGAAGCGTGGCCTCGAGGCCGTTCTTCTCGATGATCCGCATACCCTTGCAAGAAACCTTGAGGGTCACATACCTCTGCTCCTCCTCGCTCCAGAAACGCTTATTCTTGAGGTTCAGGGAGAAGTCGCGCTTGGTGCGCAGCTTGGAATGGGCAACGTTGTTGCCTTTCATTCTCTTCCTTCCGGTGATTTGACAAACTTTTGCCATGGTTGTATCTTTTTTATCTCTTTTTTCTTGAAGCGGGGTGCAAATATCGCTTTTAATTTTCTGATTTCCAAATTGAAACCTACAGAAACTTAAGGAATCTGCGCCACCGGATGTTCTTGGGGAACCGTTTCGCGCTATCCGTGGAGAGCCAGATCAGGGCCGGGCGGCCGACGATGTGGTCTTCGGGGACAAACCCCCAGTAGCGGGAGTCGAGCGAATTGTGCCGGTTGTCACCCATCATAAAGTAATAATCCTGCTTGAACGTGTATGAGCCATCGCGGAGCGCCTGCTGCAGGTCGCCGCCTTCGTAGGCCGTGATGATCCGCTCGTAGAGCGCGGCATTGTCCTGTGTGAGCGCGACCGTGGCCCCCTTGCGGGGAATCCACAGCGGACCGAAGTAGTCCCGTGTCCAGCCGGTGTCCGGCGTGAAGGGGAAGATCTCCTGCACCACGGACGCCGGATCGGTCTCCAGGTTCGGCGTGATGCTGACGATGGAGTTCACTTTTTGCAGTTCCTCCAGCATGCCGGCCGTCAGGCAGAGCGCCGGATAACCGGGCAATGCTGCATCGAACCAGGCTTCGGCGGAGTTGATGCCGAGCTTCTCCAGCGTCTTGGCGTTGATCTTCTGGCCGGTGGTGATGACCTTGTAGCTGAGCTGCAGACCGGGATAAGTCGGCTGCTGCTCGCCGTTCACCCACACCAGGCCGTCCCTGACCTCCAGGGTATCCCCGGGGATCGCGACGCAACGCTTCACGTAGTGGTCTTTTTTGTCCATCGGGCGGACAACCTTCTCTCCCAGCTTGTCCACCGCCGGCCTGCCAAGTACGCGCACCAGCATGTGGTAATCCGCAACGGGATCTCTGCGCAGGACGGTGTCCCCGTTGGGGAAACCGAACACCACGCAATCGCCGCGTCTAACTTCCCGGAATCCTTTCAGCCGGCGGTAATCGTTCTGGATGAGGGTCGAGTAGGACTCGCGTCCGAAGATCACGTTGTGCGTGAAGGGAATGGTCAGGGGAGTCTGGGGGATCCGGGGACCGTATGTCAATTTGCTCACGAAGAGGTGGTCTCCTGTGTAGAGGCTGCTCTCCATCGAGGATGAAGGAATCTTGAAGGCCTGGAAGAAGAACATGTTGACGAAGGTGACCACGATGACAGCGAAGATGGCGGCGTCGAGCCAGTCATTCCAGCTGCTATGCTTCTCCCCTTCCTTGTAGCGCTTCTTCCAGAAGTTCCAGTGAACCTTGCGGGTGATGAAGATGTCGAATACCACCACCAGGCCGAAAAGCCACCAGAAGTTCCCGAGCCAGATTACCCACGCCGTATAGAGCAAAGCCCAAAAGGCGAACTTTGTCCATTTGTTGCGGGTGAATTCCTTCAGGCTCACGTTCTTACAATATTATTTTACAGAGTTGATGATCGCTTCGAACGCCTGCGGATTGTTCATCGCGAGGTCGGCGAGGACCTTGCGGTTCAGTCCGATATTCTGGGCGTTCAGCTTGCCCATGAACTGGGAG